>JBBQWN010000025.1:0-31961 GCA_038210595.1 Sphingomonadales bacterium | reverse complement strand
CTCGGTCGATGCGGACGACGACAGCTCGATCTTGGCCTTCTCGGCCGCTTCCTTCAGGCGCTGCAGCGCGAGCTTGTCCTTCTTCAGGTCGATGCCTTCGGCCTTCTGGAAGTCGGCTGCCAGGAACTCGACGACCTTGGCGTCGAAGTCCTCGCCGCCGAGGAACGTGTCGCCCGAGGTCGACTTCACTTCGAAGACGCCGTCGCCGAGCTCGAGGATCGACACGTCGAAGGTGCCGCCGCCGAGGTCATAGACCGCGATCGTCTTGGCGCCGACCTTGTCGAGGCCATAGGCGAGCGCCGCCGCCGTCGGCTCGTTGATGATGCGCAGCACTTCGAGGCCCGCAATTTGCCCGGCGTCCTTGGTCGCCTGGCGCTGGGCGTCGTTGAAGTACGCCGGCACGGTGATGACCGCCTGCGTGACCTTCTCGCCGAGGTACGATTCGGCGGTTTCCTTCATCTTCTGCAGGATGAAGGCGCTGATCTGGCTGGGCGAATATTGCTCGCCGCCGGCCCCGACCCAGGCGTCGCCGTTGTTGCCCTTGACGATCTTGTAGGGGACGAGGGCCATGTCCTTCTGGGTCATCGGGTCGTTGAACCCGCGGCCGATCAGGCGCTTGACCGCGAAGATCGTGTTCTCGGGATTGGTCACCGCCTGGCGCTTGGCCGGCTGGCCGACGAGGCGCTCCTTGTCCTTGGTGAAGGCAACCTGCGACGGCGTCGTGCGCGCGCCTTCGGCATTCTCGACAACCTTGGGGGCGCTGCCCTCCATGACCGCGACGCAGCTGTTGGTGGTGCCGAGGTCGATCCCGATAACTTTGGCCATGATCATCCTTTTGAATAAGCAATGCGTTCCGCGCGCCCTCGAACCAAGCAGCGCGCAGCGACCCGGCGGATATAGGGGCGCGGATTTTGCCCTACAAGAACAGGGTGACGCAGGGGGGCGCACGCGCATGGACGGCGCGGCGGTCGGTCGCGTACAGCAACGCCCGAGTTCGGGAGGGTTTCGGTGACGCGGGTTTGGGAGCGGACGGTCGGCTTTGGCGCCGTGGCCGTGGCGGTGGCGCTGCTGATCTTCGCGCTGCTGATCGGCGTGCGCGTCGAGGCGGCAGCGGGCCTCAAAGCCACGGCCGCGATGGTACGACTGGCGGCGGTTCCGGGCCGCCCGGCGGCAGGCTATGTGACACTCGCCGGCGCGGACGCGACGCTCGTGGCGGTGGCGTCGCCGCTGGCGGCGCGAATCGAGATGCATAGCAGCACGATGACCGGCGGGATTATGCGGATGGACAAGCTGCCGTCCGCGGTCGTGGGTGCCGCCGCGCCGCTGGTCTTTGCTCCCGGCGGCAATCACCTGATGATCTTCGGCCTGCACGACGTGAAGCCGGGGGGCACCGTGCCGCTGGTGTTCACCTTCAAGGACGGTCGCACGCTGCGCACCGAGGCGCGTGCCGTTGCCGCCGAAGCCGCTATGATGGGGCATGCCAGCCACTGAACGCGGACTGACGGACGGCGAGCGGGCCATCGCCGCGTCGGTCTTCGGTGCAGCGCTCGATGCCGGCACGGTGCGGCTGCGCTGCGCCAAGTGGTTCATGTTCCAGCCGGCGTGGGTGACGATGGCGCCCGACGGCGATATCTGGTTCCACCCGAACGGCGGGTTGTGGCGGGAAGACTATGCCGCCGAAATTCTGCCCTACCGCGCGCTCCTGGTGCACGAGTTGACGCACTGCTGGCAGGTTCAGGCCGGGCGGCGGCTGGTGTGGGAGCGGCGTCCGTTCGCGCGCTATGGCTATGCACTGACACCGGGCAAGCCGTTCGCGGCGTACGGCATCGAGCAGCAGGCGATGATCGTCGAACACGCCTACCGGGCGCGAGAGCGCGGCCGGGCGGATGCCGCGCTGGAGGCCGTGCTGCCGTTCGGTCAAGCCATCAGCGGGCGCTCGTTGGCGGCGTCGTAGATCTTCGCATCTATCGTCCGAATCGCATCCTTGATGGAGCGGTTGAACAGCTCCATGTGCTCCGTACCGAAATGCGAGCGCAGCGCCGCCTCGTCTTCCCATCGCTCGACGATCGAGATGATGCCGTCGGCCTCGTTTTCGATCGCCATCGAATAGCTCAGGCAGCCGCTTTCCGCCCAAGTCTCGCGCATCATCGTGTCGAGGACCGGGCGCAGTTCCGGGATCCGGTCGGGATCGACCTCGGCACGGACGATAACGATGATCATGCTTCCCCCTTGGATTTGGCGACGCTGACCAGCGCCGGGCGCAGCAGCCGGTCCTTGATCGTGTAGCCGGCCTGCAGCTCGGCGACGATATCGCCGGCCTGGTGCTCGTCGCTGTCGACCTCGATCATCGCCTGGTGGCGGTTGGGGTCGAGCTTGCCGTCGGTCTCGACGCGGGTGATGCCGTGGCGGCCGAGCACCGCGAGCAGCTCGCGTTCGGTCGCCTCGATGCCGCCGCGAACCTTGTCGACGGGCTCCGATTCGCCGGCGGCGGGCATGGCCGCGACGGCGCGGCGCAAATTGTCGGCGACGCCGAGCAGATCGCGGGCAAAGCCGGTCATCGCGTACTGGGCCGCGTCGACGCGCTCGCGGTCAAGGCGGCGGCGGGTGTTCTCCATCTCGGCGGCGGCGCGCAGCAGCCGGTCCTTGAGATCGGCGATCTCGGCGTCGCGGGCCTGAAGTTCATCGGCCGGGTCGGGCTGCGTCTCGGCGAGTTCGGGGTCGTTGGGGAGGTCGGAAGCGTCGGTCATCAAATCAGCCTGCTCAGGGTTTGGGCGGTATAGTCCACCATCGGAACGATGCGCGCGTAATTCAACCGGGTCGGGCCGATTACCCCGACCACGCCGACGACGCGCCCGTCGGGACCGCGGTAGGGCGCGGCGATAACGCTCGACCCGGACAAAGAGAACAGCTTGTTCTCGGAGCCGATAAAGATCTTGCAGGCCGATGCAGTGCGCGCCAGGTCGAGGACGCGGGCAAGTTCTTCCTTGCCCTCAATGTCGCCGAGCAACTGCCGCGCCCGGTCGAGATCGGCGGCGTCGCCCGCCACCAGATGCGCGCTGCCGCGCACGATCAGCACCGCGCGCGCGCCGTCCGACGACCACGCCGCCAGGCCCTGCTCGACCAGTCCACGGGTGGCGTCGTCGAGCGCGGCGCGGCTGGCCGCGATCTCGGCGCCCAGGCGTTCGGCTGCGGCGGCGAGGGTCAGCCCTTCCAGCCTGGTGTTGATGTAGTTCGCCGCCTCGATCAGCGCGGCCCGCGGCAGTTCGGCGGGCAGGTCGATGACCCGGTTCTCGACACTGCCGTCGTCGCCGACCAGCACGGCCAGTGCCTTGGCCGGCGACAGCGGTACGAAGCTGACCTGGCGCAACCGCACCTCGTCCTTGGGGACCAGCACCAGCCCGGCGCAGGCGCTGAGCCCGGACAGGATGGCGGTGGTGCGGCCGAGCCGATCCTCGATCGCCGCCGATCCCTGCGCGCCGCTGTCGATCGCGGCCCGCTCGTCGGCGGACGGGGCGGTCATCTGCATCATGCCGTCGACGAACAGGCGCAGGCCGAGCTCGGTCGGCAGGCGGCCGGCCGAGGTGTGGGGGGCCGCCAGCAGCCCGAGCTCCTCCAGGTCCTGCATGACGTTGCGGATCGACGCCGGCGACAGGCCGAGCGAGCCGAGCTTCGACAGGGTGCGCGAGCCGACCGGCGTGCCGCTGGCAAGATACGAATCGACGATCTCGCGGAAGACGGTGCGGGCGCGGTCATTCAGCTCGGTCAGGGCAGGCGACTGCATGGCGGCCTATCTAGTGCAGGCGTGGCGGCGGTGACAGGGGGGCGCCGACCGGCTAAGCCCGCGCCCTGTTCCAAGGAGACGTGCATGCGACCCTCAGGCCGCGCCCCCGACGCGATGCGCAGCATCGAGATGATCCCCGGTTTCGCCGTCCATGCCGAGGGTTCCTGCCTGGTCAAATTCGGGCGCACCCATGTGCTGGTCACGGCCTCCGTCGAGGAGCGGCTGCCACCGTGGCTGCGTGGCAAGGGCTCGGGCTGGGTCACGGCGGAATACGGCATGCTGCCCCGCGCTACTCACACTCGGGGCAGCCGCGAGGCGGCCAAGGGCAAGCAGTCGGGCCGCACGCAGGAAATCCAGCGGCTGATCGGGCGTTCGCTCCGCGCCGTCACCGACCTGAAACTGCTCGGCGAGCGCCAGATCACGCTCGACTGCGACGTCATCCAGGCGGACGGCGGCACGCGCACGGCGGCGATCTCCGGCGCGTGGGTCGCGCTGCGGCTCGCCATCGACGGCATCATGGCGAAGAACGGCCTGACGCAGGACCCGCTGGCGACGCAGGTCGCGGCGGTGTCGTGCGGCATCCACCAGGACACCGCCGTGCTCGACCTCGACTATGACGAGGATTCGGACGCCGGCACCGACGCCAACTTCGTGCTCACCTCGACCGGCGGCATCGTCGAGGTCCAGGCGACCGCGGAGGGCGCGCCGTTCGACGAGGAGTCGCTGCTGCGCCTGCTGAGGCTCGCGCGGATCGGCTGCGGCGAGATCTTCGCGGCGCAGAGGGTAGCGACCAGCCGGTGAGCCGCCGCCTCGCCCCCGGCCGGCTCGTGCTGGCGACGCATAATCCGGGCAAGGTGCGCGAGATCGGCGACCTGTTGAGGCCGTTCGGCATGGACGTGGTGGCCGCCGGCGACCTCGGTCTGCCTGAGCCGGAGGAGACCGGCACGACGTTCCGGGCGAACGCCGAGCTGAAGGCGCTGGCCGCGGCGACAGCGAGCGGTCTGCCGGCGCTGGCCGACGACTCGGGCCTGTGCGTCGATGCGCTCGACGGGGCACCGGGCGTCTATTCCGCGAGATGGGCGGGTGAAGGCAAAGACTTCGGCGTCGCGATGGAGCGGGTGCACCGGGCGATGGCGTTCGGCTCGCCCGATACCGCGTATTTCGTCTGCGCGCTGTCGCTGGCCTGGCCCGACGGCGCGGTCGAGACATTCGAGGGGCGGGTCGATGGCCGGCTCGTGTGGCCGCCGCGCGGGGACCGCGGCTTCGGCTATGATGCGATGTTCGTGGCCGAGCACATGGACCGGACCTTCGGCGAGATCGACCCGGCCGCGAAGCACGCGATGAGCCACCGCGCGCGAGCGTTCGAGCAGTTGGTCGCGGCGTGCTTCTGACGGCGGACTCGGCACTAGACGACCCGCTCGCCGTCTACGTCCACTGGCCGTTCTGCGTCACCAAATGCCCGTATTGCGATTTCAATAGCCACGTCCGCGCCTCGATTGACGAGAGTGGCTGGCGAGAGGCGCTGCTCGCCGACCTTGCGGTCGAGCGGGCTGTGACCGGACCGCGCCGGGTCCAGAGCGTCTTCTTTGGGGGCGGCACGCCGTCGCTGATGGACCCGGCGACGACCGGCGCGGTAATCGACGCGGTGGCGCGGCTGTGGAGCCTCGACGCAGGCACCGAAATTACGCTCGAAGCCAACCCGTCGAGTGTCGAGGCAGCGCGGTTCGCCGGTTTCGCGGGCGCCGGGATCAACCGCGTCAGCCTCGGCCTACAGGCGCTCGACGATGCGGCGCTGAAGGTGCTGGGACGCCCGCACGACGTTGCGCAGGGCCTGGCGGCGCTCGACATCGCGCAGGCCAATTTCCCGCGCGTCAGTTTCGACCTGATCTACGACCGGCCCGGACACACCGTCGCGGCTTGGGCTGCGGAACTGGCGCGGGCGCTGAGCTTCGGCACCGAGCATCTGTCGCTGTACCAGCTGACTATCGAGGCCGGCACGCGCTTTGCCGTCGAGCATGCGGCGGGGCGCCTGCGGACGCCGGATGCCGACACCTCCGCCGACCTGTTCGACCTGACCCAGGACATGACCGAAGTCGCCGGGCTGCCCGCCTATGAGACCTCCAACCACGGCTGCCCCAGCCGCCACAATCTCGCCTACTGGACCTATGGCGACTATGTTGGCGTCGGACCCGGCGCGCACGGCCGCCGCGCGGGCGTCGCCACCGTGCGCCACAAAAAACCGGAGAACTGGCTCGCCGCCGCCGACCGCATCGTCGAAACGACCGCGCTCGACGCGGCGACCCGCACCACCGAGGCGTTGATGATGGGCCTGCGGCTGACCGCGGGCATCGACGCGGCGGTGTTCGAGCAGCGCACCGGGCAAACACTGACGGACAGCATCGACCATGGCGCGGCGGCGCGGCTGACGGAGCTCGGTCTGCTGACCCTCGACGGCGCGGGCCTGCGCCTGACCCGCGCCGGGCGCCCGCTGGTCAACGCCGTGCTGCGCGATCTGCTGGCCTAGGGTCCGAACTCAATAAGGACAGGGGTCGTGACGGTGCGGATTTCGTTGTCTGGCAAGGAGTTAGGAGGAAGCGATGGCTTCCCATCGTGACCGACGACGCGACGCGGCCAGACGGCGAAAGACGGGCCGCCGCTGCGCGGTCGTCCGGAGCAGGCTTCTGAGCGCCCCGGGCCGCCTCGCCGGGGGCGTAACCGCCCGCCGTCGGCGTCCCGAAACGCTCAGAAGCCTGCTCCGGACGATCCCGACCCCTGTCCTTATTGAGTTCGGACCCTAGGGTCCTAACGCAGCGATTTCGGTGCGGCGGCGACGGTGACGATACTGCCGCCCTGGATACGCGACACTTCGAGCGCGCGGTCGGCGACGCCCGACGGCGTGAAGCGAAAGACGCCGTCGACCCCGGCGAAGCCGTCGGGGTTGGCGAGCAGGGCGCGCGGGAACGGCTGCCCGACCGGCCAGCGGTCGGCCAGGCTGTTGACCAGCAGCACCGAGTCGTAGCCGAAGCTCGCCAGCCGTGACGGCCCGGCCCCGAAGCGTGCGCGGTAGCGGCTGCTCAACTGCGCGAAGCGGTCGTCGGCGACGCTGGCGAACACCGCGCCCTGCAGGCCCTTGGCGTTGCGGATGGCGGGCTCGTTGTTCCACAGCTCGGTGCCCAGGATGGCCACGCCGCCCGCCCCGTACTGCGCCAGCGCCGGGCCGAAGGCGGCGGCGACCGGCCCGGTATCGGCGATCAGCAGCGCCTGGAACGCCACCGGCGGCATCCGCGCGGTGACCGGCGCGACCGTGCCGTCGGGGCGCAGCGCCGGGGCCTTGGCGGCAATGGCGAGGCGCTTGTCATAGTCTGTGACCTCGCGCGCCGCGGCCAGCAGCTTCTGCGGCGTGCGCGTGTAGTTCACCACCGACACGACGCGGCCGCCATTGGCCTCGACGGCGCGCAGAAAGGCAGTCGAGGCGCGCTGCCCATAGACGCCGGACGGGATCAGCGCGGCAAAGCGCGTGACGCCGCGGCTGTGGGCATACCCGACGGCGCGCGCGATCGCCTGGCCAGGCTGGAAGCCGAGCACATAGGTGCCCTCGCCGGCCAGCGCGGCGTCGTTCGAGAAGCTGATGACCGGCACCGCGTTGGACGCCGCGATGCCCTGCACGGCACGGACGTCGCCCGCCAGCAGCGGCCCGAGGAACAGCCGCGCGCCTTCGCCGATGGCCTTGCCCGCCGCCGCCGCCGCGCCGCCCGGCGCAGTGTCATAGATGCGCAGGTTGATGCGCTTTTCACCCGATTCGAGCAGCGCCAGGTTGGCGGCGTTGGCGATCGACTGGCCCAGCGCGGCATTGGCTCCGGTCAGCGGCACCAGCAGTGCAACGCGGTTCTGCGGCGCGGCGGGCAGCGGTGCGGGCGCGGGCTTCACCACCGCGACGGGCCCGGCCGTCGGTGCCGGCGTCGTCGCGATGCGCTTCGCTGCCGGCGTGCAAGCGGCGAGCCCGGCGATGCCCAGCAACACCACCAGTTGCCGCGGTGCCCGCAACCGTTCCACTATGACCATATGAACGAACTCCCCGCCGCCAGCCCTGATACCGTGGCGGCGAACCAACAACCCGCGGGCCTCTACATCGTTGCGACACCGATCGGCAATCTTGGCGACCTGTCGCCGCGCGCGGCCCGGGTGCTGGCCGGCGTCGCGCTGATCGCGGCGGAGGATACGCGGGTGACGGCGCGGCTACTCGCCCATATCGGCGCGAAGACGCCGATGACGCCGTATCACGATCACAACGCCGACGCGGTGCGTCCGCGCCTGATCGCGCGGATGGCGAGCGAGGCGGTGGCGCTGGTCAGTGATGCCGGCACGCCGCTGATCTCCGATCCCGGCTACAAACTGGTCCGCGACGCGCGCGCCGCCGGGGTGCCGGTGGTGACCATCCCGGGCCCCTGCGCGGCGGTGGCGGCGCTGACCCTTGCCGGGCTGCCGACCGACCGCTTCCTGTTCATGGGGTTCCTGCCGGTCAAGCAAGGCGCCAAGGCCGCGGCGATCGCCGAGGTGGCGGCGGTGCGCGCCAGCCTGGGGTTCTACGAATCGGCGGGGCGGACGGCGGCGACGTTGGCGGCGCTGGCCGAGGGCCTGGGCGACCGCGCCGCCGCGGTGGCGCGCGAGATCAGCAAGAAATTTGAGGACACGGTCGACGGCCCGCTGCTGGCGCTGGCGGCGCGCTTCGCCGACGCCCCGCCGCGCGGCGAGGTGGTGATCGTCGTTGGACCGCCCGGCGCGGTGGCGGCCCCGACCGCGGCCAGCGTCGACGACGCGCTGCGCGCCGCGATGGCAGACGCCAGCCTCAGCGCCGCCGCGGGCGAGGTTGCCGCCGCCTTCGGGCTGCCGCGCAAGGCGGTCTATGCCCGCGCCCTGGCGCTGCGCGGAACCGCCACCGGCTAGGTGCGTACAAAGCGGCTTGCGCGCCTGGCCGGCTTGGCCCCATCATTCGCATCGCAGGAGGCAGACGCGATGATGGCGGCCCCGGACGATCAGGCGCTGGCCCGGCTCGGGCTGCTCGACGATGTGGACATCGATCTCGCCGATGGCGCGCTCGTCTGCGCCGCCGCCGACCGGCCTGAGGTCGATGCCGGGCCGCTGCGCGCGCGTATCGCGGGGCTGGCGGCGCGGCTGCTCGGCCAGTCCACCGGCATCGACACCAGCCGTGGCCGGGCCCGGCTCTTGACTGCGCTGCTCGCCGATCACGAGGGGTTGAGCGGCGATACCGAGGATTACGACAACCCCGCCAACGCCGACCTGGCGATGCTGTTCGAGCGGCGGCGCGGCCTGCCGGTGACGCTGTCGCTATTGTATGTCGCGCTGGCCCGGCGGGTCGGCTGGCGGGCGCAGGTGCTTGGCCTGCCGGGCCATGTCGTGGTGGCGCTCGGCGGCGACAGCGACCGGGTGATCATCGATCCGTTCGACCACGGCCGCCGCGTCGACGCGCAGGCGCTCGGCGAACTCGTCGACCGTGCACTCGGCGGCCACGTCGCGCCGTCGGCGGAGCATCTGCGGCCGTTGTCGAACCGCGAGGTGCTGGTCCGGCTGCTGACCAACCAGGCGACGCGGGCGCGGCGCAAGGGCGACCCGGCCCGCGCGCTGGTGCTGGCGCGGCGGATGACTGCGCTGGCCCCGCGGCTGAGCGGCCTGTGGTGGGAACGGGCGCGGCTGGAGCAATTGGCCGGCGACCGGATCGCGGCGCGCGCCAGCCTGGCGGCGATGCTGGAGACCACCCATGACGCCGCGGTCCGCGCCCGGATCGCCGACGCGCTGACGACGCTGGCGCGCTCGCACGGGTGATATTGACGAGCCTTGTGCTGGTTCTGTCCAGCACCGCAGCGCCGCCCGGCAACCTTCGCAAGGAGCTGTTCTACGCCAGCGAGCTCGCTGACGGCCACGCGCTTTGCGACCGCAAATTGGCGGCGAAACTTGCGCAGCGATTTGAGCGCAGATACGGCGCGCGCATCCAGCGACTGCAAGCCGCCCATGTCGCTCGCTTCGGTCCGGACGCCGAATTTATCTACATCACGCAATGTCGTCGTATCACGAGCCGCGGAACGCTGGCGGCCGCGTTCAACGGTTTCGATCGCAAGCTCCACGTCCTTGAAACGGTCTATGGGCAGGCCGCGGGTGAGGGCAACGCAGCAGTCACGGCGCTGGCCCCGGCGCTCCCGACTCGGTAGACCGCTGCAGTATATCGAGGAGCGCGCGCATGGGTTTGAGGGTCGCGGTCCAGATGGACCCTATCGAGACCGCCAACCCGGCGGGCGATTCCACCTTTGCGCTGATGCTGGCGGCGCAGGCGCGGGGGCACCGGCTGTGGCACCACGCCGCCGCCGACCTGAACTTCGAGGCGGGCCGGGTGCGGGTGCGGGCGCGGCCGCTCGAGGTCTATCGCGGCCGGACGCGCCACTTCGACTGGCTCGGCGAGGCGGTGACGCTCGACCTCGGCCACGACACCGACGTCGTGCTGATGCGCCAGGATCCGCCGTTCGACATGGGCTATATCACCGCCACCCACCTGCTGGAGCGCGCCGCGGCGGAGACGCTGGTGGTCAACGATCCGGCCGAGGTGCGCAATGCGCCCGAGAAACTGTTCGTGCTCGGCTATCCGGCGCTGATGCCGCCGACGCTGGTGACGCGGCGGCTCGACGCGGCGATGGACTTCCGCGCGCGGCACGGCGCCATCGTGGTCAAGCCGCTGTACGGCAATGCCGGGTCGGCGGTGTTCAAGATCGGCGCCGACGACGGCAACCTGCCGGCGCTGATCGAGCTGTTCGGCGACGTCTGGCGCGAGCCGTTCATGGTGCAGCAGTTCCTTCCCGACGTCAGCGCCGGCGACAAGCGCATCGTGCTCGTCGACGGGGTCGCGACCGGCGCGATCAACCGGCTGCCCAAGGCCGGCGAGATCCGCTCCAACCTCGCCGCCGGCGGCAGCGCGCAGGCGACCGAGCTGTCGGATCGCGACCGCGAAATCTGCGACGCCATCGGCCCCGAGCTGAAGCGCCGTGGCCTGGTATTCGTCGGTATCGACGTCATCGGCGGCTATCTGACCGAGATCAACGTCACCTCGCCCACCGGCATCGTCGCCATCGACCGTTTCAACGGCACCGACACGCCGGCGCTGATCTGGGACGCGATCGAGGCCCGTCACCGCGCCCGCGCGTGAGCTTCATTGCCGACATGATCGGCAAGGGCGGCGTGCTCGGCGTCGCGGGCCTCACGTTCATCGAGACATTCTTTCCGCCGATCCCGTCGGAGGTGGTGATGCCGCTGGCGGGTGTCGCGGCGGCGCAGGGCAAGCTGCCGATCTGGGCGGCGGTGCTGGCCGGCGTCGTCGGGTCGATGGGTGGCAATGTGGTCTTCTATGCTTTGGCGCGGCGGCTCGGGGTCGAGCGCGTCGAAGCCTGGGTCGACCGCCACGGGCGCTGGCTGACACTCGACCGTGCGACGGCCGAGCGGGCACGCCACTGGTTCGAGCGCGGCGGCCCGTGGCTGGTCGGCATCGGCCGCTGCGTACCCGGCATCCGCAGCGTCATCTCGATCCCGGCCGGGCTGGCCGGCATGGCGTGGGCGCCGTTCCTGCTGTGGTCGACGCTGGGCACCAGCGTCTGGGTCAGCGCCCTGACGCTGGCCGGCTACCAGCTTGGCCAAGCCGGGTTGCCGGTCATCGAACGCTGGCTGGGGCCGGTCTCGAACGGCTTGATCGGCGTCGCGGCGACGTTTTACGTCTACCGCCTGGCGACCTGGCGAAAATCCTGAGGCGCCGCTTGCGCCGGTGACGCGGCCGCCACGCCGTTACTTTCCCCGGACGCAGGGTGGGTCTAGCGTCGCCGGTGATGGCCATGCGTTCCTCCCGTCGTACCGCGACGCTGAAGTTCGTCGCCGCGGCGCTGGCGCTGGTGGTAGCGGCCTGGCTGTGGCAGCGGCCGCGCGCGCCGGACGAGGCGGAGGCCGATGCTGCGGCAAAGGCGGCGGCGGTGCGCTTTGCCGCCAACAGCGGCGAGCCGGTGGTGCATTTCGGCAAGGCGCGGCGCATCGCCTGGCCCGACGGCTGGGAGTTCGTGTGGAGCTACCGGCCGTGCCCGGACGACGCGGCACTGCGCATTTTCGTGCCGCGTGACGGGCATCGGCTGCGCATCACCGAGGAGCCCGACTGCGCCGCCGACCACGGCCTCGGGCCGAAGCCGCTGGCGCTTTAGTTACCGCCCAGCGCGCCGGCGCACAGCGAACGCTCCATCGGCACGCGCAGCATCGCCTCGCCGCCCGCCCTGACCGCGGCGGGGCCGATGTCGGGCGCTATTGCGGCCCGCACCCTTTCGGAAATCTCCTCGGGCGCGGTGACGACGCTACGCGCGATGTGGCCGGCAACCCATTCCTCATCATCGTCGCCAAGCTCGCCACAGCGTTCGAAAACGACAACCTGGGCGTTGGGCGTCAGGCCGCGGTCGGCGCAGACGGTCGAGAAGATGCCATCGATGCAGTTGGCGCGCGCGGCGGTGACGCCGTTCAGCACGTAGAAACCCATCGAATCGTCGGACGCATCGCAGATCACGCCGTACAGCTGGACCGACAGCACCAGCAGCCAGCCGCGCACCTCCCAGCCGCCGCCGAAATGCCGGAAGTCGAGCATGTCGCCGTCGCAGCGGATGATCGCATGCTCGACCATGTAGCGCAGCGCGCCCGAGCTCGACAGGCGGGTCGCCTTCCAGCGGCCTTCGTACGCCGCGCCGCGCCGCCGCGTCTCGCGCCGTGCCAGCTCGATCAGCCCGTAAGGCAGCGGCGGCAACGGGGCCTGACGGCGGTCGACGGGCGGGATCGGCGGCGCACCGCCGTTGGCCTCCGCCGGTTCAACGCCCAGGCGGTCGGCGAGCGCGGCCAGGTCGCGGTCCCAATCGAGCATAGTGAAGCCGGGGCAGCGGCCGGCGATCAGGCCGGTCAGGCGCTCGAGGTTATAGGCCGACGGCTGGACCGCGCCCGAGACCCAGCGCCCGGCGAGCGACTTGTCGATGCCGAGATCGGCCGCCAGACGGGCACGCGACATCGACAGCGCCTTGAGCACCAGTTCGAGCCGATTCGCGAAACTGACGCCACTGGTCGACATGGCGGCACGTCATGGCGCGCGTCGATGACGGCGGCAAGACCGAAATGCAACCGCGCTGCAACTTCATGCAACTTTTCGTGCAACAGTTGCATGCGCGCTGCTGACGATCGTTGCACCTCCGCGGCGGGCGGCAGCCGCTCCATATAGGCTTTACGAGAATAGGGCGGGGCCCGGCGCCTCCCACCGACCGAACCCCGGCGGTGGTGAGAGCGGACCGGAATGCATCGCCCCTAGACTCACGGACCCCCGCGGCCCCAGGCACCGGACCCCTTCCGGACCAAAGGCTTGCGAGCGGTGCGCGCGGCACGGCCCTGCCGCGTGTGCCACCTCGACGGCGACCGACTGACCCCGGTTGGCCTCGGCACCGCCCCGGCATCAAAGTCAGATGCCGGGGCGGATGTGCCGCAGCGCGGCCGAGCGTAAGCACAAAATCAGCGAAGCGGATTTTCGCTTAGGCGCGGACTCGCGCAAGGCCGGCCGGCGGCCCGGTCGACCTTCCCGACCGGTGCCGTCCGACGGCGCGGCTTTGCCGCGACGCTAACTGCTTCTCTTCACTTCAAAAAAAGAGCCGCGGCAAAGCCGCGGCTGTCGTCGGACGGGTTCATCGGCTTGCGCCGCCGCCCCGCCGGCCGGTCTGACGCGAGTCCGCGCCGGGTGGGGAATTCGCGAAGGGCAAATTCCCCACCCGGCGCAGGCCGCGCTGCAACCTACTTCAGATGCTGCGCCAGGTACTTGTTCATCTCGAACATCGTGCACTTGTCGCGCCCGAAGACCTTCTTCAGCTTGGCGTCGGCGAGGATTTCGCGCTTGTCCTTCGGGTTCTGCAGGTTGTGGGTGCGGATATAGTCCCACACCTTGCTGACCACCTGGCCGCGCGCCAGCTGGGCCGAGCCGACAATCTCGGCGAGTTCCGGCGACGGGGTCAGCGGCTTCTGCAGTGCGTCCATGTTGCGCTTCGGCTTCGGTGCCGCCGGATCCTTGGCGGCCTTCGCGGCCTTGGGCTTCGCGGCTACGGCGCTTTTCGGTGGTGATGCCATGTTTTGAGCTCCCCTCGTTCCCTGTCGGACGCTGTCGCGGGCCGCCGTAGTTGACGGCACGTTCGCTTCCTAGGGCGAAACATTAGCGTAACCGAGGGCGCGCGCAATGGCCGCGAGCACGGAAATGGACCGATTTACCGTGGAGTGCCGACGCTTTGGCGCGGGCGTGGTGCACGCATGCACCACCCGTCAGCGCGGCGCGATCACCATCAGCATCTGCCGGCCTTCCATCTTCGGCAGCTGTTCGACCTTGGCATAGTCGACGGCATCGTCGCGGACCCGCTCCAGCAGGCGCAGGCCCATCTCCGAATGCGACAGCTCGCGGCCACGGAAGCGCAGGGTGAGCTTCACCTTGTCGCCCTCCTCGATGAAGCGGTGCACCGCCTTCATCTTGGTGTCGTAGTCGTGGTCGTCGATGTTCGGACGCATCTTGATCTCCTTGATCTCCTGCGTCTTCTGGTTCTTGCGGGCGGCGGCGGCCTTTTTCTGGGCCTCGTACTTGAACTTGCCGACATCCAAGATCTTGCACACCGGCGGATCGGCGCCCGGCGACACCTCGACGAGGTTCATGCCGACCTCGTGCGCAGTGGCGATCGCTTCCTTGGTGTAGAGGACGCCGAGATTCTCGCCGTCCTGATCGATCACGCGCACCTTGGGCGCGGAGATGAATTCGTCGTAGCGCGGGCCGTTCATCGGCGCGGGCGCGTTCATGTTACGGCGCGGGGGAGGGGGTATGACGCAGTCTCCTGTTGGGTTCAGCCGCTTATGTAATGCGAATCGCGTTCCGGCGAAAGGTCAGCCCTTCATCTGCCCCGCGATCGCCTTGGCCGTCTTCGCGCCGTAGGGCGGCTTGAACCCCGCGATCCCGGCGATGTCGAGTTTGGGTTGGGTGTAGATCGCCTTGGCGTGGCTGAAGGCACGGAAGCCGTCGAGGCCGTGATAGCTGCCCATGCCCGACGGCCCGACGCCGCCGAACGGCAGGTCCTCCATCGAGACGTGGAACAGCACATCGTTGACGGTAACGCCGCCCGAGATCGTCCGGTCGAGCACGGTGCGCTGCTCGGCCGCATCCTCGCCGAACCAGTAGAGGCCGAGCGGCCGGTCGCGGCCGTTGACGTAATCGATCGCCTCCTCGACGCGTTCGTAGGTCTTGACGGGCAGCAGCGGCCCGAAGATTTCCTCCTGCATCACCGTCATGTCGTCGGTGACGTCCTGCAGGATGTGGAGCGGCATCTTGTTGGTATTCTGCTTGGTGAAATCCTCGTTTGCCGGGTTGACCACGGTTACCTTCGCGCCCTTGGCGGTGGCATCGGCGACGTGCGCTTCCAGCCGCTCGCGGTGCCGCGCGCCCATGACGCTGGTATAGTCGTCGTTGGCGAGCAGCGTCGGATACATGCCGGCGACCGCGGTCTTCAGCCCCTCGACAATCTTCGCCTCGTCCTCGCGCGGCACCAGCAGATAGTCGGGCGCGAGGCAGATCTGCCCGGCGTTCATCATCTTGCCGAGCGCGATGCGCTGGGTGGTGCGCGCCACGTCGGCCGAGCGCGACACGATCGTCGGCGACTTGCCGCCAAGCTCCAGCGTCAGCGGCACGAGGTTCTTTGCCGCGGCCGCCATGACGTGCCGGCCAATGGCGGTGCCGCCGGTGAACACCAGATGGTCGAAAGGCAGCTCGCTGAACGCCTTGCCCAGTTCGGGCCCGCCGGTGACCACCGCAACCTCGGTCTCGTCGAAAGCGGCCGCGATCAATTCCTTCATCAGTTCGGAGGTGACCGGCGTGAATTCGGACGGCTTGACCATCGCGCGGTTGCCCGCCGCCAGCACGCCCGCCAGCGGCGCAAAGGTCAGGTTCACCGGAAAATTCCAGGGGGACATGATGCCGACCACGCCCTTGGGCTGATACTCCACCCGCGCCTTCGCGCCGAGCAGGCCGAGCGGGAACTGCACGCCGCGCTTTTCGGGCTTCATCCACTGGTCGAGGTGCTTCGACGCGTGCTTCAGCGGCCCGACCGAGGCCATCATGTCGGTCATCATCGACATCGCCACGGAGCGGTGGCCGAAATCTTCCGACAGCGCCGCCGCGAGCCGGTCCTTGTGCGTGATCACGAGGTCGATGGCGCGCTTCAGGCGGTCCTGCCGCGCCCGGGCGGTGACCGGCAGTTCGGCGGTGAAGCTGGCACGCTGGCGGTGGAGCAGCGCTAGCATCGCCGCCGCGTCACGGGCGTCCCACGCCTCGGTCGTCTGTGCAGCCGTCGCCATGCCTGTCTCTCCCCGTGATTTGAGCGGCACTCTAGCACGCCCCGGGCCTGCGCCAAGGAACCCTGGGGGCGCGCAGCATTTGTGGTCCGCGATGACTGCCGCCGCGCCGCTGCTCGATCTGCTCGCCGCCCTCGATGCGGCCGGTTATGATTTCGTGCCGCCGACGCCTGCCAGCCATGCCCGCGTCATCGCGCGCGGCGGGGCGGGGGCAACGGTGCGCGACCTGCTCGGCTGGAGCCTGCCGGTCCCGCCGGGCGCGCTCGATCCCGTCTTGCGCGACTGTATTGCGCGCGCGGGCATCGTCGACGAAACCCCGGATGGCTGGCGCAGCCGGCTGCGGGTGGCGCGCCTGCGCGGCCGGCTGTTCCTGCATTCCGCCTATCCGACGACGGCGGCGGACGCGGTGTTCTTCGGGCCCGACAGCTACCGCTTCGCCAGCTTCATCGTTGCGGAACTGGCGCGCGATTCGATGTGCCGCAACCTCGTCGATATCGGCACCGGCAGCGGCGTCGGGCTGATTGTCGCGGGCGGACTGGTGCTGCCGGCGCGCCTGGCGATGACCGACATCAACGCCCGCGCGCTCGACCTCGCGGCGGTCAACGCGCGCCATGCCGGGTTCGAGGTGGCGGCACTGCACGGGGCCGGGCTCGCCGGTTTCGCCGGCAGCGTCGACCTGGCGCTCGCCAACCCGCCGTTCCTGGTCGACGAGGGCGAGCGCGCCTACCGGCACGGCGGCGGCCGGCTCGGGTCGCAGCTGTCGCTCGACCTTGCGGTCGAGATTGCGGCGCGCCTCGGCCCCGGCGGGCGGCTGCTGCTGTATACCGGCAGTGCGATCGTCGCCGGGCGCGACGCCTTCAAGGCCGATCTTGCCGCGGCCATGCACGCGACCGGCTGCACGCTGCGCTACCGCGAGCTCGATCCCGATATCTTTGGCGAGGAACTAGACCGCCCGGTCTATGCCGCGGCGAAGGTCGAACGGATCGCCGCGGTCGGCGCGGTGGTGACGCGGCCCTGACGAAGCGAAACGGGCCGCCGTTTCGGCGTTGCGCAACGCGTCGGGCAGCGGTTTGCCCGGCGGGCGGCGTCAACCGGGCATAATTGGCGCAATTGCCACACGTGCCCGCGGATCGTCACGCAGCCGACTGACAGCGTGGATTGAAATCGCTAGGGAACGCCAGCGGCGATGAGCGAGGGCGCGATGAATCTGCGGATCGGGATGGTTGCGGCGATGTTGCTGGCATCGACCGCGGCACCGGCGCTGGCCGGGCCGTTCGCCCAGGCCGGGGATACGCAGCTCCGCCAGGATGTCGATCTGCTGAAGGCGGCTGGCCTGATCCGCGGCCCGGTCGATTCGTGGCCGCTGCCCTGGGAGCAGATCGAGCCAGCACTGGATGCGGCTCGCGACGGGCGGCAGCTTGACCCCTATCTGGAGGCGGCGGTGTCGCGGCTGGAGCGGCTCGACGATTTCGCCCGCAAGCGCATCACCATCGAAACCAACCTCAATGCCACCACCGGCCAGTCGGTGGCGCGGCCGTTCGGTTTCGAGGCGCGGGGCAAGTTCGATGGCTCGGCGGCGGTGTCGTTCAATACCGACATCATCAGCGTAACGCTGGGCGGCGGCTACCGCACCGGCGGCCAGCAGGTCGGTTCGAAGTTCTACCTGGAGCCCAGCGAGGTCTCGGTGCGCCTCGGCAACTGGGCGGTGTACGGCGGTTATACGCCGGAATATTTCGGTCCCGGCCACAACGGTTCGCTGCTCTTTTCGAACTCGGCCCGGCCCTTCCCCAAGGTCGGCATCAAGCGGCTGATGCCCAATCCGATCGACCTGCCGGTGCTGCGCTGGCTGGGTCCCGTCGGCTTCGAGATCTTCGCGGGCGTGCTCGACGGGCCGCGGCGCGATTATCAGAACATCATCATTGTCGGCACGCGCCTGACGTTCGAGCCGTTCCGCGGCTTCGATATCGGCCTGAACCGGGCGCAGATGCTCTGCGGGCGCGGCCGCCCGTGCGGCGGCCGGCAGATTCTCGACTCGTTCATCGGTGCCGGCAATGCCGACAATCCGACGCCCGGCGACGTCGGTGCCTTCTTCCAGCAGGCCGGCAACCAGCTCGCCGGTTATGACATGAGCTATGTCCAGCGTTTCGGGAAATACTCGGCGAAGTTCTACTTCGAGTTCGAAGCAGAGGACTTCGACAACGTCATCCTCGAACAATATGGCCGGCAGATCGGCATGAGCGTGTCCGGGCCGATCGGCAATCGCGGCGCGAGCTTCCAGGCGAACATCGAGTATGCCGATACGCTCGCCGCGCAGCTGTTCAACGGCACGCCGCTGGAAAAGGTCTTCAAGAGCCGCAAGAAATACCCGGTGTCGTTCTACGACAATTCGCTCTACTTCGACGGCTTCAGCTACCGCGGCCAGCCAATCGGCTATTGGACCGACGGCGACAGCCGCAACCTGGTCGGCATGATTTCGGTGACCGACCGCCGCAACGTCCGCTATTACGGCAGTGCCCAGTCCGTGCACCTCAACCTTCCGAGCGTCGGCGATCCGCCGGTCCCCGTCGGACTACCCGATGGCACAATTATCGGCAGCTATATCCGCCACGTATCGCGCAATGCCGAGAAATTCGCGCTGCTGACGGGGGGCATCGAAGTGCCGACGGCGTACGGTGATGTCCGCGCCGAGGTGCGCTACCAGACCGATTCGCCGAATACGCCCGGCCGCCGTGACAGCCGGGCGCAGGTCGAGGTCGGCTACCGCATGCGCTTCTAGGCCTGCGGGGCGGGCTCCCCGAAGCCGCCGCGGCGCCCAGTCTTGGGGATTGCCGAGATACCGGTCGGCGTCGGCGACGGCAGCCGCACCGCCGTCCCGGCCCGGTCGATGGTCTCGCCTGCCAGAACCCGCTTGATCTCGTCGCCCGACAGGGTCTCGAGCTCGAGCAGGGCGGCCGCCAGCCGGTGCAGCTGGTCGATATTGTCAGTCAGCACCTGCTTGGCGCGGTCATAGCCGGCGATCACGATCGATTTGACCTCGGCGTCGATCAGGCGCGCCGTCTCCTCGGACACGTTCTGGGTGCGGGTCACCGAATGGCCGAGGAACACCTCTTCCTGGTTGTCGCCGTACTTCAGCGGCCCGAGCTTGTCGGACATGCCCCACTGGGTGACCATGTTCTTGGCGAGGTCGGTGGCATAGCTGATGTCCGAGGACGCGCCCGACGACACCTTGTCGTGGCCGAAGATGACTTCCTCCGCGACACGGCCGCCCATGCTGACCGACAGGTTCGCGTACATCTTGTCGCGATGATAGCTGTAGTTGTCGCGCTCCGGCAGGCGCATGACCATGCCCAGCGCCCGGCCGCGCGGGATGATCGTCGCCTTGTGGATCGGGTCGGACGCCGCCTCATGGCAGCTGACGACGGCGTGGCCGGCCTCGTGATAGGCGGTCATCTTCTTCTCGTCGTCGGTCATCACCATCGACTTGCGCTCGACGCCCATCAGGACCTTGTCCTTAGCATCCTCGAACTCGGCCATCGCGACCAGCCGCTTGCCGCGGCGGGCGGCGAGGAGGGCGGCCTCGTTGACCAGGTTGGCGAGATCGGCACCCGAGAAGCCCGGGGTGCCGCGCGCGATGACGCGCGGATTGACGTCAGGGGCCAGCGGCACCTTGCGCATGTGGACGGCGAGGATCTTTTCGCGGCCCTCGATGTCGGGGCGGCCGACCACGACCTGGCGGTCGAACCGGCCCGGACGCAGCAGCGCGGGATCGAGCACGTCGGGGCGGTTGGTCGCCGCGACGATGATGATGCCCTCGTTGGCGTCGAAGCCGTCCATCTCGACGAGCAGCTGGTTCAGCGTCTGCTCGCGCTCGTCGTTGCCGCCGCCGAGTCCGGCACCGCGACTACGGCCAACCGCGTCGATCTCGTCGATGAAGATGATGCACGGGGCCGACTTCTTGGCCTGCTCGAACATGTCGCGGACGCGGCTTGCGCCGACGCCGACGAACATTTCAACGAAGTCCGAACCCGAGATGTTGAAGAACGGCACGTTGGCCTCACCCGCGATGGCGCGGGCAAGCAAAGTCTTGCCGGTGCCCGGGGGGCCGACGAGCAGCGCACCCTTCGGGATCTTGCCGCCGAGGCGGTGGAACTTGGCCGGGTCCTTCAGGAAGTCGACGATTTCCTGCAGCTCCTCGCGGGCCTCGTCGATGCCGGCGACATCCTCGAAGGTGACGCGGCCTTCCTTGGGGACCAGCAGCTTGGCGCGCGACTTGCCGAAGCCCATAGCGCCGCCGCGGCCGCCGCCGTTCTGCATCTGCCGCATCACGAAGATCCAGATGCCGATCATCAGCACGAACGGCAGCATCGACAACAGCAGCTGGCCTATGAAGCTGCGCTGCTCCTCCGCCTTGGCATCGAAGCGGACGCCCTTGGCGCGAAGCTTCTCGATCAGGGTCGGATCGCCCATCGGCGGCACAGTGGTGCGGAACGGCTCGTCACTGCTCGTGCGGCCGGCGATGTCGCCGCTGCCGCGGAACTCGACATTCTTGACGCTGCCCTCGTCGACCTTGGTGAGAAAGTCGGAATAGGCGAGCGCGCTGCCGCTGGTCCCCGACGATGCCGGCTGGATGAGGTTCACCACGACGACCAGGGCCAGCAGGATCGCCGCCCACAGGCCGAGGCTTTTCAGCCATGGCGACGGCGGACGCTTCGGATCGTTCATGGATGAACCTTCATGAGACTCGTGTACGGCATACAAGATAAGCGCCTTACGCGCCCGCGCAATCAGCGGATGCCGGGATTCCGGCGCAAACCGACGCGGCGAAATGTCCACCGGTCGCCCGGACGGGCCTGAACCCCGCCCAAAGTCGCGGACTGGTCGGCATCGAGGCGGGCGATCAGCCGGGCGATTGCTGGGCCGTCGGGGGCGTTACCAAAGTCGTGAAAGGTGCGTGCCACGATGCGGTGACGCAGGCCGCCGGGCAGGCCGGCGGCATCGATCAGCAGGGTGCCGGCGCGCCGCTCGACCCGGCTGTCCCAGGCAAGGTCCGCCGCCCAGTCGAGCGCCTGCTGATCCTCGGCGATGTGCGCCGCCGAAGCCGCCAGCCGCGCCGGGTCGAGCCACGGTGTGGTGGCCAGCAGGGTGCGCGCGTGCGTGCGGTCGTATCGTGGATCACGATTGGCGGGGTCGTCGACCGGGGTCAGCCCGGCCGCCGCGACAATGGCGGCCAGCGCCGTCCGCCGCACGCCGAGCAAAGGCCGCAACAGCGTCACGCCGTCCCCGAGATCGCGCCGCGCGCGGATGCCGGACAGCCCGCCACCGCTGCCGCGCGCCAGCCGCAGCAGCAATGTCTCCGCCTGGTCGTCGGCGTGATGTGCGGTCAGCAGCGACGGCACGGCGTTCGCCGCGCACCAGCCGCGCATCAGCCGGTAGCGCGCCGCCCGCGCCGCCGCCTGCAGGCTACCGCCCGGCTTCTCGCCTTCCCAGCGCAGCGTCGCGTGCGGAACGTGGAGACCGGCACAGACGGCGGCGACCAGCGCCGCTTCGCCGGCCGCGGCGGCGCGCAGGCCGTGATCGACCGTCAGCGCGCGCGTTCGGCCGGGGAAAGCCGTGGCGGCGAGCAGCAGCAGCGCGAGGCTGTCGGGACCGCCCGACACCGCGACCGCCAGTGGGCCGTCACCGATGCCGCGTTCGGCGCACGTCGCGGCGAATGCCGCCGGCGTCATGACTTGGCCGTCAGGCCTTGCACTTCGCCGTCGTCCGCGCCTTGGCCGCCTGCGTCTTGAGTTCGGGGCTGAGCGTCGTGCCGTAAACCGATTCGAGCTCGTTCAGGGAGAGGCAGGCCTTCTCGGGCTTCTTGAGATCGATCAGCGCCTGGGCCAGGCCGAGCAGGCTGGCCCCGGCGCGCGTCCCTTTGGGGTATTTCTGATAGCCGTCGAGGAACGCCTTCGCCGCTTGGGCATGGGATTTCTCCGCCGCGTAGGACTTGCCGAGCCAATATTGCGCGTCGGAGGCCCGCGCCGCCTTCGGATTTGCGGCAAGGAAGTCGGTCAGCGCGGTTTCAGCCCCGGTATAGTCCTTGGCAACCACCAGCGCATAGGCGGCCCGCCACTGCTCCTCGACAGTCAGCGGCCCGGCGGATGGCGTTCGCGGTGGCTTGGTCACGGGCGGCATGTCGACCGCCGGTGGCGCCGTGTCGGCGGGCTTGGCGCTGCCCTCCAGCGCGTTCAGCCGGAACTCGGCATCGCCCCGAAACTTCGCCAGCCCCTCCTCGAGTTGCCGGACCTTGAACTGGTTCGCCTCGACCTGGCCGGTGAGGGTGCGCAGCTGCGCCTCCAGCTCCCCGACCCGCGCGGTCAGGTCGGTCAGCGGCGTGCTCGCCGGCGTCCCCACCGGCTCGGCAGCGGCGGGTGCCGCCGGCTGGATTTCGGGCTCGAAAAAGCGCGGGTCGCCGCCCGGGAAAACCTTGCGCTGGACCGCCTTCATCTCGGATTCGAGTTTGCCGACGCGCTTGCCCAGCACCGGGTCGCTGTCCTGGCCGAAGGCGGGCACGGCGAGGGCCAGCGCGGCCAGTGCGAGAATTGCTTTCATTGTGCGGCAGCGGCCGGTGCAGCGGCGCGGGCGCGCAGGTCGGCGGCGTCGAGGCTGACGTTCCGCACCGTTTCGACCGGCCCGCCAAGCGGCGGCAATGTCTGGCCACCGACACTGACCTGCAGCGCACCGGCGCGTCCGGTCCACAGCTTCAGGCCCGGCGGATCGGCGGGTACGTCGTAGCGCTCGCCCTTGGCCAACACGCCGGTCTTGACAGTCTCCGGCTTGCCCGTTTCCGGCACGGTCCGGTAGACGCGGATCCAGGCGTCTTCCTTAGCGGTAATCGCGACGGCGGTGCCTGTGGCGGCTACGGCGACGGGCGGCGCGGCGATCGCAGCCGGCGCGGCGTCGGCACCGGCGGTCGCGCTGTCCGGCACGGTCATCCCGGCGGGCGCCTGTGTGACGACGGCGGCGGGCGGCGGACCGTCGAGCCAGCCGGCGCCATAGGCGGTCAGCCCGCCGAGGATCAGCACCAGGGCCGCGACGCTCGCCAGCACAAGCCCTCGCGAGGGCAGGCGGCGTTCGTCGAGCGGCTCGATCGAGGCCGCCATCGGGGCATGCGGGGTCATTGTCGTCTCGGCACGGAAGCGCGCGGCCGCCTCGTCGGGGTCGATGCCGACGACACGCGCCAGCGACTTCACGAAGCCGACGGCATAGGGCAGCGCCGGCAGCTCGTCATGCGCATCGGCCTCTATGGCGCGCAGGTGGCGGATCGGCACGCGGGTCTCGCGGGCGATGTCGACAAGCTCAAGGCCCGCAGCGGCGCGCGCCGCCGCTAGCCGCGCGCCGATGCGCTCCGACGTCTTCCTGATCGCTGCTGCCGCCGGGGCCGAACCCTCGCCCGGACCGTCAACACCCTGCTCGTCCACTAAAGAAACCCTCTTGCCATCCGCAGCTTGCTGACCCGAATTGCCACCACGGACGAAGCCCATGCACCGTTGCTTGGCTGCCCGCGCAAGTCAACCGGCGGCGGCTCGGCCGGGGCGCGATCCGGCACTGTTTGTCGCAGGGTTGCGGCGCCGGACCGGGCGCGTAAAGGCGGCGCATGAGCGTGTTCAAATCCTTCTTTCTCGGCGGCTTCGAGTGTTCCACGCACAAGCGCGCCGACGGTATCCGCCTGGATCTGATCGCGCTGTCGGGCCACGATGTGCAGGCGGCGGGCGACTATGCGCGGCTGGCGCGGCACGGCCTGCACGCGGCGCGCGACGGGCTGCGCTGGCACCTGATCGAGCGGCGGCGCGGCGTCTATGACTGGTCGAGCCTGCTGCCCCAGCTGCAGGCGGCGCGCGCCGCCGGCACGCAGGTGGTGTGGGACCTGTTTCACTATGGCTGGCCGAACGGTGCTGACATCTGGACGCCGGGCTTCATCGAGCGTTTCGCGGCGTTCTGCCGGGCCGCCGCCGAGGTCGTGCGCGACGAAACCGACGGGCCCCCGTGGTTCTGCCCGGTCAACGAGATCAGCTTCCTCAGCTGGGCGGGCGGCGACATGGGCGGCATGAACCCGTTCGCACGCGGCCGCGGCGGCGAACTGAAGGCGCAATTGGTGCGCATGTACCTGACGGCGGTCGACGCGGTGCGCGCGGTCGCCCCGGACGCGCGCTTCATCACTGCCGAGCCGCTGATCAACATCCTGCCGCAGTCGGGCCTCGACCATCACCAGCGCGCCGCCGCCGACTATATGGAGGCGCAGCACGAGGCGGTCGACTTCCTGCTGGGGAAGCGGCGGCCCGAGCTTGGCGGCCACCCCGACGCGGTCGATGTCGTCGGGGTCAATTATTACTTCAACAACCAGTGGATCGACCACGGCCGCCCGGTCCACCTCGGCGATCCGATCTTCAAGCCGCTGCGCGAACTCCTCGCCGACGTTCACGCGCGTTACGGAAAACCGCTGCTGATCGCCGAGACCGGCACCGAGGGCGTCTTCCGCGCGCCCTGGCTCCACTATGTCGCCGACGAGGCGGGCAATGCGATGGCCGCCGGCGTGCCGGTCGAGGGCATCTGCCTCTACCCGGTGCTCAGCCACCGCGGCTGGGACGATGTCCGTCACTGCCCCAACGGCCTGTTCGCCGGCTTCACGCCCGACGCCGACCGGACGCCGTACAAGCCGCTGGCGGACGAACTGGCGCGGCAGCAAGGCTTCTTCGCGGCGGGGGTTTTAGGGCGGGAATAGGTTCGATCGCGTTGGCGTCGCCTACGGACTGAGCGACCGCTTCCGCCCAATAGCGGACAAGCCGCGAGTTAAGTAATTTTGACCCGGGCGAAACCCTGCTCTTCAAACAGCCGTCTGACATCATCCACATCTTGTTGATTGCTTGGCTCGCGACCAAAGCTCACCTCTACAGTTGGAAAGATGAAGAGACGACGATGTCTGGGCTCAAGGGCGCGAATCAACTCTCCGACGAAGGCAAACGCGGCTTCGTAATTGGCTATCAGGCGCTCGTCGGACGAAAATGGATGGGAAGACAGTCCCGCGCACGTGTCACCATTTCCGGCATTTGTTAGGCGAACGTGATTGGTGGACACGGATGCGCTGTAGCGGGGGGTGAACATTCGGCTACTTTACGTGACCAGACGTCCGCTTTCCACCAACAGCAGACACCCCCATCCCACCCGTCATTCCGGCGAACGCCGGAACCCAGTTGCGTTCCGGGCTCCGACGTTCGAATTTGGGCGGCAGTAGGGTTCTGGCGTTCGCCGGGATGACGACGAAGCGAATGGGGAGGTTGACGATGCGATACTGGTGGCTCGGCGCGGCGGCATTGCTCGCGTCTCCCGCGGCGGCGCTCGATTGCGCCGGGCTGGCGGGCGTGCCGCTGCGCGACGCGGCGGTGACGGCGTCGGGGATCGTGGCGGCCGCGTCGACGCCGGCCAATCCGAAGTTCGACTTCTGCTCGGTCAAGATCACGGCGCGCCCGAGCGCCGACAGCGACATCCGCCTCGAGTTGTGGATACCGGACGCGAAGGCCTGGAACGGCAAGTTCCTGCAGGTCGGCAACGGCGGCTTCGCGGGCCAGATCCCGTACCGGCTGATGGCGCTGGGCCTGGCCAAGGGCTATGCCGTCGCCGGCACCGACAACGGCCACCAGTCGCCGGACGGCACCGACGCCAGCTGGGCGCTCGGCCACCCGGAGAAGCTCGTCGATTTCGGCTGGCGCGCGGTCAAGGTGACCACCGACACGGCGCGCGCGGTGCTGGCGGCCTATGGCCCGACGCCGCGCAAATCCTATTTCTTCGGCTGCTCCGACGGCGGCCGCGAGGCGTTGATGACGGCGCAGCGCTTCCCCGACGATTTCGACGGCATCATCGCCGGGGCGGCGGCCTATGACTGGACCAGCCTGCAGGCGGCGGCGGCGCTGTATCAGCAGCGGATCGGCGTCGCCGCGGTGCCGGCGGCGAAGCTGCCCGCGATCCAGGCGGCGGCGTTGCGGGCGTGCGGGGGCGGCAGTTTCGTGCGGTCGCCCGACAGCTGCCGCTTCGATCCCGGCGTGCTGGCCTGCAAACGCAAGGCCAAGGTTACCAACCAGTGCCTGACCGGCAGCGAGCTGACCGCAGTGCGCAGCGTCTATGCCGGGCTGACCAACCCCGCCACCGGCCGCCATCTGCCGGGCCTGCGGCCGGGCGCGGAGGCGCAGCCGGGCAGCTGGAACGACTGGCTGCTGGGCCGCAATAACGGCGGCAGCGCAGACCGTCGCCCCGCGGGCTTTGCCGAAAACTGGTTCGCCTATGTGGTCCGGGCCGACCCGGCCTTCCGGGCGACCAGCGTCAGCCGCGACGACTTCGTGGCCAACGAGCGTTTCGCCGCCACCGTCAACGCGACCGACCCCGACCTGTCGCGGTTCCGTCAGCGCGGCGGCAAGCTGCTGATGTACCACGGCTGGAACGACCCGGCGATCGCGCCGGACTACAGCATCGCCTATGCGCGCGCCGTCGCCAGCCGCACCGAGGGCGCGCCGCAGTTCCTGCGCCTCTACATGGTTCCCGGTATGCTCCACTGCGGCGGCGGTGCGTCGCCTAGCCAGGTTGACTGGCTGGGCACGCTCGATGGCTGGGTCGAGCGCGGCAGCGCGCCGGGCACGGTCACCGCGGTCGGTGCGGGCAATACCAGCCAGGACCTCAACCCGCGCTAGGTGCCGGGCCCTCCCGCCTGCCGGTATAGCAACGTCACGCTGATCCGCCGGTTGCGCGGATCGTCGCGGTCGGCGGGGTTGAACGGGTCGGTATCGGCGACGCCCTCGATGCGGCGGAAGCGCGTCTGGTCGATGCCGCCCGCCGCCAGCGCCCGCCGGGTCGCGTCGGCGCGCGCTGTCGACAGTGTCCAGTTGTTCGCGTCCCCGGCGTTGTAGCCGACGCCGTCGGTGTGGCCGCGGACGGTGAGCCCGTTGCCGACCCCCGCCAGCGCCTTCGCCACCGTCCGCACGAGCGCCGCCGCCTGGCCGGTGTAGACGCTGGTGCCGGACGCGAACATCGAGAAGTCGGCACGCTCGACCATGTCGATGCGCAATCCGTCGCGGGTGCGGACGAAGCGGATCTGGCCCTTCAGACCCTTCAGCGTCGGATCGCCGGCCAGGCGCGCGTTGACGATGCGCTCCACCTTGTTGAACTTCTCCTCGTCCGCCTTGCGCTGTGCGCCGGGCGCGGTCGCCTTGTCGGGCGACGTGACCTCGGCCTCCAGCGGCCCGCCGCCGCCGCCCGCCGACAGCGGTGTCGCGCGCTTGCCGCTCGGCGTCGCATGCGGCGCGACGCCGTCCTCGACCATCAGGCTGCGCCCGCCCATGACGCCGTTCGAGCCGCCGGAGTTCTTCATCTGGATGACCGTCGGGGTGAAATAATCGGCGATGCCCTTGCGCTGGTCCTCGTTGGTCGCGCCGATGATCCACAGCAGCAGGAAGAACGCCATCATCGCGGTAACGAAGTCGGCATAGGCGATCTTCCACGCGCCGCCGTGGTGGGCGGCATGCTTCGCCTTCTTCCACCGGATGACGACTTCCGGTTCGAAGCTGGTGGCGGGCTCGTAGTTCACCGAGTCCCCTCCCTCTTCAGGGAGGGGTTGGGGGTGGGTGCGGCGCACTTGCGCCGCCTCTGCCCAGCCCCGCCTCTGCCGGGCTCGCCAAGTGGCTCGCACCCACCCCCGACCCCTCCCTGAAGAGGGAGGGGAGGCGTAGCGACCCGCTTCACTTCGCCCGCATCCCGTCGAACACCTCGCTGAAGCTCGGCTGATTGGCGGGCGCGATGGCGGTGCGCGCGGCCTCGATGACGAGCGGCTGCGGCTGGCCCTTCAGGCTGGCGACGATGACGCGGCGGACGACCTGATAGATCTCGCCGTCGGCATCGAGCACCGCCTTCAGCCGCGCCGCGCAGGGCCCGACGATGCCGTAGCTGAGCAGCACGCCCAGGAACGTGCCGACCAGCGCCGACCCGATCATGCCGCCCAGCACCGACGGCGGCTTGTCGATACTGCCCATCGTCTTGACCACGCCCAGCACGGCGGCGACGATGCCGAGCGCCGGCAGCGCGTCCGACAGCGTCGTCAGCCGCTCGACCGGTTTGTAGGCGTCGGCGTGATGGGTCTCGATCGCCATGTCGATGACCTCCTCGACCGCATTGGCGCTGACGCCGCCGGTCGACACGACCAAAAGCCGGATGCTGTCGGTCAGCAGGTGGATGAAATGCTTGCCCGACACGTCGACCGAGACGCTTTCCAGCTGCCCGGTCTGGAAACCGTCCTGGCTGATCGTCGCGACGCTGAACGCGCCCGACTGCTGCGTCGTGGCGATGCCGTGGTCGAGCGCGATGACCTGCGGCTGACCGCCACCGGGCGGCGTGAAGGCGTCGAACACCGCCGGCGTCGTCGGCGCGGTCAGCACGCCGTTGGTGTCGAAGTCCATGGGCAGGCCCGCGACGCCTGCCTGGGTCAGCTCGGTGTCGCCGACGAAGACGTGCGCGGTCCAGTGATGGAACGGATCGGCGACCGTCGGCACCGCGGTCTTCACGTAGTAGATCGTCGCCGCCAGCGGGTTGCCGAGCGAATCGTAAACCGTCTCCGACGTCGAATTATTGAACGTCGACGGGTCGTTGCGGTCGAAGGCATAAGGGTTGGCGGCGGTGTAGATCGGCTTGGCCGGGATCACCACCGCATCGGACGGCAGGTTGACCGCCAGCCTGATTTCGCTGGTCGCCTGCGGTACGCCGCTGGTCAGCGGCAGCCGCGCGCTGATCGTCGAGGCCAGCTGATTGGTCAGCACGCTGCCGTCGCTGGTCGTCGGGAAGAGCTGCAGGCGGCGGCCCGAGGCATCGACGACATAGCGGTCGGCGGTGACGCTGAATGCGCCGTTTCGGGTGAACGCCACCTGGCTGCCGCCCTGGCCGCCCTTGACGGTGAAGAAGCCCTGGCCCGAGATGGCGAGGTCGAGCGCGTTGTCGCTGGTCTCGATCGCGCCCTGCTGGAACTGCTGCGCCACCGACTTGACCGCGACGCCCGAGCCGATGACCCGCGCCGGGTTCTGCAGCGGCGAACTGGCGATGATGTCGCCGAACGCGACGCGCGACCGCTTGAAGCCGTTGGTACCGGTATTGGCAATATTATTGGAGACGGTGGCAAGTTCGGTCTGGGCGGCGTTGAGGCCGGTCAGGCTGGTGAAAAACGACATGGCATCATCCCTTCGGCTGGGTGGCGGCGATCAGCGTGTCGAGCTTGGCGGCGATGGCCCTCAGCTGGCTGTTGCTTTCGGCCTGGCCGCTGATCTGGCTGAACTGCGCGAGCTGCGAGACATATTCGGCGTTGTCGACCGGCTTGGTCGGGTCCTGGTTCTTCAGCTGCGCCGACAGCAGCGCCAGGAAATCGCTCTGGCCGAGCACGGTCTTGTGGACCGGGGCGGGGGCGGCCTGCACCGGAACGCCGGCGACGGTGCCGACGCTCACTTACCCATCCTCAGCGTGTCGAGGATCAGCGTCTTGGCGGTCGCCATGACCTCGACGTTGTTGGCGTACTGGCGTGCGGTTTCGGTCATCTCGACAATCTCCTGGTTGACGTCGACGGGGGCGACCCAGACGTCGCCGTTGGCGTCGGCCAGCGGGTGGGCGGGGTCGTGGCGGCGTTCGGGCGGCGCGGTGCCGGAAGCGATGCGCTCGACATCGACGGTGGCGAGACCGCCCGCATAAGTGGTGGCGAACACCGGTTTCAGCGGCCGGTAGGCGGCATCCGCCGACCCTGCCACCGATCCCGCATTGGCAAGGTTTGATGCGACGGTGTTCAGCCGCACCAGCTGCGCCGACATGCCCCGCGCCGCGATGTCGAAGAGGCTGAGCGGGGTCATTCGCCGCCCTTCAGCGCCGCCATGATCGTCCCGACCCGCCCGGTGATGAAGCTCAGCGTGGTGCGGTACTGGACGGCGTTCTCGGCGAACTCGGCCTGCTCGACCGACAGCTCGACCGAATTGCCGTCGAGCGAGGTCTGCACCGGTACGCGGTAGCGCACTGCGTCACGCGCCCCATCGAGCGCCGCGCGAAAGTCGAGGTCGCGCGCCTTGAAGCCCGGCGTCGCGGCATTGGCGATGTTGGACGCGAGCAGCCCGAGCCGCTCCTGCCGGAGCTGGAGGGCATGGCCCGAAATGCCGAACAGGGGGTCTGGCGTCGTCATGGCCAGCGCCGTGCAAGGGGTGTGCCAAGTGGGGCCTGCCTCGGTCCGGCCAGGGGGCGGGCGTGCCGAACCGGCAAGCCCTTGCCGCCGACCGGCAAATCCTCCCCGGCTGCGGGCTCCCTCCCCGTGCCGGGGAGGACTGGCCCGGTCCTTGCATCGCTCCCGGCACAGGAGACCCGCCATGCTTGCCGCTGCCCTCGCCGCCCAGATCGCCGCCTTTGCCGGAACGCCCGTAACGCTTGACCCGCGCCTTGCCCCGCCCGATTGCGCGGCGCCGCCCGCCATCGCCTGGGTGCCGCCGGGCCGCGGCGCGGTCAGCATCAGTTGCGCGGCACCCGGCTGGCGGCTGTTCGTCCCCGTCGCGGCCCCGCCCGTTGCCTCCGCGGCCCCGCTGATCCGCCGCGGCGATGTCGTCGCGGTCATCGCCAGCGGCCCGGGCTTCCAGATCAGCGTCGAGGCGGTCGCCGAGGCCGATGCCGCGGCCGGGCAGCGCGCGCGGCTGCGCAACCGCGTCACCGGCGAGAAGCTGCAGGCGCTGGTCGGCGATGACGGGCGATTGTGGTTACCGGGGTTTAACGACGGCGGCGGCGGCCGTTAAAGGCCCTGTCAGCGCCGCCGTTGTTCCGGGGCGCAGCAGGAGCAGGCCCGATGAACGTCCCCGCCGTGTGTACCGAATGCCGCCCGACCCCGCTCGAGGCGGCCGCCGAGGCGCGCGCCCAGCCAAAGTCTGCCGCCGCCGCCGCGCTGCCCAAAACGGAGCGCGCCGCCGCGGACCCGCTGAAGCTTTCGGACACCGCGCAGGCGGCAAAGGCGCTCGCCGCCTCGCCGCCGGTCGACACGGCGAGGGTCGATGCCCTCCGCTCGGCCATCGCCGAGGGCCGCTACCCGGTCGATCCCGATGCCGTCGCCGCCAAGATGATCGCCCTCGACCGGCCGTGAGCGAGGAATTCGCCCTGGTGATGGCGGCGCTGCACGACGAACTCGCCGCGCTCAACAGCGGCGACGCGGGCGCCATCGAGGCAGCGACCGGTGCCAAGCTGCACGCGCTTCGGGCCGCCCGCGACGCCCCGCTGCCCACCCGCGCCGACCTGGAGGCGGCCCACGCCCTGAACGCGCTGGCCGAGGCGCGCACCCGCACCCTGATGACCGGCGTCGACCGCCGGCTGCGCAGCCTCGCCGCCGCGGCGGGGCGTGGCGGCGGCCTGACCTATGGACGCGACGGCCGAACCTCTCTATAGGCCCCCGCTTCGCATGACCGAACCGCCCGGCTGAATGGGCTGCCGTGGCTGTTTTACGATGCGTCCTTAGGAGACCGAAATGCCCAAGCTCAAGACCAAGAGCGGTGTGAAGAAACGCTTCAAGATCACCGCGACGGGCAAGATCAAGCACGGTGTCGCCGGCAAGCGCCACCGCCTGATCGGCCACACTGCCAAGTATATCCGCCAGAACCGCGGCACCTCAGTTCTCGCCAAGTCGGACACGCCGACCGTGAAGCTGTGGGCCCCGTACGGCCTG
>JBBQWN010000024.1:0-32443 GCA_038210595.1 Sphingomonadales bacterium | reverse complement strand
GGCCTTCGCCAACGCCCTGCGCGCCAGCGCGGCCCATTCGACGCTGGTGCTGGCGGATTCGAACTCGACCGCGATCCACGCCGATGGCGCGCTCGGCCGCGGCGTCGCGGTCGTCGAGCTGGTGCGGCGCGAGGAAGAGGGCGGCAGCTTTCTCGATGCCAGTCACGACGGCTATGCCCGGCGCTATGGCTTCGTCCATCGCCGCCATCTCTACGTCTCCTCGGACGGCCGCGAGCTGCGCGGCGAGGATGTCCTCGATCCGGTGCCGCCGCGGCGCGGTCAGGCGCCGGAGGGACCGGTCGACACCGCCATTCGTTTCCATCTCGCGCCGGCCGTCGAGGTGTCGCCGGGCAGCGACGGCAAGGGCGCGCTGCTGCGGCTGGGCGGCGAGACGATCTGGCAGTTCCATGCCCGCGGCGGCGACGTCGCGATCGAGGACAGCCTGTGGATCGACGGCGAAGGCAGTCCGCGCGAGAGCTACCAGCTTGTCATCCAGACCGAGGCCTTGCCCGGCGGGGCCGACATCGGCTGGATGTTCCGTCGCGCCAATTAGGGATTGATCGGGGGAAATTATGGATCGGGTCCGCATTACGCGCGCGCTGCTTTCGGTATCGGACAAGACCGGGCTGGCCGAGCTTGGCCAGGCGCTCGCCCGCCATGGCGTCGAGCTGGTCTCGACCGGCGGCACCGCCAAGGCGTTGCGCGAGGCCGGCCTCGATGTCCGCGACATATCGGACCTGACCGGCTTTCCCGAGATGATGGACGGGCGGGTCAAGACGCTCCACCCCAAGGTCCACGGGGGCCTGCTCGCGGTGCGCGACAATCCCGAGCATCAGGCGGCGGCGGCGGCGCATGACATCGCGCCGATCGACCTCGTCGTGGTCAATCTCTACCCCTTCGCCCAGACCGTGGCGCGCGGCGCGGCGCGCGACGAGGTGATCGAGAACATCGACATCGGCGGCCCGGCGATGGTGCGCTCGGCGGCCAAGAACCACACTTATGTCGCCTGTGTCACCGATCCGTCCGACTATGCCGAGCTGATTGCCGCGCTCGACGCGGGGGACGGTGCCACCAGCCTCGACTTCCGCAAGCGGCTGGCGGCGCGCGCCTTTGCCGCGACCGCGACCTATGACGGGATGATTGCCAGCTGGTTCGGCTTTGCCGATCAGGGCGCGCAGTTCCCCGAGACGCTGCCGCTGGTGCTGCGCGCGCCGACCGTGCTGCGCTACGGCGAGAATCCCCACCAGCAGGCAGCGTTCTACACGCCCGCAGGGCCGCACGGCCGCGGGGTCGGGCAAGCGACGCAGGTGCAGGGCAAGGAACTCAGCTACAACAACCTGAACGATGCCGACGGTGCGCTCGAGCTGATCGCCGAGTTCCGCGACGGCCGCCCGGCGTGCGCGATCATCAAGCACGCCAACCCGTGCGGCGTCGCGCAGGCGGACAGCCTGGTCGAGGCCTGGGCGGCGGCGCTGGCGTGCGATCCCGTCTCGGCATTCGGCGGTATCGTCGCGCTGAACCGGCCGCTCGACGCCGCCACCGCCGAGGCGATCACCGCGATCTTCACCGAGGTGGTCATCGCGCCCGACGCCGACGATGCGGCAAAGGCCGTGTTCGCGGGCAAGAAGAACCTCCGCCTGCTGCTGACCGGCACGCTGCCCGACCCGCGCCGCGGCGGCCTCGCGGTGCGCCAGATCGGTGGCGGCTGGCTGGTCCAGAGCCGCGACAACGGCCATGTCGGGGAGGCCGAGCTGAAGGTCGTGACCAAACGCGCGCCGACCCCGGCCGAGCTGGCCGACATGCTGTTCGCCTGGACCGTCGCCCGCCACGTCAAGTCGAACGCCATCGTCTACGCCAAGGACGGCAGCACCGCCGGCATCGGTGCCGGGCAGATGAGCCGCCTCGATTCGACCCGCGTTGCGGCCTGGAAGGCCAAGGACGCCGCCGCCGCGGCCGGCTGGGCGGAACCGCGCACCATCGGCAGCGCGGTCGCCTCGGACGCCTTTTTCCCGTTCGCCGATGGGTTGATCGCCGCGGCCGAGGCAGGTGCCACCGCGATTATCCAGCCTGGCGGCTCGATCCGCGACGCCGAGGTCATCGCGGCCGCCGACGAGCGCGGGCTGGCAATGGTGTTTACGGGCATGCGCCACTTCCGGCACTAGGCCGCCGCTGTCACCGCGCCGCAACAATCCCCAGTCTAATCGCCGCACCCACTTGCCGCCGCGCCGCGGCCGTGATTCACTCGCGCCTCACAACCAGCCGGGGGGTTAGGCGTGATCCAGATCGACGTGTACCGGCTCGACAGGCGGCTCGAGCGCAGCTTCGAAGCCGAGAAAGCCGCGCTCTACGACACGCTGTGCCGCATGGCCGGCCGGCAGGTCGATAGCCTCGCCAATTTCGTGCTCGGCCAGGTCTCGGTACTGCGCGTCGATCTCGGCCGCCACGGCTTTGCGGTGCTGGAGCACGTCTAGGGCTTCAGGATCAATTTTCCGAAATTCCCGCCCGAATACAGATCGTTCAGCGCGGTGGGGAACTGATCGATACCGTCGCGGATATCCTCCAGCGCCTTGACCTTGCCGGCGCGCAGCCAGCCGCCGATCGCCGCCTGCGCCTCGCGGTAGCGGTCGGCATAGTCGAACACGACGAAGCCCTCCATCCGCGCCCGCTGCACCAGCAGGTTCATATAGGTGCGCGGGCCCTGGATCTTCGACGTGTCGTTATAGCCGACGATGGCGCCGCAGATGACGACCCGGGCATGCATCGCCAGCAAGGTCATGCAGGTCTCCAGGATCGGGCCGCCGACATTGTCGAAATAGACGTCGATGCGCCGGTCGCCGAGTGCCGCCTGCAGCGCCTTGTACAGGCCCTCCGCCTTGTAATCGACGCACGCGTCGAAGCCGAGCTCCTCGGTCACGAACCGGCACTTCTCCGGCCCGCCGGCGATGCCGACGACGTGGCAGCCCTTCAATCGGGCGATCTGGCCGACCAGTGCGCCGACGCCGCCCGACGCGGCCGACACCACCACCGTCTCGCCGTCCTTCAGCGCACCGACATCGAGCAGCCCGAAATACGCGGTCATGCCCGGCAGCCCGAGGATGCTGAGCCAGTTCGAGGCGGGCGCCAGGCCGGTGTCGATCTTGTAGACGCGGTCGCTGTGGTCCTTCGCGTCAGTGCGGACGACCGCATAGCGCTGCACGCCGAACGGCCCGTAAACGAGATCGCCGGGCGCATAGGCCGGGCTGTGCGAGGCGATCACCTCGCCGATCGCGCCGGCGCGCATCACCGCGCCGATCTCGACCGGGGCGATCTACGAGCGGCCGGCGTTGATCCAGCCGCGCATCGCCGGATCGAGCGAGACCATCGTGACGCGGACGAGGATTTCGCCCGGCCCCGGCTGCGGCACCGCTTCGTCGGCAATCGCCCAGGTGGCGGCGTCGGGCAGCCCGTCGGGGCGGGCGGCGAGGCGGACGGTGCGGTTGGTCTCGGTCATCGCGGCAATTCCTTCAGGCAGGCGAACGCTTGAACAACAGCCGGTCGGGGCCCTTGAAGCCGGTGGTCCAGACAATCGCGCTGAACACGCCGAGAATCGCCGCGACGCCCGCCGACAGCTGCACATATTCCGGCAGCCACTGCACCGCCAGCCCGACCGCGAACGCCGGCAGCGCCGCGCCCAGCAGCGACCAGCGCCAGCCGCTGACCGGTGTCCCCAGGACCCGCGCCAGCACCTGGGTCTTGACGATCGACAGGAACAGCGCCGCCGACGCCAGACCCGCCGCGGCCCCGACCGCGCCGTAGCGCGGCACCAGCAGCAGCGTCACCGCGATCTGCACCGCGAGGCCGGCCAGCGACCACAGCAGATTGGCGTGGCGGCGGATGTAGATCAGTGCGCCCTCCGCCACCGCGGCCTGCGCGGCGAACAGTTCGACCGTCAGCAGCAGCGCCAGCACCGGCGCGCCGGCGGCGAATTTCGGCCCGAACAGGCCCATCAGCGCCTGGCCCGGCAGGCCGAGCGCCAGCACCACGCCAAGCTGCGCCGCGCCGACCCAGAAGCCGATCTGCCGGACGTGCCCCGCAACCGCCGCCAGGTCGCCCTTGGCGAGATTGACCGCCAGCACCGGCCCGAGGATCGGATCGAAGCTGGTCTTCAGCTTCTGCGGCAGCGAGGCGACCTGCTGCGCGACATAATAGATTCCGATCGTCTCCGGCCCGGCGAAGCGCCCTAGGATGAACAGGTCGAGCCGGCGCGAACCCCAGTCGGCGACATCGGCGCCGGCAAGCGGCAGGTTGGTGCGCGCGATGGCGACGAGCCGGCCGAGGTGCGGGCGCCAGCCGCGAGGCCGCCCGAACGCCCGCCACAACGGCCACAAGGTCGCCGCCAGCGCCGCGGTCAGCGAAATCGCATAGGCGATGATCAGCCCGTCGCCGCCCCAGGCGGTAAAGCCCAGCGCCAGCGCCGCGATCGACAGGGTCCACGGCTCGATCACCGAGCGGGCGCGCACCGTCGCGCCGATGTCGCGGCGGAAGGCGAGCGCCGCCAGCCCGATGTCGGACCCCGCGATGGCCAGCGCGATCAGCGGGAAGAAGCGGTCGAAACCGCTGATGTCGCGGGACGGGAACACGATGCCCGGCAGTGCGATCAGCAGCAGCGCGCCCGCCGCCGCCGCCAGCCAGCCGAGCAGTAGGGCATCGGCGACGACATGGTTGTCGGGCCGCTCCGCCTTGGCCAGCTCGGACGCCAGGCCGCGCTTCAGGCCGAGCGTCGCCAATTGCGCCATCAGCTCGACGACCAGTGTGGCATAGGCGAAGCGGCCCAGCGCCTCCGCGCCATAGGCCGGCAGGCGGCCGGCGATGAACAGGAACGGCAGCCGCGCCAGCAGGCGCAGCAGGAACCCGAAGAAGCTTGTCCGCCCGCCCTTCGCCAGTGCGGCGGTCTCGTCCGGCGCGGCGGCGGCGGGTTCGGTCACAGCTGATCGGGCGGGACGACGTGGACCTGCCGGTAGCGCCCCCGGACATACAGCAGCGGCTCGGCGTGTGGATGGGTGCGCAGCGCGGTCACCCGACCGACGAGGATGGCATGGTCGCCGCCGTCGAGTTCGGCATCAAGATCGCAGACGAAGCTGGCGCAGGTGCCGCCCAGCACCGGCAGGCCGTGCCAGTCGCTCCAGCCGCCATCGGCGAAGCGGTCGATGCCGCGCCGGGTGAAGCGGTCTGCGATCCCCTGCTGGTCGAGCGCGAGCACGTTGACCGAGAAACGCCCGCTCGCCTGCAGCGCCGGCAGCGCCGAAGCGGTCCGCGCCGGGCAGACCAGCAACAGCGGCGGATCGAGCGACACGCTGGTGAAGCTGTTGGCGGTCAGCCCGACGCGGTTGCCGGCGGCGTCACGCCCGGCGACCACCGTGACCCCGGTCGCGAACGCGCCGAACGCGTCGCGGAGCGCGCGCGGATCGAAGTCGGTGAGCGCGTCCATTGGCGCTCGTCCTTGACCGAGGCACGAGGCGCGGTCAACGCTGGCCTTCGGACAGGGGATGCGGATATGCGGGCAATCTTGCTGATCGGACTGATGCTGGCGTCAGCGGTGCCGGTGCGCGCCGATCCCGTCACCGAGGCCCGGTTCAAGGCGCTCTACACCCGCGAATGGACGTGGCGGCAGCAGCAGGCGGAGGCCGACGCGGACGCCGACGACAGCGCCGGCAGCGTCCGGGCCCGGCTGCCCGACCTGACCCCGGCGGCCCAGGCACGGCGGCTGATTTACTGGCAGGCGGTGCGGACCGAGCTCGATACCATCCCGGTCACCGGGCTGCCGTCCGAAGCGCAGGTCGACTACGGCATCTTCCGCGCCCAGATCGACCAGTTCATCGACCAGCAGCGTTTCCGCGACTGGGAAAAGCCGCTCAATTCGGACACGAGTTTCTGGAGCAATCTGGCCGGCACTGGGGGCTCGCGCCCGTTCCGCAACGAGCGCGCCTATCGCAACTGGATCGCCCAGATGCGCGACGTGCCGCGCTATTTTGCCGAGCAGCAGGCGAATTTGCGGCTCGGCCTGGCGCGCGGCTTTACGCCGCCCAAGGTGACGATGCAGGGCCGCGACCTTGCCGTCGCGGCCGTCGCCGAGGCCAGCGACCCGGCCGCGACCGCCTTCTACGCGCCGTTCCGGGAGATGCCGGCGTCGATCCCCGCGGCCGTCCAGGCCGAGCTGCGCGCCGCCGGACTGGCGGCGATCCGCGACGCCGTCATCCCGGCGCACCGCGACCTGCTGACCTTCCTGCGCGGCACCTACTTCCCGGGCCTGCGCACCGATCTCGCCGCGACGACGCTGCCCGACGGCCAGGCGTATTATGCTTCCAAGATCCGCGAGTTCACGACCACCGAGCTGAGCGCCGAACAGATCCACGTGATCGGGGTGCGCGAGGTCGCGGCGATCCGCGCGCAGATGCTGGCCGTCATGGCGGAGACCGGCTTCAAGGGCGGCCTGCCGGCCTTCCTGACCTTCCTGCGCACCGACCCGCAATTCTATCCGAAATCGCCGGAAGCCTTGCTGGAGCGCGCCGCGTGGATTTCGAAGCGCTTCGACGGCAAGGCGGCGCAATGGTTCGGGCGTGCGCCGCGGTCACGCTTCGGCATCGTGCCGGTACCGCCGGAGATCGCGCCCTTCTACACCGCCGGGCGGGGCGGTTCGGCCTATCTGCTCAACACCTACGACCTGCCGTCGCGGCCGTTCTACCAGCTGACCGCGCTGACGCTGCACGAGAGCGACCCCGGCCATCACTGGCAGGGCGCGCTGGCGGCCGAGAACAGCGGCCAGCCGGCGTTCCGGTCGAAGTCCTATATCTCGGCCTATGGCGAGGGCTGGGCGCTCTACTGCGAGAAGCTCGGCGTCGAGATGGGCATGTACGAGACGCCCTACGACCGTTTCGGGATGCTGAGCTACCAGATGTGGCGCGCGGCGCGGCTGGTGGTGGATACCGGCATCCACGCGCAGGGGTGGAGCCGCGACCGGGCGCTGGCCTTCATGCGCGACAACACCGCGCTCAGCGAGCGCGAGATCACCACCGAGGTCGACCGCTATATCGGCTGGCCGGGCCAGGCGCTGAGCTATTATCTCGGCGAGCTGGCCATCCTCGAGGCGCGGGCGAAGGCGGAGAAGGCGCTGGGGCCGAAGTTCGACATCCGCGCCTTCCACGATACCGTGCTGGCGCTCGGCTCGGTGCCGCTGCCGGTGCTGTCCGCGCGCATCGACCGCTTCATCGCCGAGGGCGGCAAGGGGCCGTACAAGCTCGATTAGCCGCTCTGGTCCCGCTACTGGAGCAGCGCGTTGCGCTGGTGTGATCCGGCCGCCGGCGACGCGGCTATCGCCGATGGGATATTGAACTCGCTCGTCGCCGACCGGCTTTCCGGCAGGATATAGACGATACCCCGCGAGGCCCCGAACGTCGGCTGGATGTAGCGGTCGTAGAACGCGGTCGAGACATTGACGCACCCGAGCGAGACGCGCTTTTCCGCCGGCGTCGCGCTCGCCAGCCGCTCGACGCGGCTGCGGGCCCCCATGCCCGGCTTGCGATCCGAGGCGCGGTGCAGCGCGATGGCGGCATCATAGTCGATCCAGATCAGATCCTTGCCATCGGTATCTTCGCCCGCTCCGGCGACAAAGCGGCCGGCCGGCGTGATCCGCTCGGCCGGCGTGATCGCCGACAGCTTGCGGGTGCCGATCCCCGGCGGCGAATCGTCGCCGCGCGCCAGCCCGAGCAGGACCGGCGTCGTGGCGACCAAGCCGCCCTTGCCGTCGAACAGGAACAGTCGCGCATTGACCTTGTCGATGATCATGAACTGCAGGTCGCCGTTGTCGTCCGATGCCTGTATCCAGGCGGCAACGCGCGCCGCCTCGGCAGAGCTTGCCGACGCCGGCAGGTGGGCCGGGTGGAGCGCCGCGAGGGCAGCCGACGCTGGACCGGGCAGGAGAGCAAGCAGGGCAACGAACAGGACGAGCGGCGAACGGCGGTAAATCGTGATAAAACTGACCTGAAGAAACTTAACGAGAGGTTAAGTAGCAGCTCGAAGCTTAATATAATAGCAATATGTTGTTCAGTTTCCAGGTATCGGTGTTCGCGGCGCCCACGTCCGTGGTCTGCAATAGAGGTGTCGCGACGAGCCTACCTAGGCTAGGCTTGCACGGCCGGGCGTCACCGCGCCGGAACGTCGGAGGTGGATCTGCAGTGGATCTGAGAGACGGCAGTTCCGAAGCCTGGGAACGCAGCGACGCCGCGCTGGGCGTGCGGGACCAGATCCTCGACACCCCCGACGTCGTTCAGATGCCAGTCCAGGGCCTCGAGATGTACGTCGTGCGCAACTTCCTCAATGCGGCCCAGTGTGCCGAGCTGATCGCGATCATCGACGCCAACCGCATCCCGTCACCGGTCGTCGCCGACGACCCGGTGCCCGCCTATCGCACCAGCGAGACCTGTTACCTGTATCCCGCCGAGCCGGTGGTGGCGGCGGTCGAGGCCGCGCTGGACCGGCTGACCGGGATCGATCCGGTCTACGGCGAGCTGCTGCAGGGCCAGCGCTATGCCGTCGGACAGCAGTTCAAGCCGCACCATGATTTCTTCCACACCAACCAGCACTACTGGCAGGAGCAGGTCGTGATGGGCGGGCAGCGGACGTGGACGGCGATGGCGTTCCTGAACGAGCCCGGGGCCGGCGGTCGCACCAACTTCCCCACCGCCAACATCACGGTGACGCCGCGGACCGGCAACTTGCTGATCTGGAACAACATGGACGAGCTGGGATCGCCCAACGACGCGACGCTGCACCAGGGCATGCCGGTCGAACAGGGGGCGAAATACATCCTGACGAAATGGTACCGCGAACGGCCGTGGTGCCGTTAGGGCACCGCGAAGACGGCGCGTAGCGGGCGGGTTTCCGGCAGGATGTAGACGATGCCGACAGTGCCCTTGAACGCCGGCGCGACGACCTTGTCGTAGAAGGCCGCCGGCACGTTGATGCAGCCATAGGAAATGCGGTTGTCGAGCACCGACGGCGACGCCAGCCGCGCGGCGCGGCGGTCCTTCGGATTGCCGACGATCACCCGGTGCAGCGACAGCGACGCTTCATAGTCGATCCACAGGATGTCCTGTTCGAAGTCATGGCCGAGCGCCGCCTGGAACCGCCCGGCAGGGGTGGTCCGTTCCGCCGGCGCGATCGTCGCGAGCCGGCGCTTGCCGATGCCGGGCACGCTGTCGTCGCCCCGGCCGAGGCCGAGCAGCGCCGCCGCGTCGCCCTTCGGCTCACCAAGCTTGTCGAAGACGAGGACGCGGGCGTTGACCTTGTCGACAATCACGAACGGCAGCGCCCGGTTGTCGTGCGACGCCTTCACCCACGCGAGCAGGTCATCGACGTCCTGCCCGGCGGGTGTCGTCGCGCCCGCCGGAATGGCGGCGAACGCGACGACAGCGGCAAGCAGCAGGATCCTGACCGACGGCATCGGCCTAGTGGCGGGCCTGCTTCCGCGGGTAGACGGGCACGGCTGGCGCAGCCGGCGCGGCCGGTGCCAGCGCACCCCCCGATCCGGTGTCCGCGACCTGCTCGACCGGAGCCGGTGCGACCTCCGCGGTCTGGATGGCCGGTAGCGTCACGCCATTCCCGAGCACCGCCAGCTGCAGACCGGCCGGGGCCGCGACGATGATCGCCGCCGGTGCCAGCAACGGTCGCGTCGCCGACGGCTGGACGTCGCCCGCCACCGGACCAGGTGCGGGACCGGGCCCGGGCGCAGGGGCGGGTGCCGGAGCGGGTGCAGGAGCCGGTGCAGGCGCAGGTGCCGGCGCGGGTGCCGGAGCCGGAGCCGGAGCCGGTGCTGGCGCGGGGGCCGGGCCCGGTGCGGGCGCAGGTGCTGGCGCGGGGCCGGGGGCCGGACCGGGCGCGGGACCGGGTGCGGGACCAGGTGCGGGACCAGGTGCGGGTGCCGGACCAGGCGCAGGGCCGGGTGCAGGTCCGGGCGCGGGGCCGGGTGCCGGTGCCGGACCGGGCGCGGGCCCTGGCGCGGGTCCCGGAGCGGGGCCGGGGGCCGGTGCCGGACCAGGCGCAGGGCCGGGTGCCGGACCAGGCGCAGGGCCGGGAGCAGGGCCCGGTGCAGGTCCGGGCGCGGGTCCGGGAGCCGGTGCAGGACCGGGAGCGGGGCCGGGGGCCGGGCCGGGCGCGGGGCCAGGGCCGGGTCCCGGTGCTGGTGCCGGGCCGGGGCCCGGAGCGGGGGCCGGGGCCGGTGCGATCGTCCCGGTCGTGCGGTTGCCGGGCGTGCAGCAATTACTGGCCAGCGCATACTGGTCGGCGTTCGGGCCGGCGAGCGTGTACCCCGTGAAGGTCACGCCGACGCCGGTGCCGGCCCCGGCCTGGTCGAAGGTCGCGGTCGCTCCGGGTCCGGCGACCAGCGTCACCCCCACCGGTGTGCCGGACGTCGCGGTGGTGTTGAAGCCGGTGAGCACGACGTTGGTGCTGCCGTCGGCGGTTTTGGTTGCGGTGGGGAACAGCAGCATGTGCTGGGTCAGCGCGGCCCCCTCGGTCAGCACGAAATTGGGCAGGTAGTTGGTCGGCGCGCCATAGGACACCGGGTTGTAGTTGATCGTCACCGGCGCGGCGGTCACCGTCGTCGGCGGCGCCAGCGGCGCGAAGATGATCGTGCCCGCATTCGCCCCGGGGCCGGTGCCGTCGCCGCCCGAGATGAGGGTCAGACCGACCGGCAGGCCGAGGCTCTGCGCCGGGATGGTGGTACCGCGGGTCAGCGTCACGGCGGCATCGATATGGACATCGTGGCCGGCACACAGCGCGATGTTGCCGTCGGTCGTGGTGATGGCGTGGAACACCCGCACGTCGCGACCGGCGTTCAGCAGGATACTGCCGTTGGTCGTCGTCAGCGCCGCGTTGACGTTCACGTCGCGGCCGCAACAGGCGATGATATTGCCCTTGGTCGCGGTGATCGGCATGTTGATGGTAACGTCGCGGAAGGCATCGAGCCTGAGCGTCGTCGCCGTTCCGGCCGCCGACCAGGTGACGGCATCGTTGATGATGATATCGCCGTTGCCCGTCGCGGTGTCGCCCGGCGCCGGGATGGTGCTGATCATGACATTGTTGTTGACCAGCTGGGCCGACAGCGTGCCGCCGGAAATATCGCCGCCGCTACCGACGATGTAGTCGGTCGGATCGATCAGCCAGGTGCCGGTCCGGCCGAGCGGCGCGGCCGTGGTGATCCGCGCGCCGTCAGCGGTGGTGACGCGCGCCGCCGAGGTCTCGATGAAGCCGCCGTTGCCGCCGTCCGGTGCGCTGGCGTCGAGCACGCCCGCGACGCTGACGGTGCCGCTGCTCATGTCCCCGAGCAGAATGATCGTCCCCTGGCGGGCACCGACCGTGCGGGCCTCGACGATGCCGGTGTTGTTGACCGCGGTGTGCAGCAGGCTGCCCGCCGCCTGCGCGGTCATCACCACTTGCCCGCCATCGGCGCGCAGCACGCCGCCATTCTGCACGAGTGCGTTCACCGCACCCTTGTCGATCGCGACATTGAGCAGCCCGTCGCCGGCGAAGTCGAGCGTGATCGCCTCGCCCGCCGCCAGCACGACCGTGCCGAAATTGGCCTGGATCAGCCCGGTGTTGCCGACATTGGCCCCGAGCAATGCGACGAAGCCGCCGTCGGCGATGATCGTCCCCTCGTTCAGCACGGCACCGCCGCCGGTGCCGGAGAACTTGTTGCTGCCGGCCATGAAGTCGGCGTCGGTGATGTTGCGCGTCGAGGCGACCAGCCCGCCGACGTTGACGCTGGCACCCTTGCCGAACAGGATGCCGTTGCCGTTGACCAGGAAGACCCTGCCGTTGGCGGTGAGGCTGCCGAGGATCACCGACGGATCGCCGCCGGTCACGCGGTTGAGCGCCACCGCGCTGCTGTTCGGCTGCGCAAAGACGACGCTGTTGCCCTTGCCGATCGAGAAGCTCTGCCAGTTGATGGCGGCGCGCTGGCTCGACTGGGTGACGGTCACCGAGGTCGCTCCGGTGGCGATGTTGGCATTGCCGCCGACGACGGCACCGCCGGTCGGCAGGTTCTGCGCTTCGGCCGGCGGCGCGTAGGCCAGCGATACCGGAATCCCCAGCGCCATCAGGCACAGGATCCGGGCGACACCGGTCGAGCCGAACAAGGCGCTTTTGCGCGGCGCGCCGGCGACGGCCGGGCTGGTCATCGCGGTGGCGGTACGCTGGCGCTTGATGGTGATCATGGTGGCGTCCTTCGGGGTTGCGGCCCGCACGCGCGGGCCGCGGGTAAGCACGTTCAGAAAGTCTTTACGACCTGGAACCAGAAGCGGCCCGACCGGTCCGGGGCCGAGGTCGCGTCCGCACTGCCGAGCTTGCGGGCGTAGGTGCCCTTCAGGAAGAAGCCGTAGGGCGCGGCCCAGCTAAGGCCGCCGCCATAGGCGCTGCGCGTGGCGTGATTGGACCCCGGGAACCACGGGTCCTTGGCGAAATCGACCTCGCCGACGTCGATCAGCCCGAACAGCTGCAGGTCGCCGGGAATGGATGATGCGAAGCGATTGAGCTGCAACCGCGCCTCGACAGTGGCGACATAGCCCTGGTCGCCATAGGCCTCGCCTTCCGGATAGGCGCGCACTGCATAGGCTCCGCCCAGCTCGATCTTTTCCGAGATGTCGAGGTTGTTGAAGGCGACCTGCCCGCGGATCGAGCCGTAGACGGAAAGCGGCCCGGTGATGGTCTGCAACCGCGCGAAGCTGAGCTGCAGCTTGCCGTAGCCGCCGTCGGCGCGGGCGGTCGCGGCGTCGAAGGCGCGCTCGGCGGCACCCCGGATGTCGAGGTTGCCGAACGACACGCTCGCCGAATAGGTGCTCCACCCGCCGCCGCCGAAGCCGTCGTGCTCGTCGCCGCTCAGGCCGATCGAGCCGACCTGCGTGCGGCGGTAGCTGGTCGACGGGATGAAGCCGAGCCTGTCCTTGTACCAGCGCGCGTCGGCACTGCCGAGCAGGTAGAGGTTGCTGCTGCGCGAGCGGACGAGCGGATAGCTCGCATACAGGCTGACGACATCGGAGTTGCCGCCGGCATCGAGGCTCTTGAACTCGCGCCCCAGGCTATAGTCGATGTGCGAGTAGGCGATCCCGACCGTCGCCTTGCCGATCAGCGCCTGATACGAGGCGCGGCCATAGACGAAGCCGTCGAAGGACGTCAGCACGCGCAGCGACAGCACGTCGCCGATGCCGAGCGCATTGTTGAGGTTGACGGTGCCGCCGGCGCGATAGGACCCGGTGTAGCGGTTGCCGGCGTTGTCGGTCTCGATGCTGCCCGTGATCCGCCGTCCGGGCGCGATATCGACGAGCAGGTCGGACGTCCCGACATCCGCACCCGGGCTGAGCGTCGAGCGCACCAGCACGCCGGGCACGTCCGACAGCAGCAGCAAACGCCGCTCGAGCGGCCTGGTCGCGACGATATCGCCGCTGTCGAGGCCGGCCAGGATGCCGTTGGCGGTGCGGTCCGACAAATTCGTCTGGTTGTTCAGGCCGATCTTGCCGTAGCGCCCTTCGATGACCGCGATCGTGACGGTGCCGCTCTGGATGTCCTGCGCCGGCACATAGGCCTGCGCGAGGAAATAGCCGCGGCCATTATAGTAACTCGTGATCTTCGCCGCGATGGCGCGAAGATCGCCCAGGCTCAGCTGTCCGCCGGGCCGGAAACCGGTGACACCGAGGAGTTCGGCCTCGGAAAAGACGGTCGCCCCGGTGATGCGCAGCGCGCCGACGTCAAAGCTGGGGCCGCCAGCCTCGGCAGCCGCGGCCGCCGGCCCGCGCTCGATGCGGATCTCCGGGATCGCCTTGGGAATGACTACGCTCGGCGGCACTTGCTGCAGCTGACCGCCGGCGGAGGGAATCTGCTGAGCCAGCGCCGGCTGGGCGACCGCCAATAGTGCCAGGGCAGAAACGCGAATATTCAAGAAAGCCACCATGCTGTTCGGTTGCAGCCGCAAGTCGCGAATCAGGTAGCGGCCCCGTCGTCACTCAACATCGCGGCGTGGCAATCATTTCGAAAGCTGTGGTAACTACCGGGTCGGATATTATCTTTTCGGTAACTAATAGACCTTCTGATATTGTGCCAATTTGTCTCAGTTGACGAAGGATTTGCTGGCTCGTTCTGGCTGAGCACTTGCTGTTCAGGATAAATGAGCGCTTGGTAAATGCCTACGGCGCTCGGGGCAGGGTGCCTGGGGAGCAATGCCGATGTCTACCGGCACGATCTACATCGTCGACGACGACAGCGCGGTGCGTTTGTCGACGGCCTTCTTCCTGAACGCGGTCGGGTTCGTGACGCGGCAGTTCGCCGACGGGCCGGAGTTCCTGGACAGTGTCGACGACTTGGCGCCGGGCTGCGTGCTGCTTGATGTGCGCATGCCCGGCATGGACGGGCTCGAGGTTCTGGCCCAGCTGGCCGAACGTGGCGCCCGCCTGCCGGTGGTGGTGGTGACGGGGCACGGCGATGTGACGACCGCCGTGCACGCGATGCAGCTCGGCGCGCTCGACTTCCTTGAAAAGCCCTTCGAGGAGGATGTCGTGCTCGCGGTGCTGGCGCGAGTCTTCGCCACGCTGGAGGACCGGGTCCGCGACGACAGCCGCCGTCGCGATGCCGAGGCGCGGATCGCGCGGCTGAGCGAGCGGGAACGCGAGGTGCTGGACGGCCTGATCGCGGGCTCCGGCAACAAGGTACTGGCGTTCGAAATCGGCATCAGCGTCCGCACCGTCGAAATGCACCGCGCCGGCATGATGGAGCGGCTCGGTGTCCGGACATTCGCCGAAGCGCTGCGGCTGGCGTTCGACGCCGGCGTCGTGTCCGATGTGTCGGCGCGACCGGCAGTCGGCCGCGCGGCGTGAACGATGCGGTCCCCGTACCCTCGGGCCTGACCAGCCTCGACTATATTCTCGATGGCGGCTTCGCGAACAACCGTTGCCATCTCGTCGAAGGGCAGCCCGGCTCGGGCAAGACGACGCTGGCGCTGCAATTCCTAATCGCCGGGCGCGCGCGTGGCGAGAAGTGCCTGTTCATCACCATTTCGGAAAGCCCGTTCGAACTGCTGCATGCCGCGCGCACCCACGGGCTCAGCCTCGACGGGATCGAGCTTCACGAGTGCGTGCCGGCCGAGCTCAGCCTCGATCCCGAGCAATATCAGTCGGTCGTGCACGCCTCCGAACTCGAGCTCGGCGAGACCGTCCGCTCGATCATGGCCGCCGTCGCCGCCAGTGCGCCGACGCTGGTGGTGCTCGACAGCCTGTCGGAGGTTCGCCTGCTCGCGCAGGGGCCGCTCCGTTACCGGCGGCAGGTGTTGGCGCTGAAGCACTTCTTCTTCCAGCAGAACTGCACCGTGCTGATGCTCGACGACCTGACCATCCGCGAGGACGACCTGACGCTGCACAGCATAGCGCACGGCGTCGTCCGGCTGGAGCAGGTCGCCATGGACTATGGCAGCGAGCGCCGCCGCCTGCGGGTCTTCAAGATGCGCGGCCGCGCCTTCCACGGCGGCTATCACGACTTCACCATCCGCACCGGCGGGCTGGACATCTACCCGCGCCTGATCGTCCAGGACGACAACTTCGAGCCCGCCTGCGCCGGCCCGCTGAGCAGCGGCAACGCGGCGCTCGACGAGCTGACCGGCGGCGGCCTCGATGCCGGCACCACGACCCTGATCCAGGGGCCATCGGGATCGGGCAAATCGACGCTGGCGCTGCAGTTCATCCGCGAACGGCTGGATCGCGGCGAGAAGGCGCTGTTCCTCAGTTTCGAGGAGACGCTGCACACGTTTCGCCGCCGCGCAGCCGGCGTCGGCATGGCCATCGATCCCTATCTCGCCAGCGGCGCGCTGGCGATCATCCACGTCGATCCGGCGCAGACGTCGTCGGGGCAGATTTCGGACACGGTGCGGCGGCACATCGAACAGGGTGCCTGCTCGGTGATCCTTGACTCGCTGTCCGGTTATCAGCACGCGCTGCGCGACGAGAACAACCTGCTGCTGCACATGCACGAGCTGCTCACCTACCTGAACCAGCAGGGCGTAATGACCATTGTCGTGCTGGCGCAGGCCGGCGCCATTGGCACGCTGGAGCCGCCGTTCGACATGACCTACCTCGCCGACACCGTGCTGCTGCTGCGCTTTTTCGAGGCGGCGGGCGAGATGCGGCGGGCGATATCGGTCATCAAGAAGCGCACCGGCGCGCACGAGCGCATCATGCGGGAACTGTTCTTCGATACGCGCGGCGTGCAGGTCGGGCCGCGCCTCAACGGCTTCCACAACATCCTGTCCGGCCAGCCGACCTATGACGGGACGGCCCCGCTGCTCGCGGCGCGCGGCAACGATCGCGGCGCTTGATAACCCAGGACCAACTGCTGGTCCTGGCACCGCGCGGCCGGGACGGCCTGGTCATCGCAGCTCAGCTCGAAGCCGCTGGCATGGCACCCCGGCTGGCGACGCCGGACGAGATCATTGCCGCCACGGCCGCCGGCGAGCTTGGCGCGGCCGTCATCGCCGACGAGGCGATGGCGTCGTTCGACCTGCCCGCGCTCGCTGCCGCACTGGCGGCCCAGCCGCCGTGGTCCGACAGCCCGTTTCTGGTGCTCACCCGCCGCGAGTTCGGCGGCTGGACGCGGGCGCAGCTGGCCGGGCTGCTCGGCAACGTCACCACCCTGGAACGGCCGATGCACGGCGATGCGCTGGTCAGCGCGGTGCGCTCGGCGCTGCGCGCCCGCGTCCGGCAGCGCAAGGCGGAAGCGTATCTGCGCGAGCGCGAGATCGCCGAGGGACAAGTGCGCGAGCTGGCGGCCACTCTGGAAGCGCGCGTGCTGCAGCGCACCGCCGCGCTGGGGCAGGCGCTGGCCGAACGCGCCGAGGCCGAAAGCCAGTTGCGTGAGAGCGAGCAGATCTATCGCTACACGGTCGAACTGACCGCGCAGATTCCCTGGACCGCCGATGCCGACGGCGCGACGCTCAGCGTCGGCAGCGGCTGGCTCGCGCTGACCGGCATCCCCGGTGACCGCTGGCAGGAGGCGATCCATCCCGATGATGCGGCGGCGTTTGGCCAGGCCTGGCGAAACGCGGTTGCGACGGGACATTCCTTTCACAGCGATTGCCGGATGCGAGCGTCGACCGGGGCCTATATCTGGTGCCGGTCGCGCGCCGCGCCGCGCCTCGGCGACGACGGCAAGGTGTTGCGATGGTACGGCACGCTGGAGAACATCGACGACCGCCGCGCCGCCGCCGACCGCCTGCGCCAGATGCAGGCCGAGCTTATCCATGTCTCGCGGCTCAGCGCCATGGGGACCATGGCCTCGACGCTGGCCCATGAGCTCAATCAGCCGCTGACCGCGATCACCAACTATGTCCGCGGCAGCCGGCGGATGATCGCCGATCTAGACGACCGCGAGGCATTGGGTACGGCACTCGACGCCGCCGACCGCAGCGCCGTTCGCGCCGGCGAGATCGTGCGGCGGGTGCGCGATCTGGTCACCAAGGGCGACGCCCAGCGCCGCCCCGAGGAGCTTGGGCCGCTGATCCGCGAAGCGTGCGGCCTGGCGATGATCGACGCCCGTTCGAGCGGCATCACCCACCGTCTGGAACTGGACTCGCCGCCGATCCGGGTGACGGTCGACCGCATTCAGGTGCAGCAGGTGCTGCTCAACCTGTTGCGCAACGCCGTCGAGGCGGTGGCCGGCCAGCCGGTGCGCCGCATCGTCGTCAGCGCGCGCTGTCTCGACGAGGCTTTTGCCGAGGTCACCGTGCACGACAGCGGCCCGGGCGTCGCGCCGGAAACCGCGGCGCGGCTGTTCGAGCCGTTCAATTCGTCCAAGCACGACGGCATGGGGATCGGTCTGTCGATCAGCCGGACGATCGTCGAGGCGCACGGCGGCCAGATCTGGAGCCGGCGGTCGCGCGGCGGCACGCTGTTCGGCTTTACGGTGCCGCGCGTCGCGGTCGCCGTGGCGGCAGCTGCTCCGTGAAGGCGCGCATCATCTGCAGCAGGCGGCGGACATCGACCGGTGCCGACGGCAGCGTCCCCGACAAGGCCCGGGCCACCGCCTGCGCGACGAACACCGAGTCACCTGAATAGGCCATCGACCAGGCCGGGAAGCTGCGATCGTCGATGCCGTGCCGCTCGACGACGCACAGCACGCGGTGGCGGGCATCGTGCTCGATCCGCATCATCAGCGCGTCGGCAACCGCTTCGTCACCCTCGATCGTCTGCGCGAACCGGTTGCCCGCGAACAGCAGCGCCCCCGTCACGCCCAGCGTGGCATTGCATTGCCGTGCGTGGATGACGAGCCTCTCCACGGCCGCGGCCCGCACCGCGGGCGCGAGCAGGCTTTCGCTGACATAGGTGATTGTCAGCAGGGTCATTGGCGCGGCAGCCCCTGGCACGCCCGACCATGCGGTGCGCGAGACGCTATGGACTTACCAGACACCAAGACGCTCCCCCTCGCCGAACCAGTCGGCGATGGCGGGGCGGTCGTCGAGATGTGGACTTTACGGGCGTGCGGGTTGCCGCCCGGCTATTGCCGCACGCCGCTCGCGTCGATCAGCACCTCGCGGCGGCCGAGATGGTCGGGCGCGCCGACATAGCCGTCCTTCTCCATGCGCTCGACGAAGGTCGCGGCCTTGTTGTAGCCGACGTTGAGGTGGCGCTGAACCGCGCTGATCGACACTTTCTGCTTCTCGGCGACGAGCTGGACGGCCTCGCCGTATTTGTCGCCTTCGCCGCCCGGTGCCGGGCCGTCGAGCCCGAAGACGCCTTCCCCGCCCTCCGTCTCGCGGGTCACCGCCTCGTCATAGTCGGGACGGCCCTGTCCGCGCCAGTGTTCGGCGACGGTCTCGACCTCCTCGTCGCTGACGAACGGCCCGTGGACGCGGACCACCGCCTTGCCGCCGGGCATGTAAAGCATGTCGCCCTTGCCGAGCAGCTGTTCGGCACCCTGCTCACCCAGGATGGTGCGGCTGTCGATCTTGCTGGTCACCTGGAAGCTGATGCGGGTCGGCAGGTTCGCCTTGATGACGCCGGTGATGACGTCGACCGACGGTCGCTGCGTCGCCATGATCAGGTGGATGCCCGCCGCGCGCGCCTTCTGCGCCAGCCGCTGGATCAGGAACTCGACCTCCTTGCCCGCGGTCATCATCAGGTCGGCGAGCTCGTCGACGACCACCACGATCAACGGCAGCGCCTCGAAGTCGAGCGTCTCCTCCTCATAGATCGCCTGGCCGTCGTCGTCATAGCCGGTGTGAACCTTGCGGATGAACGGCTTGCCGCTGGCCTTTGCCTCCGCCACCCGCTGGTTGAAGCCCGATAGCGAGCGGACGTTGATCGTCGCCATCATGCGGTAGCGATCCTCCATCTGCTCGACCGCCCATTTCAGCGCACGGATCGCCTTCGCCGGCTCGGTGACCACCGGCGCGAGCAGGTGCGGGATGCGGTCGTAGACCGAGAGCTCCAGCATCTTGGGATCGATCATGATCATCCGGCACTGCTGCGGCGTCAGCCGGTAGAGCAGCGACAGGATCATGCAGTTCAGCCCGACCGACTTGCCCGAGCCGGTGGTGCCCGCGATCAGCAGGTGCGGCATCGGCGACAGGTCGGCGATGACCGGATCGCCGGCGATATCCTTGCCCAGCACCAGTGGCAGCGTCTGCGAACTGTCGTCGAAGGCGGCGGAGTTGATCAGCTCCGACAGCACCACCATCTCGCGGCGCTGGTTGGGCAGCTCGATGCCGATGACGTTGCGACCCGCAACCACCGCGACGCGCGCCGACAGCGCCGACATCGAGCGGGCAATGTCGTCGGCCAGGCCGATCACCCGGCTGGCCTTGATGCCGGGTGCAGGCTCGAGCTCGTACATCGTCACGACGGGACCGGGACGGACCTCGCCGATGCGGCCCTTGACGCCGAAATCGTCGAGCACGCTCTCCAGCAGCCGGGCGTTTTGCTCCAGGGCGGCGGCATCGATCTTGGCGGCCGGGCCCTTGGGCGGCGCCTTGAGCAGGGCCAGCGGCGGCAGCTGGTAGCGATCGCGCAGGTCGAGCGACGGCTGGCGGTCCCTGGCCTGGCGCTTGGAGGGTGTCGCGGCCTTGGTCTCGGCGACGATGGTGGCGCGCGGGCGCGCCACGGTATCGAAATCGACGACATCGACCAGCGGCTCGGGCCGGGCGGCGCGGCGGGGTTGGGGTGCGGCCTCGGCCGGGGCGCGGCGCAACAGCGCGGCAAGCCCGGCGGCGTCGGCCAGCGCCAGGCCGCTGCCCCACAACAGGAGCCCGGACGCGACCAGCAGCAGCAGCACCGCCAGCGGCGGGCCGACCGCGACCCCGCCGAGCGCCGGCAGTGCTGAAAGGCCTCTGGCCGCCAGCAGTCCGGTCATGCCGCCCGCCTCCGCCGGCAGGCCCGGCGCCGCGAGCAGGGCCCCGAACGCCGCGGCGAGCAACAGCGCGCCCAGCAGGGTCAGCCCGGCCATCACCCGCCACCGCGCGACATCGAGGCCGCGCAGCAGCCGGACGCCGCCCACGACCAGCGGCAGCGCCAGCGCCGCCGCGGCCCAGCCGACGCCGGTCAGCGCCAGATCGGCGAACCACGCGCCCGGCGCGCCGAGCCAGTTCTGCGCCGCCCGGCCGCTGGCGGTGCCCCACGACGGATCAGCGGCGTCATAGCTGGCCAGCGCCGCCAGCACGGCCAGCGCCAGCAGGATCAGAAGCCCGCCGCCCGCCACCGCGCCGGCGCGGCGCAGGCCCGCCAGCCAGCGGCCGGACGTCGCCGGAGCCGCTGGCGCGCGCCTCACTGCCGCCGAACTCGCCATTGCTGTTCACTCCCCGTTCGCGCCTAAAATGCGCTTGCCGGGACTCGCGGTCAACAAAAACGGCCGGAGGCAAGAACCCCCGGCCGATGAGTTGCGGAACCCTCGCAGGTCCAAGAGCGAGCACAGGAAGCCGACGGCATCCGCCAACCGCCATTCAAGGACCGTGCCAAGCGGCTCACACAGGGGACGCCATCGCCGCAGTGCACAATTGCGGGGCGGCCCAGCGGGACTGCCTGATTTTCGGGCAGCGCGACAAGGTCGCCGCTTCGCAAGGCGGGGCGGCTCGGCTAGGGCTACCGCATGTCCACAGACGTGATCATCATCGGCGGCGGCCTTGTCGGCATGACGCTGGCGCTCGCCCTCGACGCGCACGGGGTCAGCAGCGCGGTGGTCGATGCCGCCGACCTCGACGCGACGCTTACCCAGGCCTTCGACGGGCGTGCCTCGGCGATCGCCAGCGCGTCGGCGCGGATGTTCCGGGCGATCGGGCTGGGCGGCGTCCTCGACGAGCATGGCGGGGCGATCGGCGGCATCCGCGTCACCGACGGCCTGTCGCCGCTACATCTGCATTTCGACGCGCGCGAGGGCGACAGCGGACCGCTCGGCTATATGCTCGAGAACCGCCTGCTCCGCGCCGCGCTGCTCACCGCCGGGCGGGCGGCCGCGCATGTCGCCCTCCACGCCCCGGCACGGACGGCCAGCATCGAGCGCACGATGGACGGCGTGACCGTGACGCTCGCCGGCGGCGAGGTGCTGACCGCGCCGCTGCTCGTCGCCGCCGACGGCCGCCGCTCGGCCCTGCGCGAAGCGGCGGGGATTCGCAGCAGCCGCTGGACCTACCCCAACACCGCGATCGTCACGATGACCGCGCACACCCGCGCGCATGGCGGCATCGCGGCCGAACTATTCTACCCGTCAGGCCCGTTCGCGGTGCTGCCGATGCGGGACGACCTGCGCTCCGCCATCGTCTGGACGGTCGACGCCGCCGACGCGCCCGGCATGCTGAAGCTGGGCCCCCGCGGGCTGGCGGCGGAGATCGCGCGCCACACCGGCGGCTACCTCGGCGACATCGAGGTGATCGCGCCCGCCGCCTCCTACCCTTTGTCGTTCCACCATGCCGAGACCTATGTCGCCGAGCGGCTGGCGCTGATCGGCGACGCCGCGCACGGCATCCACCCGATCGCCGGCCAGGGCCTCAACATGGGGCTGCGCGATGTCGCGGCGCTGGCCGAAGTGCTGGTCGACGGGGCGCGGCTGGGCATGGACCTCGGTGCGCCGGCGCTGCTCGACCGCTACGACCGCTGGCGGCGCGTCGACAACATGGCGGTCGCGGCGGCGACCGACACGCTGAACCGGCTGTTCGCGGTGCAGGGCCGCGCGCCGGCCGCGGTGCGCCGCCTCGGGCTGGCAGCGGTCGAGCGCATCCCGGCGTTAAAGCGACGCTTCATGGCCGAGGCGCGGGGCGAAACCGGTCAGCGCCCGAAGCTGCTGACCGGCGAACTCGTCTAGAGCTCGCGCGCTTCGTCGGCGAGCATGATCGGCACGCCGTTGCGGATGGGATAGGCCAGGCGCGCACTGTCGCTGATCAACTCCTGCGCGGCGGCATCGTAGCGCAGCGTCGTGCGGGTCAGCGGGCAGACCAGGATCTCGAGCAGGCGCGGGTCGATCCCGGCGCTCACTGCAGAATGTCCGCCGTCGAGCCGGTGGCAAAGGTCATCAGCGCGGTCAGCGTCGCGGCCCGCGCCGGCAGATCGCTGGCCTCCAGCAGGGCCTGTTTCTCGACCGGCTCGAACGGGCACACGGCGCTGAGTGTCGTCACCAGCGATTCGTCGTCGGCGCTGGCGACCGCGTCCCAGTCGGCGCTGAGGCCGCGCTCGTCGAGGTATGACCGAAGCTTGGCCTCCAGCTCGGCACGCGCCGCGGCGGCAACCGCGCGCGGCGCCGCGAGATCGCGCTCGTACTTGGCATAGTCGGCGACGACCTGGCGGTAGCGCGTCGTCACGTCGAGCTCGCGGACGATATTGAAGCGCGTTACGCCGGTCAGCGCGACGATGATGCGGCCGTCGCCGGTTTCGCGATAGTCGCTGATCCGCCCGGCACAGCCGACCGCATACAGCGGCGACGGGTCGGTGTCGGGGTCGCGCGGCTGGACGATGCCGATCGCCTTCGACCCCTTGATGGCGTCGCGGAACATGGCGAGGTAGCGCGGCTCGAAGATGTTGAGCGGCAGCACGCCGCGCGGCAGCAGCAGCGCGCCTGACAGCGGAAACACCGGCAGCGCCTCGGGCAGCGCGGGCTCGTCGTCTTGGGTGTCGGACATCGGCCCAGCCTTACGCGAACAACAGGGTCGACAGCTTGCGGCGCGTCGCCACGGTCCACGGATCGCCCAGGCCGGTTGCTTCGAACAGCTTGAGCAGCCGCGCCCTGGCGGCGCCCTCGTTCCACTCACGGTCGCGCCGCACGATGTCGAGCAGCGCATCCGCCGCGCCGTCGCGGTCGCCGGCCGCGAGCAGACCGTTCGCCAGCTCGAAGCGCGCCGCATGATCGTCGCTGTCCGCCGCCAGCCGGGCGTGGAGCGGCGCGAGGTCGGCGACCGGCCCGGCATCCCTGGCCAGCGCCAGCGCCGCGCGGGCCTGCACGACGGCGGCGTCCTTGCTGTCGGCCGGGACGCCCGCGAGCGCCGCCTCCGCCGCCTCCATCTGCCCCAGTGCCAGCAGCGCGCGTGCGTGGCCGGCGGTGAAGTCCTGCCGCTCGGGCAGTTCGGCGGCGAGCGCCGCGTACATCTCCGCAGCCTCTGCCGCCGCGCCCTCGGCGAGCGCCGCTGCAGCGGCCGCGGCGACCGCCTCGATCTCGGCCGCCGCATCGGCCTCGTCCGGCGCGGGCGGCACGGCGGCGAGCAGCCGATCGATGAACGCCTTCAGCTCGCGCTCGCCCAGCGCACCCTGGAAGCCGTCGACCGGCTGGCCCTTCAGGAAGGCATAGACGGTCGGGATCGACTGGATGCGGAACTGGCTGGCCAGCGTCTGGTTCTTGTCGACGTCGATCTTCACCAGCGCGACCTTGGGCGCATAGGCGGCGACGGTGCGCTCCAGCAGCGGCGTCAGCGTCTTGCACGGCCCGCACCATTCGGCCCAGAAGTCGACCAGCACCAGGGTCGTCGCCGACGCCTCGATGACGTCGCGGCGGAACGCCTCGATACTGGCCTTTTCGGTCGCGGCGGTCGCAAGGCTGGCCAACGCTGGTGCTCCTGTCGGGAATCGTCTCGAAGGCCATATGGGGCGGTAGGGCGGCCCCTGCCAACCCTGCGACTTAAGGGTTGCGCGTTCGCGGCCGGGTCGCTAAGTCACCGCCTCCCAGCCGGGCCTCGCCCGGTTTGCCCGAGCGGGCGTAGCTCAGGGGTAGAGCACGACCTTGCCAAGGTCGGGGTCGAGGGTTCGAATCCCTTCGCCCGCTCCAGTCTTCCAGTGGCCGGCGAACCCTCGCACGTTTGATGGCGCTCGCGCGCCGATGGGTTCGAATCCCTTCGCCCGCTCCAGTCCTTCCGTTCACGGAACAGCCGGCGTCCTGCGTCGTTGCACTATCAGTTCCGGAGTGGAGTTTACCCATGACCATCATCAAAGCCGCCATCGCCGCGCTGCTCGCCGCGACGACCCTGACCGCGTGCGAGACCAATGCTTACGGCGAACGCCGCCTGAACAGCACCGGCAAGGGGGCCGCGATCGGTGCCGCCGGCGGTGCCATTATCGGCGCGATTGCCGGCGATCCGCTGGCGGGTGCGGCGATCGGTGCCGCCGGCGGCGCGGTGGTCGGCGCGATCGACGACAAGAACCGCTACGAGGAGCGCAACGGCCGCCGCTATTATTACGACCGCGAGCGTCGCGACCGCCGCTATTACTACAACGACCGCCGTGAGCGGATCTACGAGGACCCGCGTTACTAGGCGCCGGTCATCAGGCGCTCGACGAGCTGCTTGACCGTCGGGACGAAGCCGTTCGAGTAGAACGGGTCCTGCGCGAAGCGGAACGCCGAGTGCCCGCCGAACATCAGATTGGCCTCGGTGTCGCCGCCGTGGGCGATGTCCTGCAACGTCTTCTGGATGCAGAAGCTGCGCGGGTCCGCCAGACGCCCGGTGGTATTGGTCTCGGTATCGGCCCAGCTGCTGAACCCGCATTGGCTGAGGCAACCCATGCAGTCGGCCTGGTCCTTGCGGATCGTGTCGCGCTCCGCGGTGCCGACGAACACCAGCGTGTTGTCGGGGGTTTTCAGGGCATCGACGAAGCCCATCGCATACCATTCCCGCGCGCGCAGCAGGTCGTCGCGGGTGACCCAGTATTTCTTGCGGCCGACGCCGACGTCGAGCTGGAACTGATGGTCGCCGGTGGCGGTCGCGGAAAACGCGATCTGCCGCTCCGACCGCGCTTCGAGTTCACGCAGGAACGGGTTCCGGACTGCGCTTGAATAGAAACCGGTCGGTGAGAACTGGTGCAGGCTGATATCGCCGGGCTTCAGCGTCATCAGCCGCGCCTTCCAGCCGTCGGGGATCGGGCTCTCCTGCGTCAGCAGCGGCCGCGTTCCGAACTGGAAGACGATACGCCCGAGCTCGGGGTTGTCGATCCAGTCGGTCCACTCGTCGAGCCGCCAGACGCCGCCCGCCATGATGATCGGGATGTCGTCCGAAATGCCGCTCTCGCGCATCACCACCCGCAGGTCGCGCACGCGGGGGTAGGGGTCCTGCGGTGCACGCGGGTCCTCGGCGTTGCTGAGCCCATTGTGCCCGCCGGCCAGCCATGGGTCCTCATAGACCACCGCGCCCAGCCACTCGGCCGCCTTTGAGTACGCCCGCTTCCACAGCGCCCGGAAGGCGCGCGCACTGCTGATGATCGGATAGTAATGGACGCCGTGATGCGCCGCGATCTCGCTCAGCTTGTAGGGCATGCCGGCCCCGCAAGTGACGCCGTTGACCAGCCCCTTGGTGCGCTCCAGCACGCCCTGCAGCACGCGCTGCGCGCCGCCCATTTCCCACAGCACGTTGATGTTGAGCGCGCCGAGACCGCGCTTCAGTTCCGACGCCGCCATTTCATAGGCGCGCTCCACCTGCTGCACCGCGCCCTCGATGGCATAGTTGACCAGTTCCTCGTGGCGCTCGCGCCGGGTCAGCGCCTGATAGATCTGCGGTATGATGCGGCCGGTCGGGTCATAGCTGTCGGCATTGACCGCGCTGATCGTGCCGACGCCGCCGGCCAGCGCCCACGCGCCCGACGACAGGTGATTGGTGGCGGCGACGCCTTTGCCGCCCTCGACGAGGGGCAAAATCTCGCGGCCGCCCATGAGCACCGCGCCTAGTCCGTGCAGCATCCGTCGCCCTTGCCCTCGTACTTGATCGTCCGTGCCATCTATCGCCTATACGGACGGTCTAGCACAAAAGCGCCAACAAATGCGCGGGCGCGTCATTGGGGAACGTCATGCTGAAGGTCGCTATCGCCCAGATCGCCCCGGTATGGCTCGACCGCGACGCGACGCTCGCCAGGGTCGCGGACTGGACGGCGCGCGCCGCCGGCGAGGGCTGCGGGCTGGTTGCGTTCGGCGAGGCGCTGGTGCCGGGCTATCCGTTCTGGCTCGAATGGACCGGCGGCGCGCGTTTCGACAACGACCTGCAGAAGGACCAGTTCGCCCACTATGCCGACCAGGCGGTGACGATCGAGGCCGGCCATCTGGACGGAGTCTGCGCAGTGGCGGCACGGCACGGCATCGCGGTCGTCCTCGGCATCGTCGAGCGGCCGCGCGACCGGTCGGGCCACAGCCTTTATTGCAGCGACGTGGTCATCGACGCCGAAGGCCGCATCGCCTCGGTCCACCGCAAGTTGATGCCGACCTATGAGGAGCGGCTGGTGTGGGCGGCGGGCGACGGGCACGGGCTGGTCGTGCACCCGGTCGGCGGCTTCACGCTTGGCACGCTCAACTGCTACGAGAACTGGCTGCCGCTGGCGCGCGCCGCGCTGCATGCGCAGGGTGAGGACCTTCACGTCGCGATCTGGCCGGGCAATGTCCGCAACACCGAGGCGCTGACCCCGGTGATGGCGATGGAGGGCCGCAGCTATGTTCTGTCGGCGAGCGCCCTGATGCGCCGCGGCGATGTCCCCGCCGGCCACGCGATGCTCGACCACTGCCCCGACATGCTCGCCGACGGCGGCAGTTGCATCGCCGCCCCCGACGGTTCGTGGCTGGTGCCGCCGACCACCGGCGAGGCACTGCTGACCGCGACGCTCGACCCCGCGGAGGTCCGCCGGGCGCGCCAGAACTTCGACCCCTCGGGCCATTATTCGCGCCCCGACGTGACGCGGCTGACCGTCGACCGGACCCGGCAGGCGACCGTGCGCTTCACCGACTGACCGGCTGGCGGGGCGCGGGCGCTTGCCGCATAAGCGCGCCGCGACACGGCGGGTGGGGACGGTCATGGCAGGCCAGCGGCAAAGCTTCGCCGAGGTGGTGGCGACGGCGACCGCACTGAACGCGGCCGGCCGGCTCGACGAGGCGCTGACCTGGTTCGACCGCGCCGCCAGGATCGCGCCGCGCGATGCCGACATCCTCGACCGGCGCGGCGTCGTCCTCGCCCGCCTCGGCCGCTCCGACGACGCCCTGCGCAGCTTCGACCGCGCCATTGCCGCCGCGCCCGGCTCGGCGCGCCCCCATGTCAACCGCGCCACCGTCCTGGCCAAGCTCGACCGCACCGAGGCGGCGCTGGCAAGCTATGAGGCCGCGATCGCGTGCGACCCCGGCCATTTCGGCGCGCACTATAACCGGGGCGGCGCGCTGCTGCGGCTCGGACGGACACGCGAGGCGCTGGCCAGCTTCGACCGCGCCATTGCGATCAACCCGTTCCATGTCGATGCGATCTACAATCGCGGCAACGCCCTCGCCACGGAGGGGCGCGTCGCCGAGGCGATTGCCAGTTTCGAGCGGGCCATCGCGCTGGCCCCCGGGCACGCCGACGCCTGGAACGGCCGCGGCAACGCGTTGAAGGCGCTGCAGCGCCGGGCCGAGGCGCTGGACAGCTTCGAGCAAGCGCTGCTCGCCGCCCCGGAGCATGTCGCCGCGCTGTGCAACGCCGGATGGCTGCTCGCCGAGATGGGGCGGTTCGATGATGGCCTCGCGTGTCTCGACCGCGCCATCGCACTCAGCCCGGGCGACATCACCGCGCACTATAACCGCGCCATGACGCTGCGGATGGCACGACGCCCGGCCGAAGCGATCGCCAGCTTCGACCGGGTCATCGCCATCGATCCGGGGCACGAGTTTGCCATCGGCGAGCGCCTCCACTGCCGCATGCTGGTGTCCGACTGGACAGACTTCGAGACCGAGCGCAACCGGCTGACGGCGGGCATCGACGCGGGCCGGCTGTGGGTCGAGCCATTCGTGCTGACCTCGATCGACGACGACCGGCGGCGCAGTCTCGCCGCGGCGAGACTGTACAACGCCCAGCGCTATCCCGCCGTAGCCAGCGTTGCGCCGGTGCCGCGGCGTCCGGGCGAGCGGCTGCGGATCGGCTATTTCTCGCCCGATTTCCGCGACCACCCGGTCATGCACCTGACCGCCGAGCTGTTCGAGGCGCATGACCGCGACCGTTTCGAGGTGATCGGCTTCGGCTTCGGGCCGTTCGCCGACGATGCCTGGCGGGCGCGCGCGGTCGCTGCCTTCGACGGCTTCGAGGATGTCACCGGCCTGTCCGACGTCGAGGCCGCGGCCCGCGCCCAGGCTTTGGGCCTCGACATCGCCGTCGACCTGACCGGCTATACCGCGGCCTCGCGCCCCAGCCTGTTCGCCGCGCGGGCCGCGCCGGTACAGGTCAGCTGCCTCGGCTATCCGGGCACGATGGGGGCACCGTACATCGACTATATCATCGCCGACGAGCGGCTGGTGCCCGCCACCGCAACCGGCGGTTATGCCGAGGCCGTCGCCTGGCTGCCCGATTGCTATCAGCCCAATGCGCGCTTCACCGACGCCCGGCCGCGCGGCGCGGCCAGCGCCTTCGGCCTGCCCGACGGCGCGTTCGTGTTCTGCGCCTTCAACCAGAACTACAAGATCCTACCGGACATATTCGCCGGCTGGATGGCGATGCTGCGCGCCGTGCCGGACAGCGTGCTGTGGCTGCGCGCCGACGATCCGGTGGCGCAGGCCAATCTACGCGCCGCCGCCGCCGGGCAAGGCATCGATACCGCCCGCCTGGCGTTCGCGCTGCGCAGCGAGCGGGAGCGCTATCTCGCGCAGCTCGCCGCCGCCGACCTGTTCCTGGATACCACGCCGTACAACGCCCATGCGACCGCCAGCGATGCGCTGCACGCCGGTCTGCCGGTCCTGACGCTGGCGGGCGAGACCTATGCGGCGCGGGTCGGGGTCAGCCTGCTCCACGCCGTCGGCCTGCCCGAGCTGGTGACCCACAGCCTCGACGATTATGTCCAGCTTGGCATCGCGCTCGGCCAGGACACCGGGCGCCTGACGGCGCTGCGCGAACGTTTGCGCGCCACTCTGCCGCGTTCGCCGCTGTTCGATCCGGTGCGCTACGCCCGGCATCTGGAAGCGGCATTCGAGGCAATGATCGCCCGGCACCGGGCCGGCAAACCACCCGCTGCGATCCGCGTCGAAGCGATGGCGCAGGCGCTGTAACCGGTCCGCCGCGAGCGCCGGAACACCACGCATGTCCACACCGATGCTGATCAATTTCACCGGCGGCGCGATCGGCGAATGGCGTGTCACCGCGCAGGATTGCCTCGCCGGCACGGCGTTGGCCCCGGTCACCCGCCTGTCGCTCGCGCCTCCGGTCGCGGGGGCCGCCTGGACCCTGCGCGGCACCACCAGCAACCACCGCTACACCGAGGCGCACGAGGCGACGGCGCTGCGTGCCGCGCAGGAGGGGCTGGGCCGCCCCGAGGCGCGCCAGGCGGCGATGATCGCGATCCGCAAGACCGACGCCTGGTGGGCGCTGGCGCAGGACGAGCGCCGGGCCATTTTCGAGGCGGAGTCGCATCACATCGCGATCGGCATGGACTATCTGCCCGCCGTGGCCCGACGCCTCCATCACAGCCGCGACCTTGGCGAGCCGTTCGATTTCATCACCTGGTTCGAATACGCACCGCGTGACGCGGCGGCGTTCGACCACATGGTCGACCGGCTGCGCGCCACCGCGGAGTGGCGCTACATCGACCGCGAGGTCGATGTCCGCCTCAGCCGCAGCTAGTCAGGCGAAGCCATAGGCCGGCGTCGTCGCACCGGCCGTGAAGCCCATCGCCGCATAGACCGGGCGGCCCATGTCGCTGGCATGGAGCCAGATGCGTTTGTCGCCGCAAGTGGCGACCGCCAGCGCGATGGCGTGGCGCATCGCCGCCTCGGCATAGCCGCGCCCGTGGACATCGGGCTCCGTCGCGACCAGCGCGATGTAGATCATGTCGGGCAGCACGAATGCTGCCGTGCAGGTGACGTCGCGCCCGTCGACGCTGCCGACGACACCGAAGCTGTCACGCGGCTGCCACAGGTCCATGGCGTACATGAATGCGACCTCGGCCTCTGGCATCCCATAGGCGTGGGCGTTGATGCGGGCGACGGCGCTGGCGGCGGCGACGTCCTCGACCCGGCGCAGCACGAGCTCGGCGGGGGCCGGACGCCGCGGCGGCAGCAGCTGGTCACTGGCCATGCCGGTCATGTTGATCGGGTCGGCAAGCCCGTGCACGGCGAAATTGTCTGCCCAGCCTGCCGGCAGCCATTCGGTGCACGCCGCCAGCATCGCCGGGTGGGCGCAGGCCTCGGCGCGGTGCCGCGCCGCGGCGAGCACATGGTCGAGCGTCGCGAGGTCGGATACCGGCCGGTCGAGCACGATGAAGTTATAGAAGGCCAGCGGCACGTTGCCGATGATCGTCGCAAAGCCGTCGCCGGCGGCGATATCGTGCCCGGTAAAACGCCCGACCATCAGCGTCCAGGCGTCGACCAGCGCGGCGACATTGTCGGCGTTCGCGGCAAGTCCGGTGTCGTGCATGTGCGCCTCTCCCCACCCACGGCGGTCGGCGAAACCCCGGCCGCCGTCAAGCGCGCAGCAAAAAGGCCGCCCCCCGGTAGGGGAGCGGCCTGATTGCGTTGCCAGCGGGGCTTAGTCGCGGTCGCCGGTCAGGAAGCTCGGCGCGAACGTCGGCTCGCCCTCGGGCTCGGCTGCGGCACGCTCCGGGCGCGGGCCACGGTCGTCGCGGCCCCCGTCCCGACGGGGCCCACGATCGCCACCGCCGCGGCCGCCACGGTCACCGCCGCCGCTGCCGCCATCGCGACGCGGACCGCCCTCGCGGCGCGGGCCGCGATCCTCGCCGCCTTCACGCGGCGGGCGCGTGTCGGCGATCTCTTCGCCAGTCTCCTGGTCGACGAGGCGCATCGACAGGCGCACCTTGCCGCGCTCGTCCATGGCGAGCACCTTGACCTTGACGGCCTGGCCCTCGGTCAGGACTTCCTTAACATTGGAGACGCGCTCGTTCTTGATCTCCGAGATGTGGACGAGGCCGTCCTTGGCACCCATGAAGTTCACGAACGCGCCGAAGTCGACCATCGAGACGACCTTGCCGTCGTAGATCTTGCCGACTTCCGCTTCCTGCGTGATGCCGAGGATCCACTTCTTGGCGGCCTCGATCTGTGCGGGATCGGAGCTGGCGATCTTGACGGTGCCGTCGTCCTCGATGTTGACCTTCGCACCGGTGGTGGCGACGATCTCGCGGATGATCTTGCCACCGGTGCCGATGACGTCGCGGATCTTCGACTTGTCGATCTGCAGTGTCTCGATGCGCGGCGCATGGGCCGACATCTCGGTGCGTGTGGTGTCGAGCGCCTTGGCCATTTCGCCGAGGATGTGCTCGCGACCGGCCTTCGCCTGGTCGAGCGCGACCTTCATGATCTCCTCGGTGATCCCGGCGACCTTGATGTCCATCTGCAGCGCGGTGACGCCCTCGCTGGTGCCCGCGACCTTGAAGTCCATGTCGCCGAGGTGATCCTCGTCGCCGAGGATGTCGCTCAGCACGGCGAACTCCTTGCCTTCCAAGATCAGGCCCATCGCGATGCCGGCGACCGGACGGAGCAGCGGCACGCCCGCGTCCATCAGGGCGAGGCTCGCGCCGCACACCGTCGCCATCGACGACGAGCCATTCGACTCGGTGATGTCGGAGAGGACGCGGATCGTATAGGGGAACGCCTCCTTGGTCGGCAGCAGCGGATTGACCGCCCGCCACGCCAGCTTGCCGTGGCCGATGTCGCGGCGGCTCGGCGCACCGAAGCGGCCGACTTCACCGACCGAGTAGGGCGGGAAGTTATAGTGCAGCATGAAGCGCTCGTAGCGCAGGCCGTCGAGGCCATCGATCATCTGCTCGGCGTCCGACGTGCCCAGCGTCGTCGAGACGATCGCCTGGGTCTCGCCGCGGGTGAACAGCGCCGAGCCGTGGGTGCGCGGCAGGAAGCCGACCATCGCCTCGATCGGGCGGACGGTCGTCGTGTTGCGGCCGTCGATGCGGATGCCGGTCTTCAGGATCTGGCCGCGGACGATCTCGCCCTCGACCTTCTTGACCAGCTTCGAAGC
>JBBQWN010000023.1:0-33496 GCA_038210595.1 Sphingomonadales bacterium | reverse complement strand
CAGCAATCGCACTGCTGAGGTCAGGGGTTCGATCCCCCTCTGCTCCACCAATCGCGGGCTCCGTCGGGGAGTGGCGCAGCCTGGTAGCGCGTCTGCTTTGGGAGCAGAGGGTCGCAGGTTCAAATCCTGTCTCCCCGACCATCGTCGCTGAATGAGGTCATGACGGACAAGCCGGTCTTCTACGACCCCAGCGGACAACGCGCGCGCTGGACGCTGCGCGCGGTCGTGTTCCTCGTCCTGCTCGGCTTGGTTTCGGTCGCAACTTTTGCCTTCACCGTCATCGAGGTGCCGGTCCCGGCACCGCTGGCGGTGACGATGGAACGGCCGCACCCGCGCCCGCTCGACGTCAAGGTCGCACGCCTCCGGCACAGCCTCCGCAAAACGCTGGCGTGGCGGCCGTTCGGCGGCACGCCGGCCGATGCCGCCGTCAAACAGACGATCGTCGGCTTCTACGCGCCCTGGGACGATGCCAGCTTCGGCTCGCTGGCCCGCAACATCGGCAAGCTCGACTGGCTGGCTCCGGCGCTGGTGTCGGTGACCGGTCCCGATCACCACGTCACCGTGGTCCCCGACGCGCGCCTCGACGCGCTGCTCGCCGCCGCACCGAAGCGGCCCAAGCTCATGCTGGTCGTGCAGAACGCCAAGGGCGGCACCTGGGACGGGGTGGGCACGGCGAGGCTGCTGGCCGACGCCGGTGCGCGGCAGCGGCTGCTGGCGGCGCTCGAACCGCAGCTGACGGCGCGCAAGGCCGCGGGTGTGGTGTTCGACCTGGAGGAGATCCCGCCCGCGGCCCAGCACAACTATCTGCGCTTCATCGGCGAGGCGAAGGCGCGCTATGCCCCGCACGGCTGGATGGTGACCCTGGCGGTCCCCGTCGACGACCCGGCGTGGAACCTCGCCGCCTACGCCCGCGCCGCCGACCGGTTGTTCCTGATGATCTATGATGAACACTACCTCGGCGGGCCGGTCGGGCCGATCGCCTCGCAGAACTGGTTCGTCGATCATCTCCGCATGGCGCGCCGGATGGTCGGGCGCGACAAGGCGATCGTCGCGGTCGGCAACTATGCCTATGACTGGACCGAGGGCGGCGGCACCAATTCGCAATCGATCGAGGAGGCCTGGCTGTCGGCGCACGACAGCGGGGCGGCGATCCGGTTCGATCCCGCCAGCGGCAACGCGACCTTCGATTACGAGGAGGACGGCAGGCCGCATCATGTCTGGATGCTCGATGCGGTCAGCGCCTGGAACCAGCTGCGCGCTGCCGATGCCGCGGGCGTGTTCGGCGTCGCGCTGTGGCGGCTCGGCACCGAGGATCCGGGGACATGGAGTGTCCTCGCCAGCTTCCAGACCGGCCGGGTGCCCGACCTGCGCCGTCTCGAATCGATGGGCAATGTCGATGTCGAGGGGGCGGGCGAGCTGATCCGCATCGAGGACACGCCCACCACCGGTCAGCGCACGATCGTCGCCGACCCCCTCGGCTTCATCCACGACGAGCGCTACGGCGCGCTGCCGACGCCCTATGTGATCCGCCGCACCGGCTACAGCACGCATGACGTCGCCCTGACCTTCGACGATGGACCCGACAGCGACTACACCCCGCGCATCCTCGATATCCTGAAGGCAAAGCACGCCACCGCGACCTTCTTCGTCGTCGGCGAGAGCGCGATCGTGCTGCCTGGCGTGCTGAACCGCATCGTCGCGGAGGGGCACGAGCTCGGCAATCACAGCTATACCCACCCCAACCTGGCGCTGGTCTCGCCGCGCGGCACGAAACTGGAACTGAACGCCACGCAGCGGCTGATCGAGGCCTATACCGGGCGCGGCGTGCGGCTGTTCCGGGCGCCCTATTTCGGCGACGCCGAGCCGACCACCGCCGACGAGCTCGGGCCCGCGCTGATCGCCCAGAACGACGGCTACATGAACGTCGGCCTGCACGTCGATCCGGGCGACTGGAAACGCCCCGGCGTCGACGAGATCGTCCGCCGCACCCTCGCGCAGGTCGCCGCCGGCAGCCCGGAGCGTTCGGCCAATGTCATCCTGCTGCACGACGGCGGCGGCGACCGCGGCCAGACCGTCGCCGCCCTGCCTGCGATCATCGACGGACTGCGTGCGCACGGCTATCGGATTGTCCCGCTCGGATCGCTCGCCGGGCTGACGCCAGCCGCGGTGATGCCGACGGTCGCCGGCGATGACCTGCTCGCGGTGCGCGCCGATGTCGGCGTCTTCCTGCTCGTCGCCGGACTCGATGTCGCGCTGAAATGGTTGTTCGTCATCGCCATTGCGCTCGGCATCGCGCGCGCGCTGATCCTCGCCGGTCTTGCGCTCGGCAGCCGCCGTGCGTCGGTGCGACCGGTACCGCCGCCGATCGATCCGGCGCGGTTCGTGTCGGTGATCATTCCGGCGTTCAACGAGGCGCGGGTGATCGCGGCCTCGGTCCGGCGGGTGCTCGCCAGCACCGATGTCGGGCTTGAGATCATCGTCGTCGACGACGGCTCCACCGACGCGACCAGCGCCATTGTCAGCGAAGCCTTTCACGACGAACCGCGCGTCCGCCTGATCACATTGGCGAACGGCGGCAAGGCCCGCGCGCTCAACCATGCTCTGACCCTGGCCCGCGGCGACATCGTCGTCAGCCTCGACGCCGATACCGAGTTCGAGCCGCAGACCATCGCCCGGCTGGCGCGCTGGTTCGCCGATCCCGGCATCGGTGCGGTCGCCGGCAATGCCAAGGTCGGCAACCGCGTCAATCTCGTGACGCGCTGGCAGGCGGTCGAATATGTCACCGCGCAGAACCTCGAGCGCCGCGCGCTGGCGCGTTTCGATGCGATCACCGTCGTGCCCGGCGCGGTCGGGGCCTGGCGGCGCGCGGCGCTGACGGCGGTGGGCGGCTACCCGACCGACACGCTGGCCGAGGATCAGGATTTGACCATCGCCATCCAGCGCGCCGGCTGGCGGGTCGGCTACGACACCGATGCGGTCGCCTGGACCGAGGCGCCCGAGACCTTCCGCGCGCTTGCCAAGCAGCGCTACCGCTGGGCGTTCGGAACGCTGCAATGCCTTTGGAAGCACGGCTCGATCTTCCGGGACGGCCGCCCGCCGGGCCTTGCCTGGGTCGGGCTGCCGCAAGCCTGGCTGTTCCAGATCGGCTTCGCGCTGATCTCGCCGATCATCGACCTGGCGCTGGTGGTCAGCTTCATCTCGACGATCATCCGGGTCGAGCAGCACGGCTGGGCGCAGACGCAAAGCGACGTGCTGCGCATGGCGGTCTTCTGGGTCGCCTTCACGCTGATCGACGTGGTCTGTGGCTGGGTCGCCTACCGGCTCGACGTGCGCGAGAAGCGCTATCCCGTGCTGCTGCTGGTCGCGCAGCGCTTCATCTACCGGCAGATCATGTATTCGGTGGTGCTGCGGGCCGTCTCCGCGGCGCTGCGCGGGCCGTCGGTCGGCTGGGGCAAGCTGGAGCGGTCGGGCCGCATCGTGGCGCAAGGCGGCAACACCGCCGGATAATCGAAGGGCCGCCGGAGCTTTACCCCCGACGGCCCTTCCATTGCCGGTCGTGAAACCGAAAGAGGTTTAGCGCGCGATCACCTCGTGACCGCGACCCTGATTTCCAGTTCCTGACTTGGAGCAATGAGACACTGGACCACCTCCTTCCGTTTGGTTGACGACGATCCCGAATTTGGGACGGCGGACCGGTGATTGCAAGTCCCGAAGTCGTCGCGGTGCACGTCGGCACGATCGCACCGCTGGGTCCGAAAGCCGTGCCGAGCGGCTATCGCAAACATGCTGTCGCCGGGCCGGTCCATGCCGGCGAATTCGGGCTGGCTGGCGACGCGCAGGCCGACCTGACCGTTCACGGCGGCGCCGACAAGGCGGTCTATGGCTATCCGCTGTCGCGCTATCCCGACTGGGCGGCGGCCTTCCCGGACCTGAGCGGCATTTTCGCCCCCGGCGCGATGGGCGAGAACCTTGTCGTCGCCGACGTCGATGAAACCGGTATTCACATCGGCGACCGCATCCGGAGCGGATCCGCGCTCCTGCAGATCACCCAGCCACGGCAGCCGTGCTTCAAGCTGGCGCTGGCACTTGGTGAACCGCGGCTGGCGCGCACGATGGTGCGGCGCGGCTGGTGCGGCTGGTACTACCGCGTCCTCGAACCCGGCGTCATCACGGCCGGCGATGCCCACACCGTCGTCGAGCGACCCAATCCCGACTGGAGCATCGCGCGCTTTGCCGAGGTGATCGCCGCCCAGGCTATGGGCGCTGAGCTTCTGGCCGAACTGCTGGCGATCGAAGGTCTGGCGCCGAACTGGCAGGCGAAGGCGCTGCGGCGGCTTGCCGACTTGCGCCGCGCCGGGCCCTGAGCGCGCGCAGCTCGCCGATCCCGATCACCACCAGGCCGAGCGCGAACGGCACATAGGTGTAGATCACCCGGAACAGCACCAGCGCCGCCAGCACCTCGGCCTTCGGGCTGGCGGGCAGCAGCGCCACCACCACCAGCTCGAACACCCCGAGACCGCCCGGCGCATGGCTCATCGCGCCCGCCACCATCGCGACGCTGTAGATCGTCAGCCAGGTCAGCAGGTCGACCGCGCCGATGTCGGGCAGCAGCAGGTAGAGCGCCGCGCCGGCGAAGAACAGGTCGACCGCGCCGATGGCGATCTGCAGCAGCGTCGAGCGCCCGGTCGGCAGGTAGAACTCGTATTTGTAAAGCCGGATCGGCCGCCGCCAGACGAACGCCAACACGGTATAGGCGACCGCACCGGCAAGCAGTATCGCGCCCGCCCAGTCCTTGATGCTCGGCGTGAACGCCTTGATGCTGGCCGGCAGAACGGTCTCCAGCGGTGCGGCGAGTTCGGGCGCGATCAGCAGCCCGGTGCCCGCCACCGCGATGATGCCGAGCCAGAAGGTCCATCCGCACAGCGCGATGATCAGCGCGATGTCGAGCGGCTTGACCCCGGCGCGGGTGTAGATGCGGTAGCGCACCGTCCCGCCGGTCAGCACGGTCAGCCCGAGCGCGTGGCTCATGGTGAAGCTGCCGAACGAAGCTGCTGCGAGCGTGCCGAACGGCAGCCGGTAGCCGAGATGCCGTACCGCCAGCCCGTCATAGCCGACGAGCACGAGGTAGGAGAGCGCCGCCGATACCGCCGCCGCGATCAGGTGATGGGGCGGCGTCGCCTTGATGTCGGCGACAATCTCGGCCCAGGTCACCTGCCCCGCGATCAGGTGGATGCCCCACAAGGCCAGACCGAGCACGACGAGGCCCAGCAAGGCCCAGACCCATTGTCCGAAACTGCGCTTGGGGGCCGGCAACACGAGGCTCTGCAACTCCGAAAAACTCCGGTGGACCCGCAGGGACTTGAACCCCGAACCGAGCCGTTATGAGCGGCCTGCTCTAACCAATTGAGCTACAGGTCCGTGCCGGTTGCCAAGCGGGTAGCGGAGCCCGCGCACAAAGAAAAGGGGCCGGTGGTCTCGCGACCACCGGCCCCAGAATACCCAGGGGCCCGGCCAAGGGGGGGGGAGGGAGGCCGGACCCGAACCCGGGGACCGCAGGGAGGGCGGTGGCCGGGGGGTCAGCCGCGTTCAGCGGCAACAAGGGCGTTATGCACCATCACTCGTTTCGCGGGCAGTGCTATTGCTGCAGTGCAGCTATGCAATTGCAGCATGGCTCGGCAGGTCGAGTTCCTCGCGGGTCATCCGTTCGACCAGGAAGTCGCGCAGCGCCACCACCCGTGCCGACTTCCGCAGCTCGGCGGGATAGACGAAGAAAGTCCGGAAGATCGCCCCCTCCAGATCGGGCATCACCACCGTGACCTTGCCCGAAAAGCGGATGAGGTAGCTCGGCAGTGCGGCGATGCCGGCGCCGGCCTCGACCGCCTGCAGCACGCCGAAGCTGTTGTTCAAGGTCAGCGCGGCCACCCGCGGCGTGCCCTCATGCTCCAGCTCGAGCGCCCAGTTGATGCCCTTCAGCGCGTTCGGCGCGGCGCTGCCATAGGCCAGCAGCCGGTGACCGGCGAGCTCCCTCACCGTCGTCGGCGTACCGTGCTCGGCGAGATAGGCCGGGCTGGCGCACAGCCGGTGGCGGATCGGCACCAGCGGCTTCTGGATCAGCTCGCCCTGGTACGGCGCGTGGAATCGGATCGCGCAATCGGCCTCACGTTTGGCCAGGTCGACGTCCTGATCGGTCAGCACCATCGTCACGTTGACGTCCGGATAACGGTCGAGGAACGCCCCCATCTGCCGCGCCAGCCAGGTCGAGCCGAAGCTGACGGTGGTGGTCAGGCGGATCTCGCCGGACGGCTTGCCGCGCGACACGTCGATGGAGTTGCGGGTCCGCTCCAGCGTCTCGCTCATCTCGTGGGTGGCGAGATGGAGCTGCTCGCCCTCGTGGGTCATGGCAAGGCCGCGGGCATGGCGGTGGAACAGCTTGGCCCCGACCGAATCCTCCAGTGCCGAAACCTGGCGGCTCAGCGCCGGTTGGCTCATGTGCAGCCGCCGGGCGGCTTCCGTGAAGCTGCCGGCATCGGCGACGATGTCGAACAGCCGCAGCTTTTCCCAGTCGAGGTTCACGCCGCTTCGCGCGCTTCCGCCGCGACATGGCCGTGCGCCAGGAAGCGCTCGGCCTCGAGCGCCGCCATGCAGCCCATGCCGGCCGCCGTCACCGCCTGGCGATAGACCTTGTCCTTGACGTCGCCGGCCGCGAACACGCCCGCCACGCTGGTCGCGGTCGAATCCGGCGCGGTGACCAGATAACCCTCGCCGTCCATCGCCAGGCTGTCGGCGAACAGCTCGGTTGCCGGCACATGTCCGATGGCGACGAACAGCCCGTCGACCGCGATCACCCGGCTGTGCCCGGTCGCGGTGTCGACGATCGTCACGCCGGTCACGCCGAGCGGCGCGTCCGTGCCCTCGACCTCCGCGACTTCCGCATTCCAGACCATCTCGATCTTGGGATTGGCGAACAGGCGGCGCTGGTTGGTCGCGTCGGCGCGGAGTTCGGCACGGCGGTGGATCAGATAGACCTTGCTGGCGAAGTTGGTCAGGAACAGCGCCTCCTCGACCGCGGTGTTGCCGCCGCCGACGACCGCCACGACCTTGCCGCGGAAGAAGAAGCCGTCGCAGGTCGCGCACGCCGACACGCCGAAGCCGCGATACTTCGTCTCCGACGGCAGGCCGAGCCAGCGCGCCTGTGCGCCGGTGGCGACGACGATCGTGTCCGCGGTCCAGCGGGCGCCTGAGTCGCACACCGCGGTGAACGGCCGGCGCGACAGGTCGACTGCGGTGACGATGTCATCGATCAGCTCGGTGCCGACGTGGGCGGCCTGCGCCTCCATGCGGATCATCAGGTTCGGACCCATGACGCTGGTGTCGCCGGGCCAGTTCTCGACGTCGGTGGTGATGGTCAGCTGGCCGCCCGGCTGCAACCCGCGGATCAGCACCGGCTCCAGCGCCGCGCGCGCGGCATAGATGGCGGCGGTGTAGCCGGCGGGCCCGGAACCGATGATCAGGACCTTGGCGTGCTTCGTTTCGGGCATTCGTGTCTCCTGCACTCCTATCTAGGCGATCGACGGTGCGCTTTCCAGCGACGGAAGATTGCGCAGCGTCGCAATATTCCTATAGTCCCGCGCTGTCCGCCGCTGTGGGAATTGCGCCGATGCACCGATCTCGCGTTGCCATCGATGCCGTCGACCGGGTCATCCTGCGTCATCTGCAGGCCGAGGGCCGCGTCACCAACGTCGAGCTGGCCGAGCGCGCCGGGCTGACCGCACCGCCGTGCCTGCGCCGCGTTCGCGCTCTGGAGGAAGCGGGCGCGATCCGCGGCTATCATGCCGATCTCGATCCAGAAGCGCTGGGCTATGCGATCACCGTCTTCGCCATGGTCAGCCTGAAAAGCCAGGCCGAAACCGACCTCCGCGCCTTCGAGGAGCATGTCGCCGCCCTGCCCCAGGTCCGCGAATGCCACATGCTGAACGGCGAGATCGACTTTATCCTGAAGGTCGTCGCGCACGACCTGCAGGAGTTCCAGCGCTTCCTGACCAGCGCGCTGACGCCCGCCCCCAACGTTGCCAGCGTCAAGACCAGCCTGACCATCCGCACCAGCAAGAACCTGCCCGGCGTGCCGGTCGACGGCTGACACGAAAACGGCGGGCCTCGCGACCCGCCGTCCTCGCCACGTGCCGTTATCGCCTAGAAGCGGAAGCCGACGCCACCGACGAACTGGTTGCGATCGAGGCCCTTTTCGTAGTTCGTGTAGCGGTATTCGGCCTTCAGATAGGCGTTACGGCTGACCATCAGCTCATAGCCGACGCCGGCGCGGACGCCATCGAAATTGGCGGACAGGCTGTCACCGCCGAGCGTGTCGAACACCCGGAAGCGCGAATTGGCATAGCCGACCTTCGCGTAGATCAGACCGCGGGTGCCCAGCGACGTGCCGATGCGCACCGAGGCGTCGAGGTCGCGCTTCGCCTTGAAGCCGATCCCCAGGCTGTCGTCACGGGCGTCGGTGCTCGACAGGTCGCCGTTGACTTCGACACCGGCGATCAGGCCGCCGCGCCCGAGGGCGATGTCATAACCGGCGCCGAGACCGTAGGTCACGCCGTCGATATGACCGTTCGTGTCATTGGTGCCGAGCCGGTCATAGCCGACATGCGCCTCGATGCGGGGGCCGGTGAAGTTGCCGGCCGGTGCAGCGTCCTGCGCGAACGCGGGAGCCGCCACTGCGGCGGCCGCGATGATGGCCGTGTTTACAAATGCTCGCATTGTTATTGCCCTTCCTTAACTTGGGGAGGGCGCATTTCGTGCTGCAATGCGGCAATAACAAGACCCGATCGAAGTTAAATATTTGATTCGAAAGGGTAATGTTCCGGGTGCGTTACGTGGGCGATGACGGGCTCGAACCGCCGACATCTTCCGTGTAAAGGAAGCGCTCTACCAACTGAGCTAATCGCCCGACGCGGCTGCAATAGCGAACTGGGCAGACGCTGTCACTTGGCACCAGCGGCGCATTCGGCGATACCCCGGTCAGCACGATCCGGAGTCCGCCCGCATGTTCGTCCGCCTGTTCGTCGAGCACCCGCGCACCGTCGGCGAGGGTTATTTCGAGCATATGCGCGCCTCGATGGGCGTCGGCATGAAGCTGGCGCGCGCCACTGCGGCGTGTTTCGTCCACGCCGTCGTGCCCGGCCTATGCAAGACCACGGCATCGAGCGCGATCATCGAGTTGAACGCCAAGGTCGCGCCGCGCCGCTTCGACCAACCGACCCTGTAGGAATAACCGCCGCATGCCCAATGCTCTCGGCTTCGATCCCGCGCGCTTGGCCGCGATCGACGACTTCCTCAATGCGAAATACGTCCAGACCGGCCGCCTGCCGGGCACACTGACGCTGGTCGCGCGGCGCGGCGAGGTCGCGCATTTGGGCGTGCGCGGCATGGCGGACGTCGCGCGCGGCGTGCCGCTGGCCGAGGACACGATCTTCCGCATCTATTCGATGACCAAGCCGCTCACGTCGGTGGCGCTGATGATGCTGGTCGAGGAGGGCAGGATCGCGCTGGACGAGCCGGTCCACCGCTACATCCCGGAGTGGAAGGCTCTCGGTGTGTTCGTCGCCGGCACCCACAAGATTGGCTTCCAGACCCGCCCGCCGAAGCGCCCGATGCTGGTTATCGACCTGCTGCGCCACACCGCGGGCCTGACCTATGGCTTCCAGCTGCGCACCAACGTCGACGCCGCCTACCGCGCCGCGCGGATCGGCGAGATCGAAAAAGCCGGCACGCTCGACGACATGATCACGGCGCTGGCCGGCATTCCGTTGGAGTTCTCGCCGGGCGACCAGTGGAACTACTCGGTCGCCACCGACGTCGTCGGCTACCTCGTCGGCAAGGTCGCGGGCGAGCCGTTCGAGACGTTCCTGCAGCGCCGCCTGCTCGACCCTTTGGGCATGACCGACACCGGCTTCCACGTCGGCGACGGCCAGGGCCACCGCCTCGCCGCCTGCTATCAGCCGACCCGCGCCGGCGGGATCGAGCTGCAGGACGACGCCGCGACCTCGTCCTACCTGCAACCGGCCTCGTTCATTTCGGGCGGCGGCGGGCTGGTCTCGACCGCGCGCGATTACCTGAAGTTTGCCCAGGCGATGCTGGCCGGCGGCCGGACCGCGTCCGGCAAGCGCTTGATTTCGCGTAAGACTCTCGACCTGATGACGGCCAACCACCTGCCCGGCGGCGTCGACCTTCCCGCTCTGTCGGTGTCGCTGTTCAGCGAAGCAGCCTACGAGGGCGTCGGCTTCGGCCTCGGCTTCGCCACCTCCACCAAGGCGTCGCGGACCCTGATGCCCGGCAGTGACGGCGACTATTTCTGGGGCGGTGCCGCCAGCACCTTCTTCTGGATCGATCCGGTTGAAGAAATGATCGTCATTTTCATGACCCAGCTCATCCCCAGCTCGACCTACCCGGTCCGCCGCGAAGTCCGCACGATGGTCTACGCCGCACTCGACGACTAGAGGCCCGCCCGCCGCATCAGCGCCTCGGTCGAAGCGTCGAAGTGGCCGCCCTGCCCCAGCGCATTCGCCATCTCCTTGCCCAGCTCGACCCCCCATTGGTCGAACGGGTTGAGACCGAGCAGGCAGGCAGCGGTGAACACGCGGTGCTCGTAGAACGCCAGCAGCGCGCCAAGCGTCTGGGCATCGAGCCGGTCGAGCAGGATCGTCGCCGACGCGCGGTTGCCGGGAAAGGTCTTCGCCGCCGCCAGTGCCGGGTCACCCCCGGACTTGGCCAGCGCCTCCTCAAACGTCCGCCCGCGCATCAGCGCCGCGCCCTGCGCGAAGCAATTCGCGAGCAGCTGCCGGTGGTGATCCCCGCCAAGCGCATGACCGGGCTCGCGCACCGCAACGAACTCGACCGGACCGCCGGGATCGCCCTGGTGCAGCAGCTGGAACACGGCGTGCTGGGCATCGGTGCCGGTGCCGCCCCACGTCACGGCCGCCGCCGGCCGTTTGAGCGGCGCGCCGTCGCGGCTGACGCGCTTGCCGTTGCTCTCCATCTCGAGCTGCTGGAGGAACGCGGGCAGCAGCCGCAGCCGCTCATCATAGGCGAACACTGCGCGGTTGCGCTGCCCCAGCACCGCCGCCGCCCAGACGTCAAATGCGCCCGCCAGCGCCGGGGCGTTGGCGGCGAAAGGTGCGTCGGCGAAGTGGTCGTCCATGGCGGCAGCCCCGGCGAGCAGCGCCTCGAACGCCGGCCAGCCGCAACGCAGCGCCAGCGGCAAACCGACCGCGGACCACAGCGAATAGCGCCCGCCGACCGTCTCCGCGAAGGGCAGCACGGTGCCCGCCCCCCAGGCGGCCGCCTTGTCCGGCGCGGCGGTGACCGCGACAACCTTGCGGCGCGGCTCGGCGATGCCGTGCGCGACCAGCCAGTCGAGCGCCGACGCGGCGTTGGTCATCGTCTCCTGGGTGGTGAAGGTCTTCGACACGACGATAATCGCCGTCCGCGCCGGGTCGCAGCGCGCGGTCGCCCGCTCCAGCGCGACGCCGTCGATATTGGCGACGATCTTGATGTGCGGCCCGTCGCCGCCGTGGCCGAGCGCATCGACAAGCAGCGCCGGGCCGAGCGCCGAGCCACCGATGCCGATGTGGAGGACATGGCTCGTGCCGTCGCTGCGCAGCCGCTCGGTGACCGCGCGCATCGCCGCCTTGCCCTGCGCCGCGACCTCCAGTGCCGGGCCCGTGCCGCTGCCGCGCTCGTGCGGGTGGGTCGCGGCGCGTTGCTCGCTCGGGTTGACGACCGCGCCGGCGAACATCCTGGCCCGCCAGCCGACGAGATCGGTCGTCTCGGCCAGCGCCGCCAGCGCCGCAATAACCCCCGCGTCGACCGCCAGCTTGGCGAAGTCGAGATGCAGGCCCGCGACCTCGAGCGACAGACGGTCGAGCCGGTCGAGCTCCGCCGCGAACAGTTCGAGCAGCGGCACGCCGGCGAGCCGGTCGCGCGCCGCGGTCAGCGCCGCCCAGCTCATAGCCCGCGAAAGCTCGCGAAGTCGGCCAGCGGCGCGCGCCGTGGCACCATCGTGTTGGCCGGGTCGGCGGCGTCCTTGAAGCCGATCGCCATACCGGTGAACAGCATCCGCTCCGGCGGCGTGCCCAAGAACTCGCGGATCGTCTGCGGATAGATCGCCCAGCATTCCTGCGGACAGCTATCGAGCCCCTCCTCGCGCAGCAGCAGCATGACCGTCTGCAGATACATGCCGAGATCCGACCATTGCGGCGGGCCCATCGTTCGCGCCACCGTGCAGAACAGCGCCACCGGCGCGCCGAAGAACTGAAAATTGCGGGCGAACCACATCATCCGCGCGAGCTTGTTCTCACGCGGGATGCCGAGCGCGCCATACAGGTCCTCGCCGACTTCAAAACGGTATTGGCTGTACGGCTCCGGCAGCTCCTTCGGGTAGATGTCGTACTCGGTCGGCTCGCCCTTCGGCGCTTCCGGCACGCGCCGCGCCATGATTGCCTTCAAGGCGTCGAGGTCGGCCCCGCCGACGACGTCGATATGCCACGGCTGGAGATTGCCGCCTGACGGGGCCCGCGAGGCCCGTTCGAGCACGCGGCGGATCACCGCCGGGTCGACGGGATTGGGCAGGAACCCGCGCACCGACCGGCGGCTCGCCACCGCTTCGCTGACCTTCATACGCCGAGCATCACAACAGGCGTGAAGCCGCCGAAGATCAGCCGCTTGCCGTCGAACGGCATGTCCGGTGCGGCGGCCATGCGCGAATCCGCCATCGCCGCCGCCATGCCGGCATCGCGCACCGCCTTTGACGGCCATTCGATCCAGCTGAAGACGACGCGCTCCCCCGGCTGGGCCGCGACGGCGCGGCGGAAGTCGGTCTGCGTGCCGTCCTTGACGTCGTCCTCCCAGCTTTCGACCACCCGCGTCGCGCCGTGCGCGATAAACACGGCGTCGACCAGATTGGAGTGGGCGATGAAGGCGTCGCGGTTGGCGTCAGCGACCGCGATGACGATCCCGTCGATATAGGCCATGAACCTCTCCCCAGAGTCGTGTGACTGTGCCCGGCATCGAGCGTTGAGCCGCCGCCCGCCATAGCCTACACCGCCCCGGTGTTGTCCAGCCTACCCAACCTGCTGACGCTCAGCCGCATCTTCGCGGTGCCGCTGCTCGTGGTCCTGATGTGGACCCCGGGCTGGGCACCGTGGCTGGCGGCGTTCGTGGTGTTCACGATCGCGGGCGCGACCGACTATCTCGACGGCTATCTGGCCCGCGCCCGCGGCACGGTGTCGAAGCTTGGCATCTTCCTCGATCCTATCGCGGACAAGATCATGGTGGCGGCGACCATCGTCATGCTGGTCCACGGCGGCATCGTTCACGGCTGGTCGGTGATCGCCGCGCTTATCATCCTGCTGCGCGAGATCACGGTGTCCGGCCTGCGCGAATTCCTGGCCGGGCTGCAGGTGTCGCTGCCGGTCAGCCAGCTCGCCAAGAGGAAGACGGCGTTCCAGATGATCGCGCTCGGCGCGCTGATCCTGGCCGGCACCAGCGAGCAGCCGCTGCTGGCGCAGCTGCCGGCCGGGATGATCGGCCTGATCTGCCTGTGGCTCGCGGCGGGGCTGACGCTGATCACCGGCTATGACTATCTCCGGGTCGGCCTCAGGCATATGGCGTGAGACTGCTCTATTTCGCCTGGGTCCGCGAGCGGGTCGGGGTCGGGGAGGAGGAGGTCGTGCTGCCGGCCGAGCTGGCCACCGTTGCCGATCTGCTCGGCTGGCTTAGCGCCCGCTCGCCCGGCCACGCCGCGGCGCTGGCAGACCGCGCGGCGATCCGCGTCGGCGTTGATCAGGTGTTCGCGGGAACCGATGCGTCGATTGCCGGGGCCAGCGAGATCGCCATCTTCCCGCCGGTGACGGGCGGATGATCGCCGTCCGCGTGCAAGCCGGGCCGTTCGATCTCGGCAACGAGGCCGCCGCCCTCACTGCTGGTCGCACCGACATTGGCGCAGTGGTCACCTTCACCGGCCTCGTCCGCGACGTGGCGATGCGCATTGAACATTATCCCGGCATGACCGAGCGCCAGGTGCGCGACATTGCCGACGAAGCCGCCACGCGCTGGCCGGTGCTGGCGGGCACGATTATCCACCGCTACGGCGAGCTTGCGCCGGGCGATCCGATCGTGCTCGTTGCAGTCTCCGCCAGCCACCGCGCCGCGGCGTTCGAGGCGGCGTCGTTCTTGATGGACTGGCTCAAGACCCGCGCGCCGTTCTGGAAGCACGAGGCCGGAACGGGCTGGGTCACTGCCAAGGCAAGTGACGACGCGGCGGCGGCGCGCTGGGTCTAGGCCACGTCCAGCACAATTTTCCCCGTCGCCTTGCGGTCCATCATCCAGCGGATTGCCTCGGGACCTTGATCGAGCGTGAAATGCCTGCTGATGTGCGGCTTTAATTTGCCCTCGCTAAACCACTGCAGCAGTTCCGCCATGTTCGCGTGGTGCAGCGCCGGCTCGGCCTGGGTGAACGCCCCCCAGAAGACGCCGACGATGGACGCGCCCTTGATCAGCGGCAGGTTGAGCGGCAGCGACGGAATTTCGCCAGCCGCGAATCCGACGACAAGATAGCGCCCGTTCCACGCCATGCCGCGGAACGCCGGCTCGGCGTAGCGGTCGCCCACCGGATCGTAGATGACGTCGACGCCCTTGCCACCGGTCAGGCGCTTGATCGAGTCCTTCAGGTCGGCGGTGGTGTAGTTGATTGTCTCGTCGGCACCGAAGTCGCGGCAGACCTGCAGTTTCTCGTCGGTGGAGGCCGCAGCGATGACCCTGGCACCCATCAACTTGCCGAGCTCGACGGCCGCCAGCCCGACCCCGCCCGCCGCGCCGAGCACCAGCAGCATCTCGCCCGGCTGCAACCGGGCACGCTGCTTCAGCGCGTGGTGCGAGGTGCCGTAGGTCATGGTGAAGCCGCTCGCGACGTCGAAGGGCATGTCGCCGGCGATCGGTACGACCTGCGCGCGGTTGGCGATCACGGCCTCGGCATAGCAGCCATTGCCGGTCATCGCGACGACGCGGTCACCGAGCTTCAGGTCATCGACGCCCTCGCCCACCGCGTCGACGACACCCGCCGCCTCACCACCGGGGGAGAACGGCAGGGCGGGTTTGAACTGGTAGAGATTCTGGATGATCAGCGTGTCGGGGAAATTGACACCGGCCGCGTGGACCTTGATCCGCACCTGACCACGACCGGGCTCCGGCATCGGAACGTCGCGAACAACCAGCTTTTCAGGCGGCCCGTGTTCGACGCAGAGTACGGCCTTCATGTCGGTCTCCCCAATCTGGCGAGACCCTTAGCGTGGTGCGGGCGGCCCCGCCAAGGGCCGCCCGCCATCGCTCGATCAGACGATCGGAATACCGCCCGACCGGGTGATGCCGCCATCCAGCGAAGAACGGCCGTAATAGTCGTCGACCTCGTCGTTGCGGTCGCGGACCTCGAATTCGTCGAGTTCGTCGCGCGAGTAGTTCGGGCCGGCGCGCAACTCGTCCTGCGTGTGACCGATGTTGTAGCCGCCCTTGTCGGTGTCGTAGGTCAGCTTGTCCCACGGCAGCGGGTGATAACGTTCGCCGATACCAAGGAAGCCGCCGAACGACATCACCGCATAGGCGACCTTGCCCGAGCGCTTGTTGAGCATCAGCGAATCGATCGTGCCGAGCCGCTCGCCCGACGAGTCATAGACCGCGGTGCCCTGGACCTTGTCGGCGGAGATCAGCGTGCCGGTTTCGTCGGCGGTAACGCGGTCGGTCTGGTCGCGGCCCATGCCATCCACGTTGTCGCCCATCTCACGACCGGCGTTCGCGTCATAGCTCGTGCCTGCCGCTGCCGTCTCGTCCTGGACGGTCAGGTTGTCGCGATATTCGGGGCTGCGGCCGATACCATCGGTACCCTGCTGCTGCTCGAAACGGTTGTTCTCGTTCATCGCATCCTCCACCAAGTTGCGCCTTGATCGGCTACGGATAGAACCCTTCGCGCCACTGCACGTTCCGCCAATTCAGCGCACTGGCGCACCGCCCGGCAGACGATTATGTTGCGGGCATGCAGGCGAGCCGGTCAACTGGCCGCCGGGAGAGACGGACGATGGCGCTCGTTAACTATCTGGCCTCGGTGAAGGCCCGCGATCCGGCACCGCGATCGCGCTGGGAAATCCTTCTCTACCCCGGTGTCTGGGCGCTCGGGCTGCACCGCGTCGCGCACGCACTCTACCGGGCCGACCTGTTCCTGCTCGCCCGCATCGTCAATCATCTCAGCCGCTTCCTGACCGCCATCGACATCCATCCCGGTGCCGCCATCGGCCGCGACCTGTTCATCGATCACGGCTTCGTCGTCATCGGCGAGACCGCGGTCATCGGCGACGGCGTCACGATCTACCAGTGCGTGACGCTGGGCGGCACCGATCCAGCCAATGGCGTCGCTGGCAAGCGCCACCCGACGCTCGGCGACGGCGTCATCGTCGGGTCGGGCGCGCAGGTGCTGGGGCCCATCAACGTCGGCGACCGCGCCCGCATCGGCGCCAACGCCGTCGTCACCCGGGACGTACCGGAGGGCGCGACGATGGTCGGCATTCCGGCGCGCGCTGTGCCGATCGACGCTGACACCCACGCCAAGCCGTTCATGCCCTACGGCACCCCATGCAGCCAAAAATACGACCCCGAGACCCAGAAACTGGAGCTGCTGCGCTGCGAGCTGGAAACACTCAGGGCACGGCTCGACGCGCTGACCGCCGACCCCGAGCGCAAGGCGGGCTGAACCCCTGTCGAACGTCTTGCCCCTGCCGCTGCCCGCCGTCCGCCAGACGGTGTTCGACCGGCTGGAGCTGAACCTGATCCTCGATCTTTATGGTCGCATGGTCGCAGCCGGGTACTGGCGCGACTACGCCCTCGAACTCGGCCGCGACCGGGCGGTCTTCTCCGCCTTCCGCCGCGCCAGCGAGCGGCCCGAGATTCGCGTCGTCAAGGACCCGGCGCTACGCCTCAAGCAGGGCCAGTACGCGCTGCTCGGAGAGGCCGGCGCAGTGCTGAAGCGCGGCCACGAGTTGCGCGCCGTACTCGCACCCGCCGAGCGCCGGTTGCTGCGCCTGGTCGAGGCGTGACTCTGCTCGCCGGGTTCCGCGAGGCCCGGCACGAGGGCATCCATTACGCCACTGCGGGATCGGGGCCGCCGCTGCTGCTGCTCCACGGCTATCCCCAGACCCACGCGATGTGGCACCGCATCGCGCCCGCGCTCGCCGAGCATTTCACCGTCGTCGCGCCCGACTTGCGCGGCTACGGCGACAGCCACAAGCCGCCGCAGACGGACGGTGCGGCCAACTACGCCAAGCGTGTCATGGCGGCGGAGATGGTCGATGTGATGGCCAGCCTTGGCCACGCGCGCTTCGCGGTCTGTGGCCACGACCGCGGCGGCCGCGTCGCCTACCGCATGGCGCTCGACCATCCGGAGCGGGTCGAACGCCTCGCCCTGCTCGACATCGTGCCGACCAAGACCGTGTTCGACCGCATCAGCGCGCCCGTCGCCACGGCCTATTTCCACTGGTTCATGCTGGCCCAGCCGATGCCAGTGCCCGAGACGCTGCTCGGCGGCGCCAACGCGGCCTTCTGGCTCGATCATGTCTTCGGGGCGTGGAGCGGCAATGTGCAGGCCTTCAGTCCCGAAGCACGGGCCGCATACGCCCGCGGCTTCTGTACGACGGACGGCATCCATGCCAGCTGCGCCGACTATCGTGCCGGGGCCGGCGTCGATCGCACGCACGATGCCAACGACCTGCTGGCCGGGCGAAAGATCGCGTGTCCGGTACTACTGCTGTGGGGCGAACGCGGTGTCGTCGGCCAGGCCTACGGCGACCCGCGCGCGGTGTGGCGTGACTATGCCGACGATGTCCGTGGTCACGGCGTCCCGGGCGGCCATTTCTTGCCCGAGGAAGCGCCAGACGAGACGCTTGCGGCCCTGCGCAACTTCTTCGGCTAGCGCAGCCCGCCGAGCGCCATCGCGCCCTGCGCCGAACCGTTGTCGGGGACGATCTCGCCGGCGCGGTCACTGATCTCCTCGAAGCGCGCGGCGATGGTCTCGGCGGTCATGTCGTGCGGGTCGACGTGGATGCCGCGGGTCAGCGTCACATAGGCGCGCTCGAAACCGCCGGCGCCGGCGTTGACGATGGCGTTGGTCGGCGCGTCGTCGCTGACGAGGTAGACCGCCGCCGGCGCGACGGTTTCCGGACCCATCTTGGCCAGCATCTCGGGCGGCATCAGGTCTTCGGTCATGCGGGTCGCGGCGACCGGCGCGATGGTGTTGACGCGGACATTGTACTTGCCGCCCTCCAGCGCCAATGTCTTCATCAGGCCGACCAGCCCGAGCTTGGCCGCGCCGTAATTGGCCTGGCCGAAGTTGCCGTAGAGGCCGGTCGAGCTGGTCGTCATCAGGATGCGCCCATAAGCCTGCTCGCGCATCGTCTCCCACACTGCCTTGGTGCAGATCACCGACCCCATCAGGTGGACGTCGAGCACCTGGCGGAAGTCGTCGAGGGTCATCTTGACGAAGGTCTTGTCGCGCAGGATGCCGGCGTTGTTGATCAGGATGTCGATGCGGCCCCAGCGTTCCTTGACCAGCCCGACCATCTTCTCGACCGCGGCCGCGTCGGTGACGCTGGCGCCATTCGCCATGGCCTCGCCGCCGCCGGCAACGATCTCGTCGACGACCGTCTGCGCCGCGCTGAGCGAACTGCCCGAACCGTCGCGCGCGCCGCCGAGATCATTGACCACAACCTTGCAGCCGCGCTTGGCCAGATCGAGCGCATAGGCGCGGCCAAGCCCGCCGCCGGCCCCGGTGACGATGGCGACGCGGTCGTTGAAACGGATGGTCATGGATGTCCCTGTGCGTGGTCGAGCCGGTGGATTTAGGCGACGGGACGGCAGATGGGAAGCGCGGCGTCAGCCCGGCACCGGCTCCAGGTCGAGGCTATAGCCGGCCGAGCGCACGGTGCGGATGACATCGGGCAGGTTGTCGCCGTTGACCGCCTTGCGGAGCCGCCGGATGTGGACGTCGACGGTGCGCTGCTCGACATAGACGTCGCGGCCCCAGACCGCGTCGAGCAGCTGCTCCCGGCTGAACACCCGGCCGGGATGTTCGAGGAAGTGGCGCAGCAGGCGGAACTCGGTCGGCCCGAGCTGGACCTGCGCGCCGTCGCGCGTCACTCGGTGCGCGGAAGTGTCCATGACGATGCCGGCATAGTCGAGCGCCTCGCCCGACAGCGCCGGCCGCAGGCGGCGCAGCACGGCCCGCACCCGAGCGACCAGCTCGCGCGGCGAGAACGGCTTGGTGATATAGTCGTCGGCGCCGGTTTCCAGACCCCGGATGCGGTCGGCCTCCTCCGCGCGCGCGGTCAGCATGACGATCGGCAGGCTGGCGGTGGCGGGCGCACGGCGCAGGCGGCGGCAGACCTCGATGCCCGAAAGGTTGGCGATCATCCAGTCGAGGATGATCAGGTCGGGCCGGCTTTCCTCGGCCAGCACCAGTGCCTCTTCACCATCGTGGGTGGTGGTGACCTCGAAGCCTTCCTTGTCGAGATTGTAGGTGACCAGCTCGACCAGGTTGGCGTCGTCTTCGACAAGCAGGATTTTCGGCTTCATCGGTCAGGCGGCCTGTGTTGCAAAGGCAGTGTCGTCGCCGCGCGGCCGCTCGGCGAGGTGCTGGCCGGTGGCGCTGTAATAGACCATCTCGGCGATGTTTGTGGCGTGGTCGCCGATGCGCTCGAGGTTCTTGGCGATGAACAGCAGGTGCGCCGAAGGGGTGATCGCCTGCGGGTTTTCCATCATGAAGGTCAGCAGGCTGCGAAACAGGCTGGAGTAGAAATCGTCGACCTTCATGTCGCGGTGGGAAATCATCGCGGCGGCGTCGGGGTTGCGGTCGACGAAGGCGTCGAGCGTGTCCTTGACCATCGACGCGACCACGCGCGCCATTTCGGGCACGATCACCATCGGCTCGATCGGTGCGGCCTGGGCCAGTGCTGAAGCGCGCTTGGCGATGTTCTTGGCATAGTCGCCGATGCGTTCCAGAACCGAGGTGATCTTCAGGCACGAGACGATCTCGCGCAGATCGTCCGCCAACGGCGCCCGCAGCGCGATGATGCGGATCGCCAGCGCCTCCGCCTCGGTCTCGAGCGCATCGATACGGGCATCGGTGGCGACGACGCTCAGCGCGGCATCGGCGTCGCGCCGGATCAGCGCGTCGATCGACGCCAGGATCTGCGCTTCGCACAACCCGCCCATCTGGCTGATCAGCGAGCGCAGCTGGTGGATGTCGTCGTCGTACGACTTGACGGTATGCTCGGCCACGCGAACTCTCCTGGTCAGCCGTAGCGGCCGGTGATGTAATCCTTGGTGCGCGGCTGCACCGGATTGGTGAAGATCGTCGAGGTGTCGCCGTATTCGACCATCGTGCCGAGGTGGAAGAACGCGGTCTTCTGGCTGACGCGCGCCGCCTGCTGCATGTTGTGGGTGACGATGACGATGGCGTATTTGCCGCGCAGTTCGTCGATCAGCTCCTCAATCTTGGCGGTCGCGATCGGGTCGAGCGCCGAGCACGGCTCGTCCATCAGGATGACCTCCGGGTCGACGGCGATGGCGCGCGCGATGCACAGGCGCTGCTGCTGCCCGCCCGACATGGCGGTGCCGCTTTCCTGCAACCGGTCCTTGGCTTCTTCCCACAGACCGGCGCGGCGCAGCGACTGCTCGACAATGCCGTCGAGGTCCGACTTCGAACCGCCGAGCCCGTGGATGCGAGGCCCATAGGCGACATTGTCATAGATCGACTTGGGAAACGGATTGGGCTTCTGGAACACCATGCCGACACGGGCGCGCAGCTGCACGACGTCCATGCCCGATTTGTAGATGTCCTCGCCGTCCAGCTCGATACAGCCCTCGACCCGGGCGCTGGCGACGGTGTCGTTCATGCGGTTCATGCAGCGCAGGAACGTCGACTTGCCGCAGCCGGACGGGCCGATGAACGCGGTCACGTTCTCCAGGCTGACGTCGATCGAGACGTCCTTGATCGCCTGCTTCTCGCCATAGAAGACGTTGACGTTGCGGGCGGTGATCTTGGTCGTCAGGTCGGGCGCGGCATCGCCGTGGTGACCGGGGACGATGGGCATGTCCATAGGGCTACCAGCGCCTTTCGAAACGGTTGCGGAGATAGATGGCGACGCTGTTCATCAGCATCAGGAAGATCAGCAGTACGATGATTGCCGTCGAGGTCTTCTCGACAAAGCCGCGCTGGACATCGTCGGACCACAGGAAGACCTGCACCGGAAGGACCGTTGCCGGGTTGCTGAGGCTGTTAGGCACGTCGGTCACGAAGGCGCGCATCCCGATCAGCAGCAGCGGCGCGGTTTCGCCGAGCGCGCGGCTCATGCCGATGATGGTGCCGGTCAGGATGCCGGGCAGCGCCAGCGGGAAAACGTGCTGGAACACGACCTGCACCTTCGACGCGCCGACGCCGAGGGCGGCATCGCGGATCGACGGCGGCACCGCCTTGATGGCGACGCGGCCGGCGATGACGATGACCGGAAACGTCATCAGCGCCAGCGTCAGCCCGCCGACGATCGGCGCCGAGCGCGGCATGTTGAAGAAATTGAGGAACACCGCGAGGCCGAGCAGGCCGAAGATGATCGACGGCACCGCCGCGAGGTTGTTGATACTGACCTCGACCAGGTCGGTTATCCGGTTCTTCGTTGCGAATTCCTCGAGATAGACCGCCGCCAGAACGCCGATCGGGAACGACAGGCCGAGCGTCACCGCCAGCGTCAGCAGCGACCCCTTGGCCGCGCCCCAGATGCCGGAAAGCTCCGGATCGTTCGAATCCGCCGCGCTCAGGAACGTCCAGTTGAACCCGGTGCGGATCAGGCCCCGCCGGTCGAGACTGGTGAACTTCGCCACCGAGGCATCGTCGATGCCGCGCGTCGCCTCGGGTTCCTTTAGATCGTATTTGCCCTTGGCGAGCTGATCGACGTTGCTGTTGACCGGCACCCAGATCGAGACCGTCTTGCCGATCAGCGACGGGTCGTCGATGACGGCGTCGCGGAGCGCCACCCACGCACCCTCGCTGACCACATCCGCGCCCGATCCCAGTGTCGCCGCGGCCGTGCGCAGCAGCGTCTGGAAATCACCCGCCTGGATGACCTGCTTGCCGTTCGGTCCCTTGGCCGCGGCCGGGTCGATGCCGAGCGCGGTCGGGTCGTAGGTTACCGACACCTTGACCTCGGTCCCCAGGAACCCCGACCCGCCCTTGGCGACGATCGTGTAGACGAGGAACACGAGGAACAGCGCGGCCAGCACCAGCGCGGCCAGGCCGAGATATTTGAAGATCGCCTCTGACCGGTAACGGCCGGCGATCCGCCGCTTCATCGCGTCGGAGGCCCACTCGGTGGGGGCTTTGGCGCTTGGGCCGGCGGATGCGGGGGCGGTGGTCGCCATGACGCTACTCATAGGCCTCCCGATAGCGCTTCACGACGGACAGCGCGTAAACGTTGAGCAGCAGGGTGATGACGAACAACACCAGGCCGAGCGCGAACGCCGACAGCGTCTTGGCGCTGTCGAACTCCTGATCGCCGGTCAGCAGCTGGACGATCTGCGCGGTCACCGTGGTGACGCTGGAAAACGGATTGGCGGTCAGGTTGGCGGCGAGGCCCGCCGCCATGACGACGATCATCGTCTCGCCGATGGCGCGGCTGACGGCAAGCAGCACGCCGCCGACGATGCCGGGCAGCGCGGCGGGCAGCAGCACCTTCTTGATCGTCTCGCTGGTCGTCGCGCCCATCGCCAGGCTGCCGTCGCGCATGGATTGAGGCACCGCAGTCAGCGCGTCGTCGGCCATCGAACTGACGAACGGGATGATCATCACTCCCATCACCGAACCCGCCGCCAGCGCGCTCTCGGATGAAGCGCCGGAAATGCCGATCGAGATGGCAAAGTCGCGAACCAGCGGCGCAACGGTCAACGCCGCGAAGAAGCCGTAGACCACGGTCGGCACGCCGGCGAGAATTTCGAGGAGCGGCTTCAACCATTTGCGCAGGCGCGGGTCGGCGTATTGGGTCAGATAGACGGCGGTCATCAGGCCGAGCGGGATGGCGACGATCATGGCGATGATCGCGCCGATGAAGATCGTGCCCCAGAACAGCGGGATGGCACCGAACGCACCCGATGATCCGACCTGGTCGGCGCGCAGAGCGGTCTGCGGCGACCATACGGTGCCAGTGATGAACTCGACGAACGAGACCTTCTCGAAGAACCGCACGCTCTCGAAAATCAGCGATAGCACGATGCCGAGCGTCGTCAGCACCGCAACCAGGGAGGCGAGGATAAGCAGCCCCATGACGACGCGCTCGACCCGGTTGCGGGCCCGGAACGCGGGGGTCAGGCTGCGATAGGCGAAAAATGCACCGAGCGCGCCGAGCGCGAGCGCGATCCCGCCCGCGATCAGGTTATAGGTGCTGCGGGTCTCGTTGTAGACCACGGCGGCGGGGCCAGTGGCGGGGTTGAAGCCGGCCTCCTGCTCGCCGCTCGCGATGCCCTGCACCTCGCTCATGAACGCCGAGCGGTCGAGCGCGGTTGCCGGGCGCGACGCCGCGGGCACCGTCTCGATGACATGATCCGCGACAACGCCGTTGCCGACCACGCCCCATACCGCGACGACCAGCAACGCCGGCGCCAGCGCCAACAACGCGACATAGGCGCCGTGGTAGTTCGGCCGCGAGTGAACCCGTCCCAGTTCGGCGCCGCCGTGGTGCGCACCGAGACCGGCGAACATCACGCCACGCGCGCGCGCCGTGGTGAAAGCGACCAGGCTCAGGCCAAGCAGGACCAGGGTGATGACGGTCAACGACATGAAGCTTCGAACCCCCCCGGCCGAGTCGCGCTACAACGATGGGCCGGCGGCGCCCGAAGGCACCGCCGGCGGAACGGCCTACTTGACGGTCGTGGGGTCGAGCAGCGTCGCCGCGCTGGCGATCTGCGCGTTCTTGCTGCGCACGGCGTCCGGCGACGACACCAAGCCGCGGCGGGCGAGATAGCCGCCCTTACCCCAGGTCGATTCCTTGGTGTATTCCGCAAGAAACTGCTTAATCCCCGGGACCGCCTTCATGTGCTGCGCTTTGACGTAGATGTAGAGCGGGCGTGAGGCGGGGTATTTAAAGCTAGCGATATTGTCGTAGGTCGCTTCGACGCCCTGGATCTGGACGCCCTTGATTTTGTCCTTATTTTCTTCGAGATAGCTGTAGCCGAAGATACCAAGCGCCTGCGGATTGGCGGCGAGCTTCTGGACGATAAGATTGTCGTTCTCGCCGGCCTCAACATAGGCACCATCCTCGCGGAGCTTGGTGCAGATGTTCTTGTACTTGGCCTCGTCAGACTTCTTGAGTGCGACCATCGCCGGGTTGGTCGAGCAGCCCTTTTCCATGATCAGCTCGCCGAAGGCATCTCGCGTGCCGGACGTCGGCGGCGGACCGAGCACTTCGATCTTGGTCGCCGGCAGCTTGGGGTTAACGTCTTTCCAAGTTTTGGTGGCATTCTTCTTGCCGAACGGTGCAGCAGCGAGAGCCTTGTAGATGTCGAGCTCGGTGAGGCTGTAGCCAGTCGCGTTCCGCGCCTGGGCCATCGCGATACCATCCAGGCCGACCTGGATTTCAACGATGCCGGTGACGCCATTGGCCTTGCAGCTCGATACTTCGCTTGCCTTGATGCGGCGCGAAGCATTGGCAATGTCGGGGAACTGCTCACCAACGCCCGAACAGAAGAGCTTTAGACCGCCGCCGGTGCCGGTCGATTCGACGATCGGCGCCTGGAACTGTGGATATTGACGCTTGAACTGCTCAGCAACGGCGGTGGTGAACGGGTAGACCGTCGACGACCCTACAATGCGTATCTGGGTACGGGCTTCCGCAGCAGTAGCGCCAGCGACCAACGCAACAAGCGCGCTCGCGGTAAACAGGGACTTGGTAGACACGGCAACTCTCCTCGGTTTGTCTTTTCGGGGGCGAGGCACGGGCCCGCGCGTCGCGCCGACCCGGCCAGTTGATCCCTTAACGTGAGAGCAGCGGGTAAGGCGCGGGCGTGTGATATCTATGACAGTAAAGTTGCCGTTTTATGACAGCCAGTGCTGAGACTAAGCGAGTGGTAACGTGAACCAGACTTGCGAACCCTCACCCTGCCGGCTTGCGATGCCCAGTTCGCCGCGATGCCGCTCGACGATATGTTTAGCTATCGCGAGGCCAAGCCCGGTGCCGCCGAGCTTGCGCGACCGGCTGGTATCCACCCGATAGAAGCGCTCGGTCAGACGCGGTAGATGGACCGGCGCTATGCCGTCACCCTCGTCGCAGACTATGACTTTCACCATATTACTGTCGGTCGCGGCGCGAACGATAATCGGCGTGCCGCTCCGGCCGTATTTCAGTGCATTTGAAATTAGATTATGAATAACCTGAAGGATTTGGTCGCGGTCGGCGATAACGTCGGGCAGACCAGGCGCAGATTCGACAAGCAGCTGGCGCTCGTCAGCGGCAAGCCGCATTGCAAGCGTTCGCGCCACGTCGGCGAACAGGGGCGACAGCGCCAGACTGACTTGAGGCCGCACATATTTGTCCAGCTCGATGCGGCTCAGCGACAGCAGGTCGTCGATTAGCCGTGACATGCGCCCGGCTTCACCGCCCATGATTTCGAGAAAACGCTCGCGCGCCGCCGCGTCATCGGCGGCTGGTCCCTGCAGCGTCTCGATAAAGCCCGTCAGCGTAGCCAGTGGCGTCCGGAGCTCGTGGCTGGCGTTGGCGACGAAGTCGACGCGCATCCGCTCGGTCAGCCGTGCCTGCGTTATATCGGTGAAGCTGAGCAGCAGCCGCGCATGCCCGGCCGGCGCGGCGCGGACCCGGAAGGCGTTGTCGTGTGCGCCCAGCCCCGCCACTTCACGCTCGGCAGCGTTGTTGTCGGCGAACGCCTCACGGACCGTGTCGAGAACGCCGGGATGGCGCAACACGAGACGCAGATCCTGATCGAGCAACCGGTCACCGAAAAGCGTCCGCGCAGGTTCGTTGTCATCCAGCACTCGAAAACCCGGGCCGATTAACAGCGCCGGGTCCGCCAGAACTTCGACCCCGAAGCTGTCACGACTCATAGCGCGTCGAAACGGGCTTTCGCGGCGTCGGTCAAGCGGACATGGAGTAGCGCACCCAGTTCATCATCAATGCGGCCGACGACATCGCCATGTTCATGCAGCCAAGCGGCGCGGCGCCCGTCGGCGGCGGACAGGCGTACGTGGTGGCTCTTCGCTGCGCTTTGCAGGGTGTCGGCGACGCGCTCCAGCAACGTCCCTACGCCCGCTCCGGTCAGCGCCGAGATAGCGACTTCGGTCGCGGTATCCCGGCCGGTCAGTGCCGCCTGGCCGTCGACATCGAGCAAATCGATCTTGTTGAGCGCGGTGAGCACGGGGATCTGGCGGTCGCCGTCGATGACGCCCAGGTCGCGCAGCACAGTCTCAACGTCGCTGGCCTGCGCCGCGCTATCCGAGTGCGCGACATCACGGACATGGACAATGATATCCGCCTCCAATACTTCCTCCAGCGTGGCGCGGAAGGCGGCGACCAACTGGGTCGGTAGCGCAGAAACGAACCCGACCGTGTCGGACAGAATCGCCTTGTCGATGCCCGGCAGCTCGATACTCCGCATCGTCGGATCGAGGGTCGCGAACAGCAGGTCCTTGGCCATTACGTCCGCCCCCGTCAGGCGGTTGAACAGGGTCGACTTGCCGGCGTTGGTATAGCCGACCAGCGCGACCACGGGATACGGCGCCCTCTGCCGGCGCGCGCGGTGAAGCCCGCGGGTACGCTTGACGCCTTCGAGGTCGGCCTTGAGCTTGGCCATGCGGTCGCGGATCTGGCGGCGGTCGGCCTCGATCTGCGTTTCGCCGGGGCCGCCGAGGAAGCCGAAGCCGCCGCGCTGCCGCTCGAGGTGGGTCCATGACCGCACCAGCCGGCTGGCCTGGTAGCTGAGGTGCGCCAGCTCAACCTGCAGCGCGCCTTCCGCCGTCGTCGCCCGCTCACCGAAGATCTCGAGGATCAGTCCGGTCCGGTCGATGACCTTGGCCTTCAGTTCCTTCTCCAGATTGCGCTGCTGGATCGGCGAGACGGTACCGTCGATAACGATCAGCTCGGCCTCGGTCGCGGCTATGCTGGCCGCCAGCCGCTCGATCTGCCCCTTGCCGAACAGCGTGGCTACCGCCGCCTTGCGGATGCGCACGACCTCGCTCTGAACGACATCGAGCCAGATTGCCTGGGCCAGCCCGACTGCCTCGGCCAGCCGCCCCTCGGGGTCGCGACTCTCCCTGCCCTGCCCGTCCTTGAACGGCAGCACCACGATTGTCTTCGCGCCGAACCTCAGGCCGCGCTGGGCCTCGAAGCCCGGTTGCGGGGCGTGATCACTGGTCTTCAAACGGCCTCAGCTTCGTCATCGACCTTTTCGGCGTCGAACAGCTGCACCGGCGTTGCCGGCATCACCGTCGAGATCGCATGCTTGTAGACGAGCTGGGAATGGCCATCGCGTCGCAGCAGCACCGAGAAATTGTCGAACCAGGTGATGACGCCCTGCAGCTTGACGCCGTTGACCAGGAACATCGTTACCGGGGTCTTGGTCTTGCGGACGGTGTTGAGGAACACGTCCTGCAGCGAGTTCGCCTTGTCAGCCATGTTTTTGGCCCTTCGTTCTTGGCGGGCTGCACCGGCCCGCGAGCGCACCGTTCACCGGCGTCAATGGCTACGCCGGGAAACGGCGTAACCTCATAAAGGTAGCGACGGCCTGTCGCAGGCTCAAGGGATTGCCGCGACGATTATTCGATCGCCTCCGTCTCGTCCTCGCCTTCACCGACGCCCAGCGCCTTCAGCTTGCGGTGCAGCGCCGAGCGTTCCATGCCGATGAAGGCGGCGGTGCGCGAGATATTGCCCGAGAAGCGGCGGATCTGGGCGCGCAGATACTCGCGCTCAAACGCCTCGCGGGCCTCGCGCAGCGGCGTCCCCATGATCGACCGCACCGCCTGTCCCGGCACCAGCTTCGATGGCTCGGTCGTCACCTCGGCGGGCAGCATGTCGATGTCGATCCGCCCGGTACGATCCGGCGGCGCAAGGATCAGCGTGCGTTCGACAACGTTCCGCAACTGGCGTACGTTGCCCGGCCAGTTGTAGGTTTGCAGCGCGGCAATCGCATCCTCGCTAAGCGTCGGCGTCGCAACCCGGCGCTCGGCGGCATAGCGCGCCAGGAAATAACGGACGAGCTCGGCGATATCCTCGCGACGTTCAGTGAGTGATGGCAGCCGGACCGGCACGACGTTGAGCCGGTAGTAGAGGTCCTCGCGGAAGCGGCCTTCGGTGATCTCGGCGGCGAGGTCGCGCGATGTCGCGCTGATGACGCGGACATCGACCTTGACCCAGCGCGAGCCGCCGATGCGCTGGAACGTCTGTTCGGTCAGGACGCGCAGGATTTTCGCCTGGGTCGGCATCGGCATGTCGGCAACATCGTCGAGGAACAGCGTGCCGCCGTGCGCCTGCTCGAACAGGCCGGAGCGGACCTGGTGTCCGCCCTCCTCCTGCCCGAACAATTCCTCCTCGACGCGCTCGGGCGTCATCCGCGCCGCGCTGACCACCACGAACGGCGCGTTGGCGCGCGGGCTCCACTGGTGCAGCAGCCGCGCCGCGATCTCCTTGCCCGAACCCGCCGCCCCGGTGATCAGCACGCGGCTGCCGGTCGCCGCGACACGCTTGATAGTGGCCCGGACGTTGTTGATGACGGCGGACGAGCCGGTCAGTTCGGTTTCGACCCCGGCGCGCTCTTTCAATTCCTCGTTTTCGCGGCGCAGACGCTCGGTCTGGGTGGCGCGGTCGACGACGATCAGCAGCTGGTCGGCGCGGAACGGCTTTTCGATGAAGTCATAGGCGCCGCGCTTAATGGCGGCGACCGCGGTCTCGATGTTGCCGTGGCCGGAAATGACGATGACCGGCAGCGTCACGTCGCGGCGCTTGACCTCCTCCAGCAGCTCGATGCCGTCGAGGCGCGAGCCCTGCAGCCAGATGTCGAGGATGAGCAGCGACGGCCGCCGCTCGGCGATGGCGGCGAGCGCGGAATCGCTGTCGTGCGCGGTGCGGGTTCCGTAGCCCTCGTCGTCGAGGACGCCGGAGATCAGGTCACGGATGTCGGCCTCGTCGTCGACGATGAGGATGTCGAGCGCCATTGGTTATCCTTGTTCGGCGAAGCGCACGTCGGCGTCTTCGGTGGCCGCGTGGACGGCGGCAAGATCGAAGCACAGCCGCGCCACCGCGCCGCCGCCGGGGGCATCGCCGAGCTCGAGGGTGCCGCCGTGTTCCTCGACGATCTTCTTGACGATGGCGAGGCCGAGGCCGGTGCCGCGCGACCTTGTGGTGACATAGGGTTCGGTCAACCGGTCGCGCGCTTCGACGGGGAGGCCGCAGCCGTTGTCTATGACTTCTACGTCGATGCGGCCATTTGCGTGGGTTATGACCAGGCTGATGAGGCCACCTTCCCCTTTTTTGCCGGCTCCGGCAATGGCTTCGGCAGCGTTCTTCAACAAGTTTATGAGGGCTTGGCTGATCTGCCGGCGGTCGCAGACGAGATCGGGGAGCTGTGCCGGCACGACCAGTCCGAACTTTATCGCCGGATAGGCGACCTCCTGCAGGAACACCGCCTGCTTGGCGATCTCGGCCAGCGGCTCGGGCTTGAACACCGGCTTGGGCATCCGCGCAAAGCTCGAGAACTCGTCGACCATGCGGCGCAGGTCGCCGACCTGGCGGACGATGGTGCCGGTCAGCGAGGCGAAGGTCTCCGGATCCTCGACGATCTGGCGCGCGTACTTGCGCTGCAGCCGCTCGGCCGACAGTTGGATCGGCGTCAGCGGGTTCTTGATCTCGTGCGCGATCCGCCGCGCCACGTCCGCCCAGGCGGCGCGGCGCTGGTCCGCCAGTTGGCCCGAGATGTCGTCGAAGGTCAGCACATAACTGCCGCCCGCCTCCGCCGCGATCCGCACGCTCAGCGTCTGCGTCTCCGGGCCCCGCGCGATGATCACCTGCCCCGCCGCGTCACCCTGCGCCGCCGCCTGTTCGAGCAGCGCCGCCAGCTCCGGCACCGCTTCCGTCAGCGGCCGCCCGGCGATCGCCGCCTCGCTGGTCTGCAGCAGCTCCGCCGCGCTGTGGTTGGCCAGCCGCACGATCCCCTTCGCATCGATCGACAGCACACCCGCCGATACGCCGGTCAGCACGGCCTCGGTGAACTGCCGCCGCGCGTCCGCCTGAGTGTTGGCGGTGACCAGCGCGGTCTGCTGCGCCTTCAGCTGCCCCGTCATGCGGTTGAAGGCGCGTTCCAGCGTGCCGATCTCGTCCGCCGAACCGCGCACCTTGACCCGCGCGTCGAGGTCGCCCGCCCCCACCCGCTCGGCCGCGTCCGCCAGCCGCGCGATCGGCGATACCAGCCGGTTGGCCAGCCACAGCGCGAACCAGATCGCCGCCACGAGGATCAGCAGCGAGACGATCATCAGCATCAGGTTGAAGCGCCATTTAAGCGCCTTGGAACGGTCGGTCAGCGCCTTGTATTCACTCAGCGCGGTCTGCGTCCGCGCCACCTGCCGCAGCACAAGCGGATCGACCTTGCGACTGACATAGACATAGCGTTCGACCACCGGGTCGATGCGGATCACCGCCTCCACCCGGTCGCCGGCGGACGCGATCACCCGCACTTCTCCGGCGCGCGCCCGTGCCCAGCCAAGCTTGTTGATCCGCGCCGACAGCGGCTGCGCGTCGACGTTGACCGCGGCATAGACCATCACCCGGCCACGCTCCCGCGCGAACACCGCGGCCTCGGTCAGGTTGCGCGCCTTGACCTGGAACAGCAGCCCCTCGCGGAACACCGGCGAGGCGACGCCGTAGTCGCGCGCGTAATTGTTGATGTCCACCGCCATCACGTCGATGTCGGCGACGATGCGCTGCTTGTTCTCGGTCACATAGGCCTGGGCGACCTGGTCGGCATTGTCGAGCACGGTCTTGGCCCGGTCGGAGAACCAGAACTGCACCCCGAACTGGAACAGCAGCGAGGCAAAGATCACCACCAGCAGCGTCGGCACGGCAGCAATCGCGGCGAACAGCGCGACCATGCGGACGTGCAGCTGCGCCCCCGTCGTGCCCTTGCGCCGGTTGCTGAGCAGGATCGCCAGCCGCCGCGCGATCAGCACGATCAGCGCCATCAGCGGCAGCAGGTTGACGACCGTCAGCGCGGTGACCAGCGACGGCGAGAACCCCGCCGCCGGGGCACTGGTGCCGGTCAGGATCGCATAGCTGCCGATGCCGAGCACCACGACCAGCAGCGCGACGCCGATTTCCAGCCGCGGATACAGATCGACCCGGTTGACCCAGCGCGCCAGCCGGCGCCGCCGGCGGCGCACACGCTGGGGTGCAGTGGGGAGGACAGACGCCATCGTCGCCGACCCTAACGCAAAGGCGTGGCAAAAGGAACACAGTCGTTGCGCGAACGCGACGAACGAGGTTGGCGCGCCACTTTCGCACCGCGCGTCAGGTGCATCCCTGCGCGCGAAGGGTGATCGGTTGGGTGGTGCCCGCTACGTTGGGCGCATGAATGCCCACGTCCGCCTCTCACCCGCATCGCCGCCGGGGTGCTGCCGCGCTGGGTAATCGAGCGCTACGCTGCGGGTGCTGATTTCGCCGATATAATCCACGTGATCGTCAGCTGCGGCATCTACGGCTTCATCACTTTCGACCATCAATTGGCGGCATCCGCGGGACCGGACTCTCCGCTGACCGTCGAGACGGCAGCGTGATCGGTCGCAAACGACGCCACAGCGCCGCCACCCACGCTGACCACGCCGGTCCGTGCCGGCTCCAGGCTTCTAGTTCCTGATGGTCGAGTATCATCGCAGGGCTCCTCGGCATGTCCCACACGATGGCGAAACCGGCGTCGGGCGGCCAATCAAAGTCTCGACGTTGGCATAAGGCTAGCTTATGATGCACCGATGCGCCGACTGCCCTCGCTCGCTGCCGTCCGGGTCTTCGAAGCGGCGGCGCGCCATCTCAATTTCACCGCTGCGGCGGCCGAGCTAGGCATGACGCAGGCGGCGGTCAGCTACCAAATCCGCCTGCTGGAGGAGCGACTGGGCGCGCCGCTGTTCGTGCGCGAGCGCGGACGCGTGACGCTGACGACGGCGGCGCGGCGGGCGTCCGCGGTCGTGTCGAGCGCCTTCGATGCGCTGGGCGATGCCTTCTCCGGTATTGTCGCCGACGACGCGGCGGTGCTGCGTATCAGCTGCGCCAACAGCTTCGCGACGGCATGGCTGGCGCCGCGCGTCGGCGCCTTCCAGCTGGCACAGCCGGCGCTGGCGGTGCGGATCGATGCGACCGACCGGATGGCCGACTTTGCCCGCGACGAGGTCGATGTCGGCATCCGGGCCGGCGTGCAGGCGGGAGCCGGCCTGCATGCGACGCGCCTGTTCCCGGTGGTGTTCACCCCGATGGCCAGCCCGGGTTTCCTCGCCACCCATCCGTTGGTGGACCCGCGGGCGATGCTCGACGCGCCGCGCCTGACGCCAGGCGATCCCTGGTGGGGGCGCTGGTTCGCCAGCCTTGGCATCGAGGCCGGCGATCCGCCGGCGGCCGGGTTGCAGCTCGACTCGCAGGTCGCAGAGGGCAGCGCGGCAATGGCGGGGGCGGGCGTCGCGCTGCTCAACCCTCTGCTATGGCGGCGCGAACTGGCCGATGGGCGGCTGGTCGCGCCGTTCGACCATACGGCCAGCTATGGCGGCAGCTTCTGGCTGGTCTGCGCCGAGGCGCGGCGCAACGTGCCCAAGATCAAGGCCTTCCGCGACTGGCTGGTCGCTGCCGCCGCCGACGACTAACCCCGCGCCGCGCTCGCCTCCAGGCCGTGGTCCGCGAGCTTCTTGCGGAGCGTGTTGCGGTTGATGCCGAGAAGTCGCGCGGCCTTCACCTGGTTGCCATCGGTTGCCGCAAGGCACGCGCGGAGCAACGGCCGCTCCACTTCCGCCAGCAGCCGATCATAGACCCCGTCGGGCGGCAGCACATCGCCAAACCCGGCGAAATAGCGATCGATGTGATGGCAGGCCGCCGACGCCAGATCGTCAGTCTGGGCAGCCGGCGCTGACGCCGTGCGTGCCACCGGCCCGAGCACCGCAGTCACTGCAGCAGCACCGATCGTATCACCGCGCTCGAGAACGGCGAGGCGGCGCATCAGATTTTCCAGTTCGCGCACATTCCCAGGCCAGCCATGCTCCTGCAGCACTCCCAATGCGGCGGCATCGAGCGACTTCCGCGGCAGCCCGGCCTCAGCGGCCAGCGCCAGGAAATGCCGCGCCAGCGCGGCGATGACCTCGCGCCGCTCGCGCAGCGGCGGC
>JBBQWN010000022.1:0-33842 GCA_038210595.1 Sphingomonadales bacterium | reverse complement strand
AGCCGCCGTCGGCCAGCGCCGTTATGGTCGCATCGGTCTGCAGACCGATCGTCGACGTGTTCACCAGGAACTCGCCGTTGAAGCGATCAAAGGCTCCTGCCGTCATTCCGAACTCCTTCAAGCGTGCCGATGTCTGGGCCGCAGCGCTGCACAGGACAGGCCCGACGATCTTGCCTGAAGCGATTTGCGCGCGGCAGGCAGGATTGAGAGTGAATGCCAACTATTCGGTTCGCTTACGCGGTGCATAAAGGGGTAGATTGATCGGATATTCCGGCGTGGGAGGACGTGCTTGCCTGATCGCCGGTGCCGACGTACTTCAATCCGGATGGGGCATCTGCCGCCGGGGGCTCGTCGCAGGTGAACCTGCTTTTCGTGCATCAGAATTTTCCGGCGCAGTTTCGGCATCTGGCACCGGCGCTCGCGGCGCGCGGCGACCGGGTCGTGGCGCTGACCATGAACAAGGCGACCGATGGCGGCGGAGTGCGCGTGGTGCGTTGCACGCCGGCCTATGGGATGGCGACCGGCGGCCATCCGTGGACGCCGGACTTTGATGCCAAGCTGATCCGCGCCGACGCGGTGTTGACCGCCGCGCGCGATCTCGATGCCCAGGGGTTCGTGCCCGACATCATCGTCGCGCACCCCGGCTGGGGCGAAAGCCTGTTCCTGAAACAGCTTTGGCCGCAGGCAAAACTGGCGATATACTGCGAATATTTTTACGATGCGAACTCCGGCGACACCGGCTTCGACCCCGAATTTCCGATCGCCGACCCCTTGCTCGACCGCTGCCGGCTGCTGGTCCGCAGCACGGCGACGCGGCTGCATTTCGATTTCGCCGATGCGGCGATTGCGCCGACGCGCTGGCAGGCCGACACCTTTCCACAACCGTTCCGTAGCCGTATCGTTGTCTGTCACGACGGGGTCGATACTGGTTATCTGGCTCCAGATTTGCACGTTGCGATGCAAGTCGGGCCGGCCAAGCGGCTATCCCGCGACGATGAGGTCATCACTTTTGTCAGCCGCAATCTCGAACCCTACCGCGGCTACCATGTGTTCATGCGCGCTCTGCCGGACCTGCTCGCGCGCCGGCCCAACGCGCATGTCCTGATCGTCGGCGGCAGCGGTTCCGGCTATGGGCAGCGACCGCCCGCCGGCCAGACCTGGCGCGCGCTTTACCTCGACGAGGTTCGTGACCGTATCGACCTGTCGCGGGTCCATTTTCTTGGACAGCTGCCCTATCGGAGTTACCGCGCCGTGCTGCAGCTTTCGACCGTCCATGTCTATCTGACCTATCCATTCGTGCTGTCGTGGAGCCTTGTCGAGGCGATGTCGGCCGGCTGCGCGATTGTCGCGAGCGACACCGCGCCCGTTAGCGAGGCGATCGAGCACGGCGAAACCGGCATGCTGTTCCCTTTCTTCGACCGGACGGCGCTGGTCGACCGCGTCTGCGCGCTGCTCGACGATCCCGGTGAACGGCTGCGGATCGGGCGCGCGGCGCGCGCGGCGGCGATTGCCCGCTACGACCTGTACAGCCTTAGACTGCCGCGCCAACTGCGCTGGATCGATGCGGTTGCGGCTGGACACACGTTGCCGGACGCCTGTCCGTAATAGCTGGCACCTGCTCCAAAGATTGCGGCGAAAACAGGTGCCTCGCAGCTATTGTGCGGACATGTTCGCTCGGAACGATCTCAGCAGGTCGGGTGGCACGGCCCGGGACGCGCGCGTTCCGGTATTGACGGCTGCCGCAGTCTTCCTGGCGTCCTACCTGACCTGGCGGCCGATGCCCGATATCCTGCTGACGATCAGTGATGTCCTGATAATGCTCAGCCTTGCGGTCGTGGTGATGGAGCGGCGAGCCGCAGCGACGCCCTTCGGCGCGCTGACGCCGCTGTGGTTCGCCGCGTTCGGGATGCTTGCCGGTGGCTTGCTGATCGGTTCGGTGGCGGGCCAGGATCCGCTGCGCTGGCTGATCGTGGCGGGACAGTATGCGTTCGCATGGCTGGTGCTGCCGGTGGTACTGAACAGTTTTGGCAGCCGCGCGCTACTGACGCTGGGAAAGGCGCTGGTCGCGGGCGTGACGATCATGGAGGCGATCGGTATCGGGGTTTATTTCGGCTATGCCGGTTCCTTCTGGGATGCCCGCAACTTCTGGGGCGTCAGTTTTCTCACCGGCACGCATCGCCTCGGCGCGTTCACCGCCGATGCGAACTGGAACGGCGCGGCGATCGCGATGGCGTTCCCGATGCTGTGGTTTCTGATGTTCAAAGGTGCAGTCGGCCGCGGTGTGGGGGGCGTCGCCTGCATCATCCTGGCGGTCGGCCTGGCGCTGACGGCATCGTTCACCGCGTTTTCCAGCGCAGCAATCGCCTTTGCGATCTTTGCGCCTGTTGCCGGCCTGAGGCCGAGCCCGAAAATGATCATGGCCGGATTGCTGCTGGCACTCGCGGTTGTCGAAATGGATGTGCAACTGCCCGAAACGTTCAAGGCAAGAGTCGGCCGCGCGCTCGAATCGGGCGATATCACCGAGGCGGGCACCTTTGTCGGCAGGGCGGAACTCATACGTGACGCCTGGCAGCTTTCGGAAGCGCATATCCTGGTTGGCGTCGGCGCCGACCAGTACCGCGTCGTCAGCACATTGAAGGCACCCGTCCACAACACCTACCTGCTGCTGCTGGTCGAAGGCGGTCTCGTCTCGCTGCTTGGCTGGCTGGGCATGATGGGGGTCCTGATCGCGTCGGCCGTTGCCGCCCTGCGCCATGACCGTGCTGCGGCATCACTCGCGTTGTCGACGCTCGCGGTGTTCCTGGTCTTTTCGGCGGCAAGTCCGCACATGTACGCCCGATTTTGGGTGATACCGGTGTTCCTGTCGCTGGCGGTGGCGTCGGCCAGCCGGGGGTCGTTCGTGCCCGGGTCCCATGCCGGTCGACCCGGCGCAGCGCTTCCGGCTGCATGACCCTTCCGGCTGGCGCAATTGGCAAAGCATACAGACGGCGCAGGTACGGGAACCGCATGGCGATAGCTGCGACGACGGTTGTCGTGATTGCCGGCGCAGCCCTCGCCGCAGCATGGCCCGACGCTGCCGAAGACGCACCGCGGGCAGCCGCCAGCTGCATCGTCGAACCCGCGCGCATGTCGGGACAAAAGGCCTTTCCAACCGCCGAGGGCTTTGGCCGGTTCGCCCGGGGCGGTCGCGGCGGAATTGTCTATGCGGTGACGACCCTTGCCGATTCGGGACCCGGATCGCTTCGTGAATGCGCCGAGGCTGCCGGTCCGCGGACCTGCGTATTCCGGGTCAGCGGCACGATCGCGGTCGATAGCTGGATCAACGTGCAGCACCCGTATCTGACCATCGCGGGCCAGACCTCGCCCGGCGGCATCGCCATCAGGCTCGGGCGATCTGCCAATACCCCGCTGCTCGTCCAGACCCACGACGTTGTCATTCGCCATGTGCGCCTGCGTCCCGGAGCCTCCGTGGTCCGATCCGAGAATGTCGATACAATCCAGATCAGCGGCGGTGCCCAGGACGTCATTCTTGACCATCTGTCGACGTCGTGGCCGACCGATGAGGGCATCAACATAGTCGGGGACGGGCACAAGCAACGGCCGTGTTTCGATACGCGCAACATCACCGTGCAATGGTCGATCCTGTCCGAAGGCCTCAACAGGGCCAACCGCGGGCCGCACAGCCGCGGCACCTATTTCGGCTATGGCGCGCGCGACATTACCTTCCATCACAACCTGATCGCCGGCAACGATCGTCGCAATCCGCTGCTCAACACGCGCGGCCAGTTCGATATGGTCAACAACGTCGTGTACAATTCAATGCGGTACAACGCCGAATTCTACACGCGGTTCGGCGACCTTTCGGTCAACGCCATCGGCAACATCGGCATTGTTGGCCCGTCGACGGAAAAGACGACGCAGCTTTATCTGTTCAACTATTTCCGCGATTTTCCGGCGCGCTTTTCGATCTACCTGCGCCAGAATGTCGATCTCCACCGGCCGCGCGATACGGGTGACGAGCGGCTGGTGCTCGAACCCGACGACTGGCGGTATAGCGCGGCGGAGCCGGCAGGCACGCTGTCGCTCTCCGCCACGGCGATCACGTCTGCGGCACAGGCCTATCGCGACGTCGCGCGCGATGCCGGCGCGACCCGGCCCGTTCGCGATGCCGCCGACGTGCGATTGCTCGGCGACATGGCGCAATGCCGGGGCGCGATCATCGACGACCCGCGCCAGGTCGGCGGCTGGCCGGCGCTGGCCGGTCCCGCCGCGCCGCGTGACACGGATGGCGACGGTATTCCGGACAGTTGGGAGGTCGCGCACGGCCTGTCGCCGGCCGACCCCGCCGACGGAAAGACGGACAGCGGCGACGGCTACACCAATCTCGAGCGTTACCTGAATGAACTTGCGGGCGACGGCAAAGTGCCGGTGGCGGCGACCGGCCCGGCACCGGTGCCCGACGTCACGTGCGGCTTCCCGATCCGTCAGGCACCGCCGTTGCCGGTGGTGCGGATTTCGGCCGAGCCAGCAACGATCGATGCAGGCGGTTCATCGATCATTCGCTGGAGCGGCGAGCGCCTGAGACTATGCAAGGCTTTTGGTGACCCGGTACCGGCCGGCGGCACCCGGACAGTGCGACCCGCGAAGACGCAAAACTACGAAATACACTGCACCGGAACCAGCGGCGGGGATGCGATTGATTCGGTCGTCGTGGCGGTGCGGCCGCCGGCCCGAGCGCGCTGACGCTCCGGCCCGGCAGCGGGGATGCCGCGGGGTTCGAAGTCAGATGGCGCGGCGCAATTGCGCCTTGAACGCGGCCCAGCGCCCCGGCGGCTGCGAGACACCGAAATACGAGGCGTAGGCGTTGTAGTGCTGCAATTGATCGCCATAGGCCGCTGCTGCGTGGCGGCGGTAATCGACCCGATTGATGACCGCGCCCGTGATCGTTCCGCGCATCAGGCGGCGGGCGACTGTCATCGCGCTTTCACGCGTCCAGCCCCAGCGAACCACCATCAGAGTCGCGCTGGCCAGCGATGCCAGGGTCTGTGCGTCGCGCACCGGCAGGATTGGCGGGGCGTCGATGATGACGACATCGAAACGCTTCTGGAGATCGTCGATCAGCGGCTGGATGAGTTGCGGGGTGATCAGGCTGCCGGGATCGGCCGGCAGGCGGGTGACGCCAATAAAGGACAGTTGCGGGGAATAGGCGTCCTGCTGGATGATTTCATCAAGCGTCGCATCGCCTTCGAGATACTCGGTGATGCCGGTCGCGTGCGGATGGCCACCAAGCACCCGGACCAATGAAGGGCGCCGAAGGTCGAGTTCGACGACAACCGGTTGCTGCCCCATCCCGACCGCGACCGCAGCAAGGCTGACAGCGATGCGGGTCTTCCCTTCGCCGGGTAACGGCGACGCCACGACGATGCACGACTGGCGCTTGCTGAGGCCTGAAGTCAGCTCGAGATAGGTCGTCCGGATACTTTCGGAAAAGATCGATGCTGGCTGTTCGGCGATCAATTGCTGGGGCAGCAGGCTTGCATCCTTCCCGGTCAGTTCGGGGATCATGGCAAGCGTTTCAACGCCGAGAAGGCGTTCGATCTGATTGCCGGTGTAGAGCCTGGTGTTCGTCTGTTCGAGCACGATCGCCCCGAGGCAACCCAGCATCAATCCGCCAATCAGGCCGACAGCGAGCAGCCGGAGTGGTTTGGGATCGCTGGGCACAGTCGGCAAGACAGGCCAACTGGCAACCGAAGCGTCGATGGTCAGCCGTCCATAGCGCCCCTTGAGTTCCTGCAGCCGCGCAAGTTGAGTCATATACTGAGATCGCGTCGTCTGTGCGCCGCTCTGCAGGTCGCTGAAACCGATGCCCGCGTCGCGTGAACTGATCGCCTCGCTGCGCGCCGAGCCGACGGCACTCGAAAGCTGCGACTCGCGCGCCTGGGCAACCGCAAGGTTGGCAGCCAGTTCACGGCGTACCCGCACCTGTTCTTCGTCGATCCGCTTGGCAATCTCGTTGTGCTGGGCGCGTACTGCCGCCACATCGGGGTAACCGGGACCAAACTGGGTGAGAAGTTCGGCGAGCCGCCTATCCAGCCCCGCCTGCTGGGTCCGCAAGTCGGTCAGCAGCGCCGATGTCGCCGCGCCGCTACTGTCTGGTGCAGATCCGCCACCGGTCTGGTTTTGCTGGATTCGCGCCGCCGCTTCGGCGCGGCCGCTGCGCGCCGAGGCGAGCTGGCTGGTGAGCACGTCGATGGCAATCGGATTCGCCGCCATTCCGCCACTGCCGATCAGTGCACGGGAACGTCCGTAGGTCGCCGTGGCACGCTCATCGCTTGTTGCCTGCCGGCGCAGTTCGCTTACCCGCGCCTCGAGCGCGGTGATCGTCGATGTCGTTGCCGCATCCTTTTCATCGTGCAAGCGCTTGAGGTGCAGAACGACGAACGTGTTGGCGATCCTGACCGCCTTCTTGGGGTCGATCGACCGCGCCGTTACCGTGACGTGATGGGACAGGCCTGCCCGGTTGATCGCTACATATTGCTGCATCAGCAGATCGGTGATCGCGGCTTCCTTTACCGCCCGGATATCATCGTCGTCCGCATTGGAAATTCGTGGCGTCAGCCCGAGCAGGCGACGTAGTGACGGGAGATGGGGCCGGTTGAATTCCCGATCGCTGACCAAATTCAACTTCCGGACGACCGCCAGGGCCAGCGGTCGCGAACTCAACTGCTCGATCTGCGTGGCGATACGCTGCTCGTCCTGCGGGCGTGCTGGACCGATATCGCCGATATTTTCGGCGGCTCCCTCATAGGACAGGATGTTGAGCGTTGCCGTCGCAGAGTAAGTGGGGTTGACGACGAAAAGATAGGCAGCGATGGCCGCTATCACTGCGAGCGTGGTCAGGACGATCAGGTTTCGCCGCCGCCACAACATCGTCAGAACCGAACCCGAGTTGACCTCTGGTTGGCTGCGCTGGATTGCATCGGCCGCAAAAACCGGCATCCGCTCCTGAACCGTGGTTGCCGAAGAAGCCATTACACTGTCTGCCCGCCATAAAACGCCCTGCGATACTAGGGCAAATGGGACCGCGCGTTTCTTGGGCTTAAGGGGTACGCCGTTCGGTCCGCGGGCGCTGCAGCGGTGCAATCGCTCCAGTCGACGGGGTTCAGGGCTGTCGACCGCGCGCCGCGGCCTTCGCCCGAGCGGCTCAGGCCGATCCGTGACCCTGGTTGCACGACGAACGGCGCCGGCCAAATGGCGGTCCAGACCTGACCTAATGGACGGTCGACGATGCGAACTGTGCGCCGGTTGTCGCACCATGCAATGCTGCCAGCGTCTGCAATGCTTCAAACCGGTCGAGAATCGATACTCCCAGATCGGTGTCCAGCGACCAGTCGGTTGCGGACCCGCCGAAAACCATGACCGGAATACCCAGGAATTGGAGATCAAATGCGCCACTGAACGACAAGCCCGCAGGACCGCTCGCGGGATTGTCGGCAGAGCCTTCCAGTTTGCGGAACGCGTCCGCGCTGATACGCCATTGCAACGGTCGTATGCCGAGGCTCAGAATCCTCTGCAAGGACAACGCCATCCGATCAGTCATATCGATCATAGAGACCACCAAAATTCGGCGCGTTTCAGCTTTATGTACAGTATCGCACGATCGCCAGCGTACCTAACGACATTTAGGCACATCAGCCATCGCCAGCACGCAGCGCGCGCACCTATAATGTTCGACGCAGCAAGAAGATGCATGAGCCATCAATACAGACAAACTGAACAGATCGCATTTGGCTGAGCCCCCCGGCCACCATAAACAGTTGGTGTTCTTCGACTTTAAGGAACAGCAAGCCAAAAATGTCAAATATGTTTCGATCCGTTTCGCACCAAAAACTTGTCGCAAAGGGATTAAGCCATTTGATAATTCTCAGGCTCCGCCTCGGTCGGCCGTGAAATCTGCGCAATGCCCGTCATAAATCAGCCAAATGACCCCAAAGAAATTGGCTCAATATTTAACCATAGCCGAAATTGTTCAGTAATGGTCCTGATCTAAAAGCACAGCCGCGAAGATCGGAGATCGCCATGGTTAACAAAATTTCAGGTACTGACAAAGATGATATCATCATCGGCACATCTGTCGCAGATGTCATCTATGGTCTTGACGGAAATGACTTAATCTTCGGCGGCCTCGGCGACGACTTTATCGATGGCGGGGCGGGCAACGATCGCTTGGACGGCGGGCAGGGCAATGATCATCTCATTGGGGGTATCGGCGACGATGTGCTCGATGGCGTGGACGGCAACGATATCCTAGAAGGCGGCGACGGCAACGACCATTTGCTTGGCGAGGCCGGCAACGACATCCTCTACGGCGGTGCCGGGCGGGATTATCTCGACGGCGGCGGGGGCGACGACACGATCTATGCCGGTGACGGCAACGACGGCTTCCTGAACGAGATCGATCCGGCGACCGGGCTGCTCACGACAGAAGCGGTTGCCGGGGGTGCGGGGAACGACACCATCTATGGCGAAGGCGGCGACGATCTCCTGAAGGGCCAGTCAGGCAACGACCATGTCTATGGTGGCGAAGGCAATGACCGGGTGGATGGCGGCGACGGCGACAATGTCCTTGATGGCGGCAATGGCGACGACATTCTCGATTCGGAGGGCGGTCACGACATCCTGACCGGCGGCGCAGGCAACGACCACCTCGAATCCGGAGCCGGCGATGATCTCGCAGACGGCGGCTCAGGGAATGACTTCATCAGCGGTGAGGCTGGCAACGATCTTTTGTCCGGCGGACCGGGCGACGACCTGATCTACGGCGGCGACGGCAACGACGTGCTGCGCGGCGATGACGGCAACGACAAGCTGATCGGCGAACTCGGTGCCGACCGGCTGTACGGCGGTGCCGGTGCCGACTGGTTCGTGTTCAAGGGTGCCGGCGCTCTCGACGGTGGCGACCGGATCGAGGATTTCACCGACGGCATCGATCGCATCGTGCTCGAAAAGCTTGGGGTGACATCCTACAGTTCGAGCGGCCTGAATGGCACGGTTTTCGCTGTTGACACGGCTGCTGGGGACGTGACGCTCAACGTCGTGAGCTCAGCCGGCGTTCACTTCTCCATCCTTGTCGCGGACCCGCTGGCGATGCTGAATGCCGCCAGTTTCACCAAGGCTGATTTCATCTTCGCCTGATCGCGCGCTGGTCATCGCTGGACGTGGGTGCAAATACCCACGTCCGGCACAGCCAGAACATGAGGACCGAATAGGTCAGGATGCCGGCTGCCTGGGCCGCGGCACCATAGCCCGGTTCGTCGGGCAGGACCGCGGCAGCGGCGGCCAGACACAACTGGTTCGCGAAAAAGGCTGCTAGGAAGGCGATCAGGAAGCGGCCAGCCGAGCGGTTGTCGCCGCGATCGTTGAAGACATAGCGGCGATTGAGCGTGAAGGCGACCACAAGCCCGATGGCATAGCCGATCAGATTGGCGAGGTGGCGGTTCACCCCCAAGCCGAGATCGAGTATCGCGATGATGCCGAATCCGACGACCGTATTGAGCACGCCGGCAAGACCATAGCGCACGGCGTCGCGCTGAAGACTGTCCCATGTTCGTCGCGAACCCGCCAAGATTCTCACCGCCTCGTTGTCGGAGATTGCGCAATGACGGCGAACGGCCAGCGCCGATATCACTATTCCGGGCAATCGAACACCCGAAGGATATCCCCCCGAATTCCTCTTTATCAACAAATACAAACAGATAATTTATCGTCGATCGGAAGCGGGGGCGCTTCATTGTGATCTGCCCGTTTGCTGCCGAGCCGAAAGTCTTGAGGAGTCAGCGGGATGCACGTCGTCCTACTTGCCGGGGGATTGGGGTCGCGGCTTGCCGAAGAGACGGTGAGGATTCCCAAGCCGATGGTCGAGGTCGGCGGTCGACCGATCATGCTCCATGTCATGGACGTCTACAGCCACTGGGGCCATCACGACTTCATCGTTGCCTGTGGCTTCAAGGCGATGATGATGAAGGCATTTTTCCAAGGCCTGCACCTGATCAACAATGACTTCACCGTGGCGCTCGATACCGGCGACATAAGGCTTGCGCCCTGCGGTGCGACCGACTGGCGCGTTTCGGTCGTCGACACCGGCCTTGCGACAATGACCGGCGGGCGCATCAAGCGCCTGAAGAACTGGCTGGGCAACGAGCCCTTCATGGTTACCTATTCCGACGGGGTCGGCAACATCGATATCGATGCGCTGCTCGCGTTCCACAACAGCCATGACGGGATCGCGACGGTCACGGCGGTGCAGCCGCCTGCGCGCTTTGGCAACCTGCAGCTCGACGGCGACCAGGTAACGGCCTTCACGGAGAAGGTGCAGACGCAGGAAACCTGGATCAACGGCGGCTATTTTGTCTTCGAGCCGGAGGTTTTCGACTATCTGACCGGCGACGCCGAACCCCTCGAGATGGCCCCGCTCAGCCGCCTTGCCGAAGACGGCGAATTGTTCGCCTACAAGCACAGCGGATTCTGGCATCCGATGGACACCGTCCGCGACCGTGACCAGCTCGACCGGCTGGCGGGCGAGGTGCCGCCGCCCTGGCTCGATTTCGCCGGCGCGGCCGCCTCGTCCGAAAGGTCGTCGAGCGGCGTGGCCGTGCATGCCTGACGCGCCAATGATCGGCTTCGATGACGCCGCGATCCGCAGCGCCCTGGCTGGCCGTCGCGTGCTGCTGACCGGGCATACCGGCTTCAAGGGCAGCTGGCTGGCGCTGTGGCTGACCATGCTCGGCGCGAAAGTGGTCGGTGTCGCGCTGCCGCCCGAGCCGGGGAGTTCACTTTTTTGCGCTCTCGCGCTCGACACGCGCATCGATTCGCGCGTCGGCGATATTCGCGTCGCCAAGGACTTCGCGGAAGCCATCGACGATGTCGACGCCGAAGTCGTCATCCATATGGCCGCGCAGGCCATCGTTCGCCGGTCGTTCGCCGATCCCGTCGACACCTTTTTGACCAATGTTGTCGGCACTGCCAACGTCCTGCAGGGCGCGACGCGGATGCCCAGCCTCAAGGCGATCGTCGTCGTCACATCCGACAAATGCTATGAAAACCGCGAATGGGCCTGGGGTTATCGCGAAACCGATCCGATGGGCGGCGCTGACCCCTATAGTGCCTCGAAAGGGTGCACCGAACTCGTCGCGGCGTCCTACCGCCGATCGTTCTTCGGCAACGCACAGGGGCCGCAACTGGCGACGGTACGCGCCGGCAATGTCATCGGCGGCGGCGACTGGTCGCAAGACCGCCTTGTGCCCGATATCGTCCGCGCGACGCTGAAGGGCGCTCCGGTCGAGCTGCGCAATCCCGGCAGCACGCGGCCGTGGCAGCATGTACTCGACGCATTGGCTGGCTACCTGACCGTCGTCGCTCGCTTGCTTGGCGATGGGGCGGCGGTTGCCGAAGCCTGGAATTTCGGCCCCGAACCCGCAGGCGTGGTCAACGTCGGAACGCTCGCGGACGCCGTCGTCGAGGCCTGGGGGCCGGGCGCAGCGAGGATCATCCACGGTTCGAACGCCGGGCCGCACGAGGCCGGCTGGCTTGCGCTCGACAGTTCGAAGGCCAGGGCACGGCTTGGCTGGCGCCCCGCGCTCGGGCTGTCGGACACCGTCGCCCTGACAGTCGACTGGTACCGCGCCTGGGCAAGCGGACGCGTCGACATGGCGGAATTCAGTGCGGACCAGATCGCCGGCTTCGTCGCGGCGTCCGCGTCGCGATCGGCGACATCGCAAAACGGATCAGGAGGCATGCTGCAATGCGCGTAAACTATGGCCAGACGGTGCATGGCGAGGCCGAGATCGATGCCGTCGTCAACGTTCTGCGCACGTCGACCCAGCTTGGCCAGCACGTGCGCGAGATGGAACGCCGCGTCGCCCGGCTGTTCGACAAACGACACGGAGTGATGGTCAATTCCGGCAGCTCGGCGAACTTCCTCGCCGTCAAGCTGCTCGACCTGCCCCCAGGCAGCGAGGTCATTACTCCCGCACTGACCTTTGCCACGACGGTGGCACCTATTGTCCAGAACGGACTGGTGCCGGCCTTCATCGACGTGCTTCCCGGGACCTACAACATAGACGCCGAAGCGATCGAGGCGATGATCGGCCCGGACACGCGCGCGATGATGGTCCCGTCGCTGATCGGCAATCTGCCCGATTGGGGCCGCATCCATGACATTGCCGCCGCGCACAACCTCAAGGTCATCGAGGACAGCGCCGATACGCTTGGTGCGACACTGCACGGCCGCAGCAGCGGTGCACGCGCCCATATCAGCACGACCAGTTTCTATGGAAGCCATGTCATCAACGCCGGGGGTACAGGCGGCATGGTGTGCATGGACGATGCCGACCATTACCGCCGCGCCCTGCTGCTGCGGTCATGGGGGCGGACCTCCTCGCTGTTCGGTCAGTCCGAAACGATCGAAAATCGCTTCAACGTCGCCATCGACGGCATCCCCTATGACGCGAAATTCGTCTTCGAGGAGCTTGGCTATAATCTCGAGCCCAATGAAATGGGGGCGGCGTTCGGGCTCGTCCAGCTCGACAAGCTCGAGGCCAATATTGCGGCGCGAGAATCGGCGTTTGCCCGCCATCTCGCCTTTTTCAGCCGCTATGCCGATTGGTTCATCCTGCCGCGGCAATTACCGCACGCACGCACCGGCTGGCTCGCCTTCGCCCTGACGGTCCGCGATACCGCGCCGTTCAGCCGCCGCGACCTGCAGGTTTTTCTCGAACAGCGCGATATCCAGACCCGTCCAGTGTTCACCGGCAACATCCTGCGGCAGCCGGCGATGCGCGGCGTCAAGGTTCGCACCGCACCCGGCGGCTATCCGGTTGCCGATGCGGTGATGCGCGGCGGTATCCTGATCGCCTGCCACCACGGCCTCGACGTCGCGCACATCGACTATATGCATACGGCCTTCGCCGAGTTCGCGGCAAAGCAAAGCCGGCTGGCCACCGCCGCCGAATGAGGACTCCGCCGCTCCGGACGCTGATCGTCGGTGGCGCTGGGTTCATCGGGGCGCGGCTCGTCGAATATTGCCTGGCCAAGGGCGAGGACGTCCATGTCCTCGTTCGGCCCACGACCGGCCTTGACCGCCTGGCGTCACTTGGCGGCAGGGTGCCGGTGCACGCCGCGCCAATTGCCGACCGCGGGCAACTGGACGCCGTGATCGCGCAAGTGTCTCCCGATCGTGTATTTCACCTCGCCACCGGCGACCGGCGTGCACCGCTGCCCGACCTGGCCGACGTATCGGCGAGTGTCAGCGAAGACCTGATCGGGCTGGTCAACCTGATCGCGGCGTGCGCGGCGGCGGCGCGACCGCCAAAGGTCATGGTGCGCGCGAGTTCGCTTGCCGAATACGGCCCGGTTGCCGCGCCGTACAATGAAGCGCAGCAGGAAATGCCGCTCACAGCGTACGCGGCGGCGCTGGTTGCGGGCACCGCCTACGCACGCATGGTGGCGCCGCGACTGTCGTTCGCATTGGTGACCGCGCGACTGGCGCTGTGTTACGGGCCGGGGCAATCCGACAGATTCCTCGTTCCCCAGCTCGTCGCCCATGCCCTTGCCCGCCGGCGGATGAACGTGCTCAGGCCGTTCGACCGTCGTGACCTGATGCATGTCGACGATGCAGCCGCCGGTCTCGACGCTTTGTCAGAACGACCCATCATGCCGATCGTGAACCTGTCGACTGGGATCGCCCCCATGATGGCCGAAGTCGCGGGCCGCATCTTTTCGCTGGTGGGTGCCGATGCCGGGCTGCTCGACCTTGGCCCGCGCCATCCCCCGGGCGGCACCAAGGATTTCCGCGGTTCGAACGAACTGGCGAGGCGCCTGCTGGGCTGGCAACCAAAGATCGCTTGGGAACAGGGGCTTGAGGACATCTGCAGCGGGCATGATGCACAGTCCGGCAAGACCGAGATGGCGGCATGACGGCACTGCGCCCGACATGTGTCTCGGTCCTGGTTCCTGCGTTCAACGAGGAGGCCAATGTCGAATTGGCCTATGCTGCGATCGTCGATGTATTCGCACGACTGCCGGGGTGCGATTATGAGATCATTTTTACGGATAACCACTCGACCGACGCGACCTTTGGCCTGCTCGAGCAGATTGCCGCCGCCGATCCGCGGGTCCGGGTCATCCGTTTCGCGCGCAACTATGGCTATCAGCGTTCGGTGCTGGTCGCCTACCAGAATGCGCAGGGCGACTGCGCGGTACAGATCGATTGCGATCTTCAGGATCCGCCGGCGCTGATTCCGGAGATGCTCGGGCTATGGCGGCAGGGCTATCAGGTCGTCTATGGCGTGCGTCGCACGCTGCCCGATGGTGTCGTCGTTCGCGGTGCGCGGCGGCTGTTCTATCGCCTGATCCGCGCGCTCAGCGAGGATGACCTGCCGGTCGATGCCGGTGAATTCCGTCTTGTCGACCGGCGGATTCTCGAACAGCTGCGACAGGTCGAGGATACCAGTCCCTATGTACGCGGCCTCATCAGCGCGATGGGCTTTGCCCAGATCGGCCTTGTCTACGACCGTGCCGAACGGGTGGCCGGAACAAGCAAGTTCTCCTTCATGAAAATGCTGGCGATGGCGGTCGATGGCTTGCTCAACCATTCGCTGGTTCCGTTGCGCATCGCTTCGATCACTTCGCTGGTGATGGGCGCGCTGACCTTCGTGCTCATCCTGGGTTATCTTGCTGGCCGGCTGGTCTTTGGCCAGCACTGGCCTGCGGGTTTCGCGACGACGACGCTGCTGCTCCTGATGTCGATCATGCTGAATGCCATGTTCTTTGGAATCCTTGGCGAATATGTCGGACGCATCTTCATGCAATCAAAGCGCCGGCCGATGCCGATCATCGAAACCCGGGTCAATTTCGACACGACCGACCGGCCGGGGTCGCGGCCCGATCGCGCGGCGACGGGCTGACAAGGTCATGCCGTGGGTTGCGTCTGCAACCGGGCCGAAGCGCGACGGAAATCGACAATCATCGTCACTGTTACGATCGCCGCCAGCACGATGTGGCCGATGTTTGCCCCCATCGCCCCGATGCGGGGCACCAGAGCAAGCGTCGTGACGTGGAAGCCGAGCGTTCCAGCGAGAGTCGCCATCAGGACCTGCCGCTGCCGTCCCATCGACAGCAGCGCTGCCCGCGCGCCGCTGCCCCCCATCGCCAGCGTGACGGCGATCATCTGCACGATCAGCAGCGGCGCGGCTCCGGTAAACGCCGGGCCGGCGAGCAGGCGGAGCAAGGGCGACGCAGCCACCGCGAAGACCGCGACCCCGACGGCACCGGCACTCAGCAGCAGCGCCTCGACCTGCCAGACAGCGCGGCGCATGGCATCGATTTGTCCGGCCGCCCAAAGCCGCGCGACGTCCGGGTAAAGCACAGCCTGAACCTGGGTCGAAACCTGTTCGGCAAGGCGGCCGACGCGCTTGGCAATGTTATAAAGTCCGGCGGCAGCGGGACCGGCCAGCGCACCGACGATCAGCACATCGAACTGGTTGGCGCTCGATCGCAGCGTCAGCGACAGGTTGCTCGACCATGCGAACCCCCAGATACCGTCAAAACGCGCCGCCGTACCCCGAAGCGGGGCGCGCAGGACGCCGTGGACGCCGTTGCGACCGAGCACGCGAAACGCAAAGGCGAGGACGAACAATGCACCGACGATCTGCGTCGCCATCCAGATCGCCGCAAAAACGGTTAGTCCGGCGTCGGCCGACAGGGCGGCCCCGCACAAGGCAAACCGGAGGATGCCGCCGCCGACGGGACCATAGGCGGCAGTGCGATAGTTGCCGTACAGTCGCAAAACCGCCGTCGCCATGCCGTTGAGGTTGAACGGCAGGACCAGCGAATAGATCAACAGCACCTGCAGGACTTGTGGCGACCATCCCATGAACGGTGCTGCAACCAGCGCGATCGCAACGGCCACCACCCAGGCGAGCAGCGCGCCGCCGACGTCGAGGGCGAGGCCGAACTTGAACAGTGCCCGGCGGTCGGTGCCGTCGTCATCGTCGTCGAGCGCGGCGCCGTATTTGATCAGGGGCTGCCACGATTGAAAGGTAACCAGCCGTTCGACTGCCCGCGTATAGGCCAGGACCAGCGCCAGCAGGCCATAGTCGGCCGGTCCGAGGGCTCGCGCCGTCAATGCCACGGCGCCCAGTCCGACGACCGCCGTGGCGGCATTGCCCGACAGCAGGTGTGCGACGTTGCCAAGCCGGGCGCGCAGCGCCGGATCGACGGTGATCATGTCACGTCCTTGCATATGCGGGCGGCCGGATCGCTCACACCCGGACCCGGATCCCGCAACCCGCCGTCGTCCGGTCGAAACGATCGAGAAAGCTGGTACCGTGCCGGCTGGTCTGGCTGGCGCGGATGAAGAACGACAGCGTGCGCGACACGAGATATTCGGCTTCTACATCGGCGCTGTAAGTTCGCAGCCGGCGCAGCAGGTCGCCGCGGTACGAGGCTGCCTCGAAACCTATGCCACCGTGAAGCAGCAGATTATGGCGAGCCTCGGCATCGACCCGCAGCCCGATCCGCGTGTCGATCCGGCCGCTCGCCCCGGCGCGGATCGTTGCCGCATCGCCGCGCAGGGCCTGCAGGGAAATGGCCAGCCGGGTCAATGGTGTCCAGACCAGCTTTCCATTCAGCGCCAAGCCGGAAAAGGACGGCAGTGCGCCGTCCGGATTGGCGCGGAAACCGCCGACCCCGAAATCGCCGCGCAAACGCCCGGTAATATCGAACGTTACGCCGGTCAGCACGCCCAAGGTCGTCACGTCGCGGTCGATTCCGCTGCGATCGACGGGCAGCCGGGCGTCGCGGCGGTTGCCATAGCCCTGCAGGAAGATCGTGATGCCCGGCGCTGCCACCCAGCCGGTCTTGATCGATCCGCTGTAGTTGGTCAGGTCGCGGTCTTCGTCGGCGGCATCGAGATAGTTGATGCGCTGGAAGCCGCCGCGCATCACCAGACCGATGCGACCGCGTTCGTATTTCCAGCCGATGTCGCCGCCGAATGAATCGAGTTTGGCAGGATGGAAGAGGGTGGGGTTGGCTTCGGGATCGGCACGGCTTTGCACGGCACGATCGAAACGCAGCTTGCCATCGAGCGTGCCCGCGGCACCGAACGTGAAAGACGCTGCAGTGCCGGCACCGAAGGTCAGGCTGTCCTCGCTGCCGTTGCTGGCATGGATCCGGCCGTTGGCTTCGGCGTCGGCTTCAAGGTTCAGCCGGGTGCCATCGGCGGTAATGTCGACGCGCGGCCCGACGTTGACGACAAAGTCGTCGCGCGCATCTCGCGACGTTGCAAAGACGTTGCTGTCATAGTGCCCCTCGGCAACGATCTGCGGTGCCAGAAGGATGTTGCCGATGCGCCATCGACCCGTCTCAAAGCCGGGTCGCGGCAGATCGAGCGCCGATACGCCGCGTTCGATCTCCTGGGTTGCCGCCGGCGAGGTTGCCAACGTGCACGCCAGCATGCCGCCGACTTGCGCGGCTCGCTCCAAAGAAGGCCAGAAACGCGCGCGCTGCATGCGACGATACCGAACCCCTCGCGAAAACCCGTGCGGCCAAGGCCTTGCCCGAACTTATGGCGTCATCGCAGATAACCCAATAAAACATCGGCCTAAGTTTCAGTTCATTAGGGCTAAGGCTCCGCTTTGGAATGAGCCGACCCAGCCGGAATAGTCACTCGGCATCGGCGGCTATCGGCTAAACTTCGTGTCTCTGCAGCCGGGGAGGCAACTGCGCGTTGGCCATGAACAGAGTCGTCGCCAAGGCGCTATACCAACACGCCATTCGCCTCAGGTATCGGGGCTGTTGATCCATGTCGGCATTTGACCGCCTGAGCAGCAGCGGACCGCCGCTTTCGCCAGCTGCCGAACGCCGCATGTTCTCCCGCCTGCGGCTGGCGGACGGAATATTCAAGACCACCGTCGCGTGCCGGCTGGCCGATGTCGACGCCGCGACGATTGCCCTGCTTCCGGATGAACGCGCCGGAATCGTCGAGATCATCGATGTCGGAGCATCGTCGGGGACAACATCGCTTGAGCTTGTCGAGGCGTTGACGGCAACCGGCCGCCGTCCGGCGCTGACACTTACCGATCTCGCGCTGACTGCCCGGCTGGTGCCACTGCATCGCGGATATTCGGTGCTGCTCGACAGCCGCGGCAGCCTGCTGCTGCATATGGTGATGGGGATGCCGGTCAGGCCATGGCGGCGACGGCTCGACTATGTGACCCAGTTCTGGATCGTGACGGCCGGCGTCAATGCATGGCATCGGCGGCTCGCTGTACGCGATAGTGCGAAATCATGTCCCGCCGGCTCGGCGATCCTCCTCGTTTCGCCTCAGGCCGCCGCGCATCCCGCCATCACCTGCGAAGAATCCGATGTCTTTGCACCCGCGCCGGAGGCCCATGCCGGTCGTTTCGATATCGTCCGCGCTGCGAACCTTCTGCTGCCGGAGGTGTTTTCGGCAGAACGAATCTCAGCGGCCATTGGTCAACTCAAGGCCCGGCTGCGCGGACCCGGCGCGCTGCTTGTTCTGGCGCGCAGTCCGGCACCGGGCCGCGCCGGTACCAACCGGGCGACGATCTACCGGCTTGGCGAGGACGGAATGCTGGAGATCGCCGGGCGGGTTGGTGCCGGCAGCGACATCGAGGCGCTTGTCGGAACGTAAAGCGCCAAGGCGCCGTATCGCGTGGTGCCGCCGACGAGTGGCACAAGGCGATAACCGCGGTCAGTGGCATAGGCCCTGAACGCATCGTCGAGCCGGCCCTCGGTTCCCACCAGTATCGCCCCCGGCGGGTTGGTCTCGAGAAATGCGGCAAGGGTGGCCGGTGACACTGTCCGCCAGAACTGGCGTTCATGCGGCGACATCAGGTCGGCCACGCGATAGACGAATGGCCCGGCGGCCAGCGCCTTATAGACCGAGGCACCGCCTTCGACGGCGTAGAGCGGAGCGAGCGTCGCGACCGGGCGGCCTCGGGCGGCATCGGCGACCTGGATTGCGATGGCGTGCACGCGATTACCGGTCCACTCGTCCGGTTTCGCCAGCGCTGGCAATCCGCCGATCAGTCGCACGCCGTCGAGCATGAGGGCCAAAGCCGCGACAACGCCAAGCAACGGCAGCGTCGATTGCCGCTCAGCCGGCGTTTGCGCGCCGGCGAGCAAGGCCAACAGGATGATCGCGAAGGGCAGCGGCGGCGTGAAATACTGCGGGAACGATGGGCGGGGCACGAAGGACACCATGATGCCCGTGGCGACCAGTCCGGCAACCAGAAGCACCGGCCATGCCGGTCGCCAGCCGCGCAGGCCGAGTTGCACGCCTAGAAAGAGGATTGTCATAACGAGCAGCAGCGTGCTGCCGCTGCCCCAAAGTGTCTGCGCCAATAGGACGCGATCGCGAACGCTGATTGCCAGGGGTTCGGTCGATCGCAGCGCCCAGGCGAGATGCGGCCCGCGGTGATAGCCGATGACATGATCGACGAAACCGGCGGGGTCGGCGAACCACGCGGCCAGCGTTGGCAGGCCGCCGACTATCCCACCGGCGAGCAGGGGTAGCACAATCTTCGTCATTCTCGCACCGGGGTCGAGCCTGCGCGGTATAAGGAAGGCAGCAGCAGCAAACGGCGGCACGAGGAAGATAAAGTTGGCCTTGAGGCCGATCGAAATCGCAAGCAAGAAGCCTGCAAGGGCAACACGGCTGGGCCGAATGTCCGCGCGATCGAATTCGGTCAGCACGATCAACAATCCGCCAAGCGCGAACGGTATCGGCAGGAAATTATTGCTGACCAGCGTGCCTGCCTGGCCGCCGAGCAATGGATTGACGATGAGCAGCAAGCAACACAGGCCGGCGACTGCCACGCTTGCGGAGGCCCGCCACGCCAGCACGCCAACCAGGCCGATCGTTGCCAGCCAACCCCCGACGATCAACCAGCGCATGGCAAGTACCGGTCGCGCGACATCGAACAGGTGCAGCAACGTGCCCAACAGCACCGGCAGGTTGGGCAAGTGGTTGTAGCCCAGATCGCGGTACAGGTCGCCCTGACCGTACAGGATGCCCATGGTCGCGAACATCTGCTCGTCGTGGCGCAACGGTGCAGAAAGGACTTCGCCAGCGAAAGCGAGCGTCAACAGCGCAAGCAGTCCGGCAATAGCGGGTGCGGCACCGATCTTGCGCCGCGCCGCGACCGCGACGGCACTGTTCAAAACCACGCCTCGGAAATCTTGATGGTGTCACCCGGGGCTACCGCCGTTTCCGGCCTGGCGGTGCCGCTGACAATCCCGCTGGCGGCATTGCGCACGATCGTCGCGCGACGCTGCTGCGCCCGGAAGGTATAACCGCCGGCGATCGACACTGCGGTCAGCACCGACATGCCGGGAACATAGGGATATTGTCCGGGCTTCTGGACCTCGCCGAGAATGTAGAACGGACGATATTTTTCGATCTGGACGTTGACGCTGGGCGCGTTGAGCAGCTGTTTGTCCCGCAGCGCCGACACGATCAGAGCTTCGGTCTCGGGCAGGGTCTTCTGAGCGACCGCAATCTGGCCGATCAATGGCACCGATATCGTGCCGGTGTCGGCAACGGCATAGCTGTTGCTGGCTTGGTCGATACCAAAGACCTTGACCCGAATCTCGTCGCCGACGCCCAGGCGGTAAGGCCCGGGCGCTACGTCGTCGATCGGTTTGAGGCTGCGGGCTTCGGCGACGCTTACCGAGAGCAGCATGAGCAGGGTGGCAAGAAAACGGATCACGAGTCGACCTCCCCGGCTGTCAGCCAATGCCCGAGATTGCGGCGCAGCAAGCCACCAAGCGCCTCGACATCGGCCGCATAATAATCGCGCAGCCGCAGGCGAATGTCATCTGTCAAAGGTGGATAGGCGACCGGGCGCGCCAGCCGCCGATGGGTCGCCTTGAACCAGTCATGCTGCCGGAGCGACGCCATCGCCGGCTTTAGCGGTTTCAGTACGCGACGCAGGCCAAGCGGCAGCAGCGGAGCGCTGCTGTCGTTCTGTCGATTTCCGGGTGCGACCGGAACCAACGGCGCCCGCGCGCCGATATGGAAGCCGATCTCGGCCAAAGTGGCTTCGGGGCGGGCACGAATATCCTCGTACAGGACGATCTTGATCTGCTCGGCCGGAAAGTGCGCAGCAAAACGGGCAAGATGCTGACGGTACAGGCCGTCGGCGAGAAAGCGCGGATGCCTGCCCCCGGCCGTAAGGTGCCGTTCGATCCGGCCGTCGACAGTGCCCCGGCGATACAGCATGCAATAGTCGGAATAGGCGCGATCGATCGGATTGCGCAGCTGCACGATCAGGCGCGCATCGGGGAGCAAGGAGGCAAGCCGCGGCGCCGCCAGCGGATGTGCCAGATAGTCGGCCGACTTTTCGCCGATCAACACGCCGGCTTCAGCCGGCGCGAACTGCGAGGCATACCAGCCGGGGCCGCGATCATAGGAGCTGCTGAAATAATGCGGCTCGGCCATTGGCAGGAACAATGAAGATTGGGCGCGCAATTGGTTTCCGGTCCAGGTTGTCGCCGCCTTTACTGCACCGATGATGACAAAGGCCGGAAGGCGGGCTGACGCTGCGCTCATTTGGTCGCGCTATCGACGATCGCCGCGAAGCGTTCGGCGATCATCGCAACCTCTGCGGGGCTGAGGGTCGGGTCGACGGGCAGCATGACGCTGGTCTCGCCAAGTTCGCGTGCGACGGGCAAGCGCTCGGACGGTACCAGCTTTGCGCGTACAAAGGCCTGCTCGCGGTAGATTTCCGGGCAGATTCCCGACAGGCAAGGTACGCCGGCGCCCATCGCCTCGGCGACGATGCGGTCCCGGCTCCACCCCGCAAGCAAGGTCTCGGGCCGGATGAACACGTAATATTTGTAGTAGGCATGGCCGATTTGCTGATCGGGAACGGTCAAGCGCAGTGCGGCGTACCCCGCCAGGCATTGGTCATAGACGGCGGCATTGTTGCGCCGCCGAGCCGTCCAGCCCGGTAATTTCTGCAGCTGGCGTACGCCGATCGCCGCCTGGAATTCGGTCATGCGCAGGTTGCTGCCGAAGGATTCATGGAGCCACCGAAAAGCCGCGCCGGGCGGGGCGACAGTGTCAAGCGCTTTGCCGTGATCCTTCAGTGACCACGCCCGCGCATGGGCACCGGGATCGCGCATCAGCAGCATGCCGCCTTCGCCGCCCGTCGAGATGATCTTGTCGGTGCAGAAGGAAAAACTTGCGGCATCGCCAAACGAGCCGACTGGCTGTCCCCGAAGCGTTGCACCGTGCGCCTGCGCCGCGTCTTCGATCAGGACGAGGTGGTTGTCGCTCGCAAGGACGGCGAGCTCGTCCATGTCGCACGGCCAGCCGGCAAGATGGACCGCGATGATGCCTCTGGTACGCCCGGTTATGACGGCGGCAACGGTCGCGGCCGTGATATTCTGGCTGACTGGATCGACATCGGCAAAGACCGGTGTCGCACCGACAGCGACAACGCAACTGGCGGATGCAACGAAGCTGCGAGGCGTGACCACCACTTCGTCGCCGGGTCCGATTCCGAACGCGCGCAGAGCGATTTCGAGCGAGACTGTGCCGTTGGCGACGGCCAGTGCGTACGGCATATCGCAAGCGGCCGCATAAGCCGCCTCGAACGCGCGACACTGTTCGCCGTGGTGCAGCGCATTGACTCGCCCCGAACGCAGGACACTGGCCGCCGCCGCGATCTCGTCTTCGTCATAGACCGGCCAGCGTGAACGTGGCACCGATGCCGGCTCGGTCAGGCGGAGTGCAGTCGCCATCACGCCGCAACCTGTTGTCCGTCGATCGCCGGGAAGGCCGGCCGCCGCGCCGGCTGGGCGGGACGCTCGGCTGCCTGGCCGTAACCGACCCATGTGGTTGTCGCCGGCCGCAGGATCTCGGCGAGCTGGGCGCGCGTTCCGATCGTGTCGTCCGCTGCTGCGACTGCCGCCAGCCGGTCGAAGGCTTCGTTAAGCGCCTCCAGCGACATCGCGACCGGCTCAGCCTCGAAAAGTCCCGGAATGGCCGATGGCAGCCGGCGCTCGCTGGTATCGAAAAGCTCCTCAAAAAGTTTCTCGCCGGGTCTCAGCCCGACGATTTCGATCTTGACGTCGCGGTCCGGTTCAAGGCCGGCGAGCCGGATCATGCGGCGCGCGATATCGATGATCCGGATCGGTTCGCCCATGTCGAGGACAAAGATGCGACCGCGTTCGCTGTCGCGGGCGAGGGCCTGCGAGGCACCCTGCAGGATCAGTTGCACGGCCTCGTGCACCGTCATGAAATAGCGGAGTATATCGGGGTGGGTGACGGTCAGCGGGACGCGGCGGCTGAGCTGGCGCTGGAACAGCGGGATAAGCGAACCGCTCGACCCCAGCACGTTGCCGAAGCGGACAGTCAGGAACCGCGGGGCAACCGGGTAATCGACACCGTCGAGATCGAGCGCCTGGCAATACAGCTCGCCGAGCCGCTTGGTCGCGCCCATCACACCGACAGGATTGACGGCTTTGTCGGTCGACACCTGTACCATCGCGCGGACACCAAAGCGCCGCGATGCATCGGCGACGTTGCGCGTGCCCAGGACATTTGTCTGGACGCCGGCGCACGGATTCGCCTCGACAAGCGGCACGTGCTTCAGCGCGGCGGCGTGAAAGACGAGGTTCGGGCGGTATTTGGCAAAGGCCGCCATTACCGCGCCGCGCTGCCGGATCGAGCACATTACCGCCGCCCGCGGCAACAGCGGGAAGTTTTCGCCAAGCTCCTGATCGACGCTGTACAGGTTATACTCGCAGGCATCGATCAGGATCAGTTCGCCCGGACCGGCCGCCGCGATCTGCCGGACGAGTTCACGCCCGATCGTCCCGCCGGCACCGGTCACCAGCACTCGCTGATGTGCGACGAAGCGCGCGATTCCGGTCAGGTCCACCGCCGCTGGAGCGCGACCGAGCAGCGCCGCCATGTCGATGAAATTGAGGTTCAGCTCATTCGCCGAAGCGGGGCGCGCACTTGCCGATCCTGGCAGCTGCGCGACGCCCAGTCCCAGGGTCTCGGCATTGGTCACGAGGCGCATCAGCGTGGCACCTGCAAGCTTTTCCGATGGCTTGGCAAGGATGATACACGCCGGGCGACGGCCTTCGGCGGCCAGCCGCTTCACGGCATAGTCAAGCGCATCGAGACCGCCGAGCACGGGAATGCCGCGGACCCGCAGTTTCAGGTAACCCACAACATCGTCCAGAATAGCCACGGGTTCGAAGCGTGCACTGGTGTCGGCCTCGATCTGGCGCAACGCGAGATCGAGGTCATCGCCCGAACCGACAATGATTGCACGCCGGCGGACATCGCCCACTTCACAGGCGTGGTCGTCTGACGTGGAGCGCCGGCGTTTTTCAATCTGCAGCCGGCGTGCAACGCGGATACCGGTCAAGGTGGCGAGCAGGATTAGCCATTGCGTGATCGGCACCGACGCTGGGAGCCAATGGCCGTGGCCGACGAACTGGTCGGCGATCAGCGACACCGCGATCGCGATGGTTGCCGAAAAGATGATGACCGGCAGATCCTTCGTCGAGATATACCGGCAGGTCAGGCGGTAGAGCCCGGTGAACCGAAACACGACGAGTGAAACCAGCGCGGTTATCGGAAGTGCGGTCATCAGCCCGGCGACCATAGCCGGCGGCAGGTCGCCGCTCATCCGGAGCCAGCAAGCGGCATATAATGCGCCCGGTACCGCCGCAGTGTCGGCCGCGACGAGTGCCATCGACCGCAGGCGGCGACGATGAGCGGCTGCGACGGCAAGCATGTTCACGAGATGACCCCCTCGTACTGTCTTGTATCTACCAGAATTATCATCGGGTTTACCGTGTCGGAGCACCTTGCGGGTGCGGCATTCCGGCGACTATCCATTGGCTCCGGCGGGTAATCCCGTAGGGCGAAATGGGCGCGATCGGCTATCGGCGCGACTAATATGGGCAACCCGGAATTACGCGGTTCCGAGGCGACTGCGCACCATGAAGGATAGTCGCCACAAGCCCCAACGCGCCCGGCCGGCTTGTTCGATAAACGGGCTCCGATGCAAAGAGGTTGGGGCATGGCCTGCAGCGATACGATCGGACGGTTCGACGCCGTGGCGGACAGCGTGTGCCGTTACGCGTGACGGTGCTGCACGTCATAACGGGAATGAACGTAGGCGGTGCCGAAGCCATGCTGGCGAAGCTGGTGGGCCACAAGGCGATCGCCGCCACTGGTCAGAAGCATCATATACTGAGCCTGATGAAGCCGGGCATCGCCGGCCAGCAGTTGATCGACGAAGGCATCGCTGTGCACAGCCTCAACATGAAGCGCGGTGTCCCCAACCTTGGCGCCGCGATCGGACTCGCGCGAACGATCAGGCGTATCCGCCCCCAGATCGTGCAGGGCTGGATGCACCATGGAAACCTTGCGGCGACGATTGCGCAGCGCTTCGTATCCCCCCACCCGACGCTGATGTGGAACGTCCGCCATTCAATCGAGGATATCTCAGTCGAAAAAGCGATGACGCGCGGCATCCTGCGGCTGGAGGCCAGGATGTCGCGGACTCCGGCAAAGGTCATCTACAATTCGCGGGTCGCGGCGCGTCAGCACGCGGCGATCGGTTTCGATAGTTCGCGCGCCGAAATCATCCCGAACGGTTTCGATTGCACGAAATTCGTCCCAGATGGCAGCCGGCATCGACAATTCCGCCAACTGTTCGAGATCAGAAACACGGCGACTGTCGTTGCGATGGTGGCGCGTTCGCATCCGCTGAAATCCGTCGAGACACTTGTCGAAGCAGTCCGGATGGCCCGGCTGCACGGATGCGACCTTCACCTGCTGCTTGCGGGGTCGGGCATGGATCGGCCGTCGCATGAGCTGCAAAAGGCGCTTTCCACGGCACTCCCGCCCGACCGTCTTACCTTGACCGGGCACCGGAACGACCTTGCCGACTGGATCGCAGGTGTTGACATCATGGCGCTGTCATCGGCGTGGGGCGAGGGTTTCCCCAATATCCTGGGAGAAGCGATGGCGAGCGGGGTGCCATGCGTCACGACAGACGTCGGCGACAGCGGCTGGCTGGTCGGCGAGACGGGCCTGGTCGTGCCGCCGCGCGATCCAGCGGCACTGGCGCAGGCCTTGGGGCGGCTTGAACGCCTTGGTGCCGCGGGTCGCAGGATGCTCGGAATGGCGGCGCGCGCGCGCATCCTACAGCATTTCTCGCTCGACGACGCGGTATCCTTTTATACGTCGCTCTACGCCCGGTCAGCGGACGACGTTAGCGGTGCCGACGGCGAATGACGGGTCGCGCCGCACCAGCTCAAAAGATCGTCGTGGTCGCCAGTCTTGCGTGGTCGCTGATCAACTTCCGCGGGCAATTGCTCGCCGATCTGGTGGCGGCAGGGCATGACGTGCTCGCGGTCGCGCCCGAGCATGACGCGGATGTCGAACATCAGCTGGCAGCGCGAGGCGTGCGGTATCAGGCCGTCGCGATGCGACGCGCGTCGCTCAGCATCGGCAGCGATCTCGCCTTCCTTGCCAGCCTGGTCGCGCTCTTCCGGCGTGAGCGGCCGACCTTGGTGCTTGCCTATACGCAAAAGCCCATCGTCTACGCCGGCTTGGCCGCGCGCATGGTCGATGGAATCCGCTTTTTCGCCATGTGCACCGGCCTGGGCCATGCCTTCTCGGCGGGTGGTGGAATGCGCCGCACTGCGTTGCGCTGGATCGTTGCGCGGCTGTACCGGCACGCGCTGCACGGCGCCGCCGGCCTGATTGTCTTCAATAGCGACGACCATGCAGAAATGCGTCACCACGGCATGATCGGTGATGGCCTGCCGGTCGAACGGGTGTCGGGGTCCGGTATCGACACCGGCAGGTTTGCCGCCGCAGCGGTGCCAGCCGGGCCGCCGGTTTTCCTGCTTGTGGCGCGGCTGCTCCGCAACAAGGGCCTGGTCGAATATGTCGAGGCGGCGCGCCGGATCAAGACCGTGCATCCCGAGGTACGTTTCCAACTGCTTGGACCATTCGACAAGAATCCGGCCAGCATCTCGCCCCGCGAGATCGAGGCGTGGGAGGATGAGGGCATCATCGAGTATCTGGGCGAGACGCGCGATGTCGCGCCGTTCTTTGCTGCAGCGAGCGTGTTCGTTTTGCCGACTTGGTACCGCGAAGGACTGCCACGCACCATTCTCGAGGCAATGGCGACCGGGCGTGCCGTCATCGCCAGCGATGCGCCGGGATGTCGCGATGCGGTCAGCGAAGGCTTCAATGGTTTCCTGGTGCCGGTCCGCAACGCCGCCGCGCTTGCCACCGCGATGCAGCGGTTTGTCGACGATCCGGCTTTGGCTGGCCGGCTCGGCGGGAACGCCCGCAGTCTCGCCGAAAAGCAGTATGATGTCCGCTGCGTCAATCGCCAGCTGATGACGTTCATCGGCCTGCAGCCAGCATGCCCCGCCGGACTAGTGGCGGTGCCTATAACGGCGCGGCGGAGCGTGCGGTGACCTGGCGCGTGGCCGAGGCGGCAGCCGCCGCAGCCCTTGGCTTGCTTCTGGTGCCGATTGCCACCCTGACCGCATTGGCCACTGCAGTGACGCTGGGACGGCCTGTGTTGTTCAGGCAGGCTCGCAGCGGGCTTGGCGGCCGGCCCTTCGTGCTGCTGAAGTTCCGGACGATGCGACCGGGCGACGCAGGAGCGAACGATGCCCTTCGCACGCCGGCCATCGGCCGCTGGCTGCGTCGGACCCGGCTCGACGAACTGCCGCAGCTCGTCAATATCGTGCTGGGCGACATGAGTTTCGTTGGGCCGCGACCGCTGCTTCCTGAAACAATTGCGGCCTTTGGCGACCAGGGACGGGTGCGCGGGACCGTGCGTCCCGGCTTGACCGGCTGGTCGCAGGTCAACGGCAACACCAAGCTGACGGATGCCGAAAAGCTGGCGCTCGACCTCTGGTACATCGAGCATCGAACCCCGATGCGGGACTTGACGCTGGTGTTCAGGACCGCCGCCGTGCTGCTGTTCGGCGAACGGGCGAATGCTCTGGAATTGGAGAGAGCCCATGCGGGCGGTCGTCGTCGGCGCGGTTGAATCGACGCGCGTCACACTGTCCAGCCTGCAACGTGCGGCTGGCTGGGAGGTGGCAGCAGTCGTTACCCTGCCGACCGAATTGGCGGGTCGGCACAGCGATTTCGTCGATTTGGCCCCGGACGCCGCCGCTGCCGGAGCCGAGTTGATCAGAGCGGCCGACGGCAATGCCGCTCACATTGTGGCGCGGCTGAACGCCATTCGCCCCGACTGTGCCTTCGTCATCGGCTGGTCGCAGATTTGCCGGCCCGAACTCGTTGCGGCTCTTGGCGGACGCCCGGTCGGATATCATCCCGCGCCGTTGCCCAGACTCCGTGGTCGCGGGGTACTGCCGTGGACGATCCTGCTCAACGAACCAGTCACTGCCGCAAGCTTGTTCTGGATCGATGGTGGCGTCGACACCGGCCCTCTGATCGGACAGCGATTTTTCCTGCTGGCACCCGACGAGACCGCAACCACGCTCTACGCCAAACATATGGCGGCGCTCGCGGGGTTGCTCGACGAATGCCTGCCCAAGCTTCTGGCGGGTGTTGCGCCAGCGTCGGCGCAGGACGAACGTTGCGCAACCTGGGCTGCACGCCGCGTGGCGTCCGATGGCATCATCGACTGGCGCGCCCCCGCGCGCGCGATCGAACGGCTGGTCCGCGCGGTGACGCGGCCCTATCCCGGCGCATCGACGATGGCGCGCTCCGGGCCGCTGACGATCTGGGGCGCCCGGCTGTGGCCCGACGCGGCGTGCCACGCCGCCCGGCCGGGGCAGGTCGTTGCTGTCGATGAACGAGGCTTCGCCGTCGTGTGCGGCGATGGTGGTGGCCTCTACGTTGGCGACTGGAGCGGGGAAATCCCGCGAATACACGAACGATTGGGTAGCCAGCCATGACCGGCCTTATCGACCGTATCGGGTGCGCGCTTGTCATCGCACCGCACCCAGACGACGAAGTTCTGGGCTGCGGCGGCGTGCTGGGCCTGCTCGCCGATGCCGGCGTCGCAACCCATGTGGTCATCGTCACCGAGGGCCGCCCGCCGCAATACACCGCCGAACATGTTGCGGGATTGCGCCGCGAAGCCTCGGCAGCGCATGCCATCCTTGGTGTCACAGGGGTCGAATATCTCGGACTGCCGGCCGCCGAGCTCGACCGGATCGGCCATTCGGCACTGAACGCGCTTCTCGCCACCAGCATCGCCGCCATCGCGCCCGACACGCTTTTCATCCCGTTTGGCGGGGATATCCATATCGATCATCAGCGGGTGTTTGCCTCCGTACTGGTGGCGGTCCGGCCGTCGCAGGCGACCTACCCGGCGCGCATCCTCGCCTATGAAACGCTTTCCGAAACCAACTGGAATGCGCCCGGAATAGCCCCTCCCTTCGTTCCCAACGTGTTCATCGACATCGGTCGAAGCCTGGACCGGAAATGCGCGGCGTTCGGCGAATACCGCTCGCAGGTCCGCGCGTTCCCGGCGGAGCGGTCGCTCGAGGCTGTGACCGCACTTGCCAGGATGCGCGGCGCGACCGTTCATCGGCACGCTGCCGAGGCGTTCATGCTGGTTCGCGAGGTCGGATGAGCCAGTCCGATGTCCGGTTGCTGGTAACATCGGCCGGCCGCCGCGTCGGGCTGATCGATGCCTTCCGCGATTCGGCGCGGCAGCTCGACATCCGGCTACACGTTGTGGGGTGCGATCAGTCACCGGCGGTCAGTGCGGCTTGTCAGTTTGCCGACAGGGCGGTCGCGGTTCCGCCGGTGCGGTCGCCGGACTATATTCCGGCGCTGATCGACGTCGTCGCGCGCCACGGCATCGACCTCATCGTGCCGACAATCGATCCCGAACTTCTGCCGCTCGCCCTCGCGCGCGATGATTTTGCAGCAGCAGGTGCGACGGTGGCGATCAGCAGTCCCGAACTGGTGGCGATGGCCGGGGACAAGCTGGCGACCGCCGCATTTCTTGCCGCACACGACATTTCATCGCCGCGGACCGCGCAACTGGAATTGGTGGCCGCCGGCACGGCCGACTGGTCCGGTCCAGTTTTCGTCAAGCCGCAGTTCGGCAGCGCGGGGCGAAATGCACAGCAACTCGCCTCTATCGAAGCCGCTCATGGCCTTGGGCTCGACGAACCGATGCTGGTGCAGGCCCTGCTGACCGGCACCGAATATACCGTCAACGTCTTTTTCGATGCGGGCGGGCGTTTGCGTGCGGCGGTCCCTCATCGCCGGCTGAGTGTCCGCGCGGGCGAGGTCGAGAAAGGCGTGACCTGCCGTTTGCCCCAGCTGGCGGCACTGGCCGGGCAACTTGCGTCGGCACTCCCGGGACCACGCGGAGCGATGTGTTTCCAGGCGATGGTGACATCGGAGGGTGATGCAAAGATGTTCGAGATCAACGCCCGGTTCGGCGGTGGTTATCCGCTGGCGCATCATGCGGGGGGGACGTTCACGCGCTGGTTGCTCGAGGAACGGCTGGGCCGCGAATCGACGGCGCATGACGGTTGGCGCGAGAACGTCACCATGTTGCGTTACGATGCGGCGATATTCGACGAGTCATGATCGCGCCACCGCATCATGTCGTGGTCTTCGATCTCGACGACACGCTCTATCTGGAGTGCGATTATGCCGCGAGCGGCTTTGATGCTGTTGGCCGCTGGATGGTAGAGCATCACGCCGTTGCCGGCTTTGCCGCTGCCGCCAAGGCGCGTTTCGATGCCGGTTGCCGCGGCAACATATTCGATATGGCGCTGGAAGATATCGGCTTCGCGCCAGTGGACGGAATCATTGCAGACATGGTCCATGTCTATCGGCATCACCCGCCGGACATCATGCTCGCTCCGGATGCTGCAGCCTGGCTGGATGCGACACCCCCCGGCGTGGCGGTTGCGCTGCTGACCGACGGCCCTGCGGCATCGCAATCCCGGAAGATCGCCGCGCTCGGACTGGCTGCGAAGGGTTTTTGGCCGATCGTGATGACGGACGCACTTGGCGGCAACTTTGGCAAGCCGCACGCCAGGGGCTTCGAGACGATAGAAACCGCCTTCGGCATGCCGCCCGGCTGCTTCACCTATGTTGCGGACAATGCGCTGAAAGACTTCGTGACGCCTCGGGCGCGGGGCTGGAAAACCGTGCAGATCGTCCGTAAAGGCCGGCTGCATCAGGCCCCGCCGCGGGATCCATCCCATGCAGCGCATATGGTTATTGACTCGTTGCAGCAATTCATGACCGACAGCTGCCTGCAGCAAATTGCCGATGAGCGGCCGGTATGAAGATCGTCTTCGTCCTGGCGGGATTGAGCGCCGGAGGTGCCGAGCGCGTCATCACGCTGATAAGTGGCCATTTGGCCTCCGTCGGCCATACTGTCACCGTCATTGCCTTCGACAGCGTCGGCGATCTGGTCTTCCACCGCTTCGACCAGCGCGTGCAACTGGTTCGGCTAAGCGTGCCGTCTGCCGGCCGCAGCTTTTTCGGGTCACCGATATGGGCGTTGCGGCGAGTCGTCCGGTTGCGCCGCGCACTCAGGGAAATCCGGCCTGCGGTTGTCGTCAGTTTCCTGCTGAAGGTTAATGTGCTGACCTTGCTGGCGACGCGCGGCCTGGACTGTCGGGTCGTCGTGTCAGAACGCAATCATCCAGTCCGCGGCACCGGGAGCAGATTCTGGCGCGTCGGGAGAAGCTGGCTTTATCCGCTGGCCGACGCGGTCGTGCTGCAAACAGAGGGCAGCCGTAAACTGCTTTCGCGCCGGATCTGCAAGCGCAGCGTGGTAATCCCAAATCCGATCAGCTTGTTTCCGCGCGGGGCGCAGTCTTCGGCGGACCACACTCTGGTCGCGGTGGGACGGCTCGAATCGCAGAAGGGCTTTGATCTCCTGCTCACGGCATTTGCCCGGATCGAGGCGCAATATCCGGATTGGCGGCTGATCGTCTGGGGCGAGGGGCCAATGCGGCGTGCGCTCGAACTACAGCGTCAGGCGCTCCGGCTCGAGGGCCGCGTTTCGTTTCCCGGCACAACCGCCAAACCCGGTGGCTGGACCGAAACAGCAACGGCGTTCGTACTGTCCTCACGCTATGAGGGGTTCGGCAACGTCGTCGGCGAGGCGATGGCCGCCGGGCTGCCCATTGTTGCGTTCAACTGCGAATTCGGCGTCGGGGAGATGCTCGAACACGGGCGGGATGGCCTGCTGGTTCCGCCCGAGGACGTGGCGGCACTCGCCCGATCACTCGATCGGCTACTAGGCGACGAAGGTCTCCGGGCCACACTTGGCGCGACCGCGAAACATTCGGCGGATCGCCTTATGCCCATGCGGATCTTTTCCGCCTGGGATGAACTGCTGGCGACCGTTGTACCGCAACCGGACTAGAAAAGCTCACCCGGACTATCCTTTTGGATTACCGCGTCTGCGCGGCGCGCAAAGAGGATATGTTAGATATTAAAATCGGTTAATCTATGCTATGCTGATGGGACGGTGGTTATAAAAAGATATGGGGAATGCAGCCGTCGAGGGTCAAACGTAGGCAGATGGGGGTATCATGTTGGTCAGCAGCAACATCAGAGTGGTCATTGTTGGCCATCGGGAGCTTGCCCGGGAGGGGCTTCGCCGAATCCTCGCTGATAGCGGCTTCAACGTTGAAGCGGCGACGCGTTACGACTTAAGCAGTGGTGTGGCGGAGGAGAGGCCGCACCTCATCATCATCAAGGCTGAGTCGGTCGATGAAGGGATCGACATGGTCACGATTCTGCGGGCAGCCTTGCCCGACGTGCGGTTGCTGCTGATGACTGCAGCATGCGACATTCAATCGATGTCACGCGCTTTTACGGCGGGGATCGACGGCTACATGAGCGATACCATTGCCTGCGAAACGCTCATCGCGACAATTCCGTTGATCGTCATGGGCGAAAAGATCGTGCCGACCCATATGGTCAATGCACTGCTCGAATCGCCACAGCCCGCCCGTGCGACGATGACCGACTTTGCGAAGTCGGGCGTCAACCTGTCTGAACGCGAATATGAGATCCTTGAGCGATTGGTTTGCGGTGAAGCGAACAAGATGATCTCGCGGCGGCTGACGATCAGCGAGGCGACGGTCAAGGTCCATGTCAAGGCGATCCTGCGCAAGCTGCATGTGCTTAATCGCACCCAGGCGGCGATCTGGGGTGTCAACAGCGGAATGTTCGTTTCACCAAGCAGTAACGCCTGAGCCCTCGACTGCGAAGCGGTCGGGCTGCCGTCATGGGAGCGCGCCCGCGAAACAAGTGCTGCGCAAAAACCCGGTTCTATTGCCATATCCAGCGTGGCAGGCTTCGGCACGGGACAAACGTGGCGACGTGACCTGACCGTGACGTGGTCCTTTATTCGTCCGGCCAAGTTCGCTGGTGACCCCTACGGGAATCGAACCCGTGTTTTCGCCGTGAGAGGGCGACGTCCTGGACCGCTAGACGAAGGGGCCGTCTGCTTGACAGCGGGAGGCGCGGGATAGGGGCGGGTCGGCACCCGAGTCAAGCCGCGCGGCCTTCCCTTATCGCGGTGCGCCGCCTAAAGACGGCCGACTCGCTGGCACAGGAGTCGTCCACCCCCATGAATATCCGCCTCGGCCTCACATTCGACGACGTGCTGCTGGTACCTGCCGCGTCGGCTGTCCTGCCGAGCGCCGCCGATACCTCGACATTCGTGACGCGGGGTATCCGGCTGAATATTCCGGTCCTGTCATCGGCGATGGATACGGTGACCGAA
>JBBQWN010000021.1:0-36686 GCA_038210595.1 Sphingomonadales bacterium | reverse complement strand
GCCGATGATCTCGGCATCGAGCTGGTGGAACTGGCGGTAGCGGCCCTTCTGCGGGCGCTCGTAGCGGAACAGCGGGCCGTGCGCCGCCAGCTTCATGACGCCGTGCTGCTGCCAGCCGTTGGAGATATAGGCGCGGCAGATCCCGGCGGTGAACTCGGGCCGCAGCGTCAGCGATTCGCCGCCGCGGTCCTCGAACGAGTACATCTCCTTCGACACGACGTCGGTGGTCTCGCCGAGCGAACGCGCAAAGACGCTGGTGAATTCGAACACCGGCACGTCGACGCGGCGGAAGCCGTACAGCTTGCGGACCCGGTTTAACGTCTCGACGACATGGTCGAACCGCGCGATATCCTCGCCGAACAAATCCTGCGTTCCGCGAACGCGCTGCACTTTGTCTGCCATCGGCGGCGTGTAGGGCGCTAGTGCAGCAGCTTCAACCCGACGATGCAGCCGATCAGGCCGCCGAGCAGCAACAGGCGGGGCAGGCTGGCGGGGTCGTTGTAGACGAGAATGCCCACCGCCGCCGTGCCCGCCGCGCCGATGCCGGCCCACACCGCATAGGCGGTGCCGAGCGGGATCGTCCGCGAGGCGTATTCGAGCAACCCCATGCTGAGGCTGACCGACATGAGGAAGGCGAGCACCCACGGCCAGTTCCGGAAGCCGTCGACGTAGCGCAGCGAGGTGGTGAAGCCGACCTCGAACAGGCCGCCGACGACGAGCGCAGCCCAGGCCATGCTAGCCCGCCGCGACCTTGTGCAGCGCGTCGCCGGTCAGCCGCATGATCGTCCACTCGTCCATCGGTACCGCGCCAAGCTTCCGGTAAAAGCCGATCGCCGGCGTGTTCCAGTCGAGCACCGCCCACTCGAACCGCGCGCAGCCGCGCTCCACCGCCAGCCGCGCGACGTGGCTGAGCAGCGCCTTGCCGGTGCCGACGCCGCGCGCCTCGGGGGCGACATACAGGTCCTCGAGGTAGATGCCGCGCCAGCCGGTCCAGGTGGAGTAATTGTGGAAGAACAGCGCGAAGCCGACCGGCCTGCCGTCCGTCTCCGCCATCACCGCCTCGATCACCGGCCGCTCGCCGAACATCGCGTCATGGACATTGGCCTCGGTCGCGACGACCGCGTTCGGCGATTTCTCGTACTCGGCGAGGTCGCGGATGAACTGCAGGATCTGTGCGACGTCGGCGGGCGTGGCGGGACGGATCATGCTCCCCTCTCCCGCCTGCGGGAGAGGAAGACCATCGTCCTCACTCCGCCGCGACCAGCAGCCCGCCTTCGCTTGCCGCCTTCGCCGCCTCGATCTCGGCGGCCTTCTTCTCGACCAGCGACACGATGTGGTCGACCATCGCGGGCTCGTCGATGTGGTGGCTGGTGACGCCGGACAGGTAGACCATGTGCTTGCCGCCGCCGCCGCCGGTGATGCCGATGTCGGTCTCGCGCGCCTCGCCGGGGCCGTTGACGACGCAGCCGAGCACGCTGAGCGACAATTCGGTGGTGACGTGCGCCAGCGCGGTTTCGAGGCGCTCGACCGTCTTGACCACGTCGAAACCCTGGCGGGCGCACGACGGGCACGACACGACGCGGACGCCACGCGCGCGGATGCCGAGTGACTTCAGGATGTGATAGCCGACCTTGACCTCCTCGACGGGGTCGGCCGACAGCGACACGCGGATGGTGTCGCCGATGCCGGCCCACAGCAGCATGCCGAGCCCGATCGACGACTTGACCGTGCCGCCCTGCAGCCCGCCGGCCTCGGTGATGCCGAGGTGGAGCGGGTAGTCGCAGACCTCCGCCAGGCCGTTGTACGCGGCGACGGCGAGGAACACGTCCGACGCCTTCACGCTGACCTTGAACTCGTGGAAATCCTCGTCCTGCAGCATCTTCATGTGCTCGAGCGCCGACTCGACCAGCGCCTCGGGGCAGGGCTCGCCGTATTTCTCGAGAAGGTGACGCTCGAGGCTGCCGGCGTTGACGCCGATGCGCATCGAGCAGCCGTTGGCCTTGGCGGCCCGGACGACCTCGCGGACGCGCTCCTGGCTGCCGATGTTGCCGGGGTTGATGCGCAGGCAGGCGGCACCGGCGTCGGCGGCCTCCAGCGCGCGCTTATAGTGGAAGTGGATGTCGGCGACGATCGGCACTTCGCTGGCGCGGGTGATCTCGCGCATCGCAGCGGTCGCCTCGACGGTCGGGCAGCTGACGCGGACGATGTCGGCGCCGACCGCGACGCACTGGCGGATCTGCTCGATGGTGGCGGCCGCGTCCTCGGTCGGCGTGTTGGTCATGGTCTGGACGGCGATCGGCGCGCCGCCGCCGACAGGCACCTTGCCGACCATGATCTGGCGCGACTGGCGGCGCGTGATATCGCGCCAGGGACGTACGCTCATTTGGCAGCTCCGGAGGACATTCGCGCGATATAGCCGCTGGCCGCGGCCGCGTCATCCCTGCCGCGTGGCCGCCGTCAGCTCGCGGAACCGTGCCCGGTAGCGCACGTGCTCGGTGCCCATCATGCGGTCCCACCAGGTGAAATACAGGCCGTAATTGCTGCCGAAGCCGCCCGAATGGTGGAGGTCGTGGTGGACCGTCGTGTTGACCCACTGCAGCAGCGGATGATCGGCCCAGCCGCGTCCGTGCAGTTCGACCCCGCTATGGCCCATGACATTGCGGACGATCATCACCGCCAGCGCCAGGAAAGCGGCCCCGTCCGGCGTCGGCACGACCAGCATCCACAGCGGCAGGAAGGCCGCCTGGACCAGCGCCTCCCAGACCGAGAAGCTGTACGCCGCCCAGGCGGTCGGGGTCACCGAACGGTGGTGCTCGCGGTGCATCCAGCCGAAGACGCGCCGGTCGTGCATGGCGCGGTGCGTCCAGTAGAACCACGTGTCGTGCCAGATCAGTATGGCGACGGTCGCGGCGATCACCTGCCACGCCGCCGGGTCGGCGACGCGCGGGATCCAGCCGGCGCGGATCGCCGCGACGGTGGCCAGTCCAACGGCCCCGAAGACCAGGCTGGTGCGCAGCGACGCGCGGATTTCGCGCCGCACATCGGCAGTGCCGGCACGCCGCATCTGGATGGCGCGCGCCCGGCCGCGCCGGCGCAGCCAGGCGACGACCGCGACCATGACGCCGGCCGCGAGCAGATAGCGCAGCACGGTGGCGGTCAGCAGGACCGGGGCGATCACGGCAAGGCTCAGCGTATCCATCACCCGATGCTACGCGTGCCCGACGGCATTTCCCACGGGCTTTCGCGCGGCCGTGTCGGGGTGACGCGGCGGGGACGATGCCCTAGATGCGGCGCCGACATGCGGCGCGCCTTCACCAAGATGCACGGGCTGGGCAACGATTTCGTCGTGTTCGACGCGCGCGAGACGCCGCTGGTGCTGACGGGCAGCCAGGTGCGCGGCCTCAGTGACCGCCACACCGGCATCGGCTGCGACCAGCTGTTCGTGCTGGAACCGTCGCGGTATGCCGACGTCTTCATGCGGATCTGGAATGCCGATGGCGGCGAGGTTGCGGCGTGCGGCAACGGCGCGCGCTGCGTCGCGGCGCTGCTCGGCGGGTCGCCGGCGATCGAGACGCTGGCGGGCGTGCTAAGCGCCGAAGCGGGCGATGCGGCCGCCAGCGTCGACCTTGGCCGCCCGGCGTTCGAGTGGGACGCGGTCCCGCTCGCCTATGCGATGGACACGCTCGACATGCCGGTCGGCTGGGGCGGGCTGGAGCGGCCCGGCGCGGTCAACGTCGGCAACCCGCATGTCGTGTTCTTCGTGCCCGACGCCGACATGGTGCCACTGGCCGCGCTGGGGCCGGAGATCGAGCACGATCCGCTGTTTCCCGATGGCGTCAACGCCGGCGTCGCGCAGGTCGTCGCCCGCGATTATCTCAAACTCCGGGTCTGGGAACGCGGTGCGGGCCTGACGCGGGCCTGCGGCACTGGGGCGGTGGCCGCCGCGCTGGTCGCGATGCGGCGAGGGCTCGCCGACCGGCACGTGCGGGTCAGCCTGCCCGGCGGCGACGTGTCCGTCGACTGGCGCGCCGATGGCCATGCCCTGCTGAGCGGCCCGGCGGTGACGGTGTTCACCGGCGCGATCGACGTGGACGCCTTCGCGTGACCGAAATTCTTAGCTTCGGCTGCCGGCTCAACATCGCCGAGTCGGCAGTGCTGGCCGGGCTGCTCGACGATCCCGGCCTGACCATCGTCAACAGCTGCGCGGTCACCGCGGAAGCGGTGCGCCAGGGCACGCAGGCCGCCCGCCGCGCGGCCCGCGGCGGCGCGCGCGTGGTGGTGACAGGCTGCGCCGCCGAGGTCGAGCCGGGGGCGTTCGCCGGGTTCGCGACGGTCGGGAGAAGGGGGAAGTTCGACCCGGCCAGCTACGGCGGGGTGCGGCGTGCTGCACCGCCGCCAGCCGCCGCCCACACGCGCGCCTTCGTGCCCGTGCAGAACGGCTGCGACCACGCCTGCACCTTCTGCATCATCGCGCGGGCCCGCGGGCCGTCGGTGTCGACACCGGTGGCCGACATTGTCGGCAGCATCACTCGCTTGGTCGACGACGGCTGCAACGAGGTCGTGCTGACCGGCGTCGACCTGACCAGCTATCACCACGAGGGCGCGTCGCTCGGCACGCTTGTCCAGGCGATTCTCGCGCGCACCGCCCTGCCCCGGCTTCGCCTCAGCTCGATCGACAGCATCGAGGCGGACCCCGCCCTGCTCGACGCCATCGCCACCCAGCCCCGACTGATGCCGCAGCTGCACCTGTCGCTGCAGTCGGGCGACGACCTGATCCTGAAGCGCATGCGGCGGCGCCACGGCCGCGACCATGCCATCCGCTTCTGCGCCGACCTGCGCGCCCGGCGGCCGGACATTGCGTTTGCCGCCGACTTCATCACCGGCTTCCCGACCGAGAGCGAGGCGATGTTCGCACAGACGCTGCGCCTCGTCGACGAATGCGGCCTGACCCAGCTGCACGTCTTTCCCTACAGCCTGCGCCCCGGCACGCCGGCAGCGCGAATGCCGCAGGTGCAGCCGGCGATCGCGCGCGAGCGTGCCGCCCGGTTGCGCACGCTTGGCGAGCGGCGCACGGCTGAAGCGCTCGACGGCGCGGTCGGCCGGCCGCAACGCATCCTGGTCGAGCGGTCCGGAACGCGCGGCCGCACCGAAGCCTATCTCCCCGCCCGCGTGCCGCCGTCGGCCGCGGGCCACATCGTCACCGTCACCGGCCAGCGTGTCGTCGACGGCCAACTGGAGTGCGCATGACCGAACCCGCTGGCTGGCTGGCAAAGCTCCGTTCCGGGCTGGCGCGCTCTTCGGAAAAGCTTGGCGCCGGCCTTGGCATGCTGGCGACGACGCGCCTTGACGATGCCGCGCTCGAACGCATCGAGGAGGCGCTGATCGGGGCCGATCTCGGCGTGGGCGTCGCCACGCGCGTCGCCGAACGGCTGCGCGCCGACACGTTCGACAAGGCGATCGACGATGCCGGCATCCGCGCCGCCGTCGCCGCCGAGATCGAGGCGACGCTGGCCCCGGTGGCGAAACCGCTGGCCGTCGTCGCCTTCCCGCGCCCCCAGGTGATCCTCGTGGTCGGCGTCAACGGCAGCGGCAAGACCACCACCATCGCCAAGCTGGCGCACCGCTTTGCCGAGCAGGACTATACGGTCATGCTGGCGGCCGGCGACACGTTCCGCGCCGCCGCCACCGAGCAGCTGAAGATCTGGGGCGAGCGCGCCGGCGTCCCGGTTATCGCCGGGCCGGAGGGCGGCGACGCCGCGGGCCTGGCGTTCAGCGCCTTCGAGGCGGCGCGCAAGGCCGGCACCGATGTCCTCATCATCGACACCGCCGGCCGCCTGCAGAACAAGGCCGGGCTGATGGACGAACTCGCCAAAATCCGCCGCGTGCTCAACAAGCAGTCGGTGACCGCGCCGCACGACACCGTGCTCGTCCTCGACGCGACCACCGGGCAGAACGCGCTCAACCAGATCGAGGTGTTCCGCGACATCGCCGGGGTGACGGGGCTGGTCATGACCAAGCTCGACGGCACAGCGCGGGGAGGCGTTCTGGTCGCCGCGGCGGAGCGCTTCAAGCTGCCGATCCACGCCGTCGGCGTCGGTGAGGGCATGGCCGACCTGCGCAGTTTTGACGCAGGCGACTTCGCGCGCGCCCTTGCCGGAGCCTAGTCACGCTCAGGACACGCGACTGTCACGGAAAGTTCTTCGACGTTTACCCTAAACAGTCATGATCGCGCGGCATCTAACCCCCGACAACAACCCTTGGGGGCTCGACCACGATGCGAATCAAGACTCTGCTTCTCGCTGCCAGCATGATCGCGGTCCCGGCCATGGCGGCCGCGCCAATCGCCGGCGTCAAGAACATCATCATCATCGTCAACGATGGCGGCGGGCCGACCGTTTACGATGCGACGCGCTACTACCTGGGCCATCCGCTGGTCACCGACGGCGCGTCGTTCAAGAAGACCTTCGTGTCGACCTTCCCGTTGCGCCCCGACAGCCCGACGAACAACACCCCGGGCAGCCTCGTCCAGGATCCGTCGACGGTCTACAGCACCACCAGCTTCTGGAACACGACGCCGGTCGCCGGCCTGTCGACCGCAACCGGGTACAATAGCCCGGCGTTCAGCCAGGCGGGTTTCGCGCCGATCCCCGGCCCGTTGTATCCCGCCGCTTTCCAGGGCTATGAGTTCAGCCGCTTCGCCCACCCCGACTCGGGCAACACTGCAACGTCGCTGGCGTCAGGTGTGAAGACCTACAACAACGCGATCAACGTCAACGGTCATGGCGATCCCGCGATCACCATCACCGATCTGATCGATGCCGCCGTCACGGTCGGCAAGTCGACCGGCGTCGTCTCTACCGTCGAATTTGCCGACGCCACTCCGGCGGCGCTGGGCGGCGCGCACAATATCGCCCGCGCCAACCGCACCGCGATCGCCTTCGAGATGTTCCAGTCGGGCAAGCTCGACGTGATCGGCGGCGCCGGCAACCCGGATTACACCGACGACAGCACGCTGCGGCCGACCCCGGCCTATACCTGGGTCAGCGCGCCGCTGTGGACCGACCTGAAGAACAACACCAATCTGTCGGGCGGCAACGGGCAGAAGTGGAAGCTGGTCCAGGATCGTGCGTCGATCCAGGCGCTCGCCAACAAGACCGCGGGCAAGCCGCCGAAGAAGCTGGCGATGATCGTGCAGAGCTTCACCAGCACGCAGTTCAACCGCACCAACACCGTGCCCGGCATCAATGCCACGCAGGACACGGTCAACGGCACGCCGCGCAAGACGACGGTGCCGACGCAGGCGGAAATGACGCTGGCGGCACTCAACACGCTCGACGCCAACGGCCGCGGCTTCTATCTGATGTCGGAAGCCGGTGCCGTCGACCGCGCCGAGCATGCCAACGACACCGCTCGCATGATCGAAGAGCAGATCGAATCGGACAACGCGGTTCAGGCGGTCATCGACTGGGTCAACCGCCCCGACACTGCCGCAACGTGGGACAACACGCTGTTGATTGTTACGGCTGACCATGACCACCTCCTCTATGGCCCGCAGGGTGACACCGTGCCGTTCCAGCCGATCAAGGACAATGGCGCGGGCGTCGTGCCCGGCAACAAGTGGTTCGGCCCGAACCACGGCACCGGCCTGGTGCCGCTGTTCGCCTACGGTAAGGGCGCGGCCGACCTGGTCGCGTTGGCGACCAATGTCGACGACACCGGCGTCGATCTGATCGACCCGGCCACCAACCAGCCGTACCACCTCGGCCACGGTGCGTATCTCGACCAGACGCTGGTCGGCGAAACGCTGAAGGCCACCGCACAGCAGGCTCAATAAGCCTGAACGCTCCGGTCCGCGGCGACGCGGGCCGGAGCCTTTATCTGGAACGACACCGCGGTCCGCCGCGGCAACAAGGGGACAAGACCATGACCATCCGCGCTCTCGCCATCGCCGGCCTGCTGCTCGCCTCTGCCGGCTCGGCATCGGCGGCTTCGTTCAGCGGCACCTTTGCCCAGGACAACCAGAAGGCCGGCTACGTTATCTCGCTCGCCACCGCGGGCGTCGTCAGCTTCGCCAGCACCGGCTATGCCGGCGGCGGCTTCGATCCGATCCTGACCCTGTATGACGGCAGCGGCCTGCTGGTCACCGACAACGACGACGATATCGGCCCTGACTCGCTGATCTCGTTGGCGCTGACACCGGGCAAGTACACGGTGTTCCTGACCCAGTATAACAACTTCGGCGCGATCCTGCTGGCGAACGGCTTTGCCTTCGACAACGAGCCGAACTTCCGCGGCGGCTTCATCGACATCAACGGTAACCAGCGCACCGGCGACTGGGCGTTCGACATCACCGGTGCCGGCAGCATCGCCGCGGTGCCGGAGCCCGCGACCTGGGCGCTGATGATCGGCGGCTTCGGCATGGTCGGCTTCGCCGCCCGCCGCCGCCGCACCGGCGTCGTCGCAGCCTGAATTATTGGGCTAGAATGAAGGGCCGCCCCCTGACCGGGGCGGCCCTTTTTCGTGCGGCGGCGTTGCCCGCTATTGCATGAACCAGCCGTGGCTGACGACGATCGACTGGCCGGTCAGCGCGTTGGTCGGGAAGGCGGCAAGGAACAACGCGGTCTGGGCGACATCGTCCACGGTCGTGAATTCGCCGTCGACGGTTTCCTTCAGCATGACGGTCTTGATGACGTCGGCCTCGCTGATGCCCAGTTCCTTGGCCTGCTCCGGGATCTGCTTCTCGACCAGCGGGGTGCGGACGAAGCCGGGACAGATGACGTTGGCCCGGACGTTGTGCGCCGCGCCCTCCTTGGCGACGACCTTGGCGAGGCCGATCAGGCCGTGCTTGGCGGTGACGTACGCGGCCTTGAGCTTCGACGCCTCCTTCGAATGCACCGAGCCCATGTAGATGACGCTGCCGCCCTTGCCGGCGTACATGTGCTTCAGGCATGCCCGCGTCGTCAGGAACGCGCCGTTGAGGTGGATCGCCAGCATCTTCTGCCAGTCGCTGAACTTATAATCCTCGATCGGCGCGACGATCTGGATGCCGGCGTTGGAAACGAGCACGTCGATGCCGCCGAACTTCGCCGCGACCGCCTCGATGCCGGCGTTAACCTGGTCTTCCTTGGTGACGTCCATGGCGACGCCCATCGCCCGCTCGCCGCCGGGATCGAACTCGGCCGCTGTCGCATTGGCGGCATCGATGTTGAGGTCGGCGATGGCGACCTTGGCCCCGGCGTCAAGGAAAACCTTGGCGATATCCTTGCCGATGCCGCTGGCGGCACCGGTGATGACCGCAACCTTATTGTTCAAGTTCATGGGTCAGTTCCCTTGGGGCTCGCCGCACGCGGCGCGGACTCTGGTGAAATCATAGACGTCGACGCCGTGCGCCTGGGTCGGCGGCGTCAGGACCTCGGGGTGGCTGAGCGTCTCGACCGCGTCGCGGTGACCGGCGCGCCAATGGTCGTCCATCGTCCGCCGGCTGAATTCATAGTCCTTCGACTGCCCCTCGTAGGTCGGCGAGTGGTAGACCAGCTGGACGATGTTGTAGACCGACGGGTCGGCCGCCTCGATCAGGAACTTGGCCTGCGGCGTCGCCTTCAGCTCTTCGGGCATCTGCTCGAGCAGTTCGTTGAACGCGGCACGAAGTTTCTGGAAGCGCCGGAAATCGTCGGTCGCCGACCGGGTCCGGCTGGAATACTGAACCTCCTTCATGCGGGTCGCGACCTCGGCGAGATCGCGCGGCAGGCAGCCCTGCGCGCTCCACAGGTCAACCTGCAGGACCAGCGTATCGAGGTCGGAGCGCGACGACAGCACCCATTCCAGCGGGGTGTTCGAGACCATGCCGCCGTCCCAGTAGAACTCGCCGTCGATCTCGACCGCTGGAAAGGCCGGCGGCAATGCGCCCGACGCCATGATATGTTCGGCGCGGATGATGTCGGTCTCGTTGTCGAAATAGGCGAAATTGCCGGTCGCGACGTTGACCGCGCCGACCGAAAAACGGGTTTCCTTGGCATTGATCCGGTCGAAGTCGACAAGATTCTCCAGCGTGCTCTTCAGCGCGCCCGTATCGTACCAGCTGACTGCTCCAGGCGTGCCGTGCGTGGCCAGATAGGGCGGCGGGAAACGCGGCGCGAAGAAGCCCTTCACACCGTTCGACATGACCGTGCCGGCCGCGAGCTGATTGACCCAGCCACGCGCCCGTTCGCCGTCCCACGCCCCGGTCAGGAAGGCACCGAGGCCGCCATCGTGCGGTGCGCTGACCAGTTCCCAAAAGCTGCGCAACTTCGCCACCCGGTCGGCGAGCGGGTTGCCGGCGATGATCGCGCTGTTGATCGCGCCGATCGAAATGCCCGCGATCCAGGTCGGCTCGACGCCGTGCTCGACCAGCGCCTCATAGACGCCGGCCTGGTAAGCGCCGAGCGCGCCGCCGCCCTGCAACAGCAGCGCGACGCTCTCCCATTGCCCGACACAGTTCTTTGCCCGCTCGGGCGGCGCGTGGCGGTCCTTAGTCACGCTCGGGCACCGGCACGTTGAAGCCGTTCAGCGTCGTCGACACCAGAGCATAGAGGCCGACGAGGTAGATCAACTCGTTCAGTCCCTTCTGGCCAAAGGTCTTGCGCGCCAGACTATAAACCGGCTCCGGCAACACGCCACCCTTGGCCAGGGCATAGGCGGTATCGAAGGCGATGCTCTCCGCCGGCGTGAAATCCACCGGCTTAAGGTCGGCGGTGATCGTCGCCAGCCGCTCGGGCGACATGCCCTCCTTCTCGGCGACGGCGATATGCGCGTAGATCTCATAGGCCGCGTCGTACCGCGCGCCGACGACCAGGATAACGATCTGACGGATAGGGTCGGGCAATGTCGCGCCCGCGGTCATCGCCAGCGTCAGGTCCCAGATCGCCTTGCCGATGCCGGGTTCGTGCAGCCAGGCGTTCCACGGCCCCATCAGCGCGCCGTCCTCGCGCTCGACGATGAAGGCGTTGAAGTTGCTGGCGATCCCCTTGCGCATATCGTCGTACAAGGGTCGCTGTTCAGCCGACAGCTCGGATGGCGGGATCAGGGGCAGACGCATCGACACCTCGCGCATGTTGCAGCGCGGCACGATCTACCCCGCTGATGACAGTTCGACTAGCGCGGCGCGTCCGTTACGCGGCAATAAACGTCGGCGTCGATTGTCAGGCAGCCGTCGGCCCGTTCCTTCAGCACCGCCTCGCGGCCGTCGCGGCGAAAGACGATGGTATCGAGCTTGGCGAGCCCCGTCGTGACTGCGCCGGGCACGCCGCCGGTAACAAGCATCAGCCGGTAGCGCCCGCTGAACGGCGGCCCATCGCGTCCGATCTCGAGGATTGTGCCGGCCGGGCCGATCCAGCGGCCGAGCCATGCATCGGTCGGAAGCTTGACCTCCATGCCGTGCGCCCCCGCCGCACCGATGGCCATGATGGCCGGGAGTATCACCGCCGCCCGCATGACCGCCTCCGCTCAAAAAAAAGACGCCGCCGGTCGTGACCGGCGGCGTCTTGCTGTCGTGCCGGCGTTCAGACCGCGAAGCTGACCCGCGCCGTCTGGCGACGCATCGCCGCGCCGACGAAGGCGAAGCCCGCAATCATCAGCGCCCAAGTGCCAGGCTCGGGAACCGTGGTGCCGAGATACTGGCGCAGGATCTTCGTCGTCGAGAAGTCCCGATAGGTCAGGGCATTGGCACTCAGGTTCCAGCCGATCGCATCGAACGCGGCGAGGTCGAGCCCGGTGACGACGCCGGTCTGGCCGAAGCAGAAGGTCGGATCCATGATGCCGAGCTGCGGGCCGCAGGCGTTGGCACCCGAGGCGTCCTTCCAGTGCGACACCTGGCGGCCGTCGCCGTTGTAGCTGCCGGTCGAGAAGGTGTTACCGAACAGCGCGGTGGCACCGCCATCGATCGAGAAGTAGCGGGTGCCGCCGACCGACAGATCGAGCGTCGGCCCCGCGCCCGGCGCCAGGCCGTTGGGGTCGTTGCTGTAACGGAACAGATCGAGCGCGCTGAAAATCGACGTGTCGTTGAGGCTGTAGCCCAGCGCACCGGCCCCCGGACCATCGGGATAACCGTAGTAGTCCAGGAAATCGACGCCCGAGACGAAGCCGAGCGCATGCCCGATTTCGTGGATCGCGACGCCAATGAAGTCGAACGTGCCCGGGGTCACACCGTCGCCCGGATTGAAGTCGAAGTTGAAATTGCTGCTGAACGTGACGCGCCCGTCGCAGTTGGCGTTCGACGCTAAGGTGCAGGTATTCGAACCCGCCGAGCCGCCGATCGCCTTGACCACCGACGAGTTCAGGTAAAGCACCCGGCTGCTGGTCGTCGCCGCATCGTTATAGAACTGCACGCCGGTATCGTCGTTGCCATCGTCGGCGGTGCCATTGGTGATGAAGCTCGCGCCGCCGCCCGTCAGCGTCGGCAGCACGATGTTGCGGTCGACCGCCGAATTGCTCTTCGTCGCGTTGATCCGGGTCTCCCAGTTCGCGACCGTGTAGTCGAGCCGCTTGCTGCCCGTCGAACCGATGATGCCGGGATCGAGAGGCGCAAAGCGGACGCCGAGGTTGATCGTCACATTATTGGTGAACAGGCTCCCCCAATAATTCGCGGCGACCCTGAAACCCTGCTCGGCCTGCGACCCCGTAACGCCGCCAAGATCGACCAGGTTGATCGTCGCGGCATCCACGCTTCCCGCGACCAGCGATGCCGCAGCAACGCCGCACCGCAGCGCAAACTTAACATTCATAGTTCTTGACCCCTTTGAAAATCGTGACCCCGGGCGCTTCTCCGAGCGCGATGGCTATAAATCTCACGACTCCGCGGCATGTCAATTGCATTCTGGCGCCGCAGTGCCTTGGCGTTCGCGCCGTGGCTGCGCTACCACAGCCACCATGCAGACCCGCCCCGTTCCCGCCTGGATGCCGCACGTCGAGACACTAAAACAAGCGCTTGCGGCGCGCGACCGCAAGTCCGCCAACCGCGCCGTCACGGCTCTGCTCGACGCCCGCGCACCGCTCGGCGAGCAATGGCGCAAGCTGTCGGGCCTGATGCAGGTGAGTGGCGAATTGACGCTGGCCCACCGGGCCATCGACGCTTTCATCGCGGCCACGGGCAACAAGCCGCAGGCGCGCTATGCCAAGGTCGTACTGCTGACCCAGTCGGGGCGTCTCAAGGAGGCGCACGACCTGCTCGCGACGCTGCCCGGCGTGCCCGAACCTGCCGGCCATGCCTATGTCATGGGCAACACCGCAATGACGCTGGGGCGGGTCGAGGAGGCGCGCGAACAGCTGGGCATCGCGGTCAGGCTGCGGCCCGGCTGGGGCCCGGCGTGGCTGACGCTGGCGACAGCCGTCAACCTGCGCGACGATCCGCTTGGCGATCGGCTGCTCGCCGATGGGCCGGCCGCCGAACGCCAGCCGCCGGGTGACCGCGCGCGCTATTATTACGCGCTCGGCAAGCTCCACGTCGACCGACGCGATCCGGCTGCGGCCTTCGCGGCTTATGCGAAAGGTGCGCGCCTGCTGCGCGCCGAAACGCCGTACAGCCGCGACGGCAACGCGGCCAATGCGAGGTCGGCGATGACCGGCTATGACGATGCCCTGCTGGACCGCATCCGCGGCCGCGTGACGCGCGCTACCAGCCGGCCAATCTTCGTCACCGGCCTGCCGCGTTCGGGCACGACGCTGGTCGAGCACATCCTTGCCAGCCACAGCACGGTCGCCGACGGCGGTGAGCTCAACATCGTTCAGCACATCGCGGTCGCGGCCGGCGGCGTGTCGGGCACGGTGCTCGACGCGCACCTGGCCGGTGGCGGCATGCTCGACGATCTTGCCGACCTCTACCTGCACCTGCTCGCCGAGCGCTTCCCAGGGACCGGGCGGATCGTCGACAAGACCATCGACGTCAGCCGCTGCCTGGGGCTAATCGCCGCCGCCCTACCCGATGCGCCGCTGATCTGGATGCAGCGCGACCCGCTCGACAACGCCTGGTCGGCGTTCCGCACCTTCTTCATCCACGGCGTCGCCTGGAGCTATAGGCTGACCGACATCGCGCATCACTTCCGCCTCGAGGACGAGCTCCGCGCCTTCTGGCAGGAGCGGCTTGGCGACCGGCTGCTGGTCGTCCCCTATGGCGCGCTGATCGACGATGCCGAGACCTGGACCCGCCGCCTGCTCGCGCATTGCGGCCTGGAGCCGGAGACGGGCAATTTCGAGCCGCACAAGACCGTCCGCGCGGTGGCGACGGCGAGCAGCCTGCAGGTGCGCCGCCCGATCAACCGCGACGGGCTTGGCGTGGCGGACCCATACCGCGAATGGCTGGAGCCGTTCGTCGAGGCGTATGCCGCCGGGCGGGGCGGCTAACCTTGACCCCGCGCCCCGGCTGACGTAACAGCCGCTGGTCCTCCGGTGGAGGGCAGAGCGCCCGAGGGCGCACGCCGGTCTGCGAGGTTTCGCTCACCGGCGCTTTGCTATTTGGGGCGATGGCGGGATGCCATCGCCGGACGATTTGGAGTTTGGACGCCCTGTTCGACAGTCTTGCAGATCGCCTGAGCGGCGTGTTCGACAAGCTCCGCGGTCGCGGCGCGCTGACCGAACTCGACGTGCGCGCGGCGATGCGCGAGGTGCGGATCGCGCTGCTCGAGGCCGATGTCGCGCTGCCGGTGGTCAAGACCTTCATCGACAGCCTGACCGAGCGCGCCATCGGCCACGAGGTCATCCGCTCGGTGACGCCGGGCCAGCAGGTCGTCAAGATCGTCCACGACGGGCTGGTCGAGATGCTGGGCGACGAGGCCGTCGAGCTGAAGCTCGACGTGACCCCGCCCGCGGTCATCATGCTGGTCGGGCTGCAGGGGTCGGGCCAGACCACGACCACCGCGAAGCTGGCCAAGCGCCTGACCGAGAAGCACGGCAAGAAGGTGCTGATGGCGTCGCTCGACGTCCAGCGCCCGGCCGCGCAGGAACAGCTGCGCGTGCTAGGTGAGCAGACCAAGGTGGCGACGCTGCCGATCGTCGCGGGCCAAGGGCCCGTCGATATCGCCAAGCGCGCCCGGCAGGCGGCGAAGCTGCAGGGCTTTGACGTGCTGATGCTCGACACGGCGGGCCGGCTCCACGTCGACGACGCGCTGATGGGCGAGATGCAGGCCGTCGCCCGCGAGGGCACGCCTGACGAGATCCTGCTCGTCGTCGATGCGCTGACGGGCCAGGACGCGGTCAACGTCGCCACCGCCTTTTCCGGCCAGGTTGCGCTGACCGGCATCGTGCTGACCCGCATGGACGGCGATGCCCGTGGCGGCGCGGCGCTGTCGATGCGCTCGGTCACCGGCAAGCCGATCAAGTTCGCGGGTACCGGCGAGAAGCTGGACGCGCTGGAGGCGTTCGACCCGCAGCGCGTTGCCGGCCGCATCCTGGGCATGGGCGACGTCGTCGGCCTGGTCGAGCGCGCCGCCGAGACCTTCGAGGCCGAAGCTGCGGAGGCGATGGCCGCCAAGATGGCCAAGGGTCAGTTCGACCTTAACGACCTCCGCACCCAGCTCGGACAGATGAAGAAGATGGGCGGCCTCGGCGCGCTCGCCTCGATGATTCCGGGCATCGCCAAGGCCAAACAGGCGATGGCGGCGGGCGCGGTCGATGACAAGGTGCTGGACCGCATGGAAGGCGTGATCTGCTCGATGACGCCGAAGGAGCGCGCCAAGCCCGAGATCATCACTGCCAAGCGCCGCATCCGCATCGCCAACGGCGCCGGCACGACCGTGCAGGAGGTCAACAAGGTCCTCAAGATGCACGTCGAGATGGCGACCGCGATGAAGAAGCTGCGCAAGATGGGCGGCATGAAGGGCATGGCCGCGATGCTCGGCAAGATGGGCGGCGGCGCGGGCGGGATGCCCGACCTCGGCAAGCTGATGGGTTCGGGCGGCATGGGCAACATGCCGCCGGGCTTCGACAAATTCCTTAAGCGATAGAAACGAAGGACTGAACTAATGGCACTGGCAATTCGCCTCGCGCGCGGCGGCATGAAGAAGCGCCCGCATTACCGCATCGTCGTCACGGACTCGCGCCAGCCGCGCGACGGCCGCTTCCTGGAGAAGCTCGGCACCTACAACCCGCTGCTGCCCAAGGATTCGGCCGAGCGAGTCAAGCTCGACACCGAGCGCGCCGCCTACTGGCTGGGCGTCGGCGCGCAGCCGTCGGACCGGGTGGCGCGCTTCCTCGACGCGCTGGGCCTGCGCACCCGCGCCGCCAAGCTCAACGCCAAGAAGGGCGAGCCCGGCGCCAACGCCAAGGAGCGCACGGAGGCCAAGGCGATGAAGCTCGCCGAGCGCGAGGAGGCTGCGGCCGCCGCCGCCGCTGCGCCGGCTCCCGAGCCCGAGGTCGAGGTCGCCGCCCCCGAGGCCGAAGCGGTCGCCGACGTCGCCGCCGACACAGAGACCCCGGTCGCCGAGGCCGCTCCTGAGACGGAGCCGGTCGCCGAGGCCGACGCGCCCGCCGGCGAGCCCGCGCCGGCCGAAACGCCTGTCGAGGATGCGGCCCCCGCCGAGGCGCCGGTCGCCGAGGCGTCCGACCTCGAAGCCGCGACCGAGACCGACGCCAGCCCCGCCGGCCCGGCCGTCTGAGCCAGCGCGTCACCCTCGCCGCCATCGCCGGTGCCCACGGCATCGGCGGCGAGGTTCGCCTCAAGCTGTTCGCCGAGTCGCTCGCCAGCCTCGAACGCCACAAGGTGTTCGAGGCTGGCGGCCGGACGCTCACCCTGACCCGCATTCGCCCCGACAAGCCGGGCATGGCCAGCGGCGTCGCGGTGGCGAAGTTCGCCGAGATCGGCGACCGTACCGCGGCCGAGGGCCTGCGCGGCGTACCGCTGACCGTCGGCCGCGCTGAGCTGCCGCCGCTTGCCGAGGGTGAATTCTACGTCGATGACCTGATCGGCCTTGCCGCCCTCGACACTGCGGGCGGCGTACTCGGCACCGTCGTCGCGGTAGAAAATTTTGGCGCCGGCGACATCATTGAAATCGCGCGCCCCGACGGCAAGACCTTCATGGTGCCGTTCAATCCCGAAGCCGTGCCAGAGGTCGGGGCGGCGGTCGTGATTAACGCCGACTTCGTCATCTAGATGACCTGGTCCGCCACAATCCTCACCCTCTACCCCGAGATGTTCCCCGGGCCGCTGGGCGTCAGCCTGGCGGGGCGAGCGCTGGCCGAGGGTTCGTGGAGCCTGCGCACCGCCAATATCCGCGACTTCGCCACCGACAAGCACCGCTCGGTCGACGACACGCCCGCGGGGGGCGGACCTGGGATGGTCCTGAGGGCGGACGTCGTCGCGGCGGCGCTGGATGCCACCGCGGACGGCACGCCAGTGCTGGCGATGACGCCGCGCGGCCGGCCACTCACCCAGGCCCGCGTGCGCGAGCTTGCCGCCGGCCCGGGCGTCACCATCCTGTGCGGCCGCTTCGAGGGCTTCGACGAGCGCCTGTTCGCGGGCCGCTCCATCGAGGAGGTCAGCATCGGCGACTTCGTCCTGTCGGGCGGCGAGCCGGCGGCGCTGGTGCTGCTCGATGCTTGCGTGCGGCTGTTGCCCGGTGTAATGGGCGCGCCCTCAAGCGGCGTGGACGAGAGCTTCGAAACCGGGCTCCTCGAACATCCGCATTATACCCGGCCCCCCGAATGGGAAGGCCGGGCGATCCCCGAGGTGTTGCGATCGGGGGATCACGCGAAGATCGCGGCCTGGCGACAGGCAAGATCGGAAGCGGACACACGGCTAAGGCGGCCGGACCTGTGGGAGCGCTACTCCAGCGCTCGGGTCCAGTCGCCCTCTGGCGCGCGACGAGAAGAAGGCGAATGAGATGAATCTCATCCAGACGATCGAGGCGGAAAACATCGCCAAGTTCAACGAGACCAAGTCGGTGCCGCAGTTCCGCGCCGGCGACACGCTGCGCGTCGGCGTCCGCGTCGTCGAGGGCGAGCGCACCCGCGTCCAGAATTACGAGGGCGTCTGCATCGCCCGCTCGAACAAGGGCATGGGCAGCAACTTCACGGTCCGCAAGATCAGCTTTGGCGAGGGCGTCGAGCGGGTGTTCCCGCTGTATTCGCCGAACATCGACAGCATCGAGGTCGTTCGCCGCGGCATCGTGCGCCGCGCCAAGCTGTATTATCTGCGCGGCCGCAGCGGCAAGTCGGCCCGCATCGTCGAAAAGCGCGATCCGCGCCCCGACAAGGCTGCCCAGGCCTAACCACCAACGGCATTGCACGCCGTCACTCCCCCGCCCACACTCGGGCGGGGGAGTGACGGCATGCGCGTGTTCGGTACCGTCGGGCTGACGATCCTGTGGGTCGCCGCGACCTTCACGCTGCTTGTTTTGCTCGGCCCGGACTGGGCGCGCTATGCGCCCGCCACCTGCCTTGGCACGCGCTGCTTCTGCGAGTTTCCGCGCACCGGCGACCTGCTGCTCCAGCCGGCGAACAGCTGGTCGTCATTCGGCTTCGTCGCGGTCGGCAGCTGGATCATGCTCGGCGCACGACGCGTCCCTGGAACCGCGTTCAAGGGACCGGCCGCCCGCTGGTTCGGCTTCACCGCGGTTGTCATCGGCGTAGGCAGCGTCCTGCTCCACGCCACGCTGACGCTGTGGGGGCAGTTTGCCGATGTCGTCGGCATGTATCTGCTCGGCGGTTTCAACCTCACCTATGCCCTGAAGCGCTGGCGCGGCCTGCAGCGGCGGCCAACGGTCATCCTGTATCTCGGCCTGTCGGCGTTGTTGATCGGCATTCTCTGGGCCGCACCGGAAAGCCGCCGCTGGCTGTTTGCGGTCGTGCTGATCGCGGCGATCATCGTCGAGATCGGCTTTGCGAGGCCGCTGCGGCCCGGTGTTCGCGCGCGCTGGTTCGCGCTCGGCTTCGCGGCCAATGCGGTCGCCTTCGGCATCTGGATCCTCGACAACACCGGGCGGCTGTGCGCGCCGCACAGTCTGGTCCAGGGGCATGCCGCCTGGCACCTGCTGGGCGCCGTCGCGGTCGGCTGCAGCTACGCCTATTTCCTTAGCGAGCGGGCGGACCCCGCAGCATCGTAGCCGCGATGACACCGCCCGCCGCGGCGCAGGCGGCGGCAACCAGCAAGACATGCCGCAGTGCCTGCGCGAAGGCGGCGGCACCGGCACCCCCGTCGCGCCCCGCCATGGCCGCGTCCAAGTCGCGCCCCCCGGCCCCGGCGAACGCGGCCGCGAACAGCGCTCCCAGCAGCGCCACCGCGAGCAGCCCCGCGATACGCGCCACGGCGTTGTTGATCCCGGATGCCGTACCGGCATGCTCGTCGCCGATCGCGCTCATCACCGTCGCGGTCAGTGGCGCGACGGTCACCGTCATGCCGACGGCAAGCGCCAACAACGGCGGCAGGACGCTTGTCCAGAAACTTCCGGAAAAGTCGACGCTGGCCAGCCACGCAAGTCCTGCTGCGGCGATCAGCGGCCCGAACCCCAGCGACGCCCGCGCGCCCCAGCGGTCGGCGAGCGCACCGGCGACCGGCGAGCCCAAGCCCATCACCAGCGCAAACGGCAGCAGGGCTGCGCCCGCCTGCGTCGCCGAATAGCCGCCGAGGCGGATCAGCCCGAACGGCAGGAAGTAAAAGACCCCGCCAAGCGCGAAATACAGCAGCAGCGTCAGCGTGTTGGTGGCCGCGAAGGCGCGCACCCGGAACAGCGTCAACGGCATCATCGCGCGTTCGCCGCGCTGCGCTTCGATCGCGATAAAGGCCCCGAGCAGCGTCAGACCGAGCGCAAACCCGGCCCCCGGCCAGCCGAGCCAGCCGAGCTTCGGAGCCGCGCCCAGCGCCCAGGTGATCGCCGCCAGCCCGGCGACGACGGTCGCGACGCCGCCCCAGTCGAGCGGATGCGTCTCCGGATCCCGGCTTTCCTCCGCGGCGCGCACGAGCAGCAACGCACCGGCGGCGAGCGGCAGGTTGATCAGAAAGATCGCCCGCCACGACACAGCATCGACCAGCCAGCCGCCCAGCACCGGCCCCGCCGCCATAGTCAGCGCCCCGAAGCCCGCCCAGGCCCCGATCGCCTTGCCGCGCGCTGCGGCCGGATAGGCGGCACCGAGCAGCGCCAGGCTGGCGGGCGTCAGCAATGCCGCGCCGGCCCCCTGCGCCGCGCGCGCAGCGATCAGCCACCACGCCGAGGACGACAGCCCGCAGGCAACGGACGCCACCGTGAACAGCAGCACGCCGGATACGAAGATGCGCTTGCGGCCATAGCGGTCGGCGAGCGACCCGCCGGCCAGCACCAAGCTGCCGAGCAACAACAGATAGGCGTTGACGATCCACCCGGTCATCGCTGCGTCGGCGCGCAGCGCGCGCGCGATTGCAGGCAGGGCGACGTTGACCACCGACCCGTCGATGAACGCCATGCTGGAGCCGAGGATCGTCGCCGCCAACGTCAGCCGCTGGACCCGGGCACGGCCGGCTTCGACAGCGACCCGCGGGCGATCGCCAGACGGGTGCGCGCTGTCGGCCATAGCCGGAAATTGGGCGCAAACGTCGAAGATTGCCAGCCTGCCGGCACGCGGCTACGTCGCCGATGTGAACGTGCGCGATCTTGAACCCGAGGGAGAGGCGCAGCGGCTCGCCGCGCTAGAGACCTACGCCGTGCTCGATACGCCCGCCGAGCCGGGGTTCGACGATATCGTGCGGATCGCGTCGCAGATCTGCGGCACGCCAATGGCGCTGATCAGTCTGATCGACGATCGGCGTCAGTGGTTCAAGGCGGCGCTTGGCGTCGACCTCAGCGAAACCCCGCGCGAGATCGCCTTCTGCGCCAGCGCTATCGAACAGACCGGCCTGTTCGCGGTGCCCGACACCGCCGCCGATCCGCGCTTTGCCGACAACCCTCTGGTCACCGGCGAACCGGGGCTGCGCTTCTATGCCGGCGCGCCCCTGGTGACGCCGGAAGGTCACGCACTGGGCACCCTTTGCGTGCTCGACCGGCAGCCGCGCCAGCTGAGCACCGACCAGGCGGACGCCCTGGCCGCGCTGGCGCGTCAGGTCATGGTGCAGCTCGAGCTGCGACGCGCGGTCCAGCGCCAGGCGGCCGATGAGCGGCATCGCCGTATGCTTGTCGAGGAACTGCGCCATCGCAGCCGCAACACGCTGGCGGTGGTCCAGTCGATCATCATGCAGTCGCTGCGTGGCATCGAGGGCACCGCCGACGCGCGCCGCGCGATCAGCGACCGGCTGGTGGCGATGGCCGATGCGCACGACCTGCTCAGCCGCGCCGACTGGCAAGCGGCGCCGATCGGGGCAGTCGTCGCGACCGCCATCCATGCCGTCGCCGGTACCGGCACCCGCGTCACCTGGGTTGGGCCCGAAATCGAACTCAACGCGCGCGCCGCGCTGGCGCTCTCGATGGCGCTGCATGAACTGGCCACCAACGCTCTCAAATACGGTGCGCTGAGCAGCGATGCCGGCACCGTGTCGATGCATTGGACGGTGGCACCCGGCGACGCAGCCCTGTTCCAGCTGGTCTGGCAGGAAGCGGGCGGCCCGGTCGTGCAGGAACCGCAGCGACGCGGCTTCGGCTCGCAACTGATCACCGCCATCCTGCCTCGCGAACTCGGCGGCAGTGCCGCACTGGCCTATCCGCCGGAGGGTGTTCGCTGGACGCTCGACTCCACGCTTGGCCGGCTCGGTATCGGCCTGCCGGACTGAGCCTGCGGCAGGGCGAACGGCGAGCCCTTCCCCCTGCCTCGCGGCTCCCCTAGAGCGTCGGGTGATGCCGCCGCTGCCCGCCTCCGGCCGTTTCGAGAACGGTGTCCACCGCTTTCCGGTGCGCGTCTATTTCGAGGACACGGACCTGACCGGCGTCGTCTATCACGCCAATTACCTGCGTTATATGGAGCGCGCGCGGTCGGACATGCTGGCGCTTGCCGGCATCGACCAGCTGGAAGTGATGACCGGAGGCAACGGCTATTACGCGGTCGCCGACCTGCAGATCGCCTATCGCCGCCCCGCCCGGCTTGGCGATCAACTGGAGGTGCGCAGTCGCGTCGTCCGGGTCCGCGCCGCCGCCACGTTAAGTTCCCAGCAAGTCTGGCGCGGCGATGAACTGTTGACCGAGGCGACCGTTACCGCCGCCTGGCTCGACCGCACGGGGCGGCCCCAGCGGCAACCGGCGGAATGGTCGGCCCGGTTCGAGACGATGCGGCGTGACGCCGACACAGCGGAGATTTGATGCAACCCGTCGCCAAGCTCGCCACCGACCTCAGCCCGTGGGCGCTGTTCCTGCAGGCCGACATCGTCGTCAAGCTGGTGATGCTTGGCCTGCTCGCCGCCAGCGTCTGGTCGTGGGCAATCATCCTCGAACGCTCGCGCCGGCTGCGCGCGATCAACGCCCAGGCCAAGGCGTTCGAGGACTGGTTCTGGAAGGCCGAGAGCCTCGACAGCCTGTACGAGCCCGCCGCCAAGGCGAACCATCCATCCGCCAAGCTGTTCGTCGCGGGCATGAACGAATGGCGGCGCAGCCTCGCCAAGGGCCGCATCGACCGCGAGGGCGTGCGCGCCCGGCTGACCTCGATTCTGGGCGTCGCCATCGCCCGCGAGATCGAGGATCTCGGCGACCGCCTGAACGTGCTGGCGACCATCGGCGCGGTGGCGCCGTTCGTCGGACTGTTCGGCACGGTGTGGGGAATTATGCGCAGCTTCACCGGCATCGCGGCATCGCAGAACACGACGCTCGCTGTCGTCGCCCCAGGCATTGCGGAGGCGCTGTTCGCCACCGCCATCGGCCTGTTCGCCGCCATCCCCGCGGTGATCGGCTACAACCGGCTGCTGCACGGCACCGGGCGTCTGGAGGCGCGGCTGTCGTCTTTCGCAGAGGAGTTCCACGGGCTGCTGTCGCGCCAACTCGACGGCATGGAGGAGCGCTGACATGTCGATGACCGGCCCCCGCCGTGCCGGCCGCAAGCTGCCGATGGCGGAGATAAACGTCACGCCGATGGTCGATGTCATGCTGGTGCTGCTGATCATCTTCATGGTGACCGCGCCGCTGCTGGTGACCGGCGTGCCGGTCGACCTGCCCGACAACAAGGCGAGCGCGCTGAAAGCAGACGACACGCCGATCCAGGTGTCGCTCAACGGCAAGGGCGAGGTGTTCATCGACGAGATGCGGATCGCGCCCGCCGGCCTGTCCGCCAAGCTGGCGGCGATTCATGCAGCGCGCCGTGACGACCCCCGGGTCTATGTCCGCGCCGACAAGGCGCTCGGCTACGGCGCGGTGATGGACGTGGTCGGCGAGATTTCGGCCTCCGGCTTCAAGAAGGTGGCGCTGGTCAGCCAGCCGCTGAAACGCACGCCGTGACCGAGCGGCAGGCGCTCGCCGGGGCGGGGCTGGCGCACATCCTGCTGTTCGCGGCGCTGTCGCTGGGCTGGTCGATGCTGAAGGACCCGCCGATGCTGGAGGAGGCAGTGCCGGTCGAACTGGTCGACGTCGCGCCCGAAACACGGGTAACTGAACGCCCGCAGCCGTCCAAGGCCGCCGCGCCGCAGGAAACGGCGGCACCCGCGCCGACACCCGAGGTGCTGAAGCCCGAGCCGCCTGCCCCCGCGCCCGAGGCGGTGCCCCTGCCCGAGCCCAAGCCAGTCGAGAAGCCGGTGCCGGAGAAACCGAAACCCGCCGCCAAGCCCAAACCCGAGAAGCCGGTCAAAACTGAGCCCAAACCAGAACGCCTCGACACGGCCGAACTGAGCAACCTGATCGACAAGGCGCTGCCCAAGGCCCCGAAAAAAGTGCGTGATCCCTCCGACTTCGCGAAGTCGATCGCGCTGTCGGTCCCGAAATCGGCGAAGCTCGACGCGCGCGCCACCGCCAGCCTGGCGGCGGCGATCCGGGCCCAGATCGCGCCGTGCTGGAACCCCCCGATCGGCGGCGCCGACGTGAAGAAGATGACCGTTGTACTGTCGATCCAGCTGGCCAAGGACGGCAGCGTTATCGGTCAGCCGCAGGTGCTCGGCCAGACCGGCCGTACACCGGGCAACGCCGGTTATGCCAAGGCCTTCGCCGACACTGCAGTGCGGGCGGTGTTGCGATGCGCGCCGTTGAAGCTGCCCGCCGACCAGTTCGAAGCGTGGAAGTTGTTCGAGCTGAACTTCGACCCGAGCGAGTTGACGTGACGAGCCGGAGGGCGGGTTGGCGCGCATAGCAGTCGTCGTTCCGGTCTATAATCGCAGCGCCGTGGTGATGCGCGCGGTCGACAGCGTGCTGCGGCAGGACTTGGCCGATTTCGAACTGATCGTCGTCGATGACGCGTCGCGCGACGGCAGCGCCGAGCTGATCGCCGCGATCGACGATTCCCGGGTCCGCCTGCTACGGCAGCCCACGAACCGCGGAGCCAATGCCGCCCGCAATCGCGGCCTCGCCGCCGCGACCGCGCCGCTGGTCGCGTTCCTCGACAGCGACGACGAATTTCTGCCGGACAAGTTGTCGACCGTTACCGGGCTCTTCGATCAGCAGCCGGACCTCGACGTCCTCCTCGACAGCTACCGGGTCACCAATCCCGCCAAGAACGGCGGAACTCTGCGAGCGCGGGTCAATCCGGTGATCGACAACAGCGAGGTGTTCCTCGCCGCACTGTTCGACCGCACCACGAAGAGCCGGCGCCTGCGCATGTCGGCCTCGGGGATGACGGTGCGGCGCGCGATCGCGCTGCGGACCGGCGGCTTCAACGAGACACTGCGCGTCCGCCAGGACATGGAGTTACTCGCCCGGCTGGCGAAGACCGGACGCTGCGCCGCTACCGACCGCATCCTTTGGATCAAGCACGACCTGCCCGACGGCATCACGGCATCGGGCAGCGGATACATGGCCGCGACGATCGCCATGTGCCGGCAGCATCCCGAAATGCTGAGCGAACGGTCGGCCCGTGACGGCTTGTCGCGCGATATCGTGCGGCGTCTGTGGTCGATCACCCGATCAGGCAAATGGCGAGGCGCGGCTCATGAGACTGGGCTCTTGGTTAAGGAGTTCGGGGCCTCGACATTCGCCCGCTTGATCGCGCGCGGCGTCATCGTTTTGGGCTCAGGCGGGAGAGGCGGTCGCTAGCCGGCTGCCGTGGCTAGCCGGCAACTCCTCGTGCTGGCGGCTGACGATGCTGAACAACTGGGCCACGAACGCGGTCCCGACAAAGCCAAGCGCGATGATCATCGCTGCCGGAACCTGCCACGCCGGCAGGCCGACGCTGCGCCGCTTGCGGACGAGCCGCCACCACGACCGCGCGAGCCGGCCGGCGAAGACGCGTCCGGCGTAGGCCAGGCGTGCTAGGCGGGAGCGGCTGACAACGTGAAAGGCCTGAAAATCACGGTCGAGCCCGGTGACCCACGCGCGCCACGCGACGAAACGATAGCCGGGATGGGGTGCATGGACCGTCACGGCATCCGCGATCCGGACATAGCCGAAGCCCTGCGCCGATATGCTCCTCAACCAGAAAACGCACTGCTTCTTGAAAGCCGTCAGGTCCGGGAACGGGTGGCTGCGCAGGAAAGTTGTCCTGACCGCCAGGTTGTTGGCATAGATGCCGTGCTTGCGGGCCGTCGACGCGCGCTCCTCGTGCAAACCAAAGATCCAGGTCAGCGCCATCGTCCGCGACAGCAAATCCTCGAACCCGAGCACGGTGATCCCCCCGACCGCCATGATGTCGGGATCAGCGAAGGGCGCCAGCATGGCTTCGAGCCAGCCCGGCTGGGGCGCTGCATCGCTGTCGAGGATGACCGACAGATCGGTGCGAGCGCGCGCCACGCCGAAGTTCTTGAGCTGATAATAGCTGAGCCCCGCGGTCGGCACGATTTCCACATCGGCAATCTCGGCCAGGCGGGGCGCGGCGGCGGCGATCGTGCTGCGAATCGCTGCCGGATCGGCCGCATCCTGATCATAGAGATAGGTGACGTGCGGCAGGTCCGGCATCCGGGGCGCCGCCGCCGCCAGCTCGTCCGCCAGCGCCGCGACCGCGCGCTGGGCCCATACATCCTGGGTATCGATGGCGTTTTCCCATTCGATCACGATGGTCACGCTGGGCAGGTCGGCCATTTCGCCCTCTGGTTCAGCTTGGGTTCGCTTTGGCCCGTGTTGGATAGGCTGGATGGGCGCCGCAAGTCTAGACTTTGGAATGCGCGCTTTCGCGCCGACGGCGAAAGCAAGTAAGGAAGCCGCCATGCGCCTCATTTCCGTTTTCGTTGCCGCCCTGACGGTCGCGGCCACCCCTGCCGAAGCGGTGATCCGTGTCGATATCAATTCGGGCATCGCCCAGCCGCTGCCGATCGCGGTGCCGGCGTTTGCCACCCCCGCCGCCGCTTCGACCGGCGCCGGCAACACGACCGCCTTGGGGGCGCAGGTCGCCCAGGTGATCGCCGCGGACCTGGGATCGTCCGGCCTGTTCCGCCCGCTCGATCCGGCCGCCTATACGACGACCGTGACCATGGCCGACACCACGGCGCCGCAATATGCGGCATGGCGCACGGTCGCCGCACAGGCACTGGTCACCGGCAGCGTCACCGCGAACCCGGACGGCGGCATCACGGTCGCCTGCTATGCCTTCGACGTTTTCGCCGGGCAGCCGCTCGACCAGAAGGGCTTCACGACCACCGCCGCCAACTGGCGCCGCGCGGCGCACAAATGTGCAGACCTCGTTTACTCGCGCCTCACTGGCGAGGGCGGCTATTTCGACAGCCGGATCGTCTATGTCTCGGAGACCGGCCCCAAGACCAAGCGGCTGAAGATGCTGGCGATCATGGATCAGGACGGGGCCGGCCACCGCTTCCTGACAAACGGCCAGAACCTCGTGCTGACGCCCCGCTTCGCGCCCAACCAGCAGACCATCACCTACATGTCGTTCGCCAACAACCGGCCGCGGGTGTGGGTCTATACGATCGGCACCGGGCAGCAGCAGGCGGTCGGCGACTTCCCCAATATGAGCTTTGCCCCGCGCTTCTCGCCCGATGGCAGCAACCTGGTGTTCTCGATGGCGGTGGGCGGCAACACCGACGTCTACCGGCTGAACATCGCCAGCCGCGCACTGACCCGCCTGACTACCGGCCCCGGCATTGACACGGCACCCAGCTATTCGCCGGACGGCAGCCGCATCGTCTTCGAAAGCGATCGCGGCGGCACCCAGCAGATATACACGATGGCCGCGGACGGCTCAGGCCAAACGCGCATCTCGTTCGGGGAGGGCCGCTATGCCACCCCGGTGTGGAGCCCGCGCGGCGACCTGGTGGCGTTCACGAAACTGGGCGGCGGGCAGTTCCGTATCGGCGTCATGCGCCCCGATGGCGGCGGCGAGCGCCTGCTCACCAACAGCTATCAGGACGAAGGCCCGACCTGGTCGCCGAACGGCCGCGTCGTGCTGTTCTTCCGCACGCTGGCGGGCCGCGCCGGCACCGTAGACCTCTACTCGGTCGATCTGTCGGGCCAGAACGAGCGGAAGCTCAAGACTCCTCGCGATGGGTCCGATCCGGCCTGGTCGCCGTTGTTGCCCTGAACCGCATCCAAGGAGACGAACATGCGCAGCCCCATCCTCAACATCGGTCTCGCCGCCGCGCTGATCGCCACCGCCGCGTGCTCGGGCAAGAAGAAGAAGGACCTGCCGCCGCTGCCGCCGCAGCAGAGCACGCCCGCCGGCCCGACCGGCCCCGATTCCGGCGGTGCCGCAGGCGGCCAGAGCGACAGCGCCGTCGGCACCTCCAACCTGCCGGGCAGCCAGTCCGACTTCGTCGCCCAGTCGGGCAGCGACCGGGTGCTGTTCGGCTATGACAGTTATGAACTTGATGACGAAGCGCGCGCTATCCTCGGCAAACAGGCGGAATGGCTGGCGCGCTACGGCCAGGTCAAGATCACCATCGAGGGGCATACCGACGAGCGCGGAACCCGCGAATACAACCTTGCGCTGGGCGACCGCCGCGCCAACGCCGCCAAGAATTTCCTTGCTGCCCAAGGTGTTGGCGCAGCGCGGATCGCGACGATCAGCTATGGCAAGGAGCGGCCGGAGGCCGAGGGCTCCGACGAGGCGGCCTATGCGAAGAACCGCCGCGCCGTGACCGTGATCCTCAGCGGCGCGCGCTGAACGACTGAACGCCGGACAACGCTTGATTCACCCCGCGGTAAGCGCCGCGGGGTGATCCTGCACGTGTGCCGCGCATCGATTCCATTCACCGCATTTTGAGTAATCCCGCTGGCCGCAACCCCGTATCTTGCGGTATGAAGCGAGGAGAGACGGACGTGCTCGACGCAGACCTTGGGGGGCTTGTGACAGGTTCGACGGCGGCGCGCTGGACGCCCGCAGCGGCACATGCCTGGCACAAGGCTCAGCCCTGGCTGATCGGCTGCAACTTCACCCCGTCGAACGCGGTCAACCAGCTGGAGATGTGGCAGGCCGACAGTTTCGACCTGGCCACCATCGATACCGAGCTGGCGCTGGCCGCGGGCCTCGGCATGAACGCGGTCAGGGTCTACCTGCACGACCTGCTATGGTGGGCCGATCCGCAGGGGTTCGCGGCGCGGATCGACGCCTTCCTCGGTGTCGCCTCCCGGCACGGCATCCGCACCATGCTGGTGCTGTTCGATTCGTGCTGGGATCCGCGCCCCGAACTCGGTGTGCAACGCGCGCCGACCCCGGGCGTCCACAACAGCGGCTGGGTGCAGTCGCCCGGCATGGCGGTGCTGGGCGACGACCGCCAGCACGGACGCCTGCACGACTATGTCAGCGGTGTTGTCGGGCGGTTCGCCGCCGACGACCGTGTGCTCGCCTGGGACATCTGGAACGAGCCCGACAACGGCCCAGAGGTGGCGCTGTGCGATCCCCTTCAGCTCAGGGCGAAGGCGGACCTGGTCGTGCCGCTGCTGGTGGCAGCGTTCGGCTGGGCGCGCGACGCAGGTGCGACGCAGCCGCTGACCAGCGGCATCTGGCTGGGCGACTGGTCGGCGCCGGACCTGCTCAGCCCGATCCAGCGGGCGCAAACTGACTGCTCCGACGTCATCAGCTTCCACAATTACGGTCGCGCCAAAGATTTCCGCCAGCGGATCAAATGGCTGAAGGCGATGGGCCGCCCGTTGCTGTGCACCGAGTTCATGGCGCGCCCCGTCGGCAGCACCTTCGAGGCGATCCTGCCCGTCGCCAAGAAGGCGAAGGTCGGCGCCTTCTGCTGGGGCCTGGTCCAGGGCAAGACGCAGACCCACCTGCCGTGGGACAGCTGGGCCAACCCCCGCCTTGTGCCGACCGCCGAGCCGTGGTTCCACGACATCTTCGACAAGGCGGGCGTCCCCCATGACGCCACCGAGGTCGAGTTCATCCGCAAGCTGACCGAGCTGGACACGCGCAGGGCGGCGTAAGGTAGGCATCGAACCCATGCGTACCGCGCCCTAGCCGCCCCCGGCCCCCTTTGCTAGGACGCCCGGGCAGCAGCATCGGGACACGCCATGACCGCCATCGGACACGACAGCCTCAACACGCGGCGTACGCTGACCGTCGATGGCAAGGACTATGAGTATTTCTCGCTCGCCGCGGCCGCCGACGTGCTCGGCGATGCCAGCCGCCTGCCCTATTCGATGAAGGTGCTGTTCGAGAACCTGCTGCGGTTCGAGGACGGCGAGACGGTCACCCGGACCGACCTCGAAGCGATGGTGCAATGGGCGTCGGACCGCCGCAGCGACCGCGAGATCGCCTACCGCCCTGCTCGCGTGCTGATGCAGGACTTCACCGGTGTGCCGCTGCTGGCCGATCTGGCGGCGATGCGCAGCGTGGCCCAGCGCCTGGGTCACGATCCGAAAAAGATCGAGCCGATGGTGCCGGTGGACTTGGTGGTGGACCACTCGGTGATGGTCGACGAGTTCGGCACGCCGTCGGCGTTCGAGGACAATATGGACCTCGAATATGCCCGCAACATCGAGCGCTACGAGTTCCTGCGCTGGGGCTCGTCGGCGCTGAAAGGTTTCAGGGTCGTGCCGCCGGGCACCGGCATCTGCCACCAGGTCAATCTCGAGTATCTCGCCCAGACCGTGTGGGTCAGCGAGGACAAGGACGGCAGGCTGCACGCTTATCCGGACACTTTGGTCGGCACCGACAGCCACACGACGATGGTCAACGGGCTCGGCGTGCTTGGCTGGGGCGTCGGCGGCATCGAGGCGGAGGCGGCGATGCTCGGCCAGCCGGTCAGCATGCTGATCCCCGAGGTCGTCGGCTTCAAGATGGACGGCGTGCTGCCGGAGGGCGTCACCGCCACCGACCTCGTGCTGACCGTCACCCAGATGCTGCGCGCCAAGGGCGTCGTCGGGCGCTTCGTCGAGTTTTACGGGCCGGGTCTCGACAGCCTCGGCCTCGCCGACCGTGCCACCATCGCCAACATGGCCCCCGAATACGGCGCGACCTGCGGCTTCTTCCCGGTCGACCAGGCGACGCTCAACTATCTCAAGCTGTCGGGCCGCGAGGCGCACCGCATCGAGCTGGTCGAGGCCTATGCGCGCGCGCAGGGCATGTGGCGCGATTCGACCTCGGTCGACCCGGTGTTCACCGACACGCTCCACCTCGACCTCGGCAGTGTTCAACCGTCGCTGGCAGGGCCGAAGCGCCCGCAGGACCGGGTGTTGCTGACCCAGGCCGACGAGGCGTTCGAGACCGAGCTGGCGGCAGGCTACAAGAAGCCGGGCGCGGCCAACCTCGAGCGTTATGCCGTCGAGGGCGCAAGCCACGACCTCGGCCACGGCGATGTCGTCATTGCCGCGATCACCAGCTGCACCAATACGTCGAACCCCAACGTCCTCGTCGCGGCGGGCCTCGTGGCGCGCAAGGCGCGGGCGCTCGGCCTGCACACCAAGCCGTGGGTCAAGACCAGTCTCGCGCCGGGTTCGAAGGTCGTCACCGACTATTTCGCCGCGTCGAAGCTGCAGGACGACCTCGACTATCTCGGCTTCAACCTCGTTGGCTATGGCTGCACGACCTGCATCGGCAATTCCGGCCCGCTGCCGCAGCCGATCTCGGATTCGATCGCGACCAACGACCTCGTCGCGGTCAGCGTGCTGAGCGGCAACCGCAATTTCGAGGGCCGCGTCTCGCCCGACGTGCGCGCCAACTATCTCGCCTCGCCGCCACTGGTCGTCGCTTATGCGCTGGCCGGCACGATCCGCAACGACATGGTCACCCATCCGCTGGGCAAGACGCCGGAGGGCAAGGACGTCTATTTGAAGGACATCTGGCCGACCAACCAGGAGGTCAGCGACATGGTGCTGGCCTCGGTCACCGCCGACATGTTCCGCAGCCGCTATGCCGATGTCTTCGCCGGTGACGAGCGCTGGCAGGCGATCAAGGTCGAGGGCGGTGCCACCTACAAGTGGAACCCGGTCAGCACCTACGTGCAGAACCCGCCCTATTTCGAGGGCATGACGATGACCGCGGTCGGGGTCGAGGACATCAACGCCGCACGGCCGCTGGCGATCTTCGGCGATTCGATCACCACCGACCACATCTCGCCCGCCGGCTCGATCAAGGAAGCATCGCCCGCTGGCGTCTATCTGAACGAGCGCCAGGTCAGCCGCGCCGAGTTCAACAGCTACGGCGCGCGCCGCGGCAACCACGAGGTCATGATGCGCGGCACCTTCGCCAACATCCGTATCAGGAACGAGATGGTCCCGGGCGTCGAGGGCGGCGTCACGAAGCACATTCCGACCGGCAACCAGCTGCCGATCTTCGACGCCGCCGAAGCGTACCGTGCCGAGGGCACGCCGCTGGTCATCGTCGCGGGCAAGGAATACGGCACCGGCAGCTCGCGCGACTGGGCGGCCAAGGGCACCACCCTGCTCGGCGTCCGCGCCGTCATCGCCGAGAGCTTCGAGCGCATCCACCGCTCCAACCTCGTCGGCATGGGCGTGCTGCCGCTGCAGTTCCCGGAAGGCACCGACCGCAAGACCCTGGGCTTCGACGGCACCGAGACGTTCGACATCGGCGGCATGGCCGACCTCAAGCCGCGCCAGGACGTGACCGTGCACTTCACCCGTGCCGACGGCACCACCGGCGCATTCGAGACCCGCTGCCGCATCGATACGCAGCAGGAGCTCGATTACTTCTATGCGGGCGGCATCTTGCCCTACGTGCTGAGGAAGCTGGCGGCGGGTTAACGCAATGCAACCGTCGCTTTTGGTTCTGATTGGCGTGTTGCATTTTAGCACTTGCGCAGTCGGTCGAATCACGCTGAATTGAGAACAGGCGCAGTTTAACGGCTGCATCTGGGACATTTTGAGGGGGCGTTCGATGAGGCCGATTCTTTTGGCCGCAACTGCAGTTGCGGCAATTTTCATGTCAATTTCCGCCACGGCTCGGGAAGCCAAGGATTATTTCATCGAGGACGACGGCGATTTTCCGATTCCGCCGACCGATGTTCACGTTGGTGGGGGCGTCAGCTCGACACCGCTGTTCTTCGCGCCCACCAATGCGACTTCGATCGTCTCGAGCTTCGAAGGCACGTCGGACTATGACACCCGCAGCTTGGGTATCGGCCTCATTCCCCCCGACACGATGGGTGCCGTTGGCACGACTCAATATGTCGAGCTGATCAACGGCAGTTTCTCGGTTTACAACAAGGCGACCGGCCTGCTCGCCGCGCCGCGCAAGACCGACAGCAGCTTCTGGCAAGCTGCCGGCGGTACCGCGACCGGCGGCGATCCGCGCATTCTGTTCGACAAGCCCAGCAATCGCTGGCTGGCGATTGGATTTGGAGCCAACGTCGCGAATCTGCAGGTTGCCGTGTCGGAGACCGCTGATGCGCTCGGTCCGTGGCACGCCGCCAGCTTCACTGGCTATTCCGGATTCGGCTTTGGCGCCACGGCCGACTTCCCGACGCTCGCCATCAGCGGCAACTCGATCATCATCGGCACTAACAATTTTGCGCCGTCTTCCAGTGGTGGCGGCAATTTTTTCCGTGGCACAACGCTGAATGTCCTGAACAAGAAGGATATCTTCGCTGCCGGCGGCCCGACCGGCTCAGTTCTGCAGTTCAACACGCCCTATACCGGCGGCGCATCCGACGAAGACAACGGCTTTGCCATTCAGGGCGTCAACCGCCAGGGCGGCAGCAACACCGCCACCGTGATCTCGTCGAGCCTTTTCATCGCCGACAACGTCACTTACTCGATCGTCGACGCCGGCTCTCTCGAAGCGACGAAGACAGCGGCCGTCTATCTCAACGGAACTGACTTCAACTCGCCGGGAAATGTCCGCCAGCCGGTTGTTGGGGCCAACGCGCGCGTGATGACTGGAGGTGACGAGCGCACCGGCACGAACGCGTGGGAAATCAAGGGCAAGATCTACTTTGTCACCACGGTTCGCCCGATCGGCACAGATCATGACGTCGTGCGTGTCACGGTCGTCGACAAGGCAACCAACTCGGTTCTGTCCGAAACCGACATCGGCGGCGGGGCCAGCGATCATTACGATTACTCGTACGGATCGCTGGCGGTGAACAGCGCCGGGCAGGTCGTTGTCGGCTATAATCGTTCCGGCGATATCAGCACCGGGACGGATGGCCGGATCAGCATCTTCGCCCGGTCGTTCAACACCGACGCCACGGGCGCGCTGATCTCGACAAGCGGTGAAATCCTGATCAAGCAAAGCCTGGTCGATCAGTATCACAACGGTTCGTCAGAGCTTCTGCCTGCTGCCGGTCGCCAGCGATTTGGCGATTACAGCAGCGTCACGCTCGACCCCACCGACAGCCACCGTTTCTGGGTGATCGGCGAGTTCGCGCGCGAGTATAACAACGCCGCTGGCGGCCACCCGAGTGGCAGCGGGTTCGGTCGCTGGGGCACTTATATCGCGCAGCTGGGTATCGGCGCGGTGCCAGAGCCGGCAACCTGGGCGATGATGATCCTCGGCTTCGGCTTTGTCGGTGCGCAAGCCCGCCGTCGGCGGACCGGCTATCTGACCGCCTGAACACGGTCTGCCAAAATGAACGGGCGGGGCCGCTGGCTCCGCCCGTTTTTTGTGCGCTCCGCTCGCCAGGCGTGCTGGACTTGGAAGCCGATTAAGCGCATCGCGGTGCAATGATCGCTGTGACCGCCGCATTGATCGCCCTGGCCGCAATGTCCGGCACCGCAATGCCGGAAGCGAAAGCCATGCCACACCTGCTGATCGGCGAATTTAGCAACGGCGAGGCTAGCTTCGTTGCCGGGTCCGACCGCGGCGACCTGAAGCTGGGCTGCGCGGGCGGCTCGATCGCCGGGCCGATCCGCCTCGACGGCCACGGCCGCTTCACCGCCAGCGGTGAGTTCCAGGAGTACGCGCCGGGGCCGCAGATGGTCGACGAAAGCGGCAAGCCCCCGCCTGCGGTGCGCTTCGACGGACAACTGAGCGGCGGCTCGCTCGCCCTGACCGTCGCACGGCGCGGCGGCCCGCCGCTGACGCTGACGCTGACGCGCGGCCCGGCCCGCAAGATGGTGCGCTGCCTGTAACGCCGCGTCACCAGTCAACGATCTCCCAGCCGCGCGCCTCGGCGACCGCGCGCAGCTTCGGCGACGGCGTGGTCGCAATGCGTTCGTCCGCCAGCTCGAACATCGGCGCGTCGCTGACATGGTCGGAGAAGAAGCGCATCGGCGCACCGCTCAGCCCCGCCGCCGCCAGCCAAGCCTCGACCATCCGGCGCTTCGCCACGCCATAGCAATTCTCGCCCGCCAGCCGCGGCCGCAGCCGGTCGCCGTCCCACACCGAGCCGGTCGCGATGACATCGGCGACGCCCAGCCGTGCCGCGATCGCCTCGACATAGAACGCATAGCTGGCGGTCGCGAGCACGATCCGCCGCCCGCCCGCGCGCTCGGCAGCCAGACGGGCAATCGCGCCGGCGAAGACGTTCCGCTCCAGCGTCCGCGCCGCGAATTGCGCCGCCCGCCGCACAACGGTCGCGCGCTGCGCCCCGCTGCCCATCAGCAGCGCGTGGTTCAACTCCTTCAGTCGTGCCCGCGTGATCAGCTTCGCCAGATATGCCGCCCCGAACAGCGCCGACAGGGGCAGTAGCGCCAGCCGCCACGGGGCCTCGCGCGCCGCCCAGAACAACAACCACGGCGTATATGTGCCGGTGCGCGTGATCGTGCGGTCCATGTCGAAAATGCTGAGCGGTGTCGGCGTGCCGGTCATGCGCGCGCCTTCAGGATCGCCTCGGCGAGCGCGTGATCGGACTGCTTGTCGACGTCGATGGCGGCCTCCGCGAAAGCCAGCGGCACGGCGCGGGCAACCAGGCCGAGCCGATGCCCGAGCCGCGCCACCGCGCCGTCGAGGCTGAGCAGCCGCAGCGCCGCGCCGGCCAGCAGCCCCGGCCCCAGCTGGCCAATCAGCCGCCACCCGGATTTGCGGTCCTTCTCGACGCCCGACCACAGCGCCAGCGCCGGGGCAGCCGCCGCGCCGCGCAACAGGAACAGGTTCGCCCCAGACCACGCCCCGCCGCGAAACCGCAGCCAGGTCCGGCGGTTGTCCGGATAGGCGGCAAGCACGACCCGCCGCTCGACGACCCCGAACGCGACATCGGCATCGCCTGCCCCGGCGATGAACGCCGCGATCATTGCCGGGGTGAGCAGCGGGTGATCGGCGGTGGTCACCAGCACCGGCCACGGCGCGACCGACGTCCCCGCCACCGCCGCCACCGACGTGGCGATAGCGCCGCCGGACGCCGCGCTAGCCACTCGCGGCTCCGACACCAGCCATTCGCATCCCGGCGCGGCCAGCAGGACGTCGTCATCCTGTGCCAGTATGACGATGCGCGCGATCTCGGGGCAATCGAGCAAGGTCCGCGCCACGCGCGACAGCATCGGCTCACCGCCGACGCGGACCAGCGCCTTGCGCTCCTCCCCGAACGCCGCCGCCAGCGCGTCGATGCCGGGCCGCTGACCGGCGAGCAGGAGGGCAGTCCACATCGCCGCTCGGTGTGGGGGAGCGCCACGCCGCGCGCAAGCCGCCAGGTCCAGCGCTACGTTGACAATCCGCGCGTCCGTGGCGACGTTCGAACCAGCGCCGGGGGGCAGACGATGACCACGACAAAGACACCGACACCGCCGACACTGACCCGGAGTCTCGGCCCGTTTGGGGTTGCACTGCTGACTCTGTCTGTGCTGTCGCCGGCGGCATCGGTTTTCATCAGCGGTAGCGATATCATCCACCAGGCGGGGACCGGCGCGGCGCTGGCCTTCCTGGTCGGCGGCTTGATGACCCTGATCTTCACCTTCGCTCAGGCGGAGGTCGGATCGTCGTTTCCTCTCGCCGGCGGCAATTATGCGATGGTCGGTCAGGTGCTCGGGCCGCGCTGGGGGTTCGTGCAGTTCGCCGTCGACATGGTGAGCGTGCCGATGTTCCTGGCGATCAGCGCCACCGGCATCGCGCTGTACCTGCGGGTCGTCCTCCCCGGGCTCCTGGCGGTGCCGACGGCACTCGCCGCGCTGGCCCTGTCGATCGCCGCGCAACCCTGAACGTCCGCACCGGCGCGGCCATTACCGGACTGTTCCTGGGTTCAGCCAGCGTAGGTCAGCACCGGTTTGCGCGCTGCGCCGGTCTCGTCGAGGCGGCGGCGGGGACTGAGGAACGGCGCCCCCCTGAACGCCTCCGGGTCCGCCAGCATGCGCGCCGCCAGCGACCTGAGCGCGCCGATCAGCTGGTCCATGGATGCCTTGCTCTCGGTCTCGGTC
>JBBQWN010000020.1:0-37748 GCA_038210595.1 Sphingomonadales bacterium | reverse complement strand
GGAGATTTACGCGACGTCGGAAGGGTTCGCCGACTATCTGCGCGAGCAGGGGATGTCGCAGCGGATCAAGGTGTGGAGCCGCGGGATCGACAAGACCCGCTTCACGCCGCTGCGCCGCGATCTAGCCTGGCGCGCCGCGCTCGGTATCGGCGCCGAGGAGCCGACGATCGCCTTCGTCGGGCGGCTGGTGCTGGAAAAGGGGCTCGACGTCGTTGCCGCGACGATGGCCGAATTGACCCGGCGGCGGGTGCCGCACCGCCTGCTGGTGGTTGGCGACGGTCCGGCGCGCGCGAAATTCAGGCGGCAGGTTCCGCAGGCGGTACTGACCGGCTTCCTCGGCGGGCTGGCGCTACCGCGCGCCTATGCGTCTGCCGATATCATGCTCAATCCCTCGACCACAGAAACCTTTGGCAACGTCACGCTGGAGGCGATGGCGAGCGGCCTGCCAGTCGTCGCGGCGGATGCGACCGGCAATTCGTGCCTGGTCGAGAACGGCGTCTCGGGCGCGCTGGTGCCGCCCGGCGATGCCTCTGCCTTCGCGGATGCGATCCAGCGGCTGATCGAGGATCCGCTGGCCCGCGCCGCCGCGGGTCAGGCCGGGCTGGAGCGCGCCGCGACCTATGACTGGGACACGATCAACGGCGCGCTGCTCGGCCATTACCGCGCCGTGGTTGCGAACTTTGCGGCGAAGCCTATATTGGCGGTGCCGGCTTAGCGGCCGGCTATGGCGATAAATGTGATCGTGAAATAGATGTTCGGACCCGGGGGCGGTACCCGGCGGCTCCACCAATTACCCCGGTTGTCGTGGGGTGCGAGGGGCCGAAACAGGATCGACGTGCATTCAAAGACGATTGTCTTCGCCCGGCCTGAATGAGCCGTTAAACCGTTCAAATTCCTAAATGCCAACGACAACGAGGCATTCGCAATCGCAGCGTAACCCGGTCCTAACGGACTAAGTTATACTGGCCGAAAGCGCGGGTCGGGCCGCCCCGGGCAACAGAAGCGGAAACCGGCGGTACGGGGAGCACCGAGCAACAGAAGCTCCCCACTATTTTGAGTCACGCGCTTGGCCTAGACTGACCGCCAGTACCGGAGCCTGAGTCGTGAACGATACCACCGCCGACAGCCTGATCCCCTACGACGAGATCGTGCAGGACGCGCTGCGTTCGGTCGTGCGCCGCGTGCTCGACCGCATCGATGCCGAAGGCGGCCTGCCCGGCAGCCACCATTTCTACATCGCCTTCCGGACCCGGTACCCCGGCGTCGAGATCCCCAAGCACCTGATGGAACGCTATCCGGACGAGATGACCATCGTCATCCAACACCGTTACTGGGACCTCGCCATCGACGACCACAAGTTCCAGATCGGGCTCAGCTTCAACCAGGTGCCGGCCAAGCTGGTCATCCCGTTCGACGCCGTCACCGGCTTCGTCGATCCGGCGGTCAATTTCGCGCTGCAGTTCCAGCCCAAGGAAGGCGAGGCGGTCGTTGCCGAGGCCGCGCCGCCGCTGCCACCGGTCGAGGATGGTTCGAACGTCGTGACGCTGGATCGCTTCCGCAAAAAGTAAAGCAATTGTGTCGGCGCGCTTTACAGTCTCGTAACGGCGCGCGCGAAAAAGCCACTGATTCCAATGGCCGCAGGATTGGCACGACGCTTGCATCGCGCGCTCCGACCATGGAGTTGATCGTATGAAGCTTGCCACCATCCTGCTCGCCGCCGCGCTGGTGTCGCCCGCCGCGGTGTCCGCAACGTCGCTGGTCGACGGCAGCTTCGAGATCAAGGGTGCGGCGACGGCACCGACCGACTATTGCTACGACGGCTTCAGCTCCGCCGGCCGCCCGGCCTGCGCCGCGGGCGCGTGGACCGGCAGCGGCGTCATCACCAGCGGTGCCGGGCCGTGGGGCAGCACGGTCACCCCGTTCGGCAACTACTACGGCTTCGTTCAGGGCACGCAGGTGATGTCGCAGACGTTCGTCGCGACCTCGAGCACCGGCCTTGGCGTCAGCTGGTACGATGCCAACCGCACCAACAATGGCGGCATCCAGACCTACACGGTCAGCGTCACGCACGGCAGCGACGTGTTCGCCCTCGGCACCTTCACCGGTGTCCCCGGCCAGTTCAACCTGAAGACCTCGTCGTCGTTCGCGACGGTCGCGGGCGACAGCTACACGCTGAACTTCACCGGTCTTGCAACCGACGACCGCACCGCGTTCATCGACAACGTCTCGCTCTCCGTGGTGCCCGAGCCCGCGACCTGGGGTCTGATGCTCGCCGGCTTCGCGCTGGTCGGCGTGGCCGCCCGCCGCCGGGCCGCGCTTACCGCCTGAGCCGCTAAGAGATCGAAAAAGGGCGCGCCTTCGCGGGCGCGCCCTTTTTCGTGGGCGTGGCCTGTCACCTTCGATAGAGACGCGGCGAACCCGTGACGATCGGAGAGACCATGGCGACCCGTACCGAGACCGACAGCTTTGGCCCCCTCGAGGTCGACGCCGACCGCTATTGGGGCGCGCAGACGCAGCGCAGCATCGGCAATTTCCCGATCGGGGGGGTCGGCGATCGCATGCCGCTGCCGGTCATCCACGCGCTCGGCAAGATCAAGCTGGCCGCCGCCAAGGTCAACCGCTGGCACGGCCTCGATGCGAAGCTCGCCGACGCCATCGAGGCGGCGGCGGCGGAAGTTGCCGACGGCAAGCACGACGGCGAATTCCCGCTGGTCGTCTGGCAGACCGGCAGCGGCACCCAGTCCAACATGAACGCCAACGAGGTCATCGCCGGCCGCGCCAACGAGCTGCTGACCGGCACCCGCGGCGGCAAGTCGCCGGTCCACCCCAACGACCATGTCAACATGAGCGCGTCGTCGAACGACACGTTCCCGACCGCGATGCACGTCTCGGTGGCGCTGCAAGCGCGGGGCCGCCTGCTGCCGGCGCTGCGCGAGCTGGCGAAGTCCTTCCGCAAGCACGAGGCGGAGTGGGGCGGCATCGTCAAGATCGGCCGCACCCATATGCAGGACGCGACCCCGGTGACGCTGGGGCAGGAGATGTCGGCGTTCGCGCAGACGCTGGAGGACGGGGCGGACCGCGTCGTCGGGCTGTGGCCGCGCCTCAGCCGCCTCGCGCAGGGCGGCACCGCCGTCGGCACCGGGCTCAATGCCCCCAAGGGCTTCGGCGACGAATTCGTCGCGTCGTTGGCCGAGGTCACCGGCGGCGTGCCGTGGGTCAGCGCGCCCAACAAGTTCGAGGCGCTGGCGACCCACGATACGATGGTCGAGGTGTCGGGCGTGCTCAACACTATCGCGGTCGGGGTGACCAAGATCGCCAACGACCTGCGCCTGCTCGGCTCCGGCCCCCGCAGCGGCCTCGGCGAACTGGCGCTGCCCGAGAACGAACCCGGCAGCTCGATCATGCCAGGCAAGGTTAACCCGACCCAGGCGGAGGCGCTGACGATGGTCGCCGCTCAGGTCATGGGCAATCATGTCGCGGTCACCGTCGGCGGCCTGCAGGGGCATCTCCAGCTGAACGTGTTCAAGCCGGTGATGGTCTATAACGTGCTGCGCTCGATCGAATTGCTCAGCGACGCGATGGACAGCTTCCGCCTGCGCATGGTCGACGGCATGGCGCCCAATACCGCGCGTATCGCCGAGCTGGTCGAACGCTCGCTGATGCTGGTCACCGCGCTCGCCCCCGAAATCGGCTACGACAATGCCGCCAAGATCGCCAAGACCGCGCACCACGAGGGCACCAGCCTGCTGGAAGCGGCGCTCAAGCTCGGCCTGATCGACGAGGCGCGCTTCCGGGAAGTGGTGCGGCCGGAGGCGATGGTCGGGGTCTAGGCCTCCCAGTCTTCACAGCGCAGGCCGTCGACGCGCGCGAATTCGCCGAGGTTGCCGGTCACCACGATCAGGCCGCGACTGCGCGCATGGCCGGCGATCAGCAAGTCATAGCCGCCGATGATCCGACCCGATCGTTCGAGCGTGGCGCGGATGTCGGCGGCATGATCGGCCGCCGCCGCGTCGAACGGCAGCACCTCCATGCGCGCTGCGAGCCGATCGACCTCTCGCCGGTTGGCCTCTGGTCGCGCCGACTTTGCCGCCCCGTGCAGCAGTTCGGTCAGCACGATGGTCGAGATCGATAGGTCGGCTGCCGCCGCATTGAAACGCTCGCGCAGTGCCGGTGGCCGGTCGCGCAGCACGCGAACACACAGGTTGGTGTCGAGCAGGTAGCGCGGCATCAGAAGGCGTCGCGGACCTGCGCCTCGGGCTGGTCGCGGTCGGGAAGGTCGATCCCGGGGCCTGCGAAAAAATCATCCCACATCGCGTCGGCGGGCAGGATCAGCCGCCGGTTGCCATCGCGGATGATCGCGACGTCCTTGACGCCATCGGGAAAGGCGACGTCCTTCGGCAGGCGCAAGGCCTGGGACCGGTTGGACCGAAAGAGAGAAGTCCTGGCAGGGGCGTTCATGGCATCGACCTCCTGGGATATGTCATTTGTATATCCCAAGCCGCTTGCGGTCAACGCCTTCGCGGTTGCCGGCTCTGCACTTCGCTTCGCGTGCGCCCAGCGTTCGAGTGAAGCCGAATATTAACCGCACGGAACGAACGCGTTCGGCGCGCCTTAATGTCGCGGTGCCCATTGGGTGCCCAGCCGGTCAGCCAACAAGCCGGTAGCAGGAGGAAGACCCATGAAGTTCGCACTCATCGCGTTCGCCGCCGTTATCGCCGTGCCCGCCACGGCCCAGATGACGACGTCCTCGACGACGACGATCAACAAGGAAACCACCGAGACGACGCCGGTGGTCAAGGTCGTCCACCACACGGCGAAAAAGCGGCATCATCGCCACCACGCCGTGCATCACAAGGCGGCGACACACGTCACCTCGGCCACCGTCGTCACGCCTGCGGGCAAGACCGCGTCGGCGACCGCAACGACGACCACTACCAAGTAAAACGCCGACATGCCGCCCGTCGCTGTCGCGGCGGGCGGCGCATCGCCTAGGCCGCGCGCAGCACCTCCAGAAACGCGTCGCCGTAAGCTTCCAGCTTGCGCTCGCCGACGCCGCTGATGCGGCCGAGCGCTTCGGCGTCGCAGGGGCGGGCGGCCGCCATCGCCTTCAGCGTCGCGTCGTGGAAGATGACGTAGGGGGGCATCCCCGACGCCGCCGCCAGTTCGCGGCGGACGCGGCGGAGCTCGTCGAACAGCGCGGCATCGGCATCGCTGAGGTCGGACGGGGCGACGCCGCGCAGGCGGGGCTTGCGCTCGCTGCGACCACGGGCGGGTTCGACGCGCAGCGCGACCGGCTGGTCGCCGCTGAGGATGCGCTTCGCCGCCGGGCCGAGCTTAAGACCGCCGAACTCCGGATCGCGGGTCAGCGCCTCGCCGGCCTCGAGCTGCCGGGCGAGCGAGCGCCAGCCCTGGTCGTCGAGCTCCTTGCCGATGCCGAAGACGCTGAGCGCGTCGTGGCCGAACTTGCGGATTTTCTCGCTCGTCCCGCCGTGCAGCACCTCGACGAGATGGCCGACCCCGAAGCGCTGCCCGGTGCGGACCACCGCCGACAGGAGCTTGCGCGCCGCCTCGGTCGCGTCGCGCAGGGCCGGGGGCGACAGGCAGGTGTCGCAATTGCCGCACGGCTCGGGCGCGGGCTCGCCGAAATAGGTGAGCAGCGGGATGCGGCGGCACTGGGTCGTCTCGCAGAAGCCGATCAGCGCGTTGAGGCGTGCGTTGTCGGCGGCGACCTTCTCCGGTCCACCCTCGCCGATCCATTGCCGTGCGCGGGCGATGTCGTCGGCCCCGTAAAGCAGGTGCGCGACCGCCGGGTCGCCGTCGCGCCCCGCGCGGCCGGTCTCCTGGTAATAGGCCTCGATCGACTTGGGCAGGCCGAGGTGAGCGACGAAGCGCACGTCGGGCTTGTCGATGCCCATGCCGAACGCGATCGTCGCGACCATCACCATGTCGTCGGCACGCACGAACGCGGCCTGGTTGCGCCGCCGCTCGTCGGCGTCGAGCCCGGCGTGATAGGCGCGCGCGTTGATGCCCTGCGCGACCAGCGCTGCCGCCACCTTGTCCGTTGTCGAGCGCGCCGTCGCATAGACGATGCCGCTGCTGCCCGTCTGGGTCGCCAGAAACGCCGTCAGCTGTTTCATCGCATTGGTCTTGGGCACCACCTCATAGCGGATGTTGGGCCGGTCGAATCCCGCGACGACCATGCGGTCCTCGGCGATGCCGAGTTGTTCCAGGATGTCGGCGCGGGTCTGGACGTCGGCGGTGGCGGTCAGGGCAATCCGGGGCACGCCCGGCAGCAGGTCGCAGAGCGAACGCAGCTGGCGGTATTCGGGGCGGAAGTCGTGGCCCCACTGGCTGACGCAATGCGCCTCGTCGATGGCGACCAGCGCGATCTCGGTGCGGCTGACCATGCGGCGGAAGCTGTCGAGCGCGGCACGCTCGGGGGCGACATACAGCAGGTCGAGCTCGCCGTTCGCCACCGCGTCGATGGTCGCACCGCTGTCCTGCGACTGGCTGTTGAGCGCCGCCGCCCGCACGCCATAGGCCCGGAGCGCCCGGACCTGATCCTCCATCAGCGCGATCAGCGGCGACACGACGATGGCACAGCCGGGCCGGACCAGCGCCGGCACCTGGTAGCACAACGACTTGCCCGCGCCCGTCGGCATGATAGCCAGCGCGTCGCGGCCGGCGCAGACGTCGTGGACGATCCGTTCCTGCTGCCCCCGGAAACTGGGGAAGCCGAAAACCTCGTGGAGAACCTGTTCGGGGGAGCGCACGCGGCGTCGATAGCCGCTGTCACCCGGCGATGCTATGCCCCGCGCCGTGATGACCCGGGCAATAATCAGCGGCGTGGCGGCGGCGGTGTTCGCCGCGACGGTGATGGCTGCCGAACCGGCGGCGTTCGCGGCACCCGAGCCGCTGCCGCTGAGCGCGACGCCGATCCCGCTCGACCCTGGCGATCTGGCGCGCCGCACCGTCGGGCGGCTGCAGTATCGCGGCGGTCTGGTGCTGCGGTCGAGCAACGGGCGTTTCGGCGGCGTGTCGGGGCTGCGCGCCGGGCGCGACGGCTGGCTGATCGGCATCACCGATACCGGCGCGTGGGTGACCTTCCGTCCGGTGCTGCACGGCCGTCACCTCGCCGGCGTCACTGGCGGCATTATCGCGCCGATCCTCGACGTGGCCGGACGCGGCCCGCGCGCCAAGGGCGATGTCGATGCCGAGGGCCTGGAATATGATCCCGCCACCGGCACGGCGTGGGTCAGCCTGGAGCAGAACCACCGCTGGCTCGTCTTCCAGAACCTCGACGTCACCCGGCCCGGCCCGGCGGCGGCGGTGCACTACGATCCCGCCACCGCGGCATGGCCGGCGAACGGCGGCGGCGAAGCGCTGGTCGGCATCGCCGGCGGCGATCACCTGATCTTCGAAGAGGAGGGGCAGGACGCGAACGGTGCGTCCGACGTGCTGCGCCTCTCCGGCAAGGGCACGCGGGTGCTGCGCTACACGCCGCCGGAGGGCTATAAGCCGACCGACGCCGTGGAGCTGTCGCCGGGCGTGCTGCTGGTCCTCAACCGCCGCTATACGGTCACCTCGGGCGTGTCGGCGGTGCTGACCCTGGTGCCGGTCGCGGACGCCATGCGCGGTGAGGAGATCGCCCGGCTGGCGCCGCCGCTGAACGTCGACAACATGGAAGGCCTGGCCTTGGTGCGCGAGGGCGGCCGCACCTTCATCTACATGGTTTCAGACGATAATTTCAACGCGCTGCAGCGCACCCTGCTGCTGCGGTTCGAACTGCTGACGGTGCCTTGAGCGTCGGCGCGGCACGGTCATAAGGGCCGCTGGCCGGCGGCGCGTATAAGGTGCGCGGCCGCAGCGGGAGCAGGTGCATGAACGATGTCGAACGACTGTTGCAGCGGCTGGGCGACGCCGACGACCCGCGCCTGACGCAGCTCAGCGCTGCGGTGATGGGCCGGATCGCGCACATACCGCGCCGCGCGAGCGATGGCGGCATCCTGCGCTGGGGTGCCGCTACCGCGGTGGCCGCGCTGGTGATCGGCAGCGCCGCCGGCAGCCTCGACCGCGCCGCCGCGGCGTCGCCGCAACCGCTGCCGTTCGCGGCGCTGGACCTGGCACCGTCGACCCTGCTGGCGAGCCCGCGGTGACGATGGCCCGCCGCGGGCTGCTGATCGGGCTGATCGCGTTCGTCGCGGCGCTGGCGGGGGTGCTCGCCGGCCGGCAGATCGCCGACCGCCGCGCCGCGCCAGGCGACCTCCACGCGGTGCTGCACCGCGATCTCGACCTGACCCCGCAGCAGCATGTCCAGATCGACCGGATGGAGGCGCAATTCGCCGTGCGGCGGCAGGCGCTGGAGCTCGAAATGCGCGCCGAGAACGCGCAGCTGGCGCTGGCGATCGAGGCCGAGCACGGCCTCGGGCCGGGCGTCACCGCCGCCATCGACCGCTCGCACCGGACAATGGGCGCGCTGCAGAAGGCGACGCTGGAGCATGTCTTCGCGATGCGCGCCGTGCTGCGGCCCGGGCAGGCGGCGACGTTCGACCGGGCGGTGGTCGGGGCGCTGACCGCCGACGCGCGGTGAACCCAGACTTCGGCGGCCTGTCGGATGGCGAACTCGCGGCGCTGACGCTGGCGGGCCGGCAGCCCGCGTTTGCGGCGCTGATGGATCGCCACCGCGCGCCGGTCTACCGGCTGGTCCGTGGCCATGTCGGCGATGCCGACGAAGCGCTCGACGTGACGCAGGAGGCGTTTGTCGCTGCTTTCACGGCGCTCGACCGCTACGACGCCGCGCAACCGATGCGTGCGTGGCTGGCGCGCATCGCGCTCAACAAGTGCCGCGACTGGGGCCGCCGCCGCACGGTGCGCCGGCTGTTCGGGTTCGTCGCGGCGACGGCAGCGCCGGAGAGTGAAGTGCCCGACCCCGCGGTGCCCGCCGATGCGGTGGCCGCCGACCGGCAGGCGCTGGCGCAGGCGTGGGCGGCGATCGCCCGCCTGCCGGCCGCGTTGAAGGAACCGCTGATCCTCCATGCCGTCGACGGCCTGTCGCAGGCAGAGACCGGCCGCGTGCTCGGCATCAGCGCGAAGGCGGTCGAGACCCGCGTCGCCCGCGCCCGGGCCCGGCTGATGGACATTCTGCCGCGTCGCTGAGGGCTGGCTGCGGCGGGCGCGTATCGTTCAGGGTGCGGCTGATCGGGATCGTGGCGAATGATTGAACGGAGGGCGGTCCGGCATGGCGCCGCGGCGCTGGCGCTGGTCGCGCTCAGCGGCTGCGCGACCCTCGACGCGTCGCGCGACCGGCCGGCGATCGAGGCGCTGCTGGCGGCGCGCGGGGCGGCTGGTCTCGGCTGGCAGCAGAACCGTGACGCGGCGTCCGGCGCGGCGGTCACGGGGCTGCTCGCCAAGCCGATGACCGTCGACAGCGCGGTGCGCGTCGCGATGATGAACAGCCCGCAGCTGCTGGAGGTTTACGGCCAGCTCGGCCTCGCCCGCGCCGACGTGCTGGAGGCGGTGCAGGTCGCCAACCCGCGGATCTCGCTGTCCAGCCTGGCGCTGGCGGGCGGGCCGGGGTCGCAGCTGACCACCGGCGTGGCGCTGCCGCTGGTCGACCTGCTGACCTTGCCGGCGCGGGCGCGGCTGGCGCGCGTCGACTACGAACGCGCCCGCTACCAGGTCGCCGCCGCCATCCTCGGCGTCTCGCTCGATGTCGAATCGGCATGGTACCGGCATGTCGCGGCGCAGCAGGTGGCGACGATGCGCAGGGCGGTCGCCGACGCGCTGCAGGTCTCGGCCGATCTGGCGCAGCGTTTTTACGACGCCGGCAACATCACGCTGCTGCAGCTCAACCGCGAGACGGCGGCGGCCAGCCAGGCGCGGATCGAGGCGGCACGGGCGGCGGTGGCGGCGCGGCTGGCGCGGCTCGACCTCAACACGCTCATCGGCCTGTCCGGGCCGGCGACGGGGTGGACGGGGGCGGCGGTGCTGGCGCTGCCGCTGCCGGCGGAGGACGATCCCGCCGACCTGCAGCGGCTGGCGAACGAGAACAGCCTCGAACTGCTGGCGGCGCGCAAGGGCGCGAGCGTCGCGGCCGGCGCGGCGGCGTTCACCCGGCGCTTCCGGCTGCTCGGCACGACCAGCATCGGCTATGACCGCGAGCGCGAGACCGACGGCGCGGTGATCCGGGGGCCGACGCTCGATATCGAGCTGCCGGTCTTCAACCAGGGCGGCGCGCGGGTCGCGCGGGCGGAGGCGCGGCTGCAGCTGGCACGCGCCCGACTGGCGCGCCTCGAGCTTGCGGCGGCGAATTCGGTGGCGCTGTCGGCGGAGCGCGTCCGCGTGCTGGCCGAGGTCGTCGGCGACTACCGCACCGCGCTGGTGCCGGCGCGCGAGACCGTCGCGGCGCAGAGCCAGCTGGAGCAGAATTACGCGCTGATCGGCCAGTTCGAGGTGCTGCAGGCCCGCACCCAGCAATATGACGCCTATCAGGGGCTGATCGAGGCGGTGCGCGATTACTGGCTGGCGCGCACCGATCTCGTCCGCCTGATCGGCAGCCGCCTGCCCAGCGACTCGGCAGCGCGCCAGATGCTGCCGTCTGCCGAGCAGTATCTGACGCCGCCGCCCGCCCCGGCGATGGACCACTCGATGCACGGCGGGATGCACATGGATGTCCCCAAGCCAGCCGCCCCGGGAGCCGGACAATGACCATCGACCGACGCGACATGCTGAAGACCGGCGCCGCCGTCGCGATCGGCTCGGCGTTCGCCGGCCGGGCCGCGGCGCAGGGCCATGCCGGGCACGACATGACGGGCATGGTCATGCCCCCGGCACCGACCGCCAAGCCCGCCAGCCGGGCGCCCGCGGCACCGCGCGACCCGCGCTACACGCCGGTGCGGACGCTCAACGGCTGGACCCTGCCGTGGCGGATGGCCGGCGGGGTCAAGGAGTTCCACCTCGTCGCCGAGGAGGTCGCCCACGAATTCGCGCCCGGCTCGAAGGCGACCTGCTGGGGCTATAACGGCAGCACGCCGGGGCCGACGATCGAGGCGGTGGAGGGCGACCGCGTCCGCATCCTCGTCACCAACCGGCTCGGCGAGCACACCACGGTGCACTGGCACGGCCTGGTGCTGCCCAGCGGCATGGACGGCGTCGGCGGCATGACCCAGCCGCACATCGCGCCGGGCGAGACCTATGCCTATGAATTCACGCTGCGCCAGCACGGCACCCACATGTACCACCCGCACGCCGACGAGATGACCCAGATGGCGTACGGCATGATGGGCCTGTTCATCGTCCACCCGCGCGGCGGCGAGGGCGTGCCGGTCGACCGCGACTTCGCCTTCCTGCTGCACAACTGGGCGCTGAAGCCCGGCACCTGGCGGCCCGACCCGTCGATCATGGTCGAGTTCGACCAGTGGACGTTCAATTCCAAGATGTTCCCGGCGATCGCGCCGCTGGTGGCGCGCACCGGCGACCGCGTCCGCATCCGGGTCGGCAATTTGTCGATGTGGAACCACCCGATCCACCTGCACGGCCATGCCTTCGAGGTGACCGGCTCCGACGGCGGCCGCTGGCCGCGCGGCCAGTGGCGGCGCGAGGTTACCGAGACCGTCAGCGTCGGCCAGATGCGCGACATCGAATTCACCGCCGTCGCCGGGGACTGGGCGCTCCACTGCCACATGGCCCACCACACGATGAACGCGATGGGCCACGGCATCCCCAACCAGACCGGCGTCGACCAGAGCGGCATCGCCGACCGTGTCCGCGCCATCTCGCCGGGCTTCCTGCCGATGATGAAGAACGGCATGGCCGAGCATCAGGAACACACCGACGGCGGCCATCCCGGCCCGGTCAACACGACCGCGATGATGGCCGGCAAGGGGCCGTTCGGCAACATGGAGATGGGCGGCATGTTCACCGTCGTGAAGGTCCGCGACGATGTTGGACCCGGCGACTACGCCGATCCGGGCTGGTACCGCCACCCGGCCGGAACGGTGGCGCGCCGGGTCAGCACCGACCCGTCCTTCGGCCCGCCGCCCCGCCGCGCCGGTGCCGCCTAGACGAGTTCCCTACCGCGCGGCCCCGGCGCGCAGCGCCGCATTCTCGCCCTCCAGCGCCCGCAGCCGGGCCGTCACGTCCGCCAGCTCATCGGCCAGTTCGGCGGCGGTGAAGCGCGGCGTGATGTGCTGCGGGCAGTTCCAGTCGAAGCCTTCCAGCGCGATGACGATGCCGCGTTCGACCCGCGCCGAGACCCCGGCATTGAGGCGGTCCATCACCTCCGGCTCGGCCGCGTCGTCGACCACGCGCGCGTGGCCCAGCAGTTTCAGCCGCCGGCGGTTGGGATAGTCCATGAAGAACAGCGCCACCCGGTCGTCGGTGGCCAGGTTGCCGACGCTGACATATTGCTTGTTGCCGCGGTAGTCGGCGAACCCGAGGGTGCGTTCGTCGAGCAGCTTCAGGAATCCCGGCGGCCCGCCGCGATGCTGGACATAGGGCCAGCCGGTTTCGGAAACGCTCGCCAGGTAGAAACTGTCGCGCGCCGCGATGAAGGCGTGCTCGGCCTCCCCCAGCCGGTCGTTCGCCGGGGCATCGGGCTCGGCGAACCGGGCGTAGGAAGCGCGCGAGCCGTGTTGTGCCTGCACCGCCTGCACGTGCGGCGTGAACATCAGTTCGGCGAAGCGGTGCGTCATCGTGATCCTCCGGTCTGGGCCGCCGCCCTCATCTCAGAACCCCAGGTCCGACAGGCCGGCATGGTCGTCGGGCCGGCGGCCGAGCGGCCAGTGGAATTGGCGCGCGCCGGCGTCGATCGGATGCTCGTTGATGCTCGCGATCCGCCGCCGCATCAGGCCGTCCGCGTCGAACGCCCAGTTCTCGTTGCCATAGGCGCGAAACCAGGTGCCGCTGTCGTCGCGGTATTCATAGGCGAAGCGCACCGCGATACGGTCGCCGGTGTAGGCCCACAGCTCCTTGATCAGGCGGTAGTCCAGCTCGCGCGCCCATTTGCGCGTCAGGAAGGCCTCGATCGCGGCGCGGCCGGTCAGGAATTCGGCGCGGTTCCGCCACTCGCTGTCGGGCGTGTAGGCGAGCGCCACCCGGGCCGGGTCGCGGCTGTTCCAGCCGTCTTCGGCCAGGCGCACTTTCAGCGTGGCGGCGGCCGCGTTGAACGGCGGCAGCGGCGGGCGGGTGTCAGTCATCGCCGTCTCCGTCGCCGGGTCTTTCGAACAACCGGTACATCGGGAAGGTCCCGTATTTCTTGGCGAGCGCGATCTGCCCGACATAGCGGCAGCCAAAGCGGGTCGACGCCTCCATCGCGATCGCGGCGGCAAAGGCTTCGGTGACATAGACCTGTCCCGGCGGCGTCACCGGCTCGATCCGCGCCGCGCGCGACACTTCCCGGCCGTAATAGGTCGGCCGTTGCGTGACCGGATCGAGCGTTTCGAACACCGGGCCATAATGCGCGCCGATACGCAGCGTGAAGCGCGTGCCGATGCGTTCCAGCGCGCGGTGCAGCGACAGCATGATTTCGGCGGCGTCGACGATGGTTTCGACGACCGCGAAGACCGCGTCGCCCCAGCTGTTGCGCGACAGCACCCGTTCGCCGTGCCGGTCGAGCACCGTGGCCGCGGTGCCCATGACGTCGCGCCAGAAGCCGGGGATATCCGCCTCGTCGAGCGTCGCGAAGCCCGGCACGTCGGCGAAGATCATGGCGACGACGCAGCGCGGCGGGCCGTCGAACGCGGGCTGCGCGGGTGCGCTCAGCGTACGGTCCATGCCGTCCGGCGCGAAGATTGCGAGTGCGCCGCCGGTGCCGCGCCAGCGCGTGACATCGACCGCGGTGCCGGCCTCGCCGCGGGCCGGGCCGCCGTCCCACACCGCCAGCATTGTCGCGGCCCCGCCCAGCTGGCTGGCGCGCAGGCGGCTGAGGCCCATCGCGATGTTGCTGGCATAGCCGATGGTCTGCGCGTCGCCGATGTTGCGGGCATCCGATACCGTGCGGACCGACGTTGCCGCCGCCAGGCACGCGTCCAGCCGCGGCCGCCAGTCCGGGCCGCCGGGATCGACCGACAGGGCGATGAATTCGGACAGTTCGAACGGCAGCACGACGTGCAGCTCCGCCCCGTGTGCGAGCAGCCGCTCGGCGATGACGATATCGCTGCCGCAGGCGAGTGCGCCGAAGCCGACGCCGATCGACTGCGCCGCCAAGGCCGCGTCGATGCGCGCCGCCAGCGCCGCCTCGACCGCCGCGTCGGCGCGGAACATATGGCCGCAATAGAAGGCCGTGGCCGGCGGCCGCAGCAGCGCGCGGACGCATCCCGTGGCGTCGCAGCCGGCCAGGGCGGCAAGCTTTTCGAACTGGCCCAGTGTCGTGGCGCGGGACCCGATGTCGCTGCCCGGCAGGGTCAGCGCGACCTCGATTTCCTGCCGCGCCGCCTCGTCCTCGCCCAGCAGCAGCAGCGCCTCGGCGCGGCTGGCGCCGCTCCAGAAGTCGGTTGCCTGCGGCTGGCGGGCGAGCACGTCGGCGGCGCAGCGCCGGGCCGCGTCGGCGTCGCCGGCAAGCCGCCTCAGGCTGGCGGCGTTGATGCCGGGGAAGCTGTCGCCGGTCTCGTCGTGGATCGCGGCATAAGCGGCGGCGGCAACCCCGAACTGGCGGCGGCGCGCCTCGCCGGTCAGGCCGTCGGCGGCGTCCTTGGCCAGGCGTGCGCCCAGCGAGCGCGCGTCGACATCGGTCGCGGCGTCGAGGCCCAGCTCGCGGTAGCGGCGGCTGGCGGTCTCGGTGTCGCCCATCCGCGCCAGGCTGAGCACCTGCAGGAAGGCGGCGCCGGCGGCCCCTTCCGTGAGCGCCTGGCAGGCGAAGTCATAGGCCCCGATCAGGTCGCTGCGGGCCAGTGCGGCGCGCGCCTCCGCGATTGCGCCGGGTCCGCTCACGGCGCCCGCGTTACCGGCGCTTGCCGGGTTTTGGCTTGGGCTTGGCCTTGGGCTTGGCAGACCGTCTGGTCGGCGGTGCCGTCGGCGGGCGGCCGATATTGGCGATCAGCCGCGCCGCGAGCCGCTTCAGTGCCCCCATGCGCTGGTTTTCGAACGCCTTCAGCGCGGCGGCGCGGAAGGCCTGGGCGCTCTCCGCGCCACTGGTCTGCGCCCGCAGCCGCATGACGAAGGCGTCGAGCTCCGCCTGGGTGGCGACCGGGCGCGATTCCCGCCGCAGCAGCGCCTGCGGCGCGCCCAGGCCGAGGATGCGCGCGATTGCGGCCTGGGTCTCCGGCATCTCCATCAGGAACGCATGCTCGGCGTCGCGGCTGACGATGTCGGTGCTCGGCGTGCCGACCAGATGCGTGCTCCACGCCGGCAGCGTGCCGTCGCCGGGAACCTTGGCAGCGTCGTGCAGCGGCGTGTCGTCCGGCTCATAGACCTTCGCCGGATTGAGCAGCCCCCACGTCAGCCCACCCCGCGTCTGCTTCGCAACTTTCCCCGCAACGTTCAGCCTAACCCCGCGTAATACCGAGAAAATCCCCTGATACCCCACCATCGGTTCCGAAAGCTTGATATATTCCGCAAACCCCTTCCCCAATGCCGCCTCGTCAAACCCGGTACCGGTCGGATACCGCGTGTCCGAATAGACAAACGGATCCACATCGAGCACCGGCACCTTGTTTCCGACACTGGGATAGGACAGGAGCGGATAGGCATCCTGCCCCAGCGCCACCCGGTCCCGCGTCCAGGTCGCATGATCGAGGAACGGCAGCGCGTAGAGTCCCGGCAACGACGAGATCACCCGGATCACATCCATCGTGTCGAGCAGGAAGAACATGGAGTCGCCTTCAAACCAGCGATGGATCTGCCCGCCATAGCCATAGAAGGGGCTCGCTACCGCGATCGCCGCGGTCAGCCCCGCCGGCAGCGCGGCGGCGCGCAGCATCGCGTTCACCACCATGCCGCCCTCACTGTGCCCGAGCACGATATAGTCGGCGAGCGGATCGACGCCGCCGCATTCCGCCTTCACCACAGTCTGGAACATCGGCAGGAACTCGCTGGCGAAGAACGCCGCCGCCTCGCTGACCGGTCGCCGCCAGTCCCAGCCAAAAGTGAACCAGTCGATATCGTTGGCCTCGCACCAGTCGGTGAAGCCGACATAGGGATCGATGCCGAGCAGCTCGGCGCTGCCGTCGGCGATGACGATACGGTTGCCGACATCGCGGTAGATCTGGTCCGCCGGGTTCCACACCATCTCGCATTCGAGCGCGTCGCCAAGCAGCGAGCCCAGCGTCAGCCAGATCATGTCATAGCTGAACTTCTGGATCGGCGGCCCGTTGTCGACGTAGCCGGTCCTTGCCTTCAGCAGGTTGCTGCCCATGCCGCCGGGAAACAGGAACAGCGTGCGCCGCTTGGTGCCGGGCGGCTTGCCATGCCAACGCTGCACGAATTGCAGTGTCCGGACGCGGAGATGATCGAGCTGCGCCGCATTGCGGCTTTCGGCGTAGCTCATCGTGGCGCACCCCGTTCGAACGGCATCCCCGTGCGTAATATATTAGAACGGTGATTTAACTAAATCGATAAGTTAGATAGAGCCGCAACAATACGATAACGGTCCGGTGCCGTTGGCGGGGGTCTGATGACAGATACGGCGACGGCAGTGAACAGGCACAAGCGCCGGGCCCTGGTCATCTGCGCGCACCTTCGGCCCAGCCGCGATAAGCGCCGCACGCGCTACCTGATGCAGCCGATCGCCGGCCTTCAAGTCGCCTCGCTGATCGACCGCGACCTGTTCGATGTCGAGCTGTACCACGAGGACTGGCACGGTCCGTGGGACACAAGCCGCGAGGACCGCTACGATCTGGTGTTCCTGAGCGGCCTGCAGGTCGATTTCGACCGGATGCGTCAGCTGTCCTATCACTTCCGGCGGCTGGGCGGGCACGTCGTCGCCGGCGGCAGCATCTGCACCTCTTTCCCCGATTTCGCGACCCGCTTCTTCGACGCGGTCTGCGCCGGCGGGATCGACAGTGTGCCGACGCTGGTCGCTGATTTTGTCGCCGGCCGACTGAAACCGATCTACCGATCGAAGATCACCGATATCTCGCCCTATGTCGTCGACTATGGCCTGCTGACCGCGGCGGGGATCAGTCCGCTCGTTCACCTCGTCGAGGCGACGCGCGGCTGCAGTTTCAAGTGCAGCTTCTGCGTGATGCCGGCGGAAGTCGGCGGCCACGCCAGCTACCGCCTCGCCGATGTCGCCGCCAGCATCGAGCGATCGCTCGCGACCAGCCCGCGTTTCAGCTTCCGCCGCCACTATCCGCTGATCCTGTTTCTAGACAACAACCTGTCCGACGACCGCGCCTATCTGATGGCGATCTGCGAGATGATGAAGAACCATCCCAAGATCCGCGGCTGGTCGGCGCTGGTGACCCAGAACGTGCTGCACGACCGGGATCTGGTGAAACACCTCGCCGCGTCGAAGTGCGTCGGGCTGTTTGTCGGGCTGGAGAGCCTCGACCCGGCGATGCTGAAGCGCTTCCGCAAGACCCAGAATCTCAGCCGGAAGTTCAACATCCTGGACGACATTGCCTTTGCCGAGGGCCAGGGTGTCGGCATCGCTTATGGCATGCTCTTTGATCCGCGCCACCAGACCGCCGCGGAGATGCGGCGGCAGCTGGTCGCGATTGCCGAGGATCCGCTGATGCCGATGCCGGTCTATCTCAGCCTGATCGCGCCGCTGGCTGGCACGCAGAGCTTCTGGGAAGACCTTGCCGCCGGTCATCTCGAGCCCGGGCTGCGCCTGCGTGACCTTGACGGGGAGACGATTTGCTACACCGGGCTGGCCGACCGACGCGAGGCCATCGCCGCGTTCGGCGCGCAAGTGTTCCGGCGGCCGTGGGAAGTGGTTGGCCGCGCCCGCATCCTGATGAAGACGTTGCGCCGCGTTGCGCGCTCCGGCACGTGGGACCCGCTGCGCTGGTTCGTCATCGCGTCTGCCAACCTGCACTGCTATCTATGGGCGAAAGGCACGCCGCCGGGCGATCGGACCTACGTCGTCGGCACCGATTGCCTCGATCCTCAATATAGCGAACACCCCGCGGACCTCAGCGACGCCGACCGCGCCCTGTATTTCGACCCGGTAGTACTGATCGACGAGCGCGGCGAGCCGGCAGAGTGGCTGCGCGCCTGTATGCCGGCACCGGCGGCGGCAAAGACGCGGGCGGTCGCCTGACGCACGACGCGCGCGCTTACCGAATGTGGGCCGAATAGCCGACTGCAGCCACGGGCGCGTCGGGAACATCTATGTCCTGGACCGAGGGTTGCGTCGGCTGCGCCGCCAGTGGCACCGCCAGCACGTCGGCGAGTCCAAGGAACTTGCCAATGACCTTCGCAGAGGCCTCCAGTTCCGCGTACGAGCCGCTGCCGCACTGGCCGAGGATCCATACCGTGTGGCGGCAGGCGAGCGCGGTGCGGACATCGGTCAGTCGCTCTTCAAGCACCTGGCGCAGGCCCAGCGTATGATCGTCGCTGGCGGTCGCGGGGTGCATGTTGGAGACCAGAGGGCCGATGTCGTCGATGATCAGCACCTGGGCCTGACTCCACGGCCAATAGCCGATGTTGGACGGGCCGGGCAGCGGCGGCTTGACCTCGAAGTCGCCGGTGCCGGCCATTTCGAGAAGGTGTCCGAACGGCAGATAACGCACGCTGGCGCGCCTGAACGCGAACTCGGTGCCGATGCTGCACGACACCAGTGTACGGCCTGATCCGACGGCCCCGGCCATCACGATTGCACGCGCCGGACCCGCCGGCGGCGGCGGCGCGCAGATCAGCGACCACAGCGCGTTCGCCACCGCGACCGGCATGTCGGGGCGCACGTCGGCGAGCCGGGCGAGATAAGGCAGCGCCGCCTTTTGCCAGATGATCTTCTCGCGCACCCAGGGCTTGGCGGTTATGACTATGATGATCGTAATCAACGCAATGCTGGGCAGCGAATAGTGCCAGCTCAGGTGCAGCGCCCAGCCGACACCGCCGCCCAGCGACATATAGGCCGCCGCCGCGACCGCATTATGATGGAGCAGCCGGGTCTGCAGCGGGAAAAGCGAGCCCTGCGCGCGCTTTACGTCGGCGCCGTAGGCTGACAGCTCCCAGGCCGAGACGATGCAGACGGTGGCAAGGAAGCCGACCAGCTCGCTCTGCCACGGATGGCGGAACCATGCGCCGAGTCCGATTTCGGGTGCACCGTGGCCGACCAGCGCGGTGAAGGCGAAGTGGAGCAGGATGCCGAGCCCGATATGCCCGGCCTGGTCGGCCATCCACATATAGCTGTAGGTGGCGGCGCTCTGCACTTCCTTGCCGTAGGCATCGAGCCAGAATTGCCGGCCGAGATCGCGCGCGGTGATGGTCGGTGCCACCGGCTTGATGTTTGACGCGTCCACGCGCACCCCCTGCCTCCAGCCGTTGCCGGCCCCCTCCCTGTCTCTAGGCGCTGGCGCGATGCGGACAAGTGGTTAACGTGCACGGTAGCCACCCGTTGCGTCTGTGATAAGGAGCCGGCCATGGAGGACATCTTCATCTCCTACGCCCGCTCGACGGAAGCGGAGGCCGACCGGGTTGCCGCCGCGCTGCGCGCCGCCGGTTATTCGGTGTGGCGTGACGAACAGCTGCTCGCCCATAACAGCTATGCCGAGATCATCGAGGAGCGGCTGCGCGCCGCCCGCGCGGTTGTCGTATTGTGGTCGGCGGATGCGGTGAAGTCGCAATGGGTGCGCGCCGAGGCGAACGTCGCGCGCGAGGCCGGCACGCTGGTCCAGCTGCGTCTTGGCGATGTGACGCCGCCGCTGCCCTTCAACGAAATCCACTGCGCCGAGCTCAAGGGCTGGACCGGCGACATCCGCGCCGCCGCCTGGAAGAAGATCGTTGCCAGCATCGACGCGGTGCTGGGCAAGGCGGCCGCCCCCGCCCCCGCACCTGTGGCGGAGCCGCGCGCGGCTGCCCCGGCGCAGCCGCTGCTTGCGGTGCTCGCCTTCGACAATCTGTCGGGCGATGCGGAGATGACCTATTTCTCCGACGGCATCAGCGAGGAAATCCTGCACACCGTATCGCGCTCCAAGGGGCTGCGCGTGATCGGCAAGGCGTCGAGCTTCCAGTTCCGCGGGGCCGACAAGTCGGTGAAGCGGGTGGTCGCGGAACTCGGTGCCAGCCACATGCTCGACGGCTCGGTACGGCGCGCCGGCAACCAGCTTAGGATCAGTGCCCAGCTCGTCGAGACGGCAACCCAGCTGACGCTGTGGAGCGAACGGTTCGACCGCGCACTGTCGGACATCTTCGCGCTGCAGGACGAGATTGCGGCCGCCATCGCTGCCGCGCTCGATGCGCATTTTACGCCGGCCGAGGCGGCCCCGGCGATCGACCCCGCCGCCTACGACCTGTTCCTGCAGGTGCGGGCGATCTACGGCCAGGACTCGACGAACGCCGACCGTTCGCGCTGCGTCCACCTGCTTGAGCAGATCGTCGCCATCGCGCCCGACTTCCCGCTGGCCTGGGCGCAGCTCGCGCTGTTCCACGGGCTGTCACTGCCCAAGACCAGCGACGAAGAGGGCCATGCCCTGCGCCCCGTCGCGCTGCGCGAAGCCGAACGCGCTCTATCGCTGGATGCCGAGTGCGGCCCCGCCTACACCGCGCTGGCGCTGCTCAAGCCGGCGTTTTCGGACTATGCGGAGAAGCTTCGGCTCGCCAGCCGCGGCTATCTGCTGGCGCGCAACGACGCATCGGTCGCGCATCTCTACGCGGGCCCCCTGATGGCGGTCGGCCGCAATCGCGAGGCCTGCCGTATCTTCGACGACATCGTCGAGCGCGACCCGTCCAGCCCCTATTCGCTGTCCGTTCGCGCGTTCTTCTACCATGCCGCGGGCGAGACCGAGCGGTCGCTGAAGATGGCGCACGGCATCGTCGCGCAGTTTCCGGCATCCGACTATGCCAAGTTCATGCTCGATCGACTGTTGCGCGCCAGCACTACCGACGCCCGCCTGAGCGTGCGCGAAGTCGCCGATACACGCGCCCGGCTCGACAAGCGCTTCGCCGAACTCCATCCGGTCGTCGACCTGGTCAACGTTGGCCGCGCCGCTCAGCTGGGCGAGGTCGATCTGGCCTTCGAACGGCTGTTCAGCGCGATTCTGGAGGATCGTCCGATCGCCTATGACGCCTCGGTTCACGGTCGTGGCTTCAGCCGCGCGTTTACGTCCGTCGGGCTGTTCGTCCAGCCGTTCAAGCACGTCCGCCGCGATCCGCGCTTCGCCGAGGTGTGCGTTCGTCTCGGCCTGTACGACTACTGGCAGCAGGAGCGCTGCACCCCCGATTGCGCGGCCGAACTGGCCCCGTTCTACGATCTGATGGCCGAATGCGCGAAGGTCGAAGCTGTCACGAAGCCGGCTCCCCAGCTCGCCGGAAACGGCTGAGCCCCGCAGCGGCCAAGGGCAGATCAAACCCGTGTATTGATGTAGGATACGAGCGTCTCATTCTCTTCGACATGCCGATCGATGCGGGCGCGGACGACGTCGCGCACGCTGATGATCCCAACGAGCGTCCCCCCATCAAGCACGGGCAGATGCCGGAAATAGCCCCGGTCCATCAACTCCATCGCCTCATTGATCGTAGTGGCCGGGGTGACCGTAGTGACATTCGCCGTCATGACATCGCCAGCGCTCACCTTGTGAAGTTCAGGCCCTTTGTTCGCCAGGGCTTTGACGACGTCTCGCTCACTGACGATGCCGGCGAGATCGCCAGCCTCGTCTAGAACGAGCACAGCGCCGATACGCCGCGACGCAATGGTGCCGACCAGCTCCATCAGCGGCGTGCCGGGCTGCACGGCGATGACGGTGTTGCCCTTGTCACGCAGGATCGATGCAACAGTCATGGACTGACCTCCTAGAACGCGATGCTTATCGACTATCTGCAGCCCCAGACATAGCGCCATAGTGGGCGGTCCGGGCGAGGCCATAATGCTGCTGTCGTCGGCGGCGTCGCGGGCGCGCCTTCGGCATCGGGTGACACCTACAGGCGCACCGGTCCGGTACTCAACCGCTCTACCAGCTCATAGTTCAGGCGTCGGCGGAACGCGGGATCGGTCGGCGCTTCGCGATACCTCGGGTCGACCAGGATATCGACCGCGCTCGCTGCCATCTCGCCCTTGGGCTGGCGGATGGTGGTGATCTGCGGCCAGGCGGCGCGCGAGGTCGGCGCATCGTCGAAGCCGGCGACCGACAGGCGTTCGGGCACCGCGATACCCAGCCGCATCGCAGTGATCAGGACGCCCAGCGCCATGTCGTCGTTGCTGGCGAAGATGGCGGTCGGAATTGCGTCGCCGCCCAGCATTTCGTCGCCAACCCGGAGCCCGCTGCGGAATGAGAAATCGCCGTCGCCAAGCCGGTCGGGCCGCACCGGCAGGCCGGCCGTCGCCATCGCCGCGGCAAAGCCGTCGAAGCGCTTGGCCGATGAACTATGCGCCGGATCGCCCTTGACGAAGCCGATGTCGCGGTGGCCGAGACTCAGCAGGTGCTCGGTCATCTCGCGGGCTGCGGCGCGATCGTCCATTTCCACCAGCCCCGAGCGATCGAGGTCGCCGCGCGGCGAGATGCGGACGTAGGGCAATGCCTCACGGTCGAGCAGGTCGAGCAGCATCGGGTCGTCGCAGATCGGCGGTGTCAGGATTGCGCCGTCGAGGCGCAGGGCGTGGATACTATCGATGACATTCGCCGCCCAGTCCGGCGCGGCGACATCGAGCGGCTCGACGACGAGGTGATAGCTGCGCTCGCGGCACCGCATCAGCGCGCCAAGCTGGAGGTCGGCGGCATAGCCGGAGCCCGGGTCGTCGAGAAGTAGGCCGAGCAGGTAGGACCGCGAGCTCGACAGGCTGCGCGCGAAGGCGTTGGGGCGGTAGTCGAGCTCGTCGACGATGCGCTGCACCGCGTCGCGTACGGCGGGCCGGACGTGCTGCTCGCCATTGATGACCCGGGAGACGGTCTTGGGCGAAACGCCGGCGCGCAGCGCAACGTCCTTCAGGGTAACCGCCCTCATGCGCGGGCACCGCGCGCGAAGATTGTGATACCGGCGTAGCAGAGCGCCGGGATCAGCAAAGCAGGGCCGAGCCCGGCGGCGTCCGCCGCGATTCCCGTCAGCACGGGGATGACGGCACCGCCGACCACCGCCATGCACAGCAGCATCGACGCCAGCGGCGCTGAGCGGTGGTCCGCCGGCAGCGCGAGCGCATAGATCGTCGGGTACATGATCGAGTTGCACAGTCCGACCGCAAGCAGCGTTACGGCGCCGGTGCTGCCGGTTGCGCTGGTGGCCACGAGCGTCAGGATGGCCGCACCAGCGCTGGCGGCCGTCAGCACCATGGCCGGGGCGAGGTGGCGCATCAGCGCCGCACCGGCAAAACGTCCGATCATCGCACCGCCCCAGTAAAGGCTGACCAGCTGTCCCGCGACCACCGGCGTGGCGGCGAGTATCTCATGTCGCATCAGATAGTTGGTGAGCAGGGCGCCGATCGTCACCTCCGCCCCGACATAGGCGAACATCGCAGCGGTGCCGCCAGCCAGCCGCCGATCGCCGAGTAGCGTCCGCAAATTGGCCAGGCTGGGCAGCCGGTCATCGACGGTCCGCCGTCGATCAAGCAGACCGCGCCGCCGGAAGAACGCCAGGGCGAGCCCGCCCAGCACCAGCGCGCAACCAATGAACGGCAGCGCGACCATGACATCCGACGGGGCCGCGCCACCGGCACCGGCCAGCAGGAGCGGGGCCGCGAGCAGCGGCCCGAGGACCGTGCCGATCGAATTGAATCCCTGCAGCAGCGTCAGCCGCGACGCCGCCCCCGCCGCCGGCCCGACGATTGTCACGACAGTGTTGGCGGCAATCTGCAGGAAGGTGATGCCGAGCGCGAGCAGGAGCAACGCTGCAAGGACGAGAACGAAGTCACGTCCGCTGCTGGCGGCAACGAAGGCGAGGCATCCCGCCGCCATCACCGTGAGGCCCGTCGCGATCGATCGCATATAACCGCTGCGCACGATGATAGCGGTGATTGGCACTGCGAACAGCAGGTAGCTGGCGTGCGAGGCGAGCTGGACGAGCAGCGCCTCCGTGTAGCTCAGCCCGAACACGGTCTTGAAGCGCGGGACGAGCAGACTGACGATCGCCGTCAGAAAGCCGCCGATGAAGAACACGCCGATCGACAACACGAACAGCGAGCGCGCGGACGCCGGTTCTGGCGCTTCGGTGCTGGGCTGCGCGCTGCTCATCGTCCCGCCTTACAGGCTAACTTTCGTCGCGAATATAGATCAGATGGAATATCTGACATCGTTGTCGGATTATGTTTGACATCGCTGTCATGCAGGAAGATAGCCGGTTGCAAGCCACGTCGAGGGCGATCTGGGAGGATTAACGATGAATTACCATTTTGGTGCGCTGTCGCTTGCTGCCACGCTGCTCGCCGGTAGTGCCGCTGCAGCCCAGACCGCGACCCCGGCAGGCCCTCCGCCGGCAGCCCAGAGCCCATCGCCGTCGGCCGATGCCGGAACCCTCGCCGATGCCGGCGACATCATCGTCACCGCGACCCGCCGCGAGACCAGCCTGCAGAAGACGCCGATCGCGATCTCGGCATTTAGCCAGGCGACCCTGGACCGCCAGCAGGTCCGCGACGTCACCGACCTCGCCCGCTTCGTTCCCAGCCTGCAGTTCAGCCAGCAGGGCGATCAGTCGGCGGTCGTGCTGACGCTGCGCGGCATCGGCAACGACAGCGCATACACCGAGGTCGCCGACCCCGAGGTCGCGATCTACATCAACGGTGTCTACAGCCCGCGCTCCCAGGGTGCGTCGGTGCTCGCCTACGACCTTGAGCGCATCGAGGTGCTGCGCGGCCCCCAGGGCACGCTGTTCGGCCGCAATGCCACCGTCGGCGCCCTTAGCTTCATCACCGCCAAGCCGAATTTCGACGGCGTCTCGGGCTATGCCGAGGCGATAGGGGGTGACTACAACCGCTTCGGCAGCCGCGGTGCGTTCAACCTGCCGCTCACCGACACGCTGGCGATCCGGGTCGCCTTCGCCACCGAGAAGAACGACGGCTACGCTGACTTCCAGCCGGCCCCGAACGTGCCCGGCATCGACCCCGCCGCCTTCATCACGTCGGGCAAGAAATATTATGCGCGCGACCAGTCGTCGGGCCGGGTCAGCGCGCTGTGGAAACCAAGCGACCGCCTGACCTGGAACCTCAGTTTCGAAGGCTTCCTGGATAAGGGGGCGCCGGTCATCGGCCTGCTGCAGACGCCGCGGCCGGGCACCAAGCGCTGGTCGACGCTGAGCGACACCGCACCCGACACTGACCGCTACTCGGTCGCGTTGCGCAGCAACATTGACTATCGCATCACTGACGGCATCACAGCGACCTATATCGCGGGCTTCTCGCGGATCGGCGGCAGCACCCAGACCGATTCCGACGCTGGCGCGCTGCCACCCACCGGCGGATTCGACCCCGACAGCGGCAAGCTGCTTTACCTCGGCGGCTTCGGCCAGAACGCGACTATCAATTCGCGCTTCGATTTCATGAGCCACGAATTCCAGCTGAAGTCGGCGGGCGACAACCGCTTCGACTGGATCGCGGGCCTCTATTACAGCCACGAGAAGAACCAGATCCGCTTCGACGTCGATCAGCGCGACGGCTATCGTAACGGGTCAACTCGCGCTTTCGTCGGCAGCTTTATCCAGGCCAATCGCCAGATCGACTCGCTCGCCGGCTTTGGTCAGCTGACCTGGCATGTCACCGACGCGATCCGCGCCACCGGCGGCCTGCGCTACACCCACGATACGAAGGAGGATATCGGCGGCCGCAACGTCACCGCCTTCGGCTGCCCGGCGACCGGCCCGTGCAACGTCAACATCTTCGGTCAGTTCCCGAACGCGACCGCGGCCGAGCTGGTGGCGCTGCTGAATGCCCAGGGCGGCGCGTTCTCGATCTCCAACAATGACGTCAAGGGCAGCTGGAACAAGCTGAGCTGGCTGGCCCGGGTCGATGCCGACCTGTGGCGGGACACGCTGGGCTATGCGAGCGTCAGCACCGGCTTCAAGGGCGGCAATATCCAAGATGGCGGCGAGACCACCGATCCGGAAACCATCACCAACTACGAGGTCGGCCTGAAATCGCGGCTGTTCGACCGCCACCTGACCCTCAATCTCGCGGCCTACTATAGCGACTTCAAAGGCTATCAGGTCAACCAGGTCCGCAACACGCGCGACGCGGACGGCAACGTCATCGCCTCGCAGATCGTCACCGAGAACGCCCGCGGCGCCAATGCCTATGGCTTCGAGGCGGAAGCGGTTGCCAACTTCACAGACGACGACCGGCTGCAGCTGTCGGCGACTGTCCAGAAGACCAAGTTGAAGACGCTGATCACCGTCGACGGTCGCTTCGACGACGCTGGCAACATCCTCAACCAGCGCGATCTGAAGGGTAATGAGCTGGCACACGCACCGCGCTTCTCCGCCACCGCGACCTACGAGCACGACTTCCACCTGGCGGGCGGCGGTACGCTCACGCCTCGCGGCACCATCCATTATGAGACGCGGAGCTGGCTGAGCTTCTTCGACGGCGACCGCACCAACCGCGTCGTCGCCGGCGTGCCAGTCTATTACGGGTCGGATTTCGACAAGCAGAAGGCTTATTCGCGCAGCGACTTCGCGTTGCGCTACACAGCGCCGCAGGACAAGTGGCTGCTCGAGGGCTTCGTCCAGAACATCGAGGACCGAAAGGTCCGCACCAACGCCTCGACCTTCGGGCCGACCCGATATTCACCGGTGTTCCTGTCCAACCTGCAGCCACCCCGCACCTTTGGCGGCCGGGTCCGGGTGAATTTCTGAGCAAATGGTTCCGGTTGGTATCGATGATGTCGACATATCCCCAGACATCGTCAAACTCGGCGGCGGCGCGCGCAAGGCGCGTACCGCCGCCACCTTTGCGGCTCGCGGCGGTACTGTTGCTGCTGGGCAGCACCGCTGCCGCGCCGGCGTGGCAGGACCGTTCCCTCGCCCCCGAAGCGCGCGCCGCAGCCCTAGTCGCGGCGATGACCCGGGCCGAAAAGCTCCAGTTCGTGCACGGCTATTTCCCCCCGCTGGCCAAGCCGGCGAAGGCGTTCGGCATGATCCCGTCGGCGGGCTTCGTTCCCGGTATCCCGCGCCTCGGCATCCCCCACCTGCGCGAAAGCGATGCCAGCCTCGGCGTTGCCAACCAGATTGAGCAACGCAAGGGCGACGTCGCCACGGCGCTGCCCGCCGGTCTCGCCACCGCCGCGACCTTCGACCCCGACATCGCCTTTGCTGGCGGTGCGATGATCGGGTCCGAAGCACGCGCCAAGACGTTCAACGTGCTCCTGGCGGGCGGGGTCAACCTGACCCGCGACCCGTGGGGCGGCCGCAACTTCGAATATCTCGGCGAGGACCCGCTGCTCGCCGGGGTCATGGCCGGTGCCGCAATCCGCGGTGTCGAGAGCAACCATATCGTCTCTACGATCAAGCACTTCGCGCTGAACCCGCAGGAGACTGGACGCCATGTCATGGACGCCCGCATCGCGCCCGCCGACCTGCGTGAAAGCGACTTTCTTGCCTTCCAGATCGCCATCGAGCAGGGCCGGCCGGGTTCGGTGATGTGCGCCTACAACAAGGTCAACGGCGACTGGGCCTGCGAGAACCCACCGTTCCTTAACGACGTGCTGCGGCGCGACTGGGGCTACAAGGGTTGGGTGATGTCTGACTGGGGGGCGGTCCACTCGACTGTCAAGGCGGCGATGGCCGGGCTCGACCAGCAGTCCGGGCAGGAACTCGACAAGGCGATCTACTTCGGGCCGCCGCTGGCGAAAGCCGTTAGCAGTGGCGCGGTACCCGCGGCCCGGCTCGACGCGATGGTGACGCGCATCCTTTACGGGATCGTCGCGAGCGGACTCTACGACAACCCGGCGCCGACGACCGCGCAGCCGATCGACTATGCGGCCAACGCGGAGGTCGCGCAGCGCACCACCGAGGCCGGCATGGTACTGCTCAAGAACGACCGCAACCTGCTGCCGCTCGCCGCGTCCGCGAAGCGGATCGTGCTGGTCGGCGGCCATGCCGATGTCGGCGTGCTGTCAGGCGGCGGCTCGTCGCAGGTCCGCTCGGTCGGCGGCGCGCCAATCGAGATTCCGTTGACTTCGGGCCCTTCCGCCTCGTTCTGCCGGATCACCTGGCATGCCTCGTCGCCGCTGCAGGCGTTCCGCGCCCGCGCACCAGGGGCCGACGTTACCTATGTCGACGGGGCCGATCCTGCCGCCGCCGCTGTCGCTGCCAGGGGTGCCGACCTCGTCATCGTGTTCGCGACCCAGTGGCAGACCGAGGCGCAGGACGTCCCCGACCTCGTGCTGCCTGATAAGCAGGATGCGCTGATCTCGGCTGTCGCCGCCGCCAACCGCGACACGCTGGTGGTGCTGGAGACCGGCAGCCCGGTGCTGATGCCTTGGCTCGGCGACGTGCCGGCGGTGCTGCAGGCCTGGTATCCCGGGCAGCGCGGCGGCGAGGCGATCGCTCGCGTCGTATTCGGCGACGTCAATCCGGGCGGTCGCCTGCCGATGACTTTTCCGGCCAGCGCCAGCCAGGCGCCACGCCCGACGCCGCCCAAATACGCCGAGCAGAAGGCGCTCGACGCCGCCAACATCGGCAAGAAGCCGGGCACCGAAGCGGCGCTGACGACCTTCCCGGTTGAGTATCGGGAAGGTGCGGACGTCGGCTATCGCTGGTATGAGCGGCAGGGCCTGAAGCCGCTGTTCCCGTTCGGCTTCGGCCTGTCCTACACTGGCTTCCGCTACGGCGGCCTGAAGGTCGAGGACGGCGCGGCGCTGACGGTCAGCTTCGACGTTACCAATATCGGCAAGGTCGCCGGCGCCGACGTGCCCCAAGTCTATGTCGAGGCAACCGGCAGCGCCGGCACCACGACGCGCCGACTGGCCGCGTTCCGCCGCGTCACGCTTGTACCCGGCGAAACCCGGCGCGTCAGCGTCGCGGTCGATCCGCGCACCATCGCGCGCTTCGACACGGCCGCGCCGGGCTGGGTCGTCGCTGCGGGCGACTACAAGGTCACCGTCGGTCGCTTTGCGAGCGATAGCGTACTCAACGATGTTGCGAAGCTCCAAACCATGCGCCTAAGCGCGGGCGAGCCTTGGCCGGCGCGCCGGTAAGCAGCGGAGCAAAAGCATGGCGATGACCCCCGCAGCAGCAGGCGCAGCAACTCAGCCGACGGGTCCGGTCGGCGACCTCCGCATCTTCATTTTTGGCCTGTTTTTCATCTTCGGCGGCATCACCAGCCTGAACGATGTCATCATCCCGAAGCTTAAGGAGCTGTTCACCCTCACCCACGCCGAGGCGATGCTGGTGCAGACGGCGTTCTTCCTCGCCTACGCCTTGTTCTCCCTGCCAGCGGCCGCGATCGTTCGGCGCCTCGGCTATATGCGGACCGCAGCCATCGGCCTGCTGACCATGACCGCGGGCTGCCTTTTATTCATCCCGGCGTCTTCGACCGCGACCTTCGCGGTGTTCCTGCTGGCGCTGTTCGTGCTGGGGGCCGGCATCACCGTAGTGCAGGTCGTCGCCAACCCGCTGATCTCGCTGCTCGGCCCGCCGGCGACCGCGCACAGTCGCCTGACGTTCGCCCAGGCGTTCAATTCGCTCGGCACGACGATCTTCCCGCGGGTCGGCTCGGTGCTGATCCTCGGCGGGCTGGCCGGGGTCAGTGCGGCGGCGCTCAGCGGCCCGGCCCTCGACGCCTACCGGGTCGAGGCATCGCGGACGATCGTACACACCTATCTCGGCCTCGCGGTCGCGCTGGCCGTGATCGCTGCCGTCGTCTGGACCCGCCGCAACCGGCTGAAGGAGACGCTTGACCAGACCGGCAGCATGTTCCATGCCTTCACGTTGTTGCAGCGCCCGCGCTTTGCTTTCGGCACGGTGTGCATCTTCCTGTACGTCGGCGGCGAGGTTGCAATCGGCTCGCTGATCGTCTCGTACCTAACCCAGACTAATGTCTGGGGCGTCAGTGACGTCGAGGCGGGCAACCACGTGTTTTACTACTGGGGCGGCGCGCTGGTCGGGCGCTTTATCGGCGCCTGGGTGCTGCGAACCGTGTCGCCCGGCAAGGCGCTGGCGGCGGTGGCTTTCGGTGTCATCACGCTGATCCTGATTTCGGCCAACACCAATGGTGTGGTGTCCGGCTGGTCGCTCCTGGCGATCGGCCTGTTGAACGCGATCATGTTCCCGACGATCTTCAGCCTTGCCAGCGAGGGGTTGGGACCCCGCGCGGCCGAAGGGTCTGGCGTCATTGCGACCGCCATCGTCGGCGGGGCAGTGGTGCCGCTGCTGACCGGCGCGCTGGCCGATCAGACCAACCTGCAATTCGCATTGGTCATTCCCGCGCTTTGCTATGCGATGATCGCCGCGTTCGGCCTCTACGCCCGTCGCCCTGCGCCCGATATCGCCGCCGGCGCCGCCGCGGCGGCAGCGGTATGAAGGCGGCGCTCAGCCTATTGCTGATCGCGGCCGCGCCGCTGTCGCCGGTCGCTCACCCGGCGCTGTGGCCGGCGGTCGATGCTCAGCCCCATCGCGACCCGAAGATCGAGGCGCGGATCGACGCGCTGATGGCGCGCATGACCATCGAGGACAAGGTCGGCCAGCTAATTCAGGTGGACATCGGCAGCATCACGCCAGCCGACTTGCTGACCTACAAACTTGGCTCCGTCCTTAACGGCGGTAACTCCGACCCCAATTCGGACCCGTTGGCTCCGCCCATCGAGTGGCTTAAGCTGGCTGACAAGTTCTACGACGCTTCGATGACCCGCAGCGATGGCCGGCCGAGGATTCCGGTGATCTGGGGAACAGACGCGGTCCACGGCAACAACAACATCTTCGGCGCGACGCTGTTTCCCCACAACATCGGCCTCGGCGCGACACGCGACCCGGCCTTGCTGAAGCGCATCGGCGAGGTCACCGCGCTCGAGACCGCAGCCGCCGGCCTCGACTGGACCTTCGCGCCGACGCTGGCGGTGGTGCAGGACGACCGCTGGGGCCGCATCTACGAGAGCTATTCGGAGGAACCGGCGCTGCTGGCGGACTATGCCACCGCGATGGTCGAGGGGCTGTAGGGCAAGGTCGGCACGCGCGCTTTCCTCGATGCCAACCATGTCATCGCGACCACCAAGCATTTTCTCGGCGACGGCGGCACCGGCGGACGTGACCAGGGCGACACGCGCCTTCCGGAGGCCGATTTCCGCGACATTCACCTCGGCGGCTATCCGGCCGCGATAGCCGCCGGCACCCAGTCGGTGATGGCCTCGTTCTCGAGCTGGAACGGCGTCAAGATGAGCGGCAACAAGAGCCTTCTAACCGGTGTCCTGAAGGAGCGGATGGGGTTCGACGGTTTCGTCGTCGGCGACTGGAACAGCCACGGCCAGGTGCCTGGTTGCAGCAACGAGGACTGTCCCGCCGCGATCAACGCCGGGCTCGACATGCTCATGTATTCCGGGCCGGACTGGAAGAAGCTATACGCGAACACGCTGGCCGAGGCAAAGGCAGGCACGATCCCCGCCGCACGTCTGGATGATGCCGTGCGCCGTATCCTGCGCGCCAAAATCCAGGCCGGGACGTTCGAGAAAGGGCGGCCGTCATCCCGCCCGCTTGCCGGCAAAATGGCGCTGATCGGTGCACCGGAACATCGCGAGGTGGCGCGCGCTGCGGTCCGCGCCTCGCTGGTGCTGCTCAAGAACGAGAACCGCACGCTGCCGCTGGCCCCGAAGGCCGAGTTCCTCGTCGCCGGCCGGGGCGCCGACAGCCTGTCGCAGCAGGCGGGTGGCTGGTCGATCACCTGGCAGGGCGGCGGCCTGCCGAACAGCAGCTTTCCCAATGGCCGCTCGATCTGGACCGGCATCCGCGAGACCGTCGCGGCGGCGGGCGGCCACGCCACGCTGTCGCCCGACGGTCACTTTACCGCCAGGCCAGCTGCCGCGATCGTGGTCTTCGGGGAGCAGCCCTATGCCGAGTTCAAGGGCGACCGGCCGACCGTCGAATACAGCCCCGGCGACAAGTCCGACCTGCGATTGCTGAAACAGCTCAAGGCTGCCGGCATCCCCGTCGTCGCGGTGTTCCTGTCGGGCCGCCCATTGTGGGTGAACGCTGAACTGAACGCCTCGGACGCCTTCGTCGCCGCCTTCCTGCCGGGCAGCGAAGGCGGCGCCGTCGCCGATGTCCTGTTCCGCAAGCCCGACGGGTCGGTGAACCATGACTTCCGCGGCAAGTTGAGCTTTTCCTGGCCCAAGCGCCCGGACCAGTACGTTCTCAACCGCCGCGACAAGCCTTATGACCCGCTGTTCGCTTACGGTTACGGGCTCAGCTACGCCCGGCCCGGCAAAGTCGGGAGGCTTGACGAGGCGCGGCCTGCCGGCCTCGCCAGCGATGCCACCGGGCTTTTGTTTGGCAAGGGGGCCGCACCCCAAGGCTGGCAGGTCGCGGTCGCCGAGGCGGGTGGTCCGGCTACGACCCTGTCCGGTGCCGCCGGACGCTCCGCCCGCGGTGACCTGACCGTCGTCGCCGTCGACCGCGACGCGCAGGAAGATGCGCGCCGCCTGACCTGGACCGGTGTGGGCGAGTTCCGCCTGTCACCGCCAACGCCGATCGACCTGACCCGCGAAACCAACGGCGAGATCAGCCTCGCGGTGCAGTTCCGCGTCGACGGCGTTCGGGTCGGGGCACTGTCGGTGGCGATGACCGATGCCGCCGGCAAGACCGCGCGTATCGGACTGCCGGCGACCATCGCCGCCGCCAAGCCGGGCGAATGGACCCGCCTCGCGATCCCGCTGCAATGCTTCGCCAAGCAGGGGCTCGACATGGCCAGGATCGCGTCGCCGTTCGTCCTCGCTGCGACGGGCTCAGCCGTGCTGTCGGTGTCGAACGTCCGTCACGACTATGTGAACGTGCCGATGACCGAATGCAGCCGATAAGGTGACGTGCGGGATCACCGGATGCATCGCATCGGGCTGCCGGGTCCAAGCCCAGGCACTGCAGGACTAGGACGTTTGCCCGCGCTATTCCGGCCGGGTCAGTGCGCTCGGCACCTGCCTCGCCGCCCTAGTCTTTGCCGGAAAATTTGGTGCGCCCGGAACGATTCGAACGTCCGACCCTCAGATTCGTAGCTGGGAACTTAACCTCCGAATAGGGTTCGCCAGAGCACGCTAGAACACTCCGAAGCTATTGTTCTTGAACATTTTTCTCTTCTAGTGTAGCCTTGCATCGTAACCCGCCATCATGTTTTTCGGGAGTGCAAACCCCGTCTTAAAACCCGTCTTAAAATCGAGAAGCTGGACTTGAGCGAGCTACGCGCGAACTTAACAGATCGGACCGTCGATCGTCTCCCGCCATCCATGGACGGGCAGTATATCGTGCGCGACGAAGAGCTCCGCGGATTTTTCGTCGTTGTCGGCTCCAAGCGCAAGACCTTCACCGTTCAAGGCGAGTGTTGGCAGGACGGTAAGCGCCACCACAAGAAGGTGAAGATCGGCAACGCCGGCGAGATCACGACGCGCGACGCCCGTGTGCAGGCCAAGGCAATGCTCGCTAAGATCGCTACGGGCGAGTTGATCGTCGCGCCGCCAAAACCTCCGCCGGTCGCCGACGTGACCCTCGGGCAAGCCTGGGCGCGCTACCGCATCGCCCACCTCCAGCGGAAGGAGCGCAGCGAAGCGACGATCCGGGGCTACGCCGACCACGTCGAGCGCGTCTTGGCCGACTGGCTCGATACACCGCTGAAAGTACTCGGCGACAACCCGCGAATGGTCGCCGAACGACACGATCGGATCACAGTCGCCAGCGGCCCCTACGCCGCCAACGGCGCGATGCGGACGCTGCGGGCAATCTACAACCACGCCCGGCGATTGGCGCGCGACCTGCCCGCCGACAATCCGACAAGCGGCGTCGACTGGAACATCCAACGCCGCCGCGACACGGCTATGGGCATCGAAGACCTACCACGCTGGTTCCAGGAAGCCGGGCGGCTACGACACCCGATCCGGCGGGAGTTCCATTTCTTCACACTGATCTCCGGCTCGCGTCCCGGCGCACTTATGCAGGCACGCGTGGAAGACCTCGACCTGCAAAGGCGCGTCCTGCACATCCCGCGCCCCAAGGGCGGGGCCAAGCGCGCATTCGATATTCCCCTTTCGCGGCCTATGATCCGCTGCCTTATCCGCGCCATGCGCGTCGGCCGCATCCTCCACCCCGAGGCCGCTGAGACTTGGATCTTCGCCGCCGACAGCGCCCCCGGCCACATGATCGAGCACAAGGACCCCCGCACCCGCCTGTTCAAATGGGGAAACGACCTACGCCAGAGCTACCGGACCCTCGGTCAGGCGGCGGGCCTCTCCGAAATCGACATGCACCTCCTGATGAACCACAGCGTCCCCGGCGTGAACGCCGGCTACATCACCCGGGCCAAGCTCCTGGGCGACCATCTGAGGGCGGCGCAGGAAGGGCTATCCGCCTTCATCATCGACCACGGCACGAGGCGGAAAGGAGCGACCGCGCCGGAGCGGGTTTGGCCGAATCTGCCCTCGCGGCGGATCGGGGACGAGGCGCTTGACCCGACGCCGCCGGATGCGCGGCGTATCATTCGCGGTGGGGCCTCGATCTCCGCGTGAGTCGCGGTGGAGTGGTGGCTTACCTTCGGGGTCCATGATCGGTAAGTCACGTAAAGATGCCATCGGAGAAGGTTCGTCTGACTCGACGTTCGCCTCACCCATCTTGGCCAGAAGTTGATGCGTTTAAGCGATTTTGGGGTGAGATACGGTGCCAACGTCGAACACTAATATTCTCGATAATCAAGAACGAGGGCGAGCTGCGGATTTTATCCGCAGTAGGTTGCGCGATGGCAGTAAGCTGAGTGTCGTTTCTGCGTACTTTACTAGCTCCGCCTACGGCCCCCTTAGCCATATGCTCGACAGCGTTTCTGAGGTTCGGTTTCTTTTTGGGGAGCCTCGCTTCCTACTGAGTTCAGAGGCCCAGTCTCTGGTGCCCCCGGCGTTTGCGCTGAGGGAAGACGGCTTGGCGCTCGTTGATCAACTGCGCCAGCGCTCCACGGCGAAACGATGTGCAGCTTGGTTCCGACGTTGCGGCGAAGTTCGCTCCATTCGGCGTGCCGGTCTGATGCATGGAAAGATGTTCCACGTCCACGATGGCGCTCGTGAACACGCGATGGTCGGCAGCTCTAACTTTACGGTCAAAGGGCTGGGTTTAAGCGATAAGCCAAATATCGAATTGAACATCGTCGTTGACGGCGACCGTGACCGACACGACCTTCTCGCTTGGTTCGATGAGATCTGGTCGGACCAGTCGCTTACTGTTGATGTGAAAGACGAAGTCCTCCGCCGGCTCGAACAGCTTGGGGCCCACAGCAGTCCTGAGTTCATTTATCAAAAGACGCTTTTTCATATATTCCAAGATTTTCTATCTGATGAGGCTGCTGTCGAGGATCGGATAGGAGCCTCAGATTTCCTGGAGACAGCTGTTTGGCGGATGCTCTACCCGTTCCAGCGAGATGGAGCGCGAGCAATCCTGAGCAAGTTGAGCCGGTACGGGGGCTGCGTGCTCGCTGACTCTGTTGGCCTAGGCAAGACCCTCACCGCTCTAGCGGTCATCAAATGGCATGAGTTGAGAAACGAACGGGTCCTAGTGCTTTGTCCCAAGAAGCTACGCGAGAACTGGATTGAATATCTCGCCGCAAATAACTCAGAGCTTAATCCGTTAAGAGCGGATCGTTTGTCCTACACGGTCCTGTCGCACACTGATCTCGGGCGAGAAACCGGAAAAGTAGGGGACGTAGACCTTTCTCGGATCAATTGGGCGGGCTTTGACCTAGTGGTCATCGACGAGTCTCATGCGTTTCGAAACGCTGCGGGGGGACGATATCAGCACCTGCTCGACGAAGTCATCAGAGCCGGCAACCCCACCCGCGTCCTCATGCTGTCTGCGACGCCCGTAAACAATGACTTGATGGACCTGAAAGCACAGCTCGACCTTATCGCGAAGGATCGACCAGACGCCTTTCAGTCGCTCGGCGCCCCAAATCTCTCTGTTTTGATCGGCCAGGCACGGCAACGCTTCAAGACATGGAGCAAGGCGGGAGGGCGCGACGCGGCGGCGTTAATGGCGTCGCTGCCGCCTGCGTTCACCAGTCTGCTTGATGGCGTCTCACTAGCTCGCTCACGTCGGCACATCGAGCGCCACTATGCCGATACGTTGGAGGCCATTGGGCACTTCCCGTCGCGCGAAAGACCTGTGTCCGTCACGCCAGGTATCGACCTAGCGAGTCAGTTTCCGTCGTTTGAGACAATCGACAAGGAAATCAGCGGGCTCAACTTGGCCCTATATAATCCTTTCGCCTTCGTGCTGGCCGAGCATCGGGCGCGGTATAACGAGCGGGACCAGCGCACCGCCGGCTTCGACCAAGCCAACCGCGAACGCTACCTCATCGCCATGATGAAGGTTGGCTTTCTTAAGCGCCTTGAAAGCTCGGTGAATTCCTTCGGCCTGACTATGGGCCGGATGGTCGACCGAATCGACCGCCGACTGGCGGAACTAGCTCGTTTTAAGTCGGACGAGACGACACTTACCGAATTGGAGGGCATTCCGCTCGATGACGAAGGCGACGGCGATGAAGACCTTTCCACCGCGTTTCAGGTCGGCGGCAGGCTGAAGTATGACTTGAGGCACATCGACGTCGGCGCATGGGAGGCGGCGTTGCGTCGCGACCGCGAGCGCGTCTCCGGCCTGGCGGACGCTTCGAAGGCCGTTGCGCCCGAGCGCGATGCGAAGCTGGAGCGTATTAAGGCTTTGGTGATCGAGAAGGCGACAAACCCGAGCAAGAACCGCGACGGTTCGCCGAATCGGAAGCTGATCCTCTTCACCGCCTTCTCGGACACGGCCCGTTACCTACATCGAGAGTTGGAGCCTGTCGCCCGCGCCGCGGGCTCGCATGTAGGGCTTGTCACCGGCGACGGCAGCGCCGCTTCGATCGGACGCGGTCGCTTCCAAGACGTCCTCGCCAACTTCGCGCCGCGCTCGAAGAAGCGCGCGGCCATGCGCGGAATGCCGAGCGAAGAGATCGATCTCCTGATCGCCACCGATTGCATCTCTGAGGGGCAGAATCTGCAAGACGCAGATATGTTAGTGAACGTCGATATCCACTGGAACCCTGTGCGCCTGATTCAGCGGTTCGGCCGCATCGATCGCATCGGTGCTCAGGCTGAGACCGTAAAGATGGTCAACTTCTGGCCGACCGACGATCTCAACCGATACTTGAACCTCAAGGATCGCGTGGAGGCGCGCATGGCCCTCGTCGATCTGTCGGCAACGGGCGACGACAATTTGCTGGCTGAGGCGCGCGATGCGGCTGAAGGCGAAACCCACTGGCGCGACGAGCAGCTTCGTCGCCTCCAGACCGAGGTGTTCGATCTGGAGGAAGCTCGCGAGGGCGTGGGCCTCGCCGAGTTCACCCTCGACGAGTTTCGGGCGGACCTGCTCAATTTTGCGCACGCCAACATCAACGCTCTGCGGGATGCACCGCTGGGGCTCCACGCCATCGTCCCTGCGGTCACCACCTCGGGATCGCTGGATCCGGGCGTCATTTTTTGTCTGCGGCGCAAGGGGCCTGCTGCGGAGGCGATGGTGAATCC
>JBBQWN010000019.1:0-39973 GCA_038210595.1 Sphingomonadales bacterium | reverse complement strand
GTTGCCCGGTGCGAGCAGCGCCACCGCAGCCTCCGCTTCCTGCCCGGCACAGTCGTCGATGAACATGACTTCGCGCCCGAGCAGGTCAGCCAGCGGCTTGCGAACGAGCGCGGTCGATGCCTGAGGATCGCGCTTGCCCTTGGGCCGACCGATATGCGCGAGCACGAGCACGATGGCCCCCGCGTCGGACAGTTCGAGCAGTGTCGGCACGGCGGCTTCGAGCCGGCTTGCGTCGGTGACGTGTCCACCCTCGATCGGGGCATTCAGGTCTTCACGCACGAGAACGCGCTTGCCACGCACGTCGCCGATGTCGTCGAGGGTCTTGAACATGTTACTCGCTTTCTTCGATCGTGATCGGATCGCCGATGGTCATATGGCCGCCAGCGATGACGCGCATGAGACGACCGCCGCGCCAGTCGGGAGTGAGGACCGCGCGCAGGCCCGCCGCGACTTCTTCCATGCGGGGGCAGGGATCGCACTCGCCGGTGACTTCGAGGATGATATCTCCGATGCGCAGCCGCAAGCCTTGCTCACGGGGGAGGGGAATGCCCTGCGTCAGCAGGTTCACCCGCCGGTCGGACCAGTCGATCGCCGGATGACCCAGTTCAGCCATCGCCGCCGCCCAGTCCTCAGCGGCCATCATGGTGATCTGCCGCTTGCGTTTGCTGCCCGGCCGAGCGGCACCGCGAAAGTCGCCGCGTATGCCAGCCTCCAGCGTCACCTCGGCGCTTTCGATGCACTCTACGGGGCCGCGGGGCCGCGCGTGGCGCGCGATCCCCACGATCCGTGCGCTCATCCGATCAGCTTGCCCATGGCGCCTGCGGTATCGACCATGCGGTTGGAGAAGCCCCATTCGTTGTCGTACCACGCCACGACACGCACGAGATGGCTGTCAAGCACGGTCGTCTCGAGGCTGTCGACCGTCGCGGAAGCCGGGTTGTGGTTATAATCGTGGCTGACCAGCGGCTCGTCGGTGAAGTCGAGGACCGATGCCATGGGGCCGGATGACGATGCTGCCCGGAGCGCGCCGTTGACTTCCTCGATCGTCGTCGCGCGCGACGGGGTGAAGGTGAAATCGACGAGGCTGACGTTAGGCGTCGGCACCCGCACCGAGATGCCGTCGAGCTTGCCCTTCAGCTCGGGGATGACTTCGCCGACGGTCTTTGCCGCGCCCGTGGAAGTCGGGATCATCGACACTGCGGCGGCACGCGCACGGCGCGGATCCTTGTGATAGACATCGAGCAGCGACTGGTCGTTGGTGTAGCTGTGGATGGTCATCATCAGGCCGCGCTCGACCCCGATCGCATCATGCATCACGCGAACAACGGGTGCCAGGCAGTTGGTCGTGCACGAGGCGTTCGAGACGATATGGTGCTCGGCTTTGAGCAGGTGATCGTTAACACCAATGACGACAGTCAGGTCGACGCCTTTGCCGGGAGCCGAGATCAGAACACGCTTGGCACCGGCGGCGATATGACCGCGCGCCTTGTCGGCGTCGGTGAACAGGCCAGTGCACTCCAGCACCAAGTCGACGCCCATCTCGCCGTGCGGTAGCTTGGCGGGGTCGCGCTCGGCGGTGATGCGAATGCGCTTGCCGTTGACGACGAGATCGCTGCCATCAACAGAGACGTCCGCGGCGAAGGTGCCATGCACCGAATCCCGCTTCAGCAGCAGCGCGTTGGTCTTGGCGTCCGCCAGGTCGTTGATCGCGACGACTTCGAGGTCAGTGCTGCCGCTCGCGACGAGGGCGCGCAGCACGTTGCGGCCGATGCGGCCGAAGCCGTTGATGGCAAGCTTGGTGGTCATGGGCGGAACTCCGAAAAGTGAAATCAGGCGGTGGCGAGCGCCGAGCGGACGCGGGCCGCAATCTTGGGCGCGGTGATGCCGAAATGGTCGTAGAGCGCGTCGATCGGGGCGGACGCACCGAAGCTGTCAATGCCGACCCGTAGACCGTGCAACCCGGTGTAGCGTTCCCACCCCATCGTGACACCGGCTTCCACCGACACGATCAGCGTGTCGGCGGGCAGCAACTCGCGGCGGTAGGCCTCAGGCTGGGCGTCGAAATTTTCCCAGCACGGCATCGAGGCGAGATCGCAGCCGATACCCTCGGCCTCCAGCATTGCCGCGGCGGCGGCAGCGATATGAACCTCCGAGCCGGTCGCGACGAACACGATGCGGCGCGGCGCCGTGGCGGGCGTCAGGCGGTAGCCGCCGCGCGCGGTCAGGTTCTCGGTTGCCGCCATCAGGCGCTGCTGGGGCAGGTTCTGGCGGCTGAGCGCCAGCACTGACGGGCGATGCATGTCCTTGATCGCCAGGCTCCACGCCTCGGCTGTCTCAATGGCATCGCAAGGGCGATAAACCGCGAGGTTCGGGATGGCGCGCAAGCTGAGCAGATGTTCGACCGGCTGGTGCGTCGGGCCGTCCTCGCCAAGGCCAATGCTATCGTGCGTGAGAACGTAAACAACGCGCGTCCGTTGCAGCGCCGACATGCGGATCGCATTCCGCATATAGTCCGAGAACACCAAGAAGGTACCGCCGAACGGCAGCATCTGGCCGTGCAGCGAAATGCCGTTCATCGCCGCCGCCATGCCGAACTCGCGGATGCCGTAGTAAACGTACCTGCCGTCGTAGCTGTCGGCGGTAAACGGCTGCATCGCCTTGGTTTTCGTATTGTTCGAACCGGTCAGATCGGCCGAGCCGCCGAACAGGCCCGGGGCGATGGGGACCGCAACCTCCAGCGCCATTTCCGACGCCTTGCGGGTGGCGACGTTTACGGGCTTTGCGATTAGCTCGCCGATGTGCGCGTCGAGCGCATCGTACACCGCCTGCGGCGGCTGGTTGGCGGCGCGGCACTCGAACGCCTCGCGATGCGGGTCGGCGGCGAGGCGCGCTTCCCAGGCAGCGCGGGTGTCACTGTGCTGCAGGCCGATCACGGTCCAGGCGTCGCGGATGTCGTCGGGGATCACGAACGCCGGCGCGTCCCAGCCCAGCGCGGCACGCGCCCCGGCGATCTCCTCCGCCCCCAGCGGCGAGCCGTGCGAGCCGCTGGTTCCAGCCTTCTTCGGTGCGCCGAAACCGATGGTGGTGCGGCAGGCGATCAGGGTCGGGCGCGGATCGGCCTTGGCCTCGGTCAGCGCGCGGTCGACCGCGTCGAAGTCCATGCCGTCGCAGGCGATGACGTGCCAGCCCGCGGCCTCGAAGCGCATCGCCGTATTCTCGCTGGTCGAGAGGCTGGTCGGGCCGTCGATGGAGATGCAGTTGTCGTCCCACAGCACGTTGAGGCGGCCGAGTTTCAGGTGCCCGGCCAGCCCGATCGCCTCATGGGAAATCCCCTCCATCAGGCAGCCGTCGCCGGCAATGACCCAGGTGTGGTGATCGACCAGTGCGTCGCCGAAAGTCGCGTTCAAATGACGCTCCGCCATCGCCATGCCGACCGCGGTCGCGAGACCTTGCCCCAGTGGCCCGGTGGTGGTCTCGACGCCCTCCAGTTCGAAATTCTCGGGGTGGCCGGCGCACGGGCTGCCGAGCTGGCGGAAGTTCTTGATGTCGTCGAGCGTCGGCCGGGCATAGCCGGTGAGGTGGAGCAGCGCATAGATGAGCATCGAGCCGTGGCCCGCCGAAAGCACGAAGCGATCGCGGTCCTGCCATTGCGGCTTCGCCGGATCGAACTTCAGGTGGCGTGCGAACAGCGCCGTCGCGGCGTCGGCCATTCCCATCGGCATCCCCGGATGGCCCGAGTTGGCCGCTTCGACAGCATCCATCGCCAGCGCGCGGATGGCATTGGCAAGCGTGCGCGGCGGCAGTTGGGCCATCGGTCGGGGCGGCTTTCTTGTGCAGATGCGAATGTCGCGTGGGCTATGACCAGCGTCACCCGCAGCGTCAACCATCGCGATTGACGCCAGCGCACACCGCGTCTTATCAAGTGCCGACAACTTTATGAAAAGCTGCGATGCACATGCCTGACCCCGCCGATGCACTTGCCGACCGAATTGAGGCGGCACTGGCACGGATCGAGCGGGCAAAGCAGACGTCCGACGCCAAGCACGCGGCGTTGGAGCGCGAAATCGAAGCCGGGATCGCCGCGCTCGACAGGCTGCTGGAGACGCACTGATGGCTCAGATTGACGTGACCATCGGCGGTCGCTCGTATCCGCTCGCGTGCCGTGATGGTGAGGAGGCCCACCTGACCGCACTTGCCGCGCAGCTGCAGGCAAAGGCCGATGAACTCGGCCAGGCGCTCGGTACTATGAGCGAACCCCGGTTGCTTCTGATGGCCGGAATCCTCGTCGCCGACGAATTGTCGGAGGTCCGCAAGGCCGGCGGTCACGCCGATCTGTCGCGGCTGGAAGTGCTGGCGGCACGCGCCGAAGCGCTGGCGGCAGCGCTGGAGGCTTGAGTCGGCGGCTGGCTTGCCCTACATTGGCTAAAGGCGGGAACTGCCGCGTACGAGCTTCATATTTCCCTGAGGCGATTCACTCTCCTAGGGGGCTGTCTCTGGCCGGATCTTGGTCCGGACTAAATGGCTCCCACCTGATGTACTTGGCATCAGAGGACTTACAGGCAAACGACCCATGGTGGTCCCGCCGACTGCCCCGATCGAGACAGGCCCAACGAGATCGGAGCTGCGCCGCGTCATGCGGGAGGTTCGCACGGCGTTCGTCGCCGGGCTCGCCGCCGGCAGTCACGCGGCGCTGAACGACGCGCTGGTCGCGCGGCTGCGGCCGCTCGTGGCGGGCCATACCCGGATCGCCGGCTACGCCGCGATGCATGACGAGATCGACCCGGCCGGCCTGGGCTTTGCGATCTGGCCGCGGGTCGCGGGCGACGGCGAGCCGCTGAGCTTTCATCACGCCGCGCCCGGCGACCTCGTGCGCAGCGCGGGCTGGGACATTCGCGAACCCCGCGCCGACGCGCCGCGCGGCGTGCCCGACATCATCCTCGTGCCGCTGATTGCCGCGGACCGGCGTGGCAACCGGCTGGGCTATGGCAAGGGCTATTACGACCGGACGCTGCCGCTCCACGACGCGCCGCGAATCGGGGTCGGCTTCGATTGCCAGGTCGTCGAGCATGTGCCCGCCGAGGCCTGGGACGCGCCGCTCGACTGGCTGGTGACCCCGACCCGGACGATCCGCTGCGCCCGCTAAGTCCTAGGCCGCCAAGGCGAAATCGTCGAATTGCGCGGAGAGCGCGCGCTGGAAGGCGGGCCGCCCGCAGCAGCGCGTCAGATAGGCGTTCAGGTTGTCGTCCGCAGTGACGATGTCGCAATGCCCGTTAATGCGTAGCACGGTGGCCATCATCAGGTCGGCGACGGTGAACGTGTCGCCGTCGAGATACGGCTTGTCACCCAGCGTCTTCGACAGCCAGTTCAGCCGGTGCCGGGCAAAGTCGCGGGCACCGGCGCGGCGCAGTTTCGCCCATTCCTGATCGGCGAACGGGACGTCGGCGAGGAAGAAGTTCATCTGCGACGGCTCGATCGAGTTCAGCGCCGCGAACAGCCACTGCACCGCACGCGCCCGGGCGCGCGGTTCGGATGGCAGCAGGCGGCTCGACTTGCCGGCGATGTGCAGCAGGATCGCCCCCGATTCGAACAGCGTGAAATCGCCGTCCTGCATCAGCGGGACCTGGCCGAACGGCTGCAGGGCGCGATATTCGGGACTGTCCTGCTCACCGGCCTCGAGCAGCCGGATCCGGTACGGCAGGCCGACTTCCTCCAGCGCCCATCGCACCCGCAGGTCGCGGACCTGGCCCTTTGCAAAGTCGGGCACATGCTTCAGCGCGGTGATGATCATCATGCAACGTCTCCTGGCTTGAACAGATCACAGGGTGCCGGCGTAAGTGCCGAAACCGTCGACGAAAACGAATTCCCACCCACGGCTGAAAGCGCCCCGCATGGCGTCGGCCTCGTCGCCGAACCGCTCCCAGTGCGAGTGGACGAGGATGACGCGGCAGGTGTCGTCGCCCAGCGGTTCGAAGCGGATCTCGACCTCGCCGGACTTGTCCCGGGCGCGACCCATCTGGAACGCGAAGGCGACACTTTCGCCGGGCGCGATGCGCAGCACCTCGCCCCATTCCCGGGTCTCGCCGGTATTGAGCGTCTCATAGATGCGGCCGCCGACCCGGGCCTCGAAATCGACCCGCTCGGTGCGTTCGCCCAGCGCATCCTTCGCGCGCGAATGATCCCGCACCGGCCACCAGCGCGCGATGTCGTCGACAAAGATGCGGAACGCCGCAGCCGCCGACCGCCTCACCTCGATGCTTTTGGTCACCGGGCCCAGATCGACGATGCTCATGGCTTGTCCTCCGCATAGAGCTTGAAGCTTTCGAGCGCGTCGTCCCAGAAACCCTCGACCCAGTCGCGCAACGCCCGCAGGCCGGGCGTGTGGATGCTGTAGAGATGCGCCGTGCCCTGCGCCTCGTGGCGGACCAGATCCGCCTCGCGCAGCGTCTTCAGATGCTGGGACACCGCCGGGCGGCTGACGGGCAAGCCATCGGCAATCTGCTGCACCGTGGCGGGACCGGCCCTGAGCCGTTCGAAGACGGCGCGCCGGGTCGGGTCGGATAGCGCGGCGAGGGAATTACCGTAAGCCATGGCTTACCGTAAGTAATAGCTTACCAGAGTCAAGCGGAAATTCGCGATCCGCATTGCCGTTGCCGGCGCGGCGATGCGGGCAGTTGGCGTCGCCGTCGCCAGCCGCTACGACGCGCCGATGCAACCCTCGGTCCGCAAGCCGCTTGGCGTCCTCACCATCGTCCTTGGCCTGATCGTCTATGGCGGGGCCGTTGCGGCTTTCGCGCCACGCATCGGCACCCTGCCGGCAGGCGCGCAGGGCGTCATCTATCTGATTCTCGGGGTGCTGTGGCTGCTGCCGCTGCGGCCGCTGCTCGTCTGGATGAACAAGTGAACCCCGAAGACTGCACGACGATGGCCGAGGTGCGGAGCGGCGTCGACGCCGCCGACCGCGCGCTCGTCGCGCTGCTGGCCCGACGCTTCGGCTACATGGACGCCGCGGCCCGCATCAAGCCCGACCGGTCGGCGGTGCGCGACGAGGCCCGCAAGGCGCGGGTGATCGCCAATGCCGCCGCCGCGGCCAATGCCGCCGGCCTGCCGGACGGGTTTGCCGAGGCAATGTGGGAAATGCTGGTCGAGGCGTCGATCGCCTATGAGCTGGAGGCCTTCGACATGGCGCGCTCGACTGCGGCGACCGTGAAGGGGTGATAGCTGGCCTTGGCGCGCGCGTAGATGCGCGTCGCCAGCGGCCGGCCCCAGTCGCCTTGCTCCAGTAGCGCGCGGTACAGCGGTGCGACCATCTTCTGCCGTCCGACGCTGGTCAGATGCGCCTCCAGCGCGGGAATCGCGGCGTCGTAGCGATTGCCGACCGCCAGCATCAGCCAGGCGAAGCGAATCTCGGCATTGGTGCTCGCCGATAGTTGGAAGGTCCGGTCGAGATCGTCGAGGCGGGCCTTGGTTTCAGTGCGCGGCAGCCGCTGCAGGAAGCGCAGCCACTCCTGCGTCGACCACGGCTTCACGTCGATCGTCGACGCCGCCGCCCCGCCCGCGAACCCCGTCGAGGCGGCATCGACTGCGACCAGCCGCTGCGAGACGATGTGCCAGGCGTTCTCCGGCAGGCCCGGTGCATAGGCCCAGGTGTCGAGATCGAGGCGCCGCTCCAGCGCCGCATCGCCCTTCACGACATGCTCACGGATGTCGGTAAGCAGCCCGGCGGTGGTCTGCGGCTGGAAGGCATGCCGGTCGAAATAGCCGCGCAGCCAGGCGTCGAGCCGGGGGCGGCCGATCTCATGCTCGAACGTGAACAGGAAGTCCGAACCCTTCACATAGTCGACCTCACCGGCATTGGGGTCGCCGTGCAGGCGGGTCACGGATGGGTCAGCCTTCGCGTCTGCTAGGCGCTTTTGCAGTTCGTCCCAGTACAGATCGGCCTCGACCTCGGCCCGCTCGCGACCGAACACCGCCTCCATGATGCGGTTTTCGAAATAGGTGGTGAAGCCCTCGTTGAGCCAGGAGTCCGACCAGGTCGCGTTTGTGACGAGATTGCCCGACCAGCTGTGCGCCAGCTCATGCGCGACCAGGCTGATTTGGCTGCGGTCGCCGGTGATGAAGGTCGGCGTCAGGAAGGTCAGGCGCGGGTTTTCCATGCCGCCGAACGGGAACGCCGGCGGCAGCACCAGTACGTCGTAGCGGCCCCAGCGGTAGGGGCCATAGAGCGCTTCGGCAGCGCTCACGAGCTTTTCGATGTCGACCAGTTCGGCCGCGGCGCGCGGCAGCGTCGCGGGCTCGGTCCAGACGCCGGTGCGCGGGCCAAGGTCGCGGTGGACGAGATTGCCGACCGCGATGGCGATCAGATAAGGCGGCACCGGATTGGGCTCGCGGAAGCTGAACACCGGGCCGGAACCGCCCTTGGCCTCGGCGCTCATCACCGCGGTCAGGCCATCGGGCGCGGTGATCCGCGCACTCCAGGTCTGGCGGATGCCGGGTGAATCCTGCGTCGGGATCCAGCTGCGGTTGGCGCTCGGCTCGCCCTGGCTGAACAGCAGCGGCGCCTGCTTGCCGGCGGTCAGCGTGGGCGGCAGCCATTGCAGGGCGCTGGCGTCCTTGGCGCTGGTGTAGGCGACGACGATGCGCGTTGCGCCGTTCAGCGTAACGGTCACCGGCTCGCCCTTGTCCGCAACATGCGCGCCGACGGTGAACGGCAGCGGCTTGCCCTTAGCATCGAAGACATGGCCGATGACCAGCCCGTCGCTGTCCAGCACGATGGTCTTGGCACCCGGCGCGGCCGCCACGTCGAGGGTCGCGGTGCCGGTCAGGCGCTGGCTGGCGAAATCGACTTCGAGGTCGAGGTCGACGTTGGTGACGCGGGCCTCGCGCGGCCGGGCAAAGCTGGTGGTGTCGACCGCCTCCGGGGTGGTCAGGATCGGCGCCACCGCCAACATCAAGGCAAGGGCGGCGTTCAGCATGGCGTGTCCCCGGATGGCCGCGCGTGGCGCGAGTGACGGGGCTCGAACCCGCGACCTCCGGCGTGACAGGCCGGCGCTCTAACCAACTGAGCTACACCCGCTCGACGTTCGCGGAAGCGCGGCATTATGGGTGCGGGCGCGAGGTGTCAAGGTAAACGGCGGCGCTCAGAACTGAAAATAGATGAACTGGCTGGTGACGCGCAGGAACAGCACGATGCCCGCGAAGCCGACGGTGTAGTAGCCCAGCGCCAGCACCCGGAACGCCGTGCCGTCGCGGTTCAGGCGCGGCATCAGCCAGTGATACACCCACGCCGCCGCCAGCATCAGCACAAAGGTGGAGGCGGCGGTCGTATAGGCGGCAGGCAGCAGCGTCAGCCCGCGGAAGTGCACCGGATCGACCATCGACCGCCAGATGGTCAGCGTCTGAGTCAGGGTAAGGCTGCGGAATGCCACCCAGCCCGCCATCATCAGCGGCAGCGTGATTGCCCAGGCGACGACTACAGGCACCGTCAGCCCCAGGCGGCCGGCCTGACGGTGCAGCCAGATGATCGCGGCGTGGTAGACCCCCCACACGACGAAGGTCCAGTTGGCGCCGTGCCACAGGCCCATCAGCGCCCAGGTCGCGAACAGCGGCGCGGTGCGCTGCTCGCGCGGCAGCCCGGCCTGCGGGGCGCTGGCGTGCGCGGCGATCGCGTCATTGCCCTGGCGCCGGTAGCTGCCCGCCATCGGCAGGTAGACATAGTCGCGGATCCACGTCGACAGCGAGATATGCCAGCGCCGCCAGAACTCGCGCGGCGTTGCGGCGATGTACGGCCAGTTGAAGTTCTCCGGCAGCACGATCCCCATCAGCAGCGCCGACCCGATGGCGATGTGCGAATAGGCGGCGAAGTCGAAATAGATCTGGAAGCCGAACAGGAAGCTCAAGGTCCAGCTGTCGATGCCGGTCAGCGAGGCAGGCGCGCGGGCGAAGCCGTCGTTGACGAGCGCCCCGATCGGATCGGCTATGACGACCTTCAGGAACAGGCCCGCGACGATGCGCGCGATGCCGGTCGAGACCAGCGCGAGGTCGAACGGCGGGCGCTCCTTCAGCTGCGGGATCAGGCTGCGGGCGCGCAGGATCGGCCCGGCGACGAGGTGCGGGAAATAGACCACGAAGCAGGCGTAGAGCAGCAGGTCGCGCTCGGCCGGAAACTCGCGGCGGTAGACGTCGATGACATAGCTGATGGTCGCGAAGATGTAGAAGCTGATGCCCAGCGGCAGGATGATGTTGAGCTCGACGAAGCCCGGGTGATAGCCGACCAGCGCCGCCAGGCTGTAGGTCGCGTCGCGGAAGAACAGCAGATATTTGAAGAAGAACAGGATCGACAGGTTGGCGACGATGCTGACGATCAGCAGCCGCTTGCGGCGGGCGTTGTCCTGCGTGGCGTCGATCCAGCGTGCCAGCCCATAGTCCATCACCGCCGAGAACAGCAGCAGCGGCAGGAATTCGAGCCGCCAGAAACCGTAGAAGACGCAGCTGGCCGCGAACACCAGCCACAGCCGGGGACGCGGCGGCAGCTGCCAGTAGAGCGCCACGACACCGGCGAGAAAGACGAGATAGGTCAGCGAGTTGAACAGCATTTAGGGGCCGGCCCGCTCGATCTCGGCGACCATCGCTGCGGCCAGCGCGGCATGGCCATTGGCGGTGAAGTGCATGAAGTCATAGTCGACGCCGCCGAACAGATGGTCCTTGACCAGCCCCCACTCCGGCCCGGGGACGAGGCCGTCGAAATCGGAACAGCGCGCGCCCTTCGCGGCGCACAGCGCCGTCAGCTCGGCCTTGAACCGCGCGTATTCGGCCGGAATATACGGTCCGGCGATGTCCTGCCGGTACGGCGGCACATAGAGCAGCACGTCGATCCCCTTCGCCCGCAGGTCGCCGACCAGATCGCCAAGCAGGGCCATCTGGGCGTGGTAGCCGGGGTTGATCAGGCTGCGCGGGGTTTGCGCCGTCACCCCGAAGGCGCGGTGACGCAGCATGTCGCTACCATAGTCGTACAGCGCGCGCAGGTCGGGCCGCGCCGCCCACAGCGCCGACACTCGGCTCAGCCCGGTCTCCAGCCTGTCCTCGCTGCGGTCCGCCAGCGACGTGGCCTTTACGGTCTCCTGGCGGTCGTGGAGCAGCGGGGCCAGCGACCGCTCGACCCGTGTGCCCCGCAGCCTTTCGGCAACGCCGGGCTGCCGCAGCAGCGGCAGCACCGCGTCGCGCACAGAGCCGCTGCGCAGCCCGTTCAGCACCACGGGGATCACCACCAGCCGGGGCCGGTAGTCGAGCCCGACGGTGTCGACGACCGCGGCGATCTCCATCATGCTGATATTGGGCAGCGAGTAACCGACTAGCCACTTGCCGCGCGCCCTTAGCGCGTCATGCGCCGCCATGATCGCGGTCCGGTCTCCGGAATGCATCCGATTGACGCCGTGCAGCTGCGAGTTGCCGATCCAAAAGATTGCCGGCGGCGACCCGGCGCGTACCCAGGCGTCGCGGCAAGGGGCGGTGTGCAGTGTCTCGCAGTGCACCCGGCCGCCGTCCGCAGCGTCGCCGTAGAGCGCGGAGGTGAAGTCGCCCATCGCGGCTTCGTTGAAATCGAACAGCAGATGCCGCCGCGCCTGATCGAGCAGCAGCAGCGCCAGCACGAAGCCGAGCAGCTGCACGGCCAGCAATCCGCGCGCGCCTGCCGTCCGTGCCGCCGCCATATCTGCCCTGCCTGCTTGCCAGCGGCGGCTTCTAGCGGCGCAGCGCACAAATGCAAAAGGCCGCCGGGTTGCCCCGGCGGCCCTCGCTTCGATCGGTAGCCGCGTTAAATGGCGCGGCGACCGTTCACCAAGTGCATCACCAGTCCAACGACGAACAGAATGATGAAGATATAGAACAGGATCTTGGCGATACCCATTGAGGCACCGGCGAGACCGCCGAAGCCGAGAACGCCGGCGATCAGCGCGACGACAAGAAAGATAAGGGCGTAACGAAGCATTGGCGGCGTCCTTTCCAGTGACTGCCGCAATAGCGCGCGAAGGGCCGAGTAGTTCCGCCCGCGGCCCGACTTTCGATCAGGGTCGGCCGCTAATCGCTGTGCCGTGTCAAGGTTCGCCCGTCGAACAGGAAACCGGCGACATCGGGCCGCCCGACCCGCTCCAGCAGCACGTGACCGAGAATCAGCAGCGGCACCGACACCAGCGCGCCGACCGTTCCCCACACCCAGCCCCAGAAACTCAGGGCCAGCAGGATCGCCATCGGGCTCATCGTCAGGCGCTTGCCGACGATCTGCGGCGTGATGAAATTGGCCTCGGTCAGATGGCAGCACAGGAAGGCACCGGCGGGCAGCAGCGCCTGCACCGGCTCCGTAAACGTGATCATGCCGCCGATCGCGAGCAGGCCGACGACGACGATCGGGCCGGCATAGGGGATGAAGTTGAACAGCGCCGCCAGCCCGCCCCACATCAGCGGCGTCGGCATGCCGAGTCCCCAGACGATCAGCGCCACCACCGCGCCCAGCCCGACGTTGATCATCGCCACGGTCAGCAGGTACGAGGCGGTGCCCGACACCATGTCGCGCAGCAGGCGGGCGACGCGCAGCGATCCGGTCAGCGTCTCGCGGTCGCGGATCGCCTTCTCTCGCATCTCGGTCCAGCCCGACAGGAAGAAGAACACCAGCAGCAGCGCGAAAAAGCTTTCGATCAGTACGGCCGGCGCGGTCGTGGCGATGACCTGAACCAGCGAAGTCGGCTGTTCGGGTGCCATCCGTGACCCCACCGTCGCCGCCTGCTGCCCGACCGCGTTGGCGACCTGGTTCGACAGCATGTCGAGCCGGTTGAACGCCTCGACGACCGGCGCGATGTTCATCTTGATCTGGCCGGCCTTGGCCGGGACCATGCGGATCCATTCGGTCGCGGGCAGCACGATCAGGACCACCACCGCATTGGCGATGGCGACCAGCAGCAGCATCGACAGCAGCGCCGCGATCGACGTCGGCACGCGCCGCCGCTCCAGCCATTCGAGCACCGGCACCAGCATCAGGCTGATCACGATGGCCACCGTCACCGGCAGGAAGAACGACTTGCCGGCCTGCAGCGCGAACGGGGCGCCCAGAAACACGCCAAAGCCGAGCAGGATGACCATCGACGACAGCAACCGGTCGCGGCGGAAATTGGGGTCGTCCTCGTCTACGGCGGGCGCGCCGACCAGCGCCGCGATCTCGGCATCCGCCTCGGGCACGGGTTCCCGCGCATCGTCGGGCAGCGGAGGCAGGGGGATCGCGGTCGCCATGTTTCACCCACATGAACGCCAGCGCGGCGGTGACACAAGATATTTCGCAATCTACTCAGGCGCGGATGAGTGATTCGGACTTTCCCCCGCCGCAGGACGACGACGCCGCCGTCGCCCGGCTGATCCACCTGCTCGATGTCGAGGCGCTGGAAGTCGACCTGTTCCGCGGCCAGTCGACCGACGCCGGCTGGACCCGCGTCTATGGCGGCCAGGTCGTCGCCCAGGCCCTGATGGCAGCGTCCAAGACGGTGCGGCCCGAACGGCTGGCGCACAGCCTGCACGCCTATTTCCTGCGCCCCGGCGACCCGGCCGCGCCGATCGTCTACCGCGTCGAACGCGACCGCGACGGCCAGAGCTTTACCACCCGGCGGGTCGTCGCCATCCAGCACGGCCGCCCGATCTTCAATATGGCGGCCTCGTTCCAAATCGCCGAGCCGGGCCTCGTCCACATGGCCAAGCTGCCGCGGGTGACGATGCCCGAGGCGCTGCCGAGCGAATATGAACTGTTCCAGCGCAACGCGGCGCGCATTCCGGCCGACCAGCGCGACCGCTGGCTAAGCCGCGAGCGGCCGTTCGAATTCCGCTTCGTCGATCCGCAGGACTGGCTGAAGCCCAAGAAGCGCGCGCCCGCCACCCACAACTGGTTCCGTGCCGCCGCCCCCGTGCCCGCCGACCCGGTGCTGGCGCGCTGCCTGCTCGCCTATGCCAGCGACATGACGCTGCTCGACACCTGCCTGCTGCCGCACGGCATTGCGTGGAGCGACCCGTCGCTGCAGGTCGCCAGCCTCGACCATGCACTGTGGTTCCACGACACGCCGGACGTCTGCCAGTGGATGCTCTACGCGCAGGACTCGCCGGCGGCGGGCGGCGGACGCGGCATGAACCGCGGCCTGATCTACGCCCGCGACGGTCAGCTTGTCGCAACCGCGGTGCAGGAAGGCTTGATCCGTTACCGCCCCGTCGAGCCCCGAGGAGAATGACATGACCGCGATCCTGACCCGCCCCGAAGGCACCGAGGCCGCCGACCTGCACCTCAGCCGCCGGGGCTTCGCGGCGCTGGTCGCGATGGGCTATGCGGCGTTCGGTGCGGCGGCGGAGGCGGCCCCGATCGCGACGCCGCCCGACGGCCTGACGATCGACAGCGTGACGATGCAGGGCGGCCTGCCCGCCTATGTCGCGCGGCCTGCCGGCAACGGTCGCCACCCGGTGGTGATCGTCGTCAACGAGGTGTTCGGCCTGCACGAGTATATTCGCGACATCTGCCGCCGCTTCGCGAAGCTCGGCTATGTCGCGGTCGCGCCGGAGTTCTTCTACCGCGCCGATCCACAACACACCCTGGCGCAGACCACCGACTTCGCGGTGATCCGCAAGATCGTCGGGACCGCGACCAACGAGCAGGTGATGGGCGACGTAAAGACGACGCTGACGTGGCTTACCGGCCAGCCCTTCGCCAGCAAGCGCGTCGGCATCACCGGCTTCTGCTGGGGCGGCGCGGTGGTGTGGATGGCGGCGGCGCGCTTCCCGCAGATCAAGGCCGGCGTCGCCTGGTATGGGCGGCTGGCCGGGCCGAAGCCGGGCGATCCGGTGACCGAGGTGCGCAAGTATCCGCTCGACCTTGCCGCGCAGATGCACGCCCCGGTGCTCGGCCTGTACGGCGGCCTCGACAAGGGCATTCCGACCACAGACGTCGATGCGATGCGCGCCGCGCTGAAGGCCGCGGGCAAGACCGGCAGCGACCTGATCACCTACCCGGATGCCGAGCACGGCTTCCACGCCGACTACCGCCCCAGCTACAACGAGACGGACGCGAAAGACGGCTGGGCGCGGCTATTGAGGCACTTCAAGGCGAACGGCGTCGGCTAGACCGGCCGCCGCGCCCTGAGCGCCTGGGCGAGCGTGCCCTCGTCGAGATAGTCCATCTCGCCGCCGACGGGCATGCCGTGGGCCAGCTGCATGACGCGGACGCCCTGCCCGGCCAGGCGGTCGGCGACATAGTGCATGGTGGTCTGACCCTCCAGCGTCGCGTTCATCGCCAGCACGACCTCGTCGATGCCGCCCGCCGCAATCCGCCCGGCGAGCGCGTCGATGCTGAGCTGCTCCGGCCCTACCCCGTCGAGCGCGGACAGGCGGCCGCCGAGCACGTGGTAGCGGCCCGGGAACAGCCGCGAGCGGTCCAGCGCCCACAGGTCGGCGACCTCCTCGACGACGCACAGGGACGTCTGGTCGCGCCGCGGGTCGGTGCAGACGCCGCACGGATCGCGGGTATCGACGTTGCCGCAGACCGAGCACGTCGCCAGCCCCGCCGCCACCGCCTGCAGCGCCGCGACCAGCGGCACCAGCGCGGTTTCGCGGCGCTTGAGCAGGTGCAGCACGGCCCGCCGGGCGGACCTTGGCCCGAGGCCGGGCAGCCGGGCCAGTGCCTGCGTCAGGGCATCGATTTCAGGGGAGACCATCGGAACGATATGGCAACACCGGCGGCGCTTGTCACCCGAACAGTGCGTTCATCTCGCCGTAGGAGACACCCTCGCCGCCCCTGAGCCCGGTGCAGTCGCCGTGCGCCAGGAACGCTTCCGCCAGCCGCCGCACGGTGCCGAGCGACGCTTCCGCGATACCGCCGCCCGCGCTGAGCCGCCGCACGCCGAGCCGCTGCAGTTCGGGGAGCGGCGGCAGGTGGGGCAGCGCCATGACGTTGACCGGCAGCGGCGTCGCCCGCACCACCGCGTCGATGTCGGCGGGTTCGGCGATGCCCGGCACGAACAGCCCGTCCGCCCCGGCTGCGTCGTACAGCGCCGCCCGGCGCGCGACCTCGGCGGTCAGCCCCTCGGTTGGTACCAGGCGGCGCAGGAAGACATCGGTGCGCGCGTTGACGAACAGCCGCACGCCGGCCTTGGCGGCGACGGCGCGGATCGCCTCGATCTTGGCGGCGAGGCGCTCGGGCGGTCCCGCTCCGTCCTCGAGATTGATGCCGACCGCGCCCGCATCGATGACCCGCGCCACAGTTTCCGCGGCAGCAGCGGGATCGTCGCTGTAGCCGCCCTCGACATCGGCGGTCAGCGGCACGCGGACGACGCGCGCGATGCTGGCAATGACCGCGACCAGCCGCTCGACCGGCAGCGCGTCGCCGTCGGGATAGCCCTGCGCCCAGGATACGCCGCTGCTGGTGGTGGCGATGGCGGTCGCACCGAGGCTCTCGATCAGCCGCGCGCTGCCCGCGTCCCAAGCATTGGCGAGGCGCAGCACGGCAGGGCCGGCGTGGAGGGCGTGGAAGGTCTCTGCGGTCATGGCTGGAGCATAGCCCCGCCCGCCGCGCGAGTCTGGCGGAAATCGGCCCCGGTCGGCATAGAGGCAGCGATGCCGCTCAGCTGCCGCGACGACCGACAGACGTTGTACGCCTACGACCATGACACGGGTCGCTGGGCGGCGCTGGCGGCGGACAATCGCCAGCGCCGGCACCTGCGCGCGCCGTGCTGCGACGCGCGCGTCGCGCTGAAGACCTCGCGGCTGGGCACGCGCTTCTTCGCGCATCTGGCGCGCGGCGGCTGCAGCACCGCCGACGAGAGCGCCGACCATCTCGAACTGAAGGCGCTGGCGGTGGCGGCGGCGCGGGCGGCAGGCTGGGACGCGGCGACGGAGGTGGCGGGCGTGACGCCCGACGGTCAGGTCTGGCGCGCCGACGTGCTGGCGAGGCGCGGGCGGCACCGCATCGCCATCGAGGTGCAATGGTCGCCGCAGACCGACGACGAGACGCTGCGGCGGCAGGCGCAATACGCCGCCAGCGACGTGCGCTGCCTGTGGCTGTTGCGGCAGCGGCGCTTCCCGGCGTCGCAGGAGGTGCCGGCGGTGCGGGTCGGGCGAGACAGCGCGAAGCAACTGGTTGCCTTGGCGCAGCCGGTTTCGGCGGTGCTCGCCGCGGCATTCGCCGGGCGGCTGAAGTTCGGCATCCCGGCGGGCGCGACGGCGCGGGTCAGGGTCGAGGGCGTCGCGGTCCATTGCTGGGCGGAGGACTGCGACGCGATCACCCGCGCGGTCGAGCGGGTATCCGTGACGTACGGTGAGAACCGCTGCGTGCTGCCGCTCAGCCTGATAGGCGATCACCCGGCCGTCGTTCGCAGGATCATCGATCGCCTGCCCGCCGACTGCGCCCGCGGCCGCCTCGCGCTGCGCTCCAGCAAGGCCGCGGGCCGCGCCTATCTCGCCAATGGCTGCGTCCGCTGCGACCGACTGCTCGGCGAACGCTTCCTGTCGGGAGCGGCCGCGAGCCGCGCGACGCTTGCCGGATTTGACATCATAGTCGACGCGGCGTGGCGAACGGCCATCGACAGCGTCGACCATGCCCCGGCCTGGAGCGTGGTTGCGCCCGCCGCCCCTGCCCGCTAGCCGAGCCGCATGCGGATCGCCTTCATGGGAACCCCGGCGTTTGCGGTGCCGGCGCTCGACGCGCTGGTCGCCGCCGGGCACGAGCTTGCCGCCGTCTATACCCAGCCGCCGCGCCCCGCGCGGCGCGGTCAGGCGCTGAACACCTCCGCGGTCCACACCCGTGCCGACGCGCTCGGCCTCCCGGTGCGGACGCCGGTCAACTTCAAGGCAGCGGCGGACATCGAGGCGTTCGCGGCGCTCGACCTCGATGTCGCGGTGGTCGCCGCCTACGGGCTGATCCTGCCGGCGGCGATCCTCGACGCGCCGCGCCGGGGCTGCATCAACATCCACGCCTCGCTGCTGCCGCGCTGGCGCGGGGCGGCGCCGATCCAGCGCGCCATCCTGGCTGGCGACGACACGACCGGCATCACCATCATGCAGATGGAGCGCGGCCTCGACACCGGCCCGATGTGGCTGGCGGCGGCGACCCCGGTGGCGGGCAAGACCGCCGGCGATCTGACCGGCGAGCTCGGCGCGATGGGCGCGCGGCTGATCATCGAGGTCCTGGCGCAGCAAGACCTGACCGCGACGCCGCAACCCGGCGACGGCGTCACCTACGCCCACAAGATCGACAAGGCCGAGGCGAGGCTCGACCTCACCCGCCCGGCCGCCGAGGTCGAGCGGGCGGTGCGCGCCTTCAATCCTGCCCCCGGAGCCTTCGTCGAAGTAAGCGGCGCGCGCCTGAAGGTCCTGGCGGCCGCGCTTACCGAAGGCGGCGGCCCGCCAGGCACGACCCTCGACGACCGGCTGACCATCGCCTGCGGCACGGGCGCGGTGCGCGCGACGCTGGTGCAGCGCGCCGGCAAGCCGGCGATGTCCGCCGCCGACCTGCTGCGTGGCTGGGCGATCCCCGCCGGCACCCGCGTCGCGTGACCCGCTTCCGGCTGACCATCGAATACGACGGCCGGCCGTTCATGGGCTGGCAGCGGCAGGCGACGGGAGCGACCGTGCAGGCGGCGCTGGAAACCGCGTTGCACAGCATCACCGGAGAGACCGCGAGCGTGTTCGCCGCCGGCCGCACCGACGCCGGGGTCCACGCAGCGGCGATGGTCGCGCACGTCGATGTCGAGCGTCCGATCACGGCGTTCCGGCTGATGGAAGCGCTGAACGCCCGGCTGCGTCCCGCGCCTGTGGCGGTGCTCGACTGCGTCGTCGCGGACCCGGCGTTCCACGCGCGCTTCGATTGCAGCGGCCGCCGCTACCGCTATGTCATCGTCAACCGCCGGCCGCCGCTGACCGTCGACCGCGGCCTCGCCTGGCGGGTCGCCGCGCCGCTCGACGCCGCCGCGATGCACGACGCGGCGCAGCGGCTCGTCGGCCGCCACGACTTCACCACCTTCCGCAGCGTCCACTGCCAGGCCGGGTCACCGCTGCGCACCCTCGACCGGCTCGATGTCGAGCGGCAGGGCGACCGGCTGGTCGTGACCGCGGCCGCGCGGTCGTTCCTGCACCATCAGGTCCGCTCGATGGTCGGCTGCCTGAAACTGGTCGGCGAGGGAGCGTGGGATGCCGACCGGCTGGCCGCCGCGCTCGCCGCGCGCGACCGCGCCGCGCTGGGCTTCAACGCGCCGCCCGACGGGCTGTATTTCAGCGCGGCGGACTATAATTTGTCGATGGACTTTACACTTCTGTAACAGCCCCGCGACAGCGTTTACCATGTTTCAAAGGCTTGGCCGCCAAACGGCAAGTGGCACGAACTTTGCTTGGTTAAGTGCGAAGGTCATCCGCGCGTCGCTGGTCAGGGCGGGGCGGTGCGATTGACCAGTTGGAGTTGTCGTGTTTGCAGTCCTTCGTTTACTGACCCCGCGCGGGGCAGGCTGGGCCTGGACCCTTGGGGCCGGCGCGGGTGTCGTGGCCGGGGCCGCGCTGATCTATCTCGTCGCCCACGCGGTCGGCTAGGCGAGAACCTCGACAGCAGGCGGGTGGCCGAGGAAAGCCGACGGGCTCGCGCTGGCACCGTAGGCGCCGGCCATGAAGATCGCGATCAGGTCACCCACCGCTGTTGCCGGCAGCGCGACCTTCTCACCGAGCCGGTCGAGCGGCGTGCACAGGCAGCCGACGACATCTGCCGTGATCACCGCCGCCTCTCCGAACCGGCTGGCATTCGCGATCGGATAGTTGCGCCGGATCACCGTCCCGAAATTACCGCTGGCGGCGAGCTGATGGTGCAGCCCGCCGTCGGTGACGATGAAGGTCGTGCCGCGGCTGACCTTCACATCGACGACGCGGCTAAGATAGACGCCCGCCTCGCCGACCAGATAGCGGCCGAGTTCGACGATCATCCTGGTCTCGCGCAGCACCGCGGGACGGTCAGCCAGCGCGGCGGTCAGCGCCGTGCCGACCGCGGTCAGGTCGAGCGGCTGGTCGCTGGCAAAATACGGCAGGCCGAAGCCGCCGCCGAGGTTGAGCGTGTCGAGGGTGCCGCCGGTCGCCGCGCAGAACTCGGCCGCGAGCGCCAGCGTCGCTGCCTGTGCCTCGATCACCGCGGCCGCCGACAGCGTCTGCGACCCGGCATAGACATGCAGGCCGGTCACCCGCACTCCCAGCGCCGCCGCGCGCGCCGCGACAGCCGGGGCGGCCTCCGCATCGATCCCGAACGGCGTCGGCCGCCCGCCCATCCGCATTCCCGAGCCCTTGAGCTCGAAGGTCGGGTTGAGCCGCAGCGCCACCGCGCGTCCGCCGAGCGCCGCGATGCGCTCCAGCTCGCCCGCCGATTCGACGTTGATCGTCACGCCACCATCAATCGCGACGCGTAATTCGTCGTCGCGCTTGCCGGGGCCGGCAAAGCCGATGTCGTGCCCGCCGCTGGCCAGCGCCAGCGCCAGCTCGCCGCCCGAGGCAACATCGAGGCCATCGACCTGCTCCGCCATCCACGCCACCAGTTCGGGCAACGGGTTGGCCTTGATCGCATAATGCAGCGCGACGCCGGGCAAGGCGGCTCGGACGGCCGCGATCCGCGCCGCGATCAGCGCGCGGTCATAGACGAACAGCGGCGTGTCGCCGGCCACGGCGGCCCACTGCGACGCCGGCCGCCCAGCGATGCCTAACTCGCCTTCGACGACCGTGAAGCCGGGCGGGATCATGCCAGCGCCTGCCTGAGCGCGGCGCGGTCGAGCTTGCCGTTGGCCAGCAGCGGCAGCGCCGCGCGGCGCTCGATCCGGGCGGGCTGCATGAAGCCGGGCAAAGCCCGCGTCAGGGCCGCCTCGTCAAGCGGCCCGGTGACGGCCAGCACGATCGCCTGCCCCAGCCGGTCGTCCGCGACGCCGACCGCCACCGCCCCGTCGGCGCCCGCCGCCAGTGCCGCATCCTCGACCTCGGTCGGGCTGACGCGGTAGCCGCCGGTCTTGATCATCTCGTCGTCGCGGCCGACGAAGGTCAGCAGCCCGTCGCTCCCGCGCCGCACCGTGTCGCCCGACCACACCGCCATGCCGCCCAGCACCGAAGCGTCAGGGGCGGGCCGGAAGCGCAGCGCGGTGCGGTCGTCGTCGCGCCAATAGCCATAGGATACCAGCGGCCCCATCTGGACCAGCTCGCCGGGTTCGTCGTCGGCGGTGACGCTGCCGTCCGGCCGGACGACCAGCACCTCGGCGTGGGGGATCGCGCAGCCCACCGACTCCGGGCGCGTCGCCGCCAGCGCCGGATCGAGGCTGGTCGCCCGAAACGCCTCGGTCAGCCCGTACATCAGGTGCAGCCTTGCGGCGGGAAACAGCGCGCGCAGCCTTGCCGAAAGCGAAGCGTGGAGGTGCCCCCCCGAATTGGTCAGCGTCCGCAGGCTGGCGCCCGCCCCGCCCCAGTCGGCGACGGCGAGATCGTGCCACAGCGGCGGCACCCCGCCGAGCTGGGTGATGCCGTGCCGCTCCACCGCCCGCACCACGTCGCGCGGTGCCAGATAGTCGAGCAATACCGCGCTCGCGCCCGCCGCCCACGCGCTCGTCAGCTGGTTCAGGCCATAGTCGAAGCCATGCGGCAGGACGCTGAGCACCACATCGTCTGGCGCGGTCCCGAGGAACCGGCGCACCGAATCGGCGGCGTGCCACAGGTTCGAATGACTGAGCATCACCCCCTTGGGCGCGCCCGTGCTGCCCGAAGTGTAGAGCAGCGCCGCGAGGTCGTCGGCATCGCGCTCGACCGCCAGCGCCGGACCCGCGGCGAGGCCCGGCCAGTCGTCCTCCAGCGTCAGCACCCCCGGCCGTTCGAGCCCCACCGCCCGCGCCGAAGTCGTCAGCACCAGCTGCGCGCCGCTGTCGGCGAGGATGTGCGCGACCTGCGCCGCCTTCAGCTGCGGGTTGGCGGGGACGAACACCCCCCCGACCCGCGCGACCCCGAACAGTGTCGCGACCCCCTCGATCGACTTGGGCAGCCAGGTCACCACCCGGTCGCCCGGCCCGACCCCGCGCGCCGCCAGCCCGCCGGCAACGCGCCCGACCAGATCGTCGAGCGCCGCGAAGCTCAACCGCCGGTCGCGGTGGACCAGCGCGACATTGTCCGGCGGCGCGCGCGTCAGCAGCCGGTCGATGGGTGGGGGCACCGGCGATTGCATGGTCGCGCGCTGCTACTATAAGGCGCAGCCTTGCGGAAGGAGCAGCGGTTGGCGACGAGCGCGAAGGCATCGATGAGCGACCTCGACGCGGTGCGCGCCGTGCTCGCCGCCGAACTCGGCCTCGATGCCAAAGTCGCGCACGGCCTGCACCGGGCCAGCGCGCTGTTCGGCGACCTGCCGGAGCTCGATTCGATGGCGGTCGCACGCGTCCTGACCGCGCTCGAGGACCGCTTCGGCTTCCACATCGACGACGACGAGGTCGACGGGGAGTTGTTCGAGACGTTGGGCTCGCTCAGCGATTTTGTGACCGCCAAACGGACTTGAGGAGGACGATCCGATGCTGTGCTTGCAGAATTGTGCCGTAGCGGCGGTTGCAGTCGGTCTGACACTCGCCGGATGCAGCGGCGACAAGCCCGCCGGCGGCACGTCCGCCACGGTAGCGGGCGCCGTCACCGACCCCTGCAGCCTGATCAGCGAGTCCGAAGTAGCCGCGATTACCACTGACGCGGTCGGCGGCACGACGCGGCGGGAACAGACCTGCACCTATCTCAGCAAGCCGAGCGATGGAGCCCAGGTCACCGTCAAGGCCAACGGCAAGGAAGAGATGGCGACGATGCGCCGCGTCGCCTCGCTGCTCGGCGGCATAGGCGCGAGCGTCGCCGACAAGGGCGGTGCGGGCGCCGACACCGCGGCGCTGCTGAAGGAAGACAATAACGCACCGCCGAAGCTCGGTGACGAGGCGATGTGGGGACCGAGCTCGACGCTGTCGGTGCGCAAGGGCGACACTTTTGTCGAGATCGCGCCGCCGATCATCCATGACATGGCCACCCACAAGGGCATGCCGATCATCGACACCGCCGAGAAGAAGCGGATCGCGATCGCGATTGCGGAGAAGGTGCTGGCGAAGCTGCCGGGCTAGATCAGCCGTATCTCGCGCAGCCGCTGCAACAGGAAATCATGCGCCGTGATTGGCGGTTCGGGCGTGCCGCCGGGCAGCGTCTCGATCACATAGTCCGGGCGGAAGTGCAGGAAATACGGCGTGGAGTAGCGCGGCACGCCGCGGCGATCCGGGGCTGGGTTGATGACGCGGTGGGTAGTCGACGGCAGCCGCCCGCCGGTCAGACGCTGCAGCATATCGCCGATGTTGCAGGCCAGGCTGCCCGGCGGCGCAGCGATGTCCAGCCACTCGCCCTGGCGGTCCTGCAGTTGCAGCCCGGCCTCGTCCGCGCCGAGCAGCAGGGTGATGACGTTGATGTCCTCGTGCGCGCCGGCACGGATGCCCGGCGCATCGGCGGGCACGGGCGGGTAATGGAGCAGCCGCAGCACCGAATTGCCGTCGCGGACCGGTCCCTCGAAGAAGTCAGCCGCCTGCCCCAGATGCACCGCGATGGCACGCAGCACCCGCCGCCCGGCGACGTCGAGCGCGTCGTACAGCGCCTGCACCGCGGCGTGGAACGCCGGCACCTCGGCGGGCCAGACATTGTCCGGCATGACCGCGCGGTACGAGTGGCCCGGCGGCAGGGTGCGGCCGACGTGCCAGAACTCCTTCAGGTCCGACACGCTCGCGCCCTTGGCGGTCTCGATGCCGAACGGGGTCAGGCCGCGCGCGCCGCCCTGCCCGGCGAGGTGATAGCGCCGCTTGACCGCCTCGGGCAGCGCGAAGAACGTCTGCGCCGCCGCCAGTGCGCGTTCGATCAGGGCGACGTCAATGCCGTGGTCGGCGACGACCGCGAAGCCGGTGCGTCCGAAGGCATCGCCGAACGCCCGCGCCGCCGCGCCCAGGTCACGGTCGACGAGGCTGAGCGGGATCGGGCGGATGCCGGCGTCGCCGCTCACATCGGCGGCGTCGAGCCGTTCGCGCCGACGACCAAGCGGTTGGTGGCAAGGCTGCCGTCCGCGCCCTTCTGCGCCACCGCGAAGACGTGCGCGCCGGGCTTCAGGTCGGCCATCGAGGCGACGCCGAAGCTGACGATCGGCACCGTCGCCGGGACCGTTACCGCCTGCTGCCCGCCCTTGTAGTCGACGATCAGCTCGCGGCCCTTGCCATGCCGCGGGCGGCCGACGGTGCGGACGTTACCGTTGGTCATGCTGCTGGTGGCGCTGGTGTCCCACGGATAATGGCCCTCGCCCAAGCCGCGCATGACCTCGGGGAAGACATGCACCTCGGTGGCGGTCAGCTTGCCGTCCTTGCCGGGCTCGGCCGTGGTGCCGATGAAGCTGTTGGCCTTGATCGCGTCGATGCCGATGACGACGGTGCTGGAAATCGTCGTGCCGGGGACCAGCGCCAGCGTCTGGGTGGCACCGGCGCGCGTCTTCAGCACGATGGCCGTCGGGCTGGCGGACACCACGTCGCCGCGGACCCGCACGACTTCGGGCGCGGCGCCCAGCAAGGCGGCCTGCGCGGCGGTCGAGGCGAACAGGGCGGCGGCGATCATCAGGCGCTTCATGGCGGTCTCCCGTAAGGTTGCGGGCGACGCTTAGGCGCGGACGAGGGGCGTGTGAAGGACCGGAGTGGTAGCGGGAGAGGGACTTGAACCCCCGACCCCAGGATTATGATTCCCGTGCTCTAACCAGCTGAGCTACCCCGCCACACCGGTCCGCGGGAGGCGGGCGTATAGTCCGGGGCTTGGCCGCGGGTCAATGCCGGGCTAGGCCGGTGCCCATGATGACCCCGGGAGGATGCGCATGCGCTGGCTGTGGCTTGCGGGACTTCTCGCGATGAGCAGCGCTGCCGAGGCCAAGTGGGCGCTGGTCATCCACGGCGGCGCGGGCGTCATGGAACGCGCCGCGATGACCCCGGAAAAGGACGCCGCCTACCGCGCCGCACTGCAGGCCGGGCTGGATGCCGGCGCGGCCGTGCTGAGCAAGAACGGCAGCGCGCTCGACGCGGTCGAGGCGACGATCCGCGTGCTGGAGGACGACCCGCATTTCAACGCCGGCCGGGGCGCGGTGTTCACCGCCGAGGGGCGCAACGAGCTCGACGCCTCGATCATGGACGGGCGCGACCGCCGGGCCGGATCGGTGGCCGGCGTGACGCGGACGAAGAACCCGATCGCGCTGGCGCGCGCGGTGATGGAGCACAGCCCGCACGTCCTGCTCGCCCGCGACGGCGCCGATCGGTTCTCGGTCGAGCAGGGGCTGGAGCAGGTCGACCCCGGCTATTTCCGCACCGAGGAACGCTGGCAGCAGCTGCAGGACATGAAGGCGGCCGCGGCCAAGGGCGCGCTGCTGTTCGACAAGAACCTGAAATACGGCACCGTCGGTGCGGTCGCGCGGGATTCCGCTGGCCATGTCGCGGCCGGCACGTCGACCGGAGGCCTGACCGGCAAGCGCTGGGGCCGCATCGGGGATTCGCCGATCATCGGCGCCGGCACCTACGCCGATGACCGGGCGTGCGCGGTGTCCGCCACCGGCTCGGGCGAATATTTCATCCGCGAAGGCGTCGCCCACGAGATCTGCGCCCGCGTCCGGCTGAGGGGTGAGACCGTGCAGGCTGCCGCCGACTTCGTCATCAAGGGCGAACTGAAGGCGATGGGCGGCGACGGCGGGGTGATCGTCGTCGGGCCGGCGGGCGACATGGGCTGGAGCTTCAATACGCCGGGCATGTACCGGGCGAAGGTGTCGTCGGAGGCGAAGCCGGTGGTGGAAATTTACGGGGACGAGGGGTAGCGCGCTGCCGTAACCATCGGGGCCAGCGCTGCGAAGCGGGTTCAGCGGTGCCGCACGCGGCACGTTTCAACCAAGGTGGCCGCGATGAACACCAGCAAGACCCTGACTTCCCTGTTAATCGTCAGCGGCGGCCTGTCCGTCGCGATCGGCGGCGCGACCCCGGCACGAGCACAGTGCGGCGTCGCCAGCTATGGCGCGTTGGTCAGCGGCTTCGGTGGTGCAGAACCGGTTCGCGAAACCCCCGAAGAGCGCGCCGCCCGGGTCGCGGCTGCCCAGCAGCGGCGCGAGGCGCGGGCCCTCGCCAAGGCCGAGCGGAAGGCCGCGCGCGACGCCGCGCATGACACGGGCGGATCTGTCGCGATCGCAACGGCGTCCTGCGCCGGCGGGTGAGCGCGGCGGTTGGGTCGCCTCATCGGCGGCGGCATGTCGTCAACCGTTGACGCGCACGTCACCCTAGGCGATGCCTCGCCCCAAGCCTCGGGGAGACGCACGCCATGACCATGCCCGCCAGTTTCGCGAACCGCCTGTCGATACCGGTGATCGGGTCGCCGCTGTTCATCATCTCCAATCCCGATCTCGTCCTCGCGCAGTGCAAGGCCGGCGTCATCGGCAGCTTCCCCAGCCTCAACGCGCGGCCGCTGAGCCAGCTCGACGAGTGGCTGACCCGGCTGGGCGAGGAGCTGACGCCCCAGGACGCGCCGTTCGCGGTCAACCTGATCGTCCACAAGACGACGGCGCGGCTGGAGGACGATGTGGAACTGTGCGTCAAGCACAAGGTGCCGGTGATCATCACCTCGCTCGGCGCGCGCGAGGACATCAACGCCGCAATTCACAGCTATGGCGGCATCGTGCTGCACGACATCATCAATAACCGCTTCGCGCACAAGGCGATTGAAAAGGGTGCCGACGGGTTGATCGCGGTCGCCGCCGGAGCCGGCGGCCACGCCGGGACCATCTCGCCGTTCGCGCTGATCCAGGAAATCCGGCAGTGGTTCTCCGGCCCGCTGGCACTGTCGGGCAGCATCGCCAACGGCAACGCGGTGCTGGCGGCGCTCGCGATGGGAGCCGACTTCGCCTATATCGGCTCGGCCTTCATCGCCACCAACGAGGCCCGCGCCGACGACCGCTATAAGGCGATGATCGTCGATTCGGCCGCCAGCGACATCGTATATTCGAACCTGTTCACCGGCGTGCACGGCAACTACCTGCGCCCGTCGATCATCGCCGCCGGCATGGACCCCGACAACCTTGCGGTCAGCGACGCCAGCGCGATGAATTTCGGCAGCGGCGGCAACACTGACGCCAAGGCGTGGAAGGACATCTGGGGCTGCGGCCAGGGCATCGGCGCGGTCACCGAGGTGCAGGGTGCGGCCGACTTCATCGCCAAGCTGCGGCACGAATATGAAGCGGCCCGCGCCCGGCTGGGACTAGAGGTCCATCAGGCGGTGGCGGCGTAGGGAACCCGGCGCGCAGACCGTCGTTCCCCGCCGGCAACAGGAGCTGCACCCATGGAACTCAACGTCCCGCTCGATACCGTCTGCCGCATCGTGCTGCGCGCCCGCGAGTGGGAGGCGCTGGTCCCCGACAGCGACCCCGACGACGGCTCGAATGCGTCCGACGACGGTGCCGTCGACGAGCTGGAGGACGACGGCGACAATCCGACCGAGGAAGAGCTCCGCGCCGCCATCGACGACCTGGCGGAGGACGAGCAGGCCGAGCTGATCGCGCTCGCCTGGGTCGGGCGCGGCACCTACGACGCGACCGAGTGGGACGAGGCGATCGCCACCGCCGCTGACGAGGTCGACACCGCGGCGGACTACCTGCTCGAGCTGCCGATGCTGGCGTCGTACCTGGAAGCCGGGCTGGCGGCGTTCGACCTCAGCTGCGACGGCCAGGGGCAGGTGGTTTGACCCTGCCCCACCGCGGCATCAGTGCCGCGTCATGCGTGCAATGAAATCCTCCAGCGCCGCATAGGCCTGATCGTCGGTCGACTGGACCGGCGGGTGCTTGCAGAAATAGGCGCTCGGCTCCAGCACCGGGCCGCCGAGACCACGGTCCTTGGCCAGCTTGGCGCAGCGGATCAGGTCGATGGCGACGCCGGCCGAGTTGGGCGAATCCTCGACCGACAGACGCAGCTCGAGGTTCATCGGCACGCCGCCGAACATCCGGCCCTCCATGCGCAGGAAGCAGACCTTGTTGTCGTTCTGCCAGGCCACATAGTCCGAAGGCCCGACGTGGATGTTCTCGTCGTCGAGGCGGTGCGCGGCGACCGACTGGACGGCCTCGGTCTTGCTGATCTTCTTCGACGCCAGCCGCTTGCGCTCCAGCATGTTGAGGAAGTCGGTGTTGCCGCCGGTGTTCAGCTGATAGGTCCGGTCGATCGTCACGCCGCGCTTGGCGAACAGGTCGGTCAGCGTGCGGTGGACGATCGTCGCACCCAACTGCGCCTTGATATCGTCACCGAGCAGCGGCACGCCGCGCTCACGGAAGCGCTCGGCCCACACGGGGTCGCTGGCGATGAACACCGGGATGTTGTTGACGAAGGCGCAATCGGCGAGCAGCGCGGCCTCGGCGTAGAACTCCGTCGCCAGCTGCGACCCGACCGGCAGATAGTTCATCAGCACGTCGGTGCGCGCGTCCTTCAGCACCCTGACGACGTCGTCGATGTCGGGCTCCGGCAGCCCCGCCGGGACGAACGTCCGGTCCTGCGGATAGTCGGCCATATGCTCGGCGACGCCGTCCAGCGTGCGGCCCATGCGGACCAGCGTGCCGGTCGGGCCGACATGGTCGCAGAACACGGCCGTGTTGTTGGGCTTGGCTAAGATCGCGTCCGCCAGGTCGACGCCGACCTTGCGCGCATCGATGTCCCATGCCGCGACGACGCGCACATCTTTGGGCCGGTAACCGCCCAGGTCCCAGTGCATCAGCCCCTGTTCGTCATTCGAACCGCCGTTGGCATAATGGTGGAGGCCCTGAACCAGCGAACTGGCACAGTTGCCGACGCCGGCAATCGCGACGTTGATCTGGGGCATTCTCTTCCTCTCTGGCACACCGCGAGGACGCCGCGGGGCCGAAACACAAGCGTTTGCCCCTAAACTAGCCCCGCCGCGCGGGCAAGAAGCCGTAACGCGACGCGGCGTAGTTGGCGGCCACCGCCGGGCTGTGTGCCCGCCCGAACTCGCCGAGCCGGGTGAACAGTCGCCACTGCATGAACGCGAAGGTCGCAACCGCATAGACCGCGATCATCACGAACCCGGCGTACCATGCCCCGAACGCGGCGAACGGGATCAGGGTCCAGAAATAGGTGTTGCGCCGCCCCGATATCAGGCGGACGCGCCGCTCCAAATCGCCGGCGTCGTCGAGCTGGCCGCCGGTGAAGCGCCGGAAGAACTCGCCGCCCAGCGCCTCGGCCAGGGCGACGACGATGATCAGCGCAGCGATCAGCCAGGGCGCATGGCCCATGGTCACCGCGAAATGCCCGGCCAGCGCCAGGTACCAGCCATATTCGGCGATCTTGTCGAGGACATGCTCGAGATCGCCCCAGCGCGAGAACTCCAGCCGGCTGCGCGCCAGCTTGCCGTCGACCCCGTCCAGCGGCCCGCTGACCAGCGCCAACACCAGGCCGGTCAACAGCCAGCCATAGGCAAACGCTACGCCGGCGGCGAGGCTGATCGCTGCCACGAACACCGTCACCATGTTCGGCGTGATCGGCGTGGGCCCGAGCAGCCGGACCAGCCCGTCCTCGATCGGCGGGTGGATGAAGCGCGCCGGCCAATCGAGGCAGCCCTTCTGCGCCGCCTTGATGACCATTGTCGTCGCCGCCGATGCCTCGCCGGGCGTCGCGGGCACCGCCCAGGTCAGCGGCACGATCCGCCGCCGCGCCGGGGCGTAGAGGTCGAGCCCCGCCAGATCGACCCGCGCGAGGCCGTCCCCGGCCGCGGCGCGCAGCAGCGTCGCGTGAAAATCCCAGTCGCCCAGCCCGGCCGCGACGCGCCGCACCAGCGCGCCCGGATAGACTGCGACGCCGGCGTAGAGGCTGCCGGCGTCGATCCGCTCGACACCGCGGTCGGGGAAGGTCGCCAGCACCGGGGCGGCCGCAACAGTGGCGGCAACGATGCGCTCGTCGGCGACAAGGCCGGGCGCCAGCACCAGCACGAGGTCGTCGTCCGCGATCAGCGCGGCGGCGGCGGTATGGGTCGGCACCGCCTCCACCCCTGCCATCGGGCCGCCGATGACGATGACCCGCGCCGCGCCCGCCAGCCGCGCCTGCCGCACCTGCCGCTCGATCACCGGCCGGCCGCCGACGGTCAGCGGCGGCACCAGCGGCGCTTCGGGTGCGGGTTCGAGGAGTGCGACGAGCATCGCGACAGGCTCATACGGGTGTCGGCCCGGCCCGTCACTATCCGGTCTGGACGGATCGTCGCCAAGCCATTCTAATCGCACTGCACACGCTTTGGAGCATGCCCGCGATGACCGAGATCGACCGCCGCACCCTGATCGCCACCGGGGCCGCCGCCCTGCTCGCCCCCGCCGGCGCGCTGGCTGCAGCCGCCGACACCAAGGCGATCCGCGCGCAGGTCGACCGCCAGCTGCCGGAGAGCATCGCGCGCATCCAAGACTGGATCCGCCACCCCGGCATCGCGGCCGAGAAGTGGCGGATGGACGAGTCCTGCGACTTTACCATGGGGCTGTTGAGGGACGCCGGTTTCCAGACCGTCACCAAAATGCCCACCGACGGCCAGCCCGGCATCTTCGCCACCCTCGACGCGGGTGCGAAGCGGACGATGGGCATCTACTTCATGTACGACGTGAAGCAGGTGGTGGCGTCGGAATGGTCGTCCCCGCCGTTCGACGCGGCGCTGGTCGACAAGCCCGGCTTCGGCAAGGTCATCGTCGGCCGCGGCGCGGTCAACCAGAAGGGCCCGGAGGGTGCCTTCCTGGCGGCGCTTCACGCCTTCAAGGCGGCGGGCAAGAAGCTGCCGGTCAACCTCGTGCTGGTCGCGGAAGGGGAGGAGGAGATCGCCTCGCCGCACTTCCACCAGATCGTGCAGCGGCCCGAGGTGCTGGCGGCACTGAAAAAGTGCGAGGGCATCATCATCCCGACCTCGTGGCAGAACCGCGACGGCGCGGTGCAGATCAACCTCGGCTCCAAGGGCCCGCTCGAATTCCAGCTGATTTCCAGCGGCGAGAAATGGGGCAAGGGCCCCAAGGGCGACATCCATTCGTCGCAGCACGCCCATGTCGACAGCCCGGTCTGGCATCTGGTTCAGGCGCTGAACACGCTGGTCAAGGAGGATGGCCATACCCCGGCGATCGACGGCTGGTTCGACAATGTCCGGCCGCTGACGGCGCGCGAGAAAGAGCTGATCGGCCAGGCGGCGAAGAACAGCAGCGAGGCCGAGGCCAAAGCCGCGATGGGCGTCAAGATGTGGATCAACGACGAGCCGTGGCAGCCCTCGCTGGAACGCCTCGCGTCGCAGCCGACGGTCAACATCCAGGGGCTGGTCGGCGGCTACACCGGCCCCGGCGGCAAGACGGTGCTGCCCGGCCGCGCCGAGGCGAAGCTGGAATGCCGGCTGGTGCCCAACCAGACCTTCAAGGAGGCCGAGGCGAAGCTGCGCGCGCACCTGCAGAAGCGCGGCTTTGGCGACATCGAGGTAAACGTCAGCGGCGGCTACGACCCCACCGAGACGGCCGAGAACAGCCGCGTCATCCGCGCCCAGCAGGCGGTCTATACCCGCCTCGGCGTGCCGCAGTCGTTGTTTCCGCGCAACGCCGGCTCGTGGCCGGGCTCGGTGTTCACCGCCGCGCCAGTGTCGCTGCCCGCCGGCCAGTTCGGCATCGGCCACGGCAGCGGCGCGCACGCCCCGAACGAGTATTTCGTCGTCGAATCGTCGAACCCGAAGGTTGCCGGTCTGGCCGGCTGCACGATGGGCTTTGTCGAGTTCCTGTACGAGATGGCGGTGATCACCTGACGCTCGCTTTCGCACGCCCCCTCCCCTACATGCTGCAGCGCAATGGCAGCCCCGATCCTCTCCCTCGAATCCATCGGCCTCAACCAGGGGACGAAGTGGCTGTTCCGCGACCTCAGCGTGTTCGTCGGCGACCGCGACCGGCTGGCGCTCGTCGGCCGCAACGGCGTCGGCAAAACGACCTTGCTCAAGATCCTCGCTGGCACGCTGGAGATCGACGAGGGGCGCCGGGTCCAGCGGCCCGGCGCGCGCATCGTGCTGCTGGAGCAGGACCCGCCGGTCGCCGGCTTCGCGACGCTCCGCGACTATGCGATGGCCGAACCGGATGCGCCGCAGCCCTATGAAGTCGAGGCGATCGCCGATCAGCTGGGCGTCGACCTCGACCGCGAGGCGGCGACCGCGAGCGGCGGCGAGCGCCGCCGTGCCGCCATTGCCCGGGCGCTGGCCCAGTCGCCCGACCTGCTGCTGCTCGACGAGCCGACCAACCACCTCGACATCACCGCGATCGAGTGGCTGGAGATCTACCTCCAGCGCTTCCAGGGCGCCTTCGTGGCGATCAGTCACGATCGCACGTTCCTCAGCCGCCTGACCAAGGCCTCGCTGTGGCTGGATCGGGGGATGCTGCGCCGCGCCGAGATCGGCTTCGGCGGGTTCGAGGCGTGGACCGAGCAGGTCAATGCCGAGGAGGAGAAGAACGCGCAGAAGCTGGACACCAAGCTGAAGCAGGAACTCCACTGGCTGCAGCGCGGCGTGACGGCGCGGCGCAAGCGCAACATGGGGCGGCTGGGCAAGCTCGACGAGCTGCGCGCGACCCGCAAGGCGATGACCGGGCCGCAGGGTGTCGCCAAGCTGCAGGTCACCGCCGAGGATACCAAGACCAAGATCGTCATCGATGCCGAGCATGTGAACAAGGCGTTCGGCGACCGGCAGGTGATCAAGGACCTGACACTCCGGGTCCAGCGCGGCGACCGCATCGGTGTCATCGGCCCGAACGGCGCCGGCAAGACCACCCTGCTCAAGCTGCTGACCGGCGAGCTTGAGCCCGACAGCGGCCGCATCCGCCGCGCCAAGACGCTGCAGGGCGTGCTGATCGACCAGCAGCGCGCGCTGCTCAGCCCCGGCAAGACGGTGCGCGACATTCTGGCCGACGGCGGCGACTGGGTCGATGTCGCGGGCGAGCGCAAGCATGTCGTCGGTTATCTCAAGGACTTCCTGTTCACCGCGGAGGTGCTCGACGCGAAGATCGACACATTCTCCGGCGGCGAGCGCTCGCGGCTGCTGCTGGCGCGCGAGTTTGCGCGGCCGTCCAACCTGCTGATCCTCGACGAGCCGACCAACGACCTCGACCTGGAGACGCTCGACCTGCTGCAGGAGGTCATCGACGATTACGGCGGCACCGTGCTGCTGGTCAGCCACGACCGCGACTTCCTCGACCGCACGGTGACGATGGTGGTCGGCCTGGACGGCTCCGGCAGCGCCGACGTCGTGGTCGGCGGCTATGCCGACTGGGCGGCCAAGCGCAAGGCCGACGCCGCGCCGCCGCCGCCGCCCAAGGCCGCCGCGCCGGTGCAGACGCGCCGCACAGTCAAGCTGACCTATATCGAGCAGCGCGAACTCGACCACCTCCCCGGCCAGATCGAGACGCTGGGCAAGGCCATCGCCCGCGCCGAGGCGAGCATGGCCGACGCCGGGCTGTATGCCCGCGACCCCAAGCGCTTCGACGCCCTCAACGCCGAGGCCGGGGCGAAGCGCCGCGCGCTGGCGGCGTCCGAGGAGCGGTGGCTGGTGCTGAGCGAAAAGGCGGAGGGACTTGCGGCGTAGCGCCTACGGCACCACGGTCGTGAACAGATAGACCCCGAAGATCATCAGGTGGACTGCGCCCTGCAGGATGGTGGTCCGCCCCGTGCCCAGCGTCAGTGTCGCGACCAGCAGGGTGAGGAACAGCAGCACGATGCTCTTGGCGTCGAGGCCGAGCGAAATCGGCAGCGCCGTGTAGAGCGACAGCGCCGCAACGGCGGGAATGGTCAGCCCGATCGTCGCCAGCGCTGAGCCGAGGCCCAGGTTGAGGCTGGTCTGCAGGCGGTTGGCGAGCGCGGCCCGCACGGCGGCGACGCTTTTGGGCAGCAGCACCAGCGCTGCGATGATGACGCCGACCACGGTGCGCGGGGCCCCCAGCGCTGCTACCCCAGCCTCGATCGGTGGGGCCAGCGCCTTCGCCAGCAGCACCACCGCGCCAAGGCAGCCGACGAGCAGCACCGACGACCAGATCGTCTGCCGGTTCGAGGGCGGTTCGGCGTGGGCCTCGACATCCGCTGTCATCGGCCTCGGCGGCAGGAAATAGTCGCGGTGCCGCACCGTCTGCACCGATACGAAGGTCGCGTAGAGCAGGAACGACACCACCGCGACGAAGGCGAGCTGCGACGGCGAATAGACCGGCCCGGGCTCGGTGACGGTGAAATTGGGCAGCACCAGCGTCAGCACGGTCAGCGCGCACAGGCTGGCCAACGAGGCGCTGACACCCGACTGCTGGAAGGTCTGCTCGCGGTGCCGCAGCGCGCCGATCAGGATGCAGATGCCGACCAGCCCGTTCACGATGATCATCACCGCCGCGAACACGGTGTCGCGCGCCAGCGTCGCGGCGCTGTCACCGCCTGCGGACATCAGCGTGACGATCAGCCCGAGCTCGATGATCGTGACGGCCAGCGCCAGTACGAGAGTCCCGAACGGCTCCCCGACCCGGTGGGCAATCAGTTCGGCGTGATGCACGGCAGCGAGTACGGCGCCGATAAGTCCGGCGGCAAGCACGAGTGCCGGCATCGCGGTGGCCAGGCCAGCGGCGAGCACCGCCCAGGCGAAGGCGGGCGCGGCCCAAGTCCATTGTCTGACGATCGATTGCATTATCCGGGTTTAAGCCCGCACCGGGTATCTGCAAGGTCGGCGGCGGCAACGCCGCAAGTGATCGTCGCCTCAGGCGAACTCCGCCCCCGCCACCGGCTCGCTGCGCAGCCGCTTCGGCAACTCGATGTGCGGCAGCTTGCCGGCGTGGTCGTGGGCGCGGATGAACGCCTCGACCTTGGGCGCGATGATGTCGCGCCAGCGGCGGCCGTTGAAGATGCCGTAGTGGCCGGCGCCTTCGGCCATGAAATACTCCTTGCTCGTCGCCGGCAGATTGACCGCGATGTCCAGCGCCGCCTTGGTCTGGCCGAGGCCGGAGATATCGTCGCGCTCGCCCTCGATGGCGAGCAGCGCGGTGCGGGTGATCCTGCCCGGATCGGCGATCTGGCCGCAGTGGACGAACTCACCCTTGGCGACCAGCTGGCGCTGGAACACCTGGTCGATGGTCTGCAGGTAGAATTCCGCGGTCATGTCGGCGACCGAGCGGTATTCGTCGTAGAAGGCCTTGGTCGCGTCGGCGTCCGCATCCTCGCCCGCGACCAGGTGCTTGAACATCTCCCAGTGTGAATTCATGTGGTTGGCGAGGTTCATAGACAGGAAGCCGCTGAGCTGCAGAAAGCCCGGATAGACCCGGCGGCCCGAACCTGCATAGATCGCCGGCACGGTCGCGATGACGTTGTTCTGGAACCACGCATAGGGCCGTTCGGTGGCGACATCGTCGACCGACGTCGGTGCCTTGCGGGTGTCGATGGGCCCGCCCATCATGGTCAGCGTCAGCGGCCGGGCCGGATGGTCATTCGCCTCCATCAGCGCCAGCGCCGCATAGGCCGGCACCGCGGGCTGGCACACCGCCAGCATGTGCGCGCCCGGTCCGACCTCGGTCATGAACTCCATGATGTAGTCGACATAGTCGTTCAGATCGAAGCTGCCGTCCGACAGCGGCACATGCTTCGCGTCGCGCCAGTCGGTGATGTAGACATCATGGCCGGGCAGCAGCCGCTCGACAGTGCCGCGCAGCAGGGTCGCGAAATGCCCCGACATCGGCGCGACGATCAGGATGCGCGGGTCGTTGCGCTCGGCATCGCGGACGAAGCGCTTCAGCTGCCCGAACGGCTTCCTCAGCACGATCTCCTCGGTAACCGCGACGTCCCGGCCATCGATCAGGCAGGTATCGAGCCCGAACTCGGGCTTGCCGCGCGCCTCGGTTGCATGCGCGAAGACCTCGAGCGCGCGCGCCATCACCGCAGTGGTGCCGATGTAGGATATGGGATTGGCCGGATTGAGCAGCCAGTCCGAGGTGCGCTGCGACAGCGCGCCGGCACCTGCCAGCCACGACCGCTGCATCTCATAAGCGTTGTAGATCATTCACTGTCCTTGGGAATCGAGCCGGCCCCCCAGGCCGTAACGCTAAGCCTTGCCACAACGCACGTGCAGCACAAAGGTCTATCGCGTCGCGGTGGTGGACAGATTGAGTGCCGCTCGAATGGCTGTTAGAGGCGCGCATGGCCGCACCTTCCGAATTCGACGCACCGCCGTCGCGCAAATTGTCCAACCTGGCGCTGCTGTGGCGGTTCGTGAGGAATTATCCCAGCCACCTGACCTTTGCGCTGCTGGCGCTGGTGATCGCAGCGGCGGCGACGATCGCCATCCCGCAGGGCTTCAAGTCGATCGTCGATCACGGTTTCCGCGCCGGCAGCGACCCCGCCGAGATCGCGCCCTATTTCTGGACGTTGCTCGGCATCGTCGGCGTCATGGGCGCGGCGACCGCGGTGCGCTTCTATTTCGTCAGCTGGATCGGCGAGCGGGTCGTCGCCGACCTGCGCCGCGCCGTCCATGCGCATCTGCTCACCCTCGACCCGGCGTTCTTCGAGGAGAACCGCCCGTCGGAGATCGCCTCGCGCCTGACCAGCGATACCGCGGTCATCGAACAGGTCGTGTCGACCAGCGCGTCGGTGGCATTGCGCAACTTTTTCATGGGGTTGGGCGGCATCGCCTATATGGCGTTCCAAAGCTATAAGCTGACCGGTCTGATGCTGCTGGTCATCCCGATGACCATCCTGCCGATCGTCCTGCTCGGCCGCCGGGTGCGGGCGATGTCGCGGACCAGCCAGGACCGCATCGCCAACGTCGGCTCGATCGTTGCCGAGGTGCTCGGCGCGATCAAGGTGGTCCAGGCGTTCACCCAGGAACCCCGCGAGGCCGCCCGCTTCGGCACCGCCGTCGAGGATGCCTTTGCTGCGGCGAAGCGCCGCATCCTGGTGCGCGCCGCAATGACGGCGATAGTCATAACCTTGATCTTCGGCGCGATCACCTTCGTACTGTGGGAAGGTGCGATCGACGTCATCGCCGGCACCATGACCGGCGGCACGATCACCGCCTTCGTGTTGGCCGCCGCCATCGTCGCGGGCGCGTTCGGTGCCCTGACCGAGGTCTACGGCGACTTCATGCGCGCTGCCGGTGCCTCGGGCCGGGTGCGCGAACTGCTCGACGAGACGCCCGGCATCCGCGCGCCGGCCAACCCGGTCGCCCTGCCCGCGCCCGAGGGGCGGCTGAGCCTGGAGCACGTCACCTTCCGGTACCCGACCAAGCCCGACGCACCCGCGCTGATCGACTTCAGCCTTGATGTGAAACCCGGCGAGACCGTCGCCGTGGTCGGGCCGTCGGGCGCGGGCAAGTCGACGCTGTTCGCGCTGGTCCAGCGCTTCTACGACCCCCAGACGGGTGCCATCCGAATTGACGGCGTTGCTCTGCCCGACGCCGACCCGCGCGCCATTCGCGGCCGCATCGCGGTGGTGCCGCAGGAGACCGTGGTGTTCGCGGCTTCCGCCTATGAAAATATCCTCTACGGCCGCCGCGACGCGACCGAGGCCGAAGTCTGGGCCGCAGCCGAAGCCGCCAACGCCGCCGACTTCCTGCGGGCGCTGCCGGAGGGCATTCACACTTTCCTGGGCGAGGCGGGGTCGCGCCTGTCGGGCGGGCAGCGCCAGCGGCTGGCGATCGCCCGCGCGGTGCTGCGCGACGCGCCGATCCTGCTGCTCGACGAAGCGACCTCGTCGCTCGACGCGGAGTCCGAGCAGCTGGTGCAGCGCGCGCTCGAGCGGCTGATGCAGGGCCGCACGACGCTGGTCATCGCCCACCGCTTCGCGACCGTGCGCGGTGCCGACCGGATCGTGGTCATGGAGGATGGGCGGATCGTCGCCGAAGGCACCCATGACACGCTCTACCGGGCCGGCGGCCTGTACGCCCGGCTGGCGCGGCTGCAGTTCGAGGAAGCCGCCTAGAGCACGACGCCCGGCCCGGGCCGCTCGCAGGTGAAGCTGGTGGCGCGCTGGCCGGTCTGGTGCGGCACGATCCGGACGATCTTGCCGTATTGGCGGCAATGCGCCTCCGCGAGGGTGAAGCCCTGCTGGAGACCGAGCAGTTCGTGCTGTTGGTCGACGATCCCGCCCGCCTCGGTGCCATAGAGCAGGCGCGGCGCGCAGCCGACGAGGAAAAGGATGGCGAAGAGGTAACGCATGCCGCTGTCGCTACACTACGAAAAAGCCCGGGCAAAGCCCGGGCTTGGTTCGGTCTGTGCTCGGAAGGGCGCTAGCCTAGTTCGCGTATGCCTCGTTGCCGACGAAGCCCATCTTGGTGACGCCGGCCTGTTGCGCGGTGGCCATCACCGTATCGACGACCTCATAGCGCGCCAGGGCCTCCGGATGGAGCCGCAGCTCAGGCTCGTCGGGCAGCGCCACGGCTTGTTTGAGATAGCCCTTCAGCGTCGGAATATCGACCTCGGTCTTGTTCCAATAGACGTTGCCGAGGAAATCGATGTCGATCTGGTTGAACACCGGGTCGACCTTTTGCGGCAGCGGGTTGGGCGGCGGCAGGTCGAGCTTCACCGCGTGCGTCTGCACCGGGATCGTGATGATGAACATGATCAGCAGCACCAGCATGACGTCGATCAACGGCGTCGTGTTGATATCCATCACTGGTTCGCCTTCGGCTTTCGCCGCAGCCATTGCCATTCGTAACTACTCCTCAAGCCCCCGGGCAGACACCGCCCGCCCGGGGTAAATGCTTATCGTGCCTGGGCCGCGATATCGGCCGGGTTCGGCTCCGAGATGAAACCGATCTTCAGGAAGCCGGCCCGCTGCAGCGTGAAGATCACGCCGCCGACGCACCGGTACTCCATGTCCTTGTCGCCGCGGATATGGGCCTCGGGCAGCTCGATCTTACCGCCACGCGCTTCCTGCCGCGCGATCTCGTCCTTCAGGAACTTGACCCCGCGATCCAGAAGCTCCTGCTTGGTCTCGATCTTCTGCTGACCCCAGAAGGTCTCGCAGGCGCTGTTGACCGACAGCAGGGCGTTCTCCGGCTTGGTCTCGGTCACGATATTGGTGACCGTCGGCAGCTTCACCGGCACCGTCTGCAACACCGCGGGCACGGTGATCAGGAAGATGATCAGCAGCACCAGCATGACGTCGACGAGCGGCGTCGTGTTGATGTCCGCCATCGGCGGCTCACTGCCATCCTCTTCCGGCGAACCGAACATCATCGCCATTGGCGGATTCCCTCAATCAGCACCGGGCCTCAAACCGCCTTGGTACCGGCAGTGATGACCGGCTGGCTGATGCGCGAACCCGACACCAGGGCGCCGTGGACATCGGCGGCGAAGTTGCCGAGACGCTCGCCGACTTCCTTGTTGCGACGGATCAGCCAGTTGTAGCCGAGCACCGCGGGCACGGCGACGGCGAGGCCGATGGCGGTCATGATCAGCGCTTCACCCACCGGACCCGCGACCTTGTCGATCGAAGCCTGGCCCGATTGGCCGATGGCGATCAGCGCCGAGTAGATGCCGATGACTGTGCCGAACAAGCCGACGAACGGCGAGGTCGAGCCGACCGAGGCGAGGAAAGCGAGGCCGCCCTGCAGTTTCGACTGCACCGCCGCGTTCGAGCGGTTCAGCGCCATCGTCACCCACTCGTGCTGATCGATCTTCTCGGTGAGGTTGCCTTCGTGATGGTCCGAAGCGCGCAGGCCGTCGTCGACGATCTGGCGGAAGGCCGAATTCTTGTCGAGCTTCTTGGCACCGTCGGCAAGGCTCGGCGAAGCCCAGAACTTCTTCTCCAGGGTCTTGGCGTCGTTCAGCACCTTACGCTGGTCGATATACTTGGTGATGATGATGTACCACGACACCAGCGACATGATCGCGAGGATCAAC
>JBBQWN010000018.1:0-43741 GCA_038210595.1 Sphingomonadales bacterium | reverse complement strand
GAGGCGGCGGTTGGCCTGCTTCTCGACAAGGTCGTCGAACGCCTGGATACGCGCCTTCGACTTGGTCTGGCGCGCCTTCGGGCTGGAGCGGATCCACTGCAGCTCGTCGCGGATCGCGCGCTCGCGGCTCTCGTCTTCGCGGCTTTCCTGGCTCATGCGCTTGGCCTTGGCCTCGAGCCATGCCGAGTAATTGCCCTCGAACGGGATGCCCTTGCCGCGGTCGAGCTCGAGCACCCACTTCACGACATTGTCGAGGAAGTAGCGGTCATGGGTGACGAGGATGACCATGCCGGCATAGTCCTGCAGGTGCTTTTCCAGCCACGACACGCTCTCGGCGTCGAGGTGGTTGGTCGGCTCGTCGAGCAGCAGGATGTCGGGCTTTTCGAGCAGCAGCTTGCACAACGCGACGCGGCGCTTCTCACCACCCGACAGGCGCTCGACCGAGCTTTCCGGAGGCGGCGTGCGCAGCGCTTCCATCGCGATCTCGAGCTGGTTGTCGAGCGTCCAGCCGTCGACCGCGTCGATCTTCTCCTGGAGCGTGCCCATCTCCTCAAGCAATTTGTCGAAGTCGGTGTCGTCCTTGGGATCGCCCATCTCAGCGGAGATGGCGTTGAAGCGCTCGACCATGTCCGCGATCGGCCGCACGCCGTCCATGACGTTGCCGCGCACGTCCTTGGCCGGGTCGAGCTGCGGCTCCTGGCTCAGGTAGCCGACGCGGATGCCTTCCGCTGCCCAGGCCTCGCCCTGGTATTCCTTGTCGATGCCGGCGATGACTTTCATCAGCGTCGACTTGCCGGCGCCGTTGGGGCCAATGATGGCGATCTTGGCGCCGGGCAGGAAGCTGAGCGTGATATCCTTGAACACCGGCTTGGCACCGGGATAGGCCTTGGACAGGCCCTTCATGACAAAGGCGTATTGATAGGCCACGGGGGTTCGGGCTTTCAGTGGAAGGATGGCGGGATCGCCGACCCTCTAGCCGATGGCCGGGCCGGTTTCAAATCATGCTGCTGTAACATTGGCGGTTGACAACGTCTGGGCACGCAGGGGGCTGCCTGCGGCATAATCAGGGGAACGACGATGCGAATTTCATGGGTTGCTGCACTGCTGCTCACCGCCACTGCAACCGCGACCGCGGCCGCACCGGTTTACATCCGTGTCAGCGGCGCGACGACCGCGCAGTTCATCGTCGATTCGTCGCCGGTCCCCGATGCGACGACCGCCGATTATTTCGCGCTGTACAACGTCGGCGGCACGCTTGCCGGCAGCGCGGCGATCGCCGACCTGTATTTCTACGTCGCCGGGATCGGTGGCGGGCTTGACATCAACACGCCCGACGACCTGTTCTCGCTCGGCGGTGCCGTCCTGTTCAGCGGCACCAACGCCGCGCCGACCCTGGTGCCGGGCAAGTACCAGCTGACCGACTATCCGTTCGGCGAAAATGCCTACACGCTGCAGATCGCCGCGGTGCCGGAGCCCGCAAGCTGGGCCCTGCTGATCACCGGCTTCGCCGCGAGCGGCCTCGCCATGCGCCGGACCCGCCGCGCCGTAGTGTGACTCAATAGTCGCTATCGGCCACTGAAAACACAATATCTTGATCCGTGCGGAACTGCACATTGGCCAAGCCGTTCAGGACCGTGCCCGGTGAAAGGGCAGCCTGAACGGCAACCGAAAGCCAGAGCGCGGAAAACAGTTTGCAACCGATGAAACCCCAGCCCGATCTCGATGCCGGTGATCTTCTCGGCGACTTTGATGCCTTGCTGGGGCAGCTCGATTCCCCCTGCGACAAGGTCGTCGTCAACGGCGGCTATGCCGCGCTGATGGCCCGTATCGGATCGGCCGACTACCGCCGCCGCGTTGCCGCCGAACGGCCCTAGCCAAGCAGTTTCGCAACGATCAGGTCGGCGGCTGCTTCAGCGCTCAGCCTGGTCGTGTCGACATGCAGCTCCGGCGCCACCGGCGGCTCATACGGCGAGTCGATCCCGGTGAAATTCCTCAGCTGGCCCGCCCGCGCCTTCTTGTAGAGCCCCTTGACGTCCCGCCGCTCGGCTTCTTCCAACGTCGTATCGACATGGACTTCGATGAATTCTCCCGCTGCCATCATCGCTCGGACCATGTCGCGCTCGGCCCGGAACGGCGAGATGAAAGCCGTCACGACGATCAGACCGGCGTCCGTCATCAACTTCGCCACCTCGCCGACGCGGCGAATGTTCTCCACCCGGTCGGCATCGGTGAAGCCAAGGTCGCGGTTGAGGCCGTGGCGGACATTGTCCCCGTCGAGCAGGAAGCTGTGGCGGCCGAGCGCATAGAGCCGCTGCTCCACCAAATTGGCGATCGTCGACTTGCCCGCCCCCGAAAGCCCGGTCAGCCAGACAACGGCGGCGCGCTGACCCTTTTGCGCCGCGTGGCTGGCACGGTCGATATCGGCGGGTGCCCAGTGGATATTCTGCGACCGGCGCAACGCGAAGTTGAGCATGCCGCCCGCCACCGTCCCGTTGGTGGCACGGTCGATCAGAATGAAGCCGCCGAGCGCGGGCGACTCGCTGAACGGCGCAAACGCCACCGCGCGGTCGAGCGTGAGGGTCGCGACGCCGATCGCGTTGAAGTCGAGCGTCTTTGCTGCCAGCTGTTCGAGCGTGTCGACATTGATCCGGTATTTGGGCTCGGCGACGGTCGCCGACACCGTCTGGGTGCCGAGCTTCAACCAATAGGCGCGGCCGGGCAGCAGCGCCGTCTCGCCCATCCACACCAAAGTCGCCTCGAACTGGTCGGCGACCTCCAGCGGAGCCTGGGCCGCGGTGATGACGTCGCCGCGCGAGCAATCGACCTCGTCGGCAAGCGTCAGCGTCACCGACTGGCCGGCAATGGCGGCCGGCAGGTCGCCGTCGAGGGTGACGATCCGCGCGACGCTGGTGGTGCGCCCTGATGGCAGGATGCGGACCGCGTCCCCGGCGGCAATGGTGCCGCGCGCCACGGTGCCCGCGAAACCGCGGAAGTCGAGATTCGGGCGGTTGACCCATTGCACCGGCATGGCGAAGCCGCCGGTCACGGCCCGCTCGACGTCGACGGTCTCGAGATGGCCGAGCAAAGTCGGGCCATCGTACCAGGGCGAGGCCGGCGAGGCCGCGATGATGTTGTCGCCGTTCAGCCCGGACAGCGGGATGGCAACGACATCGACAATGCCGATCTCGGCGGCAAAGGCACGGTATTCCGTGACGATCCGCTCAAACGCCGCGTGGTCCCAGCCGATCAGGTCCATCTTGTTGACCGCCAGCACGATGTGCCGGATGCCGAGCAGCGAGACGAGATAGGAATGCCGCCGGGTCTGGGTCAGCACGCCCTTGCGCGCATCGATCAGCACCACTGCGAGGTCGGCGGTCGAAGCGCCGGTGACCATGTTGCGGGTGTATTGCTCATGCCCCGGCGTGTCGGCAACGATGAAGCTGCGCCGCGGCGTCGCGAAATAGCGGTAGGCGACATCGATGGTGATGCCCTGCTCACGCTCCGCCGACAGGCCGTCGACGAGCAAGGCGAAATCGAGGTTCTGGCCCTGCGTCCCGTGCCGCCTGGAATCCGCGCCCAGCGCATCGAGCTGATCGTCGGCGACCGACTTGGTGTCGTACAGCAGCCGTCCGATCAGCGTCGACTTGCCGTCGTCGACCGAGCCGCAGGTGATGAAGCGCAGCAGCGAGTACATCAGAAATACCCCGCCTGCTTCTTCTGCTCCATCGACGCACCCGCCTCGTTGTCGATGGCGCGGCCCTGGCGTTCGGAGGTCGTCGCGGCCCGCATCTCGGCAATGACGTCGGCGAGCGTCTCCGCCTCGCTGTCGATCGCGCCGCTCAGCGGATAGCAGCCCAGCGTCCGCCACCGCACCCGGCGTTGCGTCGTCACCTCGCCCGGCCGCAACTTCATGCGGTCGTCGTCGGCCATGATCAGCATGCCGTCGCGCTCGACCACCGGGCGGAGTGCGGCGAGGTACAGCGGCACCACCTCGATGTTCTCGCGCTCGATATATTGCCAGACGTCGAGCTCGGTCCAGTTGGAGATCGGGAACACCCGAATCGATTCGCCGGGGTGCAGGCGCGTATTATAGAGCTGCCACAGCTCGGGCCGCTGCTGCTTCGGGTCCCAGCGGTGGGCGGCGGAGCGGAAGCTGAACACCCGTTCCTTGGCGCGGCTCTTTTCCTCATCGCGCCGTGCGCCGCCGAACGCTGCGTCCCAGCCGCCGGCCTCCAGCGCCTGCTTCAGCCCTTCGGTCTTCCACAGCTCGGTGTGCAGCGCGCCGTGGTCGAACGGATTGATGCCGCGCGCCAGCGCATCGGGGTTGCGGTGGACGATCAGCTCCATGCCAGCCTCTGCCGCAGCACGGTCGCGGAGCTCGTACATCGCCCGGAATTTCCAGGTGGTGTCGACGTGGAGCAGCGGGAACGGCGGCGGCGCGGGAAAGAACGCCTTGCGCGCCAGGTGCAGCATGACGGCCGAATCCTTGCCGACCGAATACAGCATCACCGGCCGGGCCGCCTCGGCGACGACTTCGCGCATGATGAAGATCGCCTCGGCCTCCAGGCGGTCGAGGTGGCTGGGCATTGTCATGCGGGCGCTATGCAACATTGGTACGGCGGTGCAGCAAGAATTTTCTGTTGCATCGACAAGCTCGGTCGAGGGATGCCGGGCGCGAGGGAGACGACCATGACCCTGCGAGACAGTGCGATCGACGGCGTCGAGATGATCATCCTGCCGCCGCTGCGCCATCTCGGCGACGGCTTCAGCGTGCGCCGCGCCCTGCCGTCCGCGCACCGGCGCATGGTCGGGCCGTTCATCTTCTTCGACCAGATGGGCCCGGTGGCGTTCCGTAGCGGCGAGGGGCTGGACGTCCGCCCGCACCCGCATATCGGGCTGGCGACGGTCACCTACCTGCTCGACGGCGAGATCATGCACCGCGACTCGGTCGGCTCGGTGCAAGCGATCCGCCCCGGCGCGGTCAACTGGATGACCGCCGGCTCGGGCATCGTCCACAGCGAGCGCACCCGCCCCGAACTGCGCGCCACCGGCGGCCGCCTGTTCGGCCTGCAGACCTGGATCGCGCTGCCGACCGCGCACGAGGAGACGGCCCCGGCGTTCGCGCACCACCCCGACGGCAGCCTGCCGCGTGCCGAGGCGGACGGCGTGACATTGACCGTCATCGCCGGGACGTCGGACGGCCTGCGCTCCCCGGTCGCGGCGTTTTCGGACATGGTCTATGTCGACATCGCGATGACAGCGGGCAGCCGCTACCGGGTTGCAGCCGAGCATGTCGAGCGCGCGCTCTACATCGTCGAGGGCGCGGTCACGGTGGCCGGCCAGACCGGGGGGTTCGGTGTCAACGAGCTGGTGGTGCTCAAGCCCGGGGCCGAAATCGTCATCACCGCCGATGGTCCGGCCCGGGTCATGCTGGCCGGCGGCGAGCCGTTTCCGGAGCCACGCCACATCTGCTGGAACTTCGTCTCCAGCTCGCCCGAACGCATCGAGCAGGCGAAGACCGACTGGCGCGCACAACGCTTTGATCCGGTGCCCCACGAGACCGACTTCATCCCGCTGCCCGACGATCCGGCCCCGCCGGTGCGCTACCCTTGACGGCAGCCGAAGCCACGGTAAGCCTCGCTGTGGCAGCAGCCTGGGGAGATTTACGATGTTCAGTCACATGATGGTCGGCAGCAACGACCTGGCGCGCTCCAAGCGCTTCTATGACGCGGTCTTCGGCGCGCTCGGCGGCAATGCCGCAATGGAAGACGACAAGGGTCGCCTGATCTACATGCACAACGGCGGCATCTACATCGTCACCGCACCGATCGACGGCCAGCCCGCGACCCACGCCAATGGCGGCACCATCGGCTTCGCGATGAGCGGCCCCGAGCAGGCCGACGCCTGGCACAAGGCTGGCGTCGCCAACGGCGGCACCCCGATTGAGGAAGACCCCGGCGTCCGGCAGGGCGGCTTCGGCCCGCTGTATCTCGCCTATCTGCGCGATCCCGACGGCAACAAGCTGTGCGCGATGCATCGCATGCCCAGCTGACGCGTCCGACGGGGGCGGCCGGTAACCCAGCCGCCCATGCCAGGCAACGGCTGGCAGCCGGCGGCTGCCCGTACGGATCGATGCGGCCCCGTTACACAATGGCTTACGCCGCCCATCTTCCTGTCATAAAGGTTGCTGATCTCCACGCCGGCGCGAAAGCAGATGGGCACAGATGCACGACTTTCTGTATGACATGACGCTCTGCACGGTGGCCGCCTGGGTGCTGGGCGTGTTCGCCCAGCTGATCCGGCAACCCGTTATCCTCGCCTATCTGGTTGGCGGTTTCCTGCTGGGTCCCGCTGGATTCCAACTGGTCCGCTCGCAGGAAAGCATCGCCGCGATCTCCGAGTTGGGGCTGATCTTCCTGCTGTTCATGATCGGCATGGAAATCGACCTGAAGAAGATCGCCCGCGCCGGGAAGGTCATCTTGGTCGGCGCCGGCGCGCAGATCGGTGGCGGCTGCCTGATCGGCCTGGGGTTGTTCCTGGCGATCGGCATGCCGCTCGGCGGCGGCCGCTTCGACGCGCTCTACCTTGCCGTTGCCACTGCGCTCGCGAGCACGGTCATCATCGTCAAGGTCCTCTACGACAAGCGTGAACTCGATACGCTGCCCGGCCGGATCACGCTCGGGATCCTGGTCATGCAGGACCTGTTCGTCATTCTGTTCCTGGCGGTCCAGCCCAACCTCGGCGACCTGCGCGCCTCGGTCCTGCTGCTGTCGCTGCTCCGCGTCGCGGCGCTGGTCGCGACAGCACTGCTGGTGGCGCGGTTCGTCCTGCCAAAGTTGTTCTACCGGATCGCCCGGCTGCCGGAACTCGTGCTGGTCGGCGCGCTCGCCTGGTGCCTGTTCGTCGGCGAGCTGGCGGAACTGCTGCACCTGTCCCGCGAGATGGGCGCGCTGATTGCCGGCGTCTCGCTGTCGACGTTCCCTTATGCGCTGGATGTCGTGGCCAAGGTCACCAGCCTGCGCGACTTTTTCGTCACGCTATTCTTCGTGGGCGTCGGCATGACGATCCCGCTGCCGACCGTTCCCGTGCTGCTGTTCGCGCTCGAGCTGAGCGCGTTCGTCATCGTCAGCCGGTTCCTCACCGTGGTACCCGTGCTCTACGGTTTGCGGCAGGGGCTCCGCGCCAGCCTGCTGCCGGCGATCAACCTGACCCAGCTCAGCGAATTCTCACTGGTGCTGCTGCAGATCGGCGTCGCGGCGGGTCAGATCGGCGCCGAAACGCAGGCTGCCACCTCGATCGCCTTCGTCATCCTGGCGGTGCTCAGCACCTTCGCAATGGGGCGCAGCGACGGCATCGTGCGGTGGCTGGTGCCGGTGCTGAAGCGCGTCGGCATGCGCGATCTCGACGCCAGCGCCGCCGCCGATGCCGCCACCGATGGCCACGGCGCCCGGATCATGCTGCTCGGCTTCTTCCGTACCGCCAGTTCGCTGATCGCCGACCTCGAGGCGCGGCATCCCGAGCGGCTGCGCGACATCGCCGTCGTCGACTTCAACCCGGTGGTCTTCCACACGCTGCAGGAACGCGGCATCCGAGTTGTCTATGGCGACATCGCCCAACGCGACACGCTGGTACACATGGGCGCAGCGCACGCCGAGGTGCTGGTCTGCAGCATTCCAGACTCGCTGCTGAAGGGCATCACCAACGAGCGCCTCGTCCGCCAGCTGCGCACCATAAACCCGACGGCGATCATCGTCGCGCCAGCCGATCTCGTCAGCGACGTCGAAGCGCTGTACGCGGCCGGGGCAAATTATGTGACGGTCTCCCGTTTCACCGACGCGACCGAGCTGAGCGCGGTGCTTGAGGCCATTGACGGCAACGCGCTTGCCGAAAAGCGCGCCCAGATCGACAATCGCCTGCACGGTCGCCGCGAAGTGCTGGCCTAGACAGCGAAGTTGCGGGACCGCCCCGGCCTGGCTGGGGCGGCAGGATTCGAACCTGCGGATGCCGGTACCAAAAACCGGTGCCTTACCACTTGGCGACGCCCCATCGCGGGAACTCGCGGACCAAAATCACGCGGGAGCGCGGAACTAGGTTACGCAGCCGGGCTTGGCAAGCTGCGCCAGCGCGTCACCCGCATGGCCAGCGTATAGCAAATCAGGCTGACCCCAAGCCAGACCAGGCCGGTGCCGGGGATCAGTAGCGCGGCCGCATTCGGCACCGCGACCAGCGCGACATAGACGAACAGTCCGCGCGGCCAGCCGAAGCGGCAATGCAGGTGATGATGGAGGTGGTCACGGTCGCCCAGGAACGGCGACCGCCCGGCCGCGGCGCGGACGGTCATCAGACGCACCGTGTCGAACACGGGAATGGCAAACATCACCGCGACGTCGTCGGCGCGCATCGACGCGAAATCGTTGTTGTAGGCGTAGATCGCGAGCAGCCCGAATAGCGCCGACAGGGCGTAGCTGCCGCCGTCGCCCATGAACAATTTGCCGCGCAGGTTGAACACCAGCATGACTGTCAGCGCGATGCCGATGCCGCTGAGCACCGGGGCCAGCGTCGACGGCAGGTGGCAGGCGAGCACGACCGTCCACACCAGCCCAAGGCACAGGATGACGCCGTCCTTGCCGTCCGCCATGTTGACCGCGTTGAGCAGCCCGACCAGGCACAGCAGCGCAAATCCGTCGCCCCACACGCCCAACGGCAGCACCGCCGGCTGACCCGAAAAGCGCAGGAAGCCGATCGAAAAATCGGGCGCGTAAATCAGCGCCAGCAAGAGCGCCAGGACGGCGAGGCCGAGCCTGAGCAATGGGCTGAGGTGAAAGCGGTCGTCAAAGAACCCGACGACGTACATCGCCGCCGCGACGCTGCCGAGCCAGACCAGATGCTGGACCACCCACGGCCCGGCGGGCAGCAGCAGCACGGTTAGCACACACGAGGCCAGGGCCGACGCGGCCAGCGCGATACCGCCGACCAGGGGCGTGATCCGGGCGTGACGCTTACGGCCGCCATCCGTGTCGGGAAAGTCCAGCAGGCCGAGGCGGCGACCGAGCGGCCCCGCAAATAGCCCGATAGGCAGCGCGATAGCCAGCGCCGCCAGACCCGTCACCACCGCGACCGCGACCGGCCCCAAACCAACTCTCCCGTTCCGCGCGGCTTTTGGCCGATGGCCGGCGTCGTGGCAAGGCGGGCCTCGACAGCCGTTCCCCCGGACGGCATGAGCCGGGGCGAAAAGCGAGGATTGGCATGGGCATATTGGTTACCGGAGCCGCCGGCTTCATCGGGGCGGCGGTCTGCGAGGCGCTGCTGGCACGGGGCGAAACGGTGACCGGCCTCGACAACATGAACGCTTATTACCCGGTGCAGCTAAAGCGCGACCGGCTGGCGCGGCTGACGAGCGATCGCTTTCGCTTCGTCGAGGGTGATTTCGCCGACATGGCCGTGCTGAACGCCGTGCCGGATGACTTCGACCGCATCGTCCATCTCGGCGCGCAGGCCGGGGTGCGCCACTCGCTTGATCATCCGCACGACTATGCCCACAGCAACCTTGTCGGCCACCTCAACATCCTCGAGCTGGCGCGGGCGCGGGGCACGGCGCATCTGGTCTACGCTTCGTCGTCGTCGGTCTATGGCGGCAACACCAAGCTGCCGTTCGCAACCGAGGACCCGGCCGAGCGGCCGGTATCGCTGTACGCCGCGACCAAGCGTTCGGGCGAGCTGATGAGCTTTGCCTATGCGCACCTCTATGCGCTGCCGCAGACCGGTCTGCGCTTCTTCACCGTCTATGGCCCGTGGGGGCGGCCCGACATGGCGCCGTGGCTGTTCACCGAGGCGATCCTAAAGGGCGAGCCGATCGGCCTCAACAACGGCGGCAAGATGAGCCGCGACTTCACCTATATCGACGACATCGTCGCCGGTGTGCTGGCGACGCTGGACCGGCCGCCGGGGGGCACGCGCCCGCACTTCCTCTACAATCTCGGCAACGACCGGGCCGAGGAACTGACCCGCTTCGTCGAGATCATCGAGGCCGCGACCGGCCGCCAGGCGATCATCGAAACCGCGCCGCTGCCGCCCGGCGACGTCATCGCCACGCACGCCGACATCGCTAGCGCCCGCGACAATCTGGGCTTTGATCCGCAGACGCCGCTGGAGGTCGGGCTGCCGAGGTTCGTGGCGTGGTTCCGGGACTACACCGGACTTTAGGTCACCGAAATATCCGGGGCATCCTCGGCCTTCATGCCGATGACGTTGTAGCCGGCATCGACGTGGTGGATTTCGCCGGTGACGCCGCTCGCCAGGTCGCTGAGCAGATAGACGCCGGCACCGCCGACATCTTCGATCGTGACGTTGCGGCGCAGCGGCGAATTATACTCGTTCCACTTCATGATGTAGCGGAAGTCGCCAATGCCGCTGGCCGCCAGCGTCTTGATCGGCCCGGCGGAGATCGCGTTGACCCGCACTTTGTTGGGCCCGAGGTCCATCGCGAGATACTTGACGCTGGTCTCCAGCGCGGCCTTGGCCACGCCCATGACGTTGTAGTGCGGGATGACCTTTTCCGCGCCGTAATAGCTGAGCGTCAGCATCGCGCCGCCGTCGGGCATCAAGGCCAGCGCGCGCTGGGCGCAGGCAGTGAAGCTGAACACGCTGATGTCCATCGTCATCGCGAAATTGTCGCGCGTCGTGTCGACGTAGCGGCCGCGCAGCTCGTTCTTGTCGGAAAAGCCGATGGCGTGGACGAGGAAATCGATCGTCGGCCATTTCGCCGACAGCTCGACAAAACAGGCATCGAGCGAGGCCGTGTCCGATACATCGCATTCGATCAGGAACGGGCCGTTGGCGCCGTCACTGCCGCCATTGCCAAGCGACGCCGCCAGCGGCCGCACGCGTTTTTCGAGCGCCTCGCCCTGATAGCTGAAGGCGATTTCCGCGCCCTGGTCCGACAACGCCCTGGCGATGCCCCAGGCCAGGCTGCGATCGTTGGCGACCCCCATGATCAGGCCGCGTTTCCCCTGCATCAAACCAGGCAAGTCAGTCTCCGCTTCACTACCGCGATGGCCTTTGGGCGTTTTTCGCGCCTTCCGCCAGCGCCTGCTTCGGCACCAGCGCCAGCGCCGCGTTCAGGTGCGCGCCGACCACCAGCCCCAGCCCGATGATATAGAAGAACAGCAGCGCGACGATGACACCCGCCAGCGAGCCGTAAGTCAGCGAATAGTTGGTGAACGCTCCCAGGATGGCGGGCAGCAGCATGGTGGTCGAGATCCACACCGCCGCGGTGAACAGCGCACCCGGCCAGATCGGGCACTTGCCGGCCCGGAACCGATGCGGCGTCAGCGCGAAGAACACGCCGTATAGTGCCACGAACAGGATCGCCGCCGGCGCAATCCGCCCGAGGCCGAGCAGTTGCAAGCCATCGACCCCCGCCGGAAACAGCCGGAAGACGAACTGTTCGACGGCGGTGAATGCAACCTGGGCAACGAACGCGATCAGCATCAGCGCTACCGCGCCGACGATCAGCATCACCGACCCCGCGCGGTAGCGCCAGATCGGCGCGTTCGCTTCCGTGGCATAGGCCTTGCGGATGATGTCGCGTATGGTCTCGATGAAGCCGCTGACCGTCCACAAAGTCAGCAGGAGCCCGATGGTCAACAGCCCGGCGCTCGACCGTGCCGCGATCACGTCCGCCACCGGCTTGGCGATCAACCGGCCGACGTCGGGCGGCACCGTCGCCAGGAAGGCGTGCACCGCGTGCACCCCAGCGTCGGTACGCCCGACCGCGCCGGCCAGCGTCGCCACCACGATGAAGAACGGAAACAGCGTCAGCAGCGACAGGTAGGCGAGATTGCCGGCATGAACGAAACCGTCCGCCCAGCTGCCGGTGACGGTCCGCAACGCCACCCGGCAGCCGTAAAGGCCCGCCACCCGCCGCAGCGTGTCGGTGGCCGTGCTGCGAAGCGTACGCGTGGTCAATCAACCCCCAGGCCGGCTCGCACCTTGCGTCCGTCCCGCCAACGCGCGGTGAAGGCGCGAAGCTCCGCATCGTCCTGCGGCAGATCGACCACCAGCATCGCCAGCAGATCGCCGCGGGTACCGTCGGCGCGGGTGAAGCCGCGGCCGCGCAGGCGCAGCACCCGCCCCGAGGTCGACCCCGGCGCGACGGTCAGCGTCACCGGTCCGTCGACGGTTGGCACGCGCACTTTTGCCCCGTCGACCGCCTCGTTCAGTGTCACCGCGAGGTCGAGCCGGATATCGTCGCCGTCGCGCTTGAAGAAGCGGTGCGGTGCGATATCGAGGGTGATCAGCGCGTCGCCGGCGCCGCCTGGCCCGGCCTCGCCCTGCCCGCCCATGCGCAGCGGCTTGTCGGGCGTGAAACCGGGCGGCAGCTTGAGATCGAGCGTCTTGCCGTTGCGCAGCGTGATGCGCTGGGGCTTCAGGGTCGCGGCGTCCTCGAACGGCACCGCCAGCCGGTAGGCGACATCGGCGCCCTTGGGGGCGGCCTGGCGGCGCATCTCCTCGCCAAACCCGCCGCCGCCGAACGGCGACCGGCCGCGGCCGAACAATTCGGAGAACAGGTCGCTGGCATCGCCGCTGTTGAACTCGAAGCTGGACGACGACGCCCCGGGCCGTGGGCCGGCGAACGGACCCTGCCCGCCGCCCCCGCCGCCGCCGCCGAAGCCGCGCGGGTTGCCGTCGGCGTCGATCTCGCCGCGGTCGAAGCGGGCGCGCGTGTCGGCGTCGCTGAGCAGCGTGTTCGCGGCCGACGCCTCCTTGAACCGCTCCAGCTTGGCGGCATTGCCGGCATTGCGGTCGGGGTGATTGTCCTTGGCGATCTTGCGATACGCCTTCTTGATCTCGGCCTCGGTCGCGCCGCGCGGCACGCCGAGCACGGTGTAGGGATCTCTCATGCTTGGTCCGATAGCAGGTGTGGCGTTCAGGCTACATGCCTTAGATGGGCAACACACTGCGGGCTGTAAAGCACCGCGGGCACGCCCCATATGCCCGCCATGAGTGTTGCCTTCACCAAGGAATCGGACAGCGAGGCCGTCGCCGCCGACCTGCCCGACCGGCCGGTTTCGCTTCACCCCAATCTTGTTACGCCGTCCGGGCTGGCGCAGATCGAGGCGGAGCTGGCGACGGCGCAGGCCGCCTATACCGCCGCCCAGGCGGGTGGCGGGATTGCCGCCGACCGCACCGCGATGGCGCGGGCGACGCGCGACCTGCGCTATTGGTCGGCCCGCCGGGCCAGCGCCCAGCGGATCGAGCCGCAGCCGGCCGACGGCACCGCGCGCTTTGGCACCACCGTGACCATCGAACGCGACGACGGCACCACCGCGACCTACCGTATAACCGGCGAGGACGAGGCCGACCCCGCCAACGGCAGCGTCTCCTATGTCTCGCCGCTGGCCCGCGCGCTGACCGGCAGGCGCGTTGGCGACACCGGCGTGGTCGCCGGGCGCGATGTGGAGCTTATCGCGGTCGAATAGTCGCGCGAAGCCGTGTAGGCTGGGGCCATGGCGTCCTTCCGCATCTGGCTTCGCATTTTTGGCGGGATCGCCGTCCTGTTCGTGCTGCTCGCCGGGCTCTTCTGGTACAAGATCGGCCGCGACGACCCGCGCTACCTGAAGGTCGCGTCGATCGAGCAGCGCGCCGACTTTCGCGACCCCGCGCTGATGCGTACCGCCTGGGCGCTGCCGGTGGCGGCGCGCTACACCGCGATCCCCTATGAGTACCAGGATAACCCGAGCTATTGCGGCCCGACCAGCGCCGCCGACGTGCTGCATTCAATGGGCCGGCGCATCGACCAGCACCAGGTCATCAACGGCACGCGCTTCGAGCCAGCGCTGGGCATCCTGCTCGGCGGCCTGACATTGGATCAGGAGGCGGCCCTCGTGCATCAGCGCACTGGGCGGCCGGTGTCGATCCTGCGGCCCGCAAAGCTGGCCGAATTCCGCGCCGCGGTCGCTCGTGCCAACGACCCGGCGGTGCGGGAGATCGTCAATTTCCACCGCGGACCGATGTTCGCGCGCGGCCACGGCCATTTCTCGCCGGTGCTCGGCTATCTCGCCGACCGCGATCTGGTGTTCGTCGGCGACGTCAACGCCAGCTATCGACCGTACCTGGTCCCGACGGCGCGGCTGTTCGAAGCGGCGAATACTATCGACACGACGACCGGAACGTCGCGGGGCTTGCTCGTCGTCTCGCTTTAGCGCGCCGGCGCGGCTAGGACGCTGCGCATGCACACCGACCCCTTCGCCTGGTTCGCCGACTGGTTTGCCGAGGCGCGTGCCAGCGAACCGTCCGACGCCAATGCGATGGCGCTCGCCACTGCCACGCCGGAGGCGCGGCCGTCGGTCCGCATCGTCCTGCTGAAGACCTGGGACGAACGCGGCTTCGTGTTCTACACCAACCTCGACAGCCGCAAGGGCAGCGAACTCGCCGCCAACCCGGCGGTCCACGCCGATTTCCACTGGAAGTCGCTGACCCGTCAGATCCGCATCGACGGCAACGCGACCCAGGTGCCCGACGCGGAGGCAGACGCCTATTTTGCCGGGCGGCCGCGCAATTCGCAGCTCGGCGCCTGGGCCAGCGACCAGTCGCGGCCGCTGCCCGACCGCGCGACATTCGAGGCGCGGCTGGCCGACGTCGAGGCGCGCTTCGAGGGCCACGAGGTGCCCCGCCCGCCGCGCTGGTCGGGCTTCCGCATCGTGCCGGCGCGCATCGAGTTCTGGCAGGACCGGCCGAGCCGGCTGCACGAGCGCACGCTGTTCACCCGCGACGGCGACGGCTGGACCAACGGGCTGCTCTACCCGTGACCGAACGGGGTATCCTGACCCGCCGCGCCGCGCTCGCCTCGTCGGGGGTGGCGGTGACGCTGCTCGGCCTGAAGGCGTGGGCCGCATGGGCGACGGGCTCGATGGCGATGCTGGGCAGCCTCGCCGACACCGCGCTCGATCTTGCGGCGTCGCTGATGACGCTGTTCGCGGTCAGTTTCGCAGCGCAGCCGGCGGACGAGGACCACCGTTTCGGACACGGCAAGGCGGAGGCGATCGCGGCGCTGCTGCAGACCCTGCTGATCGTCGGCTCGGGGATCGGCATCGGCTGGCGTGCGATCATGCAGCTCGGCATCTCCGACCTACCCAAAGAACCCGGCATCGGCGTCGGCGTGTCAGCGGTGGCGGTGGTGCTGACGCTGGTGCTGGTCGCCTATCAGCGGCGCGTGGTGAAGGCGACCGGCTCGGTGGCGATCAGCACCGATCAGCTGCACTACCAGTCCGACCTGCTGCTCAACCTCGCGGTGATGGCGGCGCTGGCGCTCGATGTCTGGGCCGGGCTGCACGGCGCCGACGCGGTGTTCGGCATCGGGATCGCGGTCTATCTCGCGGTCGGCGCCCTGCGCTCCGCCAAGGGCGCGATCGACATGCTGATGGACAAGGAATGGCCCGACGAAAAGCGCCAGCGCCTGCTCGCCGCGGTCGCCACGGTGCCGCGCGTGCAGGGCATCCACGAGCTCAGGACGCGCTCCAGCGGCGTCACGGACTTCATCCAGTTCCACATCTGGCTCGACCCCGCGATGACGGTCGCGGTCGCCCACGACATCGTCGACGAGACCGAGGCGCGGGTGGCGGAGGCGTTCCCGGGTGCCGAGATCCTGATCCACGTCGATCCCGCCGGCCATTACGACGCCGGCCATGCGCCGGCGGAGGCCTGAGATGCGCTTGCCATTCCAACAGGTCGACGCCTTCGCCGACCGGCCGTTCGCGGGCAATCCGGCGGCGGTGATGGTGCTCGACGCCTGGCTCGACGACGCCACGCTGCAGGCCATCGCGATGGAGCACAACCTCGCCGAGACCGCGTTCTTGGTGGCGCGCGCCGATGTGGGCGAAGCGGACTACGACCTGCGCTGGTTCACCCCCACCGTGGAGGTCGCGCTATGCGGCCACGCGACGCTGGCGAGCGGGCATGTCGTGCTCATCGGCGACCCGGCGCTGGACCGCGTCCGGTTCGCAACGCGGAAGGCGGGTATCCTCGCGGTCACGCGCGATGCGGCCGGCTATACCCTGTCGTTGCCGGCGTGGGGGCCGTCGCCGGCACCGGTGCCGGGCCTCGCCGAAGCCCTTGGTGCAACGCCCGCAGAGACGCTGATGCGCGGCAACGACTATCTGGTGGCAGTGTTCGCGAACGCCGCCGACATTCGCGCGCTGAAGCCCGATTTCCGCGCCATCGCGGCGCTCGAGAGCGGCGACGTGCTGTGCATCGCCACCGCGCCCGGGGACACGACCGACATCATCAGCCGCGCGTTTGCCCCCGGTGCCGGCATCGACGAAGATCCGGTTACCGGCTCGGCACACGCGATAATCGTGCCGTACTGGGCAGCGCGTCTCGGCCGCGACCGCTTCACCGCCTATCAGGCGAGCGCGCGCGGCGGGCATCTCGACTGTCAACTGGCAGGCGAGCGGGTGATCCTCGGCGGCGGCTGCGTCACCACCGTCGAGGGTGTCGTCCTGTTGTAGCGGCTACTTCTTGCCCAGGCCGCCGATGCCGGCGAAGCGCTTGTTGAAGCGCGCCACCTGGCCGCCGGCGTCGAGCATCGTGCCCTTGCCGCCGGTCCACGCCGGGTGGACGGTCGGGTCGATATCGAGGGTCATCTTGTCGCCCGGCTTGCCCCAGGTCGAGCGCGTCTCATAGGTGGTGCCATCGGTCATCTGGACCGTGATGGCGTGGTAGTCGGGGTGGATTCCGGCCTTCATGTGTCTTGTCCTGCGTCTAGCGGCTGGTTCCGACCAGCCCGAGGGAGCGCGGCCCTTACACGCCGTTGACGCACGCGGCAAGGTTGAGGTGACGGCGCGCGCCCCCTATAGCCGGGCGATGCCCCAGACAATCGGCACGCCGCTGCTCGCCTCCGCCGACACGCGCCGCAACGCCGCCGCCATGGCGGCGCTGGTTGCCGACCTGCGCGCCGTCGTCGGCAAGGTCTCGCTGGGCGGCCCCAAGGCGTCGCGCGACCGCCACGTCGCGCGCGGCAAGCTGCTGCCCCGCCAGCGCGTCGAGCGGCTGTGCGATGCCGGCACCGCATTCCTGGAGATCGGTCAGCTGGCCGCGCACCGCGTCTATGACGACGACGTGCCCGCCGCCGGCATGATCGCCGGTGTCGGCCAGGTCGAGGGCCGGCTGTGCGTCATCGTCGCCAACGACCCGACGGTAAAGGGCGGCAGCTATTACCCGCTGACCGTCAAGAAGCATCTGCGCGCACAGGAGATCGCAGCGCAGAACCGGCTGCCCTGCGTCTATCTGGTCGACAGCGGCGGCGCCAACCTGCCGCGCCAGGACGAGGTGTTTCCGGACCGCGACCACTTCGGCCGCATCTTCTACAACCAGGCGAACATGAGCGCGCAAGCCATTGCGCAGATTGCCGTCGTCATGGGCAGCTGCACCGCCGGCGGCGCCTATGTGCCCGCCATGAGCGACGAGAGCATCATCGTCCGCGACCAGGGCACGATCTTCCTGGGCGGCCCGCCGCTGGTCAAGGCGGCGACCGGCGAGGAAGTCACGGCCGAGGATCTCGGCGGCGGCGACGTCCACGCGCGGCTGTCCGGCGTCGTCGACCATCTCGCCGACGACGACGCGGATGCGCTCAGGATCGCGCGCAGCATCGTCGCCACCCTGCCCCGGCCCGCCGCGCCGCCACTGGGCGATGCCCGGCCGCCCCGCTTTCCGGCCAGCGACATCCACAGCCTGGTTCCGACCGACACGCGCCAGCCATCGGACGTCCGCGAGATCATCGCGCGGCTGGTCGACGACAGCCAGTTCCACGAGTTCAAGCCGCTGTACGGCGAAACGCTGGTCTGCGGCTTCGCGCACATCGAGGGGATGCCGGTGGCGATCCTCGCCAACAACGGCATCCTGTTCTCCGAATCCGCGCTGAAGGGCGCGCACTTCATCGAGCTGGCGTGTGCGCGCAAGATCCCGCTGCTGTTCCTGCAGAACATCACCGGCTTCATGGTCGGCCGCAAGGTCGAGAACGAAGGCATTGCCAAACATGGCGCCAAGCTGGTGACGGCAGTCGCCTGCGCCGGCGTCCCCAAGCTAACGGTGATCGTCGGCGGCAGCTTCGGCGCGGGCAATTACGGCATGTGCGGACGGGCCTATTCCCCGCGTTTCCTGTGGCTGTGGCCGAACGCGCGGATCAGCGTGATGGGCGGCGAGCAGGCGGCGAGCGTGCTCGCCACGGTCAAGACCGGCGGCTTCGCATCAGCGGCCGAGGAAGAAGCCTTCAAGGCCCCGATCCGCGACCAATATGAGCGCGAGGGTCACCCCTATCACGCCTCGGCCCGCCTGTGGGACGACGGCGTCATCGACCCTGCCGACACCCGCGCCGTGCTGGCACTCAGCCTCGCCGCCGCGCTCCAGCAACCGATCGGGGAAACGCGCTTCGGCACGTTCCGGATGTAGCGCGATGCTGGCAATCACGACCGACGGCGGCACCCGCCGGATCACCCTGAACCGACCCGAGAAGCATAACGCCTTCGACGCAGCGACCATCGCCGCGCTGACGGTGGCGTTCACGGATGCCAGCGCCGACCCGGAGGTGCGGGCCGTCGTGTTGAACGGGAATGGCCCGAGCTTCTGTGCCGGGGCCGATGCGGCGTGGATGCGCGCGTCCGCCGACTTGTCGGAGGCCGACAATTGCGCCGATGCGCAGCGTCTGTCGGCCATGCTCTATGCCATCGACACCTGCGCCAAGCCGGTGATTGCGGTGGCGCACGGCTTTGCCTTCGGCGGCGGTGTCGGCCTGATCGCCTGCGCCGATCTCATCGTCGTCCGCCCGGACGTGAAGTTCCGCCTGTCCGAGGTCCGACTCGGCCTGACGCCGGCTACGATCTCTCCGTTTGTCGTCGCCAAGATCGGTGCGTCGGCGGCGCGGCGCTACTTCCTGACCGCCGAGGACTTCGGGGCGGCGGAGGCGGTGACGATGGGCCTCGCCCATGTCCACACCGACGACGCCGACGCCCAGGTCGCGGCTTGGCTCGACCGGCTCGGCGCCGGCGCACCGGGCGCCATCGCCGATGCTAAGGCGCTGATCCGCGCCGTCGCCGGGCAGCCGGTGACCGACGCGCTGCGCGCCGACACCGCTGCCCGCATCGCCGCGCGGCGCGCCTCCGACGAAGGCCGCGAGGGCCTCGCCGCCTTTATCGACAAGCGTCAACCCGCCTGGGCAACATCATGAAAAAGCTGCTCATTGCCAACCGCGGCGAGATCGCCCGGCGGATCATCCGCACCGCGCACGTGATGGGGATCGAGACCGTGGCGGTCTATTCCGATGCCGATGCGCAGTCACCACATGTCCGCGAGGCGACGCAGGCGGTCTACATCGGCCCGGCGGCGGCGAGCGAGAGCTATCTGGTCGGGGCCAAGCTGCTCGACGCCGCCGCCCGGACGGGCGCGGACGCGGTCCACCCCGGCTATGGGTTCCTCAGCGAGAATGCCGCCTTTGCCCGCGCCGTCATGGATGCAGGTCTGATCTGGGTCGGGCCGCCGGTCGCCGCGATGGAGATCATGGGCCTGAAGGATACCGCCAAGGCGGCGATGAAGAAGGCCGGGGTGCCGATCACGCCGGGCTACCAGGGCAGCGACCAGAGCCTCGTCCGGCTCGAGCGGGCGGCGGCGCAGATCGGCTATCCGCTGCTGATCAAGGCGGTGGCGGGCGGCGGCGGCAAGGGCATGCGGTCGGTCGCCGACGCGGGCGGGCTCGCCGAGAACCTGATGGCGGCGCAGCGCGAGGGCCAGGCGAGCTTTGGCAATGCGGGCGTGCTGCTGGAAAAGCTCATCCTGCGACCCCGCCACGTCGAGGTGCAGGTGTTCGCCGACCGCGCTGGCAATGTCGTCCACCTGTTCGAGCGTGACTGCTCGCTGCAGCGCCGCCACCAGAAGGTCATCGAGGAGGCCCCGGCACCGGGCCTCAGCGACCGGCTGCGCCAGACGCTCGGCGCGGCTGCGGTCGCCGCTGCCACCGCGATCAAGTACGAGGGCGCCGGCACCTGCGAGTTCATCCTCGACCTTGACACGGTCGACAAGCACGGCGATCCGGCCTTTTATTTCATGGAGATGAATACGCGTCTTCAGGTGGAACATCCGGTAACGGAGGCGATCACCGGCTTCGACCTGGTCGAATGGCAACTGCGCGTCGCTCGCGGCGAGATGCTGCCCGCCCACCAGCCCGCCATCAACGCGCGCGGCCATGCCGTCGAGGCCCGCCTCTATGCCGAGGATGCCGACGCCGGCTTCCTGCCCGCTACCGGCACCCTAACCCGCCTGCGCTTTCCTACAGGCGACGGCATCCGCATCGACAGCGGGGTCGAGACCGGCAGCACGATCAGCGTCAACTATGACCCGATGATCGCCAAAGTCATCACCTATGGCCCCGACCGCGCCACCGCGATCGACCGGCTGGTCGCGGCGCTGGATGGCTGCGTCGTCGAAGGCGTCAAGTCGAACCGCGCCTTCCTCGCCCGCCTTGCCGGTCACCCGGCGTTCCGCGCTGGAGACGTCGATACCGGCTTCATCGCCCGCCACACCAACGACTTGTTCCCCGACACCGGCGTCCCCGACCGGGCCGTCGCGCTGGCCGCGCTGGCGCAGACGACGCCGCAGGCGGAGCGCCCGGCGGCGACGATGTTCGAGCGCTTCGGCGGTTTCCGCGTCAACCTGATCGCCGAACGCGGGCTTGACCTGTACGCCGGCGACACGCGCCACGCGCTGCTGCTGTCGTCGGACGGTCAGCGTACCCACATCGACGGCCTTGCGGCGCCCGTCGCGGCGCGCGCCCGCTGGCTCGACGATATCACGCTGGAGGCCGATTTCGGAGACGCGCTGGTACGGGCGGTCGTGCTGCTCGGTGGCGACACGGTCGAGGTGCGCCTGGACGGCCGTGTCGCACAGCTTACGACCCGCCCCGCCAGGGCCGACGCCAAGGGCCTCGCCTCCGATGCCCGGGTCACCGCGCCGATGCCCGGCCGCGTACTGGCGCTCGATGTCCGGGTCGGCCAGCCGGTGGCAGTGGGCGACCGGCTGCTCGTTCTGGAAGCGATGAAGATGGAGCACCGATTGCTGGCGAAGCTGGCCGGCACCATCGCCGCGGTCCACATTGCCGAGGGCGACCAGGTTGCCGACGGTACGTTGCTGGTGGAGATCCAGGCATGATGAACACCCTCAGGTTCGACCACGGCGATATTATCGAGATGCTGCGCGAATCCGTCCGTGCGTTCGCGGAAGCGGAGATCGCGCCGCGCGCCGCCGAGATCGATTTGACCAACACTTTCCCGCGCGATCTGTGGGAGAAACTCGGCGCCCTCGGCCTGCACGGCATTACCGTTCCGGAGGCCGATGGTGGTGCCGGGCTCGGTTATCTGGCGCACGTCGTCGCGGTCGAGGAGATCAGCCGCGCGTCAGCCAGCGTCGGCCTCAGCTACGGTGCCCATTCCAACCTGTGCATCAACCAGATCGCGCGCTGGGGAAACGCGGCGCAGAAGGCGAAATACCTGCCCAAGCTGATCAGCGGCGAGCATGTCGGCAGTCTCGCTATGTCGGAGAGCGGCTCGGGCTCCGATGTCGTGTCGATGCGGTTGAAGGCGGAGCGCAAGGGCAACGACGCCTATGTGCTGAACGGAAGCAAGTTCTGGATCACCAACGGGCCGCACGCCGACACGCTGGTCGTCTACGGCAAGACCGATCCAGAGGCCGGGCCGAAGGGCATCACCGCCTTCCTGATCGAGCGCGGCATGACGGGCTTCTCGACCGCGCCGAAGCTCGACAAGCTAGGCATGCGCGGCTCCGACACCTGCGAACTGGTGTTCGAGGATTGCGAGGTGCCCGCCGACAACGTGCTCGGCGAGGTCGGTCGCGGCGTCCAGGTGCTGATGTCGGGCCTCGACTATGAGCGCGTCGTACTGTGCGGCGGGCCGCTGGGGATCATGGCCGCCTGCCTCGATACGGTCGTGCCCTATGTCCACGAGCGCAAGCAGTTCGGGCAGGCGATCGGCGAGTTCCAGATAATGCAGGCGAAGCTGGCCGATATGTACGTCACCGCATCGACGGCACGGTCGTACGTCTATGCCGTGGCGCAAGCCTGCGACCGCGGCGAGACGACCCGCAAGGATGCCGCCGGCTGCATCCTCTATTCTGCCGAAAAGGCGACATGGATGGCGCTGGAGGCGATCCAGGCGCTGGGCGGGAACGGGTACATCAACGACTATCCGACGGGCCGCCTGCTCCGCGATGCCAAGTTGTACGAGATCGGTGCCGGAACGAGCGAAATCAGAAGGTTTCTGATCGGCCGGGAGCTGTTCGCCGAGACCGCGTGATACCGACTCGCAACAGGAACCGATCCGGGCGCGCCGCGTCGAACGCCCATCACTGAGATGGAGCGACTGACATGGCGACCAAGTACAAATCGGCCGGCGACAAGGCTTCCAACGACAACGGGGGCATCCTGCTCGCGGGTGCTGCCGGCTTCGGCCTCGGCCTGCTGGCGAGCGTTGGTCGCAAGGCGACGGTGCAGGCAGTGACCGCGACCGCGGGTGACTGGTTCGAGGGTCTGAAGCGCGAGCACAAGCTGGCGATGGGGATCATTGAGAAGTTGGACGCGACTACCGAGGCCGACACCGGCAAGCGCAAGGCGCTGCTGTTCTCGCTGCAGCACGCGCTCGGCAAGCACGCCATCCAGGAGGAGGACGTAATCTATTGCGCCCTGCGCGCCATGGGCAAGATAGCCGATGCCGACAAGTTGGGGGCCGAGCATAATGCCGAGGTCAAGCAGGGGCTTTATGACCTCGAGCAGATCGACATGGCGTCACCGGCATGGCTGGAGCGGCTGACCCGCATGAAGGCGGCGATCGAGACGCACGTTCGGGAAGAGGAGGACGTGATCTTCCCCGAGCTGCGCGCGACGCTGACCGAGGAGGAGAATGCGAAGCTGACTAAGCGGATGAACTTCGAGGGCTTCAAGGTCGCCTGACCTAGCCACCGGTGGCATGGCGGGTTACCAGCCCGCCATGTCGCTTCGACCCTTCGCCCAGGCTGCTACCGGCATCGCTGCACTGTGTGCGCTGGACGTCGCGGTGAAGGGGCTGAGCCTGTCCTATGCCGTCGGCTATGCCGTGCTGGGACGTTATGTCTTCGGCAGCATTTTCGCACTTCTGGTGTGGTGGTGGCAGGGGCGGCCGGTGCTGACCCGGGCGATGCTGCCGGCGCATTTAGTGCGCGGCTTACTCATTGCAATCACGGCATTTTTATTCTTCTTTTCGCTGACGCGACTGGGGATGGCGGAGGCGATCACGCTGTCGTTCATCGCGCCGCTGCTGATCCCGCCGCTGGCGCATCTGTTCCTCGGCGAGAAGATGCGCGGGCCGGTCGTCGTCGCGGCGCTGATCGGCTTCGGCGGCGTGCTGATTACCGTGCAGGGCGCGCCCGCCTTCACCGGCGACCGCAGCCTGGCGGTGGCAGCGATCCTGGGGGCGGCGATCACCTATGCGCTCGCGGCCATCGTCATGCGGGCGCGAGCCGCCAGCGACGGCTCGACCCTGTTGACGCTGACCGGTGCGCTGTTCCCGATGCTGCTGCTGTCGCCCGCCGCGATCGGCGCGCCGCTGCCGACGTGGGAGGCGCTGGGCCTCGCGGCAATGGCCGGGCTGCTCGGCAATCTCGGCATCCAGCTGCTCGCCCGCGCCTACGCCGGGGCGGAAGCGCAGGCGCTCGGCGTGCTCGAGTTCACCGCGCTGCCGTGGGCGGCGCTGTTCGGCTGGCTGTTCTTCGACCAGGCGGTGCGGCCGCAGGTGTGGGCGGGCGCGGTGGTCATTTTCGGGGCCTGCCTGTGGGCCAGCCGCGCCGGCCGCACCCGGCTGGACGAGGTGCCGCTCGCGCCCTAGTCTCACGGCCATGGCAAAGGTCACCGGTCTCGGCGGGGTGTTCTACAAGGTCGCCGACCCGGTCGCGACCCGGGCCTGGTATGCCGAGCATCTCGGCCTCCCCACCGACGCCTATGGCGCGACGCTGGCGGCCGAGGGCCAGACCGTGTGGAGCCCGTTCACCGCGACCACCGACTATTTCGGGCCCGGCGACCAGCCGTTCATGGTCAACCTCAAGGTCGACGATCTCGACGCTCTGGTCACCGCGCTCAAGGGCAAGGGGATCGAGCTGGTCGGCGATCCGCTGGACGAGAGCTATGGCAAGTTCGCCTGGATCCGCGACTGTGACGGCTACAAGGTCGAGCTGTGGGAACCTAAGGGACCCTGACGAGCGTCCCGTCCGGCCGGACGGCGCGGTAGAAACAGCTGTCCGCGCCGGTGTGGCAGGCCGGGCCGGCCGGCTCGACGCGCAGCCACACAGCGTCCTGGTCGCAGTCGATGCGCACCTCGCGCACCCGCTGGACGTTCCCCGACGTCGCGCCCTTGTGCCAGACCTGCTGCCGGCTGCGCGACCAGTAATGCGCCTCGCCGGTCGCCAGCGTCGCCGCCAGCGCGGCCGCGTTCATGTGGGCGACCATCAGCGGCGCGCCGGTCGCGGCGTCGGTCGCCACCGCCTGGATCAGCCCGCGCTCGTCCCATTTCGGGTCGAGCCCCAGCCCCGTTTCGCGCGCCGCATCGCTCATCCCGTCACCAATTCGTAACCGAGGGGCGACAAGCCGCCCCTGTCCCCCTATATGGCCCGCGAGGCCGCCGCGCGAGGAGTCCGATGGACACCATGCTGACTACCGATCCCTGGGAAGACGACCACCTGCACGAGGAGTGCGGGGTGATCGGTGTCTACGGGGCCGACGGGGCCGCGGCGCTGTGCGCGCTCGGGCTGCACGCTCTGCAGCACCGGGGCCAGGAGGCTGCCGGCATCACCACCTTCGACGGGCAGGATTTCCACACGCACCGCGCGATGGGGCACGTTGCCGGCAATTTCGATTCGGACGAGGTCATTCGCACGCTCCGCGGCAATATCGCGATCGGCCACAACCGCTATGCCACCACCGGCGAGACCGCGCTGAGGAACGTCCAGCCGCTGTACGCCGAACTGGCCAGCGGCGGTTTCGCGGTCGCCCACAACGGCAACATCTCGAACGCCGTGAAGCTGCGCCGCGAGCTGGTGCGCCGCGGCTCGATCTTCCAGTCGACCAGCGATACCGAGGTCATCATCCACCTCGTCGCGACCAGCACCTACCGGACTCTGCTCGACAAGTTCATCGACGCGCTGAAGCAGGTCGAGGGTGCCTACTCCCTGCTCTGCCTGACCGGCGAGGGCATGATCGCCTGCCGCGACCCGCTCGGCGTGCGGCCGCTGGTGCTCGGGCGGCTCGGCGACAGCTATATCCTCGCGTCGGAGACAGTGGCGCTCGATGTCGTCGGCGCGACCTTCCTGCGCGCCGTCGAGCCGGGCGAGCTGATCGTCATCACGGCGCGCGGCCTGCGTTCGCTGCGCCCGTTCGGCACCAACCGGCCGCGTCCCTGCATTTTCGAACATGTCTATTTCAGCCGGCCCGATTCGGTGGTCGACGGGTCGAGCGTCTATCAGGTGCGCAAGCGCATCGGCGCCGAACTGGCGCGCGAAAGCCCGGCCGACGCCGACATGGTCGTGCCGGTGCCCGATTCGGGCACGCCCGCGGCCATCGGCTTTGCGCAGGAGAGCGGCATTCCGTTCGAGCTCGGCATCATCCGCTCGCACTATGTCGGGCGCACCTTCATCCAGCCGGGCGACCAGATCCGCAACCTCGGCGTCAAGCTCAAGCACAACGCCAACCGCGCCATGATCGACGGCAAGAAGATCGTCCTGATCGACGATTCGATCGTCCGCGGCACGACCAGCCTGAAGATCGTCCAGATGATGCGCGATGCGGGCGCCGCCGAGGTGCATATGCGCATCGCCTCGCCGCCGACGCGGCACAGCTGCTTCTACGGTGTCGACACCCCTGCCCGCTCCAAGCTGCTGGCGGCAAACATGGATGTCGAGCGGATGCGCGAGTATATCAAGGTCGACAGCCTGGCGTTCGTGTCGACCGACGGCCTCTACCGCGCGCTCGGCGAGGACATGCGGGTCGACGATGCGCCGCAATATTGCGACGCCTGCTTCACCGGCGACTACCCGACCCGCCTGACCGACCAGGAGGACATCGAGGTACCCGACCAGCTGACGATGCTGTCTGAACGGATGATCTGAAGCCCATGGAATTGCAGGACAGGGTCGCGCTGGTTACCGGCGCGTCGCGGGGCATCGGCGCGGCCACGGCCGAGGCGCTGGCGGCGGCCGGTGTGCATGTCATCCTGACCGCGCGCACCGAGGCCGGGCTGATCGAGGTCGAGGACCGCATCCATGCAGCGGGCGGCAAGGCGACGATCGCGCCGCTCGACCTCCGCGATTTCGACGCCATCGACCGGCTGGCAGCGGCCCTGACGGCGCGCTGGGGCAAGCTCGACGTGCTGGTGCTGAATGCCGCCGCGCTGGGCAGCCTGACGCCGGTGCCGCACACCGACCTGAAGGAATGGGACCAGGTCGTCAGCCTGAATCTCACCGCCAACTTCCGCCTGATCCGCGCCTTCGACCCGTTGCTGCGGATGAGCGACGCGGGCCGGCTCCTCACTCTTACCTCGACCGTCGCCAGCGAGCCGCGGGCCTATTGGGGCGCCTATGCCGCGACCAAGGCGGCGCTCGACACGCTGGTGCTGACCTATGGGCAGGAGGTCGCCAACACGACCCCGGTGCGGGTGGCGATCGTCAACCCGCGCGCGACCCGCACGCGGATGCGCGCGCGCGCCTTTCCGGGCGAGGACGAGACGATGCTGAAGGGGCCGGAGGTGGTGGCGGACGCGGTGGTCGCGCTGCTGCGCGAGGACTTCGTCAGCGGGACGCGGATCGATCTGACGGCGTAGGTCCGCGAAGCGCGTGGATCAGCCTGACGGTTGGGGTTGCGCCGGTCACTCTTGGCCTAGACTGTCGGTAAACTTTACAATCCATTGATGGACGGCTTCCGTTCGCTACCAAGAAGACATTGAGTCGCTACCGGAATTACTTTTCGTTCGGCGATGGCATGAATCTTGCTCTGTAGTCTTACGTGCATCGCCGGGCAGGCGGATTGCCGTGAGGGGAACCGACATGAAATCCATTCTGTTGCTGACCGCTGGATCGTTGCTGGCCGCCGGGCTCGCCGCCTCGGCGCAGGCCGTCACCATCACTCCGGCCGTCGAATACACGACGTCGGGTACGCTGACCGACAGCTCGCCGTACACGCTGGGCTATTCCTTCACGCTGAGCGGGCCGGTCAGTGTCAATGCCCTGGGTTATTGGGACAATGGTCGCGGCAACGATCATCAGGTCGGCATCTGGGACTCGGCCGGTACGCTAAAGTTCTCCACGACCGTACTCGGGACCGACACGACGGTCGGTCACTTCGTTTGGCATGCGATCACACCGACCGTGCTGAGCGCCGGCAGCTATGTCATCGGCGGCGAGTTCCTCGGTGACGGGACTTTCAACTCCGGGGCCACCGGGATCGTGTCGATTCCGCAGTATACCTACGGCACGGATTTTCAGCTGTTCGGTGCCGGACTGAACTTTCCGACATCTTCGACCAATGGCAACTACGGCGAGAACGGCATCTTCGAAGTCAGCTTTTCGATCGAGGGCGGCACCGTGCCGGAGCCCGCCAGCTGGGCGCTGATGATCGTCGGCTTCGGCCTCGTCGGCGCGACCATGCGCCGGCGCGCGCCGGTCGCGGCCTGAACCACGGCGACAGTACAAGGGGGCGCGGTCGCGAGGCCGCGCCCCTTCGTCTGTCAGGCGGCCTGCTTGCGCGCCTTGACCAGCTTCTTGACGATCATGTCGCGCTTCAGCTTCGACAGGTGGTCGTAGAACAGCACGCCGTTCAGATGGTCCATCTCGTGCTGCAGGCAGGTCGCCAGCATGCCGTCGATTTCCTCGTCATGGGACATGCCGGTTTCGTCGAGCCAGGTGACGCGGATGACCGCCGGGCGCTCGACGTCGCCGTAGAGCTCGGGGACCGACAGGCAGCCCTCGTTATAGCTCGCCAGCTCCTCCGATTCCGCGGTAATCTCCGGGTTGATGAAGACGCGCGGCTCCCGGATACGCTCGCCGCCCTCCTCCTCCGGGTCCGGCTGCAGGTCGATGACCAGGATGCGCTGCGGCACGCCGACCTGGATCGCGGCGAGCCCGATGCCGGGCGCGTCGTACATCGTCTCGAACATGTCGGCGATCAGCGCGCGGACACCGTCGTCGACCGCCGGCACCGGCTTGGAGATGGTGCGCAGATACGGGTCGGGCGCTTCGATGATGTCGCGGATGGCCATGACCGGCAGATAAGATAGGCGCGGCCTCGACTCAAGCGGTGGCGCGCGGCAGGAGGCAGGCATGAACCGCTTTCTCGCCCACACCGGCGCCCGTTACCCCATCGTCCAGGCGCCGATGGGGTGGATCGCGCGGTCGCCGCTGGCCAGCGCGGTGTGCGCGGCGGGCGGGCTCGGCATCGTCGAGACGTCGTCGGGCGAGACCGCGGCGTGCCAGGCCGAGATCCTGAAGATGCGCGACCTGACGCAAGCGCCGTTCGGGGTCAACCTGCCGATCCTGTTCCTTAAGGACGAGGCGATGCTGCGCTTCGTCTGCGACAGCGGGGTCAAGTTCGTCACCACGTCCGCCGGCAGCCCGGCCAAGTTCGTCGCGCCGCTCAAGGCTGCCGGCATCGTCGTCTACCACGCCGTCCCGACGGTCGAGGCGGCGGTCAAGTCGGTCGCCGCGGGTGTCGACGGGCTGGTCGTCGAGGGCAGCGAGGGCGGCGGCTTCAAGAACCCGGAGGAAGTCGGCACCTTTGTGCTGCTCCAGGCGGTACGGCGCGCCGTCGACGTGCCGCTGGTCGCGGCGGGCGGCATCGCCGACGGGCGCGGCATGGCGGCGGCGTTCGCGCTGGGTGCGGAAGCCGTGCAGATGGGCACGCGCTTCGTCTCGGCCGCCGAGAGCCCGGTCCACGCCAACTACAAGCAGGCGATCGTCGATGCGACGACCACCGGCACGCTGGTGCTGAACAAGCTCGCCAGCCCCTGTATCCGCGCGCTGAAGACCGAGCGGACCCGCGCCATCCATGCCGAGGGGCGGATGCCGGCCGACACCTTCAGCCGCATCCTCGACCTGTATTTCGGTGGCGACATGGAGGCCGCGGTCGGCCTCGCCGGCCAGACCGCCGGGCTGATCGACGAAGTGCTGCCGGTCGCGACGATCATCGAGCGCACGGTCACGGAGTTCTTCGCCGAGACCGGGCGGCTGGGCGCCCTCGCGGCGGCGCGCAACTTCGGCTAGGCGCGGATAAAGGCGTCGAGCATCGCCGACAGCTGATCCGGCGCATCCTCCTGCAGGAAATGCCCGGCGTTCGCGATGATGGTGTGCGGCTGCCCCTCCGCACCGGGCATCCGCTCGATGAACGCCCGCTCGCCGCCCTTGGTGACCGCGTCGCTGTCGCCGAACGCGGTCAGCACCGGCTTGTCGAAGCGCGACAGCACCTCCCACGCCGCCTTGTTCTCGGCGACCGAGGCATGCTCGGGCGTGACCGGGACCAGGGTCGGGAACTGGCGCGCGCCCTCCTTGTAAGATTCGTCGGGAAACGGCGCGTCGTAGGCGGCCATCTCCGCCGCGGTCAGCTCGCGCTTGGTGCCGCTGTTGAGGATGAAGCCGGTCGGAAATTCCGGCACCGATTGGCTGAACTTGAGCCAGGTGTTGAAACCCTCCGACCAGCCGGTGCCGATCGGCAGCCCGGTGTTGGCGATCATCAGCCGCGCGAAGCGGCCCGGAAACGCCGCCACCAGCCGCAGGCCGATCAGTCCGCCCCAATCCTGACAGAACAGCGTGATGTCACGCAGGTCGAGCCGGGTCAGCCACGCGCTCATCCAGGCGACGTGACGCTCGTAGGTATAATCGGTCCGCGCCGCCGGCTTGTCGGACTTGCCAAAGCCGATCAGGTCGGGCGCGATGACGCGGTGGCCGCGCTCAACGAGATAGGGCACGAAGTTCCGGTACAGGTACGACCAGCTCGGCTCGCCGTGCATCAGCAGCACCGGCGCGGCGTCGCGCGGCCCCTCGTCGAGATAATGGATGCGCAGGTCGGTACCGTCGGCATCGGTGACGGTCAGGTAATGCGGTGCGAAGTCATAGCCGGGCAGACCAACGAACCGGTCGTCCGGCGTTCTCAAGATCTGCATCGTATCTCCCCCAAGGAGCGCCGCATCCGGCACCCCCACCTTGCCGTCAGGCGGTCGCCGTACGCAAGTCCGTTGCTTATGCCGCCATTTCCGCAGGCGCCGCGACGGACTCGCTCGCAGCAACCGGCTCCCACGCCAGGTCGCCCCGGTAGCGCCACGCCATCCGGCCGGCATCGTCAAGGGCGAACAGGTGGAGCCAGCGATTGTCGAACAGCGCGCGCACGCCAGGGTGCCGTTCGAGGATGGCGGTCATCGCCTCGCGCGGTGCTTCGATGCAGACGGTCAGGCGAAGCGGCTCGTGCACGAGGTCGCGCCCATCGTGCACGGACTGCCACGGCAGCCCGGCGCGGAGCGTGCCGCCATTGCCCTCGACCACGCCCAGGCCGCCGATGACGTTGTGGAGCAGCTTGTTGCCGCCGCCGAACACCGCGGGCGCGACGCTCGAGCCGTAATATTGCAGGCTGATCCAGCTTGCGACGACGACGGGCGCGGTCATGATCAGTTCGAGGACGCCGAAGCCGTCGTCCCGGTGCCAGTCATAGTCGTGCAGGAAGGCCCGGCCCGCCAGACTCCGGCCCGCGGTGCGCGTACGCGGCGCGGCGATGAACGCCTTGCAGCCAGCCAGCGCCCATTCGGCGCGGGTTTCCGCCCAGTCCCGGCTGCGCTTCGCGACGCTGCGTTCCCCGTGCGCGCGGGGCAGGCGCAAGGCGCGCTCGCCGCGCGCCAGCGCCCCCGCGGCGGCCAGCCAACCCCGGGCGCGGTCGATATCGTCGCGGTGCGCGGGCGACGGATGATCGGCCGCATAAAGCGATACGGCGTCGGTCGTCGTGTCGTGCAGCGCGGCGACGAACAGCGTCGCCGCCGGAATGGCCAGGCCCGCGTCGACCAGACCCGCGCGCACCTCCGGATCGTTGAGCAATCCGGCCAGCAGCCGGGCATTGACCTCGCCCGAATAGCCCCCGCAGGCGCCGCAGTGGAGGCCGCTGGCGTGCGGATTGTTGACGACGTTGGCGCCGTGCCCGACCAGCAGCACGAGCGGCGCGAAGCCCCGGGTCAGCGACATGGCGCGCAGGATCGACGCGGCCATGCCGACGCGCGTTGCCAGGTCGAGCGCGGGGTCGGCGTAGGGCGCGGGATCGTCCGGCAGCGCGTTGCCATGCTGGCCAAGCGCGTCGCGGACCAGCTTGGCGATGTAGACCGGGCCGGCGGCCTCGACAAAGGCGAACGACGACACTGCCGCCAGCTTGAAACGCCCCCATGCCCGCGTCGCCCGCGCCTTGTAGCGGGCTGCCGTATCGGCGGCGGCGTCCGCCGCATCGCCCGAACGCGACGCCAGTCCGGGGTTCAAGAGCACCGGGAGCCGGTGCTCGGCGACGTCCGAAGCGAAGCGGTGGTGCGACGCGGTCAGCCCGAAGAAGCCCGCGAATCCCAGGGTCTGGATACCGGGATCGAGCGATTCCAGAGCGCGGCGTAACACCTCCGAACGGACATCGATGCAGAAGGCGGCCTGCAGGACGGGCTCCGGCGCGTCCGTCCGGCCGGCGGTCGCCAGCGTCTGGCCAAGCTCGCGCTGGGCGGCGCGTTCGCACGCTTCTTGCAGGATGGCATCGATGCTCTGGTCCGGAGTCGGCTCGACCGGCCGGGCATGCGCCGCGACGGCGGCCTGCCACGCCGCGCCGATCTGCGGCTCGTAGCGGGCGAACAGCGCCTCCTCCCACAGCAGCCGGATGGACAGGAAGCCGGTGATCGTGTCGTCGCCCTGCCCCGCGAGCTTGGCCTGCCAGAGCTGATAGCGGGCATACTGCGCCCAGCCGCCGAGCGTCATCAGCAGGCTGTGGAAATAGGTCGGCAGCGCTGCAGGCGACAGCCCCAGCCGGGTCGCCGCCCGCACCAGCGTGTCCGTCGCCGTCTCAGGTGCGTCGGCCACGAACGCGGCAAAGCCGGACAGGCCGGCGATCTCCGGCGTCAGGTCGTGCGTCGCGACGGCGCGCCAGGCGGCATAGGCGCTGTTGCCCCGCGGCGCCGCCCACAGCGCCTGGCCCTCATCGAGATAGCCGCCAGCCCAGGCACCGAAGCGGTCGGCGATGATCGCCGGCCAGTCGATCCCCGAAGCCTCGGCGGCCAGCGCAGCGATGGTGGGCACGGGCGCGGGTATTTCCGACGGCCGGCCGGCAGCAGACTTCAGCGCGGCGATCGTGGGCCGGTGAAGCGCGGGTGCGGCGGCCAGCGCGCCCGCCAGATCGTCTTCGCTGACCGCGCCGGCGGCGATGCGCGCGCGGTACCAGTCGCGCGGCATCGTCATCGGCGCCCCGGACACGCGGGCCAGCAACGCCGCCGTCTGCGCGAGATCATCGCCGGCCTGCCCGAGATACGGGTTGACCGCGACACTCGACGCCAGCGGCCAGGCGGGCGGGATGGCGTGCGCCGCGGCGTCGGCGGCGGCGAGCACGGCGCTTAGATCGTGCGGCATCGGCTTGGTCTCCAGTTCGCTCACGAGGGCCGCCGCAGCGCCCAGCCGCCGAGCCAGCGGTCGAACAGGGCATTGGCGTAGAGGCCGTTGGACAAATGCACGCGCAGGCCCGCGGCGGCCGGGTGATAGGCCCACAGCGGGAACATCGCCTGCGCGACGGCGACCAGCCCGAAGCTGAGCACCGCCAGCACGATCAGCGCCCATTCCAGCGGCCCGGGCACCGGGGTTGCCGGCAACGTGCCTGCCGTCAGCCACAGCGCGAGACCGTGCAGGGTGAAATAGCCGATCGACGCCGCGACCGCGTAAACCGCCATCCGCCGCGTCAGGGCGCGGGGTGCGGCGTCGGCCAGCCCCTGCGCCAGCAGATAGGCAATGCCGAAGATCAGGATCGCCCCCAGCGCGATCGCCTGCGGCGACTTGTGGTGAACGCCGAAGGCCCAGCCGATCGCCCCGTAGATCGCGAGCGCGACAAGGAACGCTCGCCCGACCGCCGCCGCATTCGGGATCGCCACCGGTCCCGGCCGGCGCGCCGCCGCGATCCGCTCGACCGCGCCCCCCGAGGCGAGGAAGGAATGCGCCTTGTAGAGCGAGTGCGCGACGATGTGGAGCAGGGCCAGCGGGAACAGTGCCAGCCCGCACTGCATGATCATGAACCCCATCTGCGCCACCGTCGACCAGGCCAGCGAGGTCTTGACCGCCGGCTGGGTCAGCATCACCAGCCCGCCGAAGAGCGCGGTGAAGCCGCCGATCATGACCAGCACCGCCAGCACGCCGGGCGCCAGCAGTATGACGTCGGCGAAGCGGATCAGGATGAACCCGCCCGCATTGATCACCCCGGCATGGAGCAGCGCCGAAACGGGTGTCGGTGCCTCCATCACCTCGGTCAGCCAGCCGTGCAGCGGGAACTGCGCCGACTTGAGCAGCGCCGCGATCGCCAGCAGGCCGGCCGCCGCCACTGCCATGCCGCCGCCCTCACCCGTTCGCGCTGCCGCCAGGATGGTCCCGATATTGGCGGTGCCATAGCGGGCGAACAGCAACGCCGCCGCCGCGACAAGGGCCGCGTCGGCGGCCCGCGCGGTCACGAATTTCTTGCGCGCCGCCCGCTGCGCCGCGACACGGTCCGGATAGAACAGCAGCAGACGGTGCAGGCCGAGGCTCGTCGCCACCCAGGCGATGACGAGCTGCGCCAGGTTTCCCGACATGACCAGCAGCAGCACGGAAGCGAGCGTCACGCACAGCCAGGCGGTGAACGTGCCCTGCCGCGCCTCCCCGTCGAGGTACGTCGCCGCGTACCGCACCACGATCCAGCCGACGAACGAGACCAGCAGCGACAGCGCGACGCTTACCGCGTCGAGCCGGACCGACAGGCCGACGCCGTAGGCTCCGATCAGGGGGCCTTCCGCCGGCCCATGAACGGCCAGCATGACCACGGTCGCCACCGCCACGATGATCGCGGCCACCGCCGCCGCCTCCGCCACCCACGCGACGCCGCGCGGCGGGCGCCTGGGGCTCAGGAAAGCAACGAACGCGCTCAGCAGCAGGGCCGCGAGGCCGCCATAGGGCAAGAGATCGGTCGGCAATGTCTGTCCCCCTCGACCCATGGTTTGGATCGGAGCGACGGATATCCGCGCCGGCGTGAACCGGGAAATTCATTGTTCCACCGATATCGTTCTGTTTTAAGGAACGGTATGCCGAACCTGAATTTCAACCACCTGCGCTATTTCTGGGCCGTCGCGCATGAGGCCAGCCTGACCCGTGCCGCCAAACGCCTGAATGTGTCGCAGTCGGCGCTGTCGGTGCAGATCCAGAAACTCGAGCACCAGATCGGCCACCCGCTGTTCGACCGCGTCGGCAAGCGGCTGGTGCTGACCGAGGCCGGGCAGATCGCGCTCGACTATGCCGATACGGTGTTCGAGGCTGGCGACGAGTTGATGAGCACGCTCGACGGACGGCCCCGCGCCAACCGCCAGGTCCTGCGGGTCGGCGCGCTGACCACCCTGTCGCGCAACTTCCAGCTCGAATTCCTGCGCCCGCTGGTCGGCCGCGCGGACGTGGAGTTGATCGTCCGCTCCGGCACGATCCGAGACCTGCTCGCACAGCTCGAGGCGCACAGCGTCGACGTCGTGCTGGCCAACAGCGCCGCGCCGCGCGACGCCCGCGCGGCGTTCCGCAACCACCTGCTCAACCAGCAGCCCGTCAGCCTGGTCGGCCGCCCGCGACCCGGCCAGCCGCCGTTCCATTTTCCCGACGATCTGCGCCACGAGCCGATCCTGCTGCCCAGCCTCGACAGCGACATCCGGGTCGCCTTCGATCATCTGCTCGACCTGGCCGGAATCCGGCCGATCATCCTGGCGGAAGTCGACGACATGGCGATGCTGCGCCTGCTCGCGCGCGAGCGCGAGGGCGTGACGCTGGTGCCGCCGATCGTCGTGCGCGACGAGCTGGCGTCGGGCGCGCTGGTCGAACATTGCCGCGTTCCGCAGCTGACAGAGAGCTTCTACGCCATCCTTCAGAAGCGCCGCTTCCCTAACCAGCTGCTGGGCGACCTGCTGGCGCGCTACCCGCGTACGGAGCCGACGGGCCAGGGCGACTGAAATACGCTTCCGTATTGAGTGACGCCCGGCGGTGCGCCAAGACGCAACGAACGACGGAAGAGACCGATTGATGCCGCCATCGCCACAGGATGCCACGACCCAAGGAACGGCAACGGCCTTCCGCCTCACGCTGCGGCGGCCCGACGACTGGCATGTCCATCTGCGTGACGGCGCGCTGCTCGCGGCCGTCGTCAACGCGACCGCCCGGCAGTTCGCCCGGGCGATCGTCATGCCGAACCTGAAAACCCCGGTCACCACCGTCGCGGCCGCGCGGGCGTACCGCGACCGCATCCTCGCCGCCGTCGCGCCAGACCTGGACTTCACGCCGCTGATGACCTGTTACCTGACCGACACGACCGCTGCGGACGAGGTCGCGCGCGGCTTTTCGGAGGGCGTGTTCACCGCGTGCAAGCTCTATCCCGCGCACGCCACCACCAATTCCGACCACGGCGTCACCGACATCGGCAAGATCCACGGCGTCCTCGAAACCATGCAGCGGATCGGCATGCCGCTGCTCCTCCACGGCGAGGTCACCGACCGCCACGTCGACGTCTTCGACCGCGAGGCGGTGTTTATCGAGCGCATCCTGATCAAGCTGATAGCGGATTTCCCGGCGCTCAAGATCGTCTTCGAACATATCACCACCGCCGACGCCGCAGCCTTCGTCACCGCGGGCGGCCCGAACCTGGCCGCGACGATCACGCCGCACCATCTGGCGATCAACCGCAACGCCATGTTCGACGGCGGCATCCGGCCGCATTTTTACTGCCTGCCGGTTGCCAAGCGGGAGGCGCACCGGCTCGCCCTGCGCCGCGCGGCAACCTCGGGTTCGGCCAAGTTTTTCCTAGGCACCGACTCCGCGCCGCACGCCGTCGGCGACAAGGAATCGGCCTGTGGCTGCGCCGGCATCTTCAATGCCCCCTACGCGCTGGAAAGTTATGCGACGGTGTTCGAGGAGGAGAACGCGCTCGAGCGCCTCGAAGCCTTCGCGTCGGAGAATGGCCCGCGGTTCTACGGACTGCCGCTCAACGACAGCAGCATCACTCTTGAGCGCCACTCGCAGCCCGTACCGGACCATCTGGAGCTGGGCGGTACGACCTTGATCCCGTTCCACGCCGGCGACGATATAGCCTGGTCTCTGACCTAGCGGTTGACCGGCCCATTCAAAAACTGGTGCCCCTGGCCGATACCACAGCACCACGGTAAATAAGGATATTGTGCCCGAGATACCAGCAAATGTACCAGCAAATCGTCGACGTCAGGCTGCCTTGCGGAATGACCTGATGTTGGTCACTGACGTGCCCTTGCCGCTGTGGAGCTGGAAGAAGGTTATCGATCCGGCGCGAGCCGCATGAATCGTTATCAGGCTACCGCGGCCTTCGAACGCTCACCCCCCGGAATTAAGGACCAAGTCCGGCAGGTCCATCGGACCCGTGTCCTCTCATGATCAGGCTTGTTCGGCTCTGGCCGCTTTTGGTGGAAACCGGAATGGCCGCTTACGAGCGGCAATTTGGTGTAAGCTGACGTCCATTCAGGCGAGCGCGACGGCAGCTATGCGCCCATTTCAGACATTTTGCCGCGCTGGTCGCGATCCCGAAAGCTGCCGCTCGTTCATGTACCGGAAAAGCCTGTCCTGGAGAAATCGGGATGGCGGCGCTCGGCTGCCGATCAGCGTAAGTAGACGTTCGTTCAGCTGAAACTACGCACGCGCGCACCGGTCGGGCCGAATGCGTATTTTCCGAGGGGCGTCCGCACGTCGGCCTGATGCTAATTGGGTCGCTGAGCAAACTGGCGGGCGAGCATTTGGTATGATCGATCGGAAGCCAATTTCGAAGGCCGCAAAGCAGCGTCGGACCGTGGCAGTACATGCCATGGGTCGTTCTGCTTTCTTCGCGACCGGCCTGTGTCTGCTGGTCGCCGGTTGCGCCAAACCCTCACCGGAAAGCGCAAACGAAATTGGATCGGTGGCGGAGCCCGGCATGCAAGCGTCGAACGATCCGCTGATCCTGCAGGCGCGCGGCTCTTTCGAGCCGATACCCGTCAAGCCGCCAACACTGCCAGGCAATCCTGCGACCGCAGAAAAAGTAGCGCTTGGTTCGATGCTGTATTTCGATCCGCGCCTTTCGGCGACGCATTCGATCAGCTGTCATCGCGCTGCATGTGTTCGGCGCGCTATACCACGCGATTGTGGTGCGCGACCGTACGCTGCAACGAATGGTGTGAGGCACAACCGCGAGGCGTTATGCGAGAGTTTGGCGCAGCAGCCTGGAGCCGAGCAGCGTCCCGGTGTCGATGACGCGTGACGCTGGCAGGCCAGCGTCGCATTCTCGGCTGCCGGTCGCAACTCGGCGTCCTTCGTCGCGCCACAGATCGCGATCAGCCTGTCGTTCTAGCCGCAGGTGTTGGCGTCGAAGCCGCTTCGAATACCGCGCGGGCCAATCACTCAGCCATGCTGGTCGGCTGCTTCAACGGGCGGTTGAACCGACCATTCGGCCGGCACATCGCCCGTGTCGGCAGCGGCATCGGATGCCGTCTTCTGAATTCTCCCAGGCGCATGGTGCGCAGGCGCATAGATTGTGTAGACCTGCATCGGCTCGGTCCCGGTATTGGTGATGTTGTGCCAAGTACCGGCCGGCACCAAGACGCACCAACCGTTTGAGACCTCGCCATGGACCGTGAGCTGGTCCTTGGCACTGCCCATCTGGACCCGCCCGCGACCGGCATCCAGCCTGATAAACTGGTCGGTCTCGGCATGCATTTCCAGGCCGATGTCGCCATCGACCGGGATCGACATCAATGTCACCTGCAGATAGCGCCCGCTCCAGGCAACCGAACGGTAATTGCCGTTGTCCCGCGTCGCGCTTTCGATGTCGAAAAGCTGCGGCTGCGGTCCGATGTCTTTCATGGTCATATTTGGCTCCAACGGGAAGGCATCCGCTCAGCGGTGCATGGTCCGGATTGCGTCGACAATGACCTGCGGACTGTGCAGGCCCTTATAGACGGCGGGTGGCTTTCGATCGAGCTTGAGCAGCGTGTAGACCGCCGTCATCGCGCACCGGACCGAGTATTCGACGGTGAACACCACGTCGTCAGGCTGTTCGGCATATTGGCCCATGAAGGCGAGGTTGGTCGATCCGTCGGGAACGACTTTCGGGCGGTCCTTGCCGGTCCTCACCATGTACTGGCTGGTGATGTAGGGCATGGTGCAGGGAATGCAGTTCGATGCCGCCATGATGGCATCGGTATCGGCCTTGGCGAAGTGCAGATGGCCGAGCACCTCCTCCAGGATTTCTGCGCCGGTGCACGCGATCATCGGCTTCTTGACGTAGTCGCCAGGCCGGTCGTGGAACAGGCCATAGCCCCACCACACGAAGACACCTTCGGGCTGCCCGACGAAGAACGGCTGGTGGTAGATCGAGATGGTGATCAGCCAGTTGGAATCCTTGAAGGTGATCAGACCCCCGGCGCCGGCGGGCTGCCCGCTGAACTTTTCCATGAGGTCGAAGAAAAGCGGCTCCTTGACGGTCACGGTATAGGAAATCCACGAAGATTCGGCGATCACACCGTTGAACGCGGCCGGATTGCCGAACTGCGGCCGTCCCGCCGCCAGCGTTTCCCACAATTGCCATGCGCCGGATTTGCCGCTGCGGTCGAACGGCGCCGGCGTCGTCATCGAGCCGAAAGTCTTGTCGGCGGTCATCGAGCCGTTGGTGACGAAAACCAGGTCGCTCGGGCCGACGTCGATGCGTTCGGAAACGCTCGCTGTGCTGAGCTTGATCGCGGTCACGGTGATCGCGTCGCTGTCGGATGCGAAGCCGAGGTCGGCGACGCGGACGCCGGACCGGAATTCGACCTCCCGGTCTTTCAACCAGTTCATCAGCGGCACGATGAAGCTGTCATACTGGTTGTACAGGCTGCGGTAGATGCCCTCCTGCGTGTCGATCGTCGAGAAATGGTGGATGAAGCGCTGCAGATATCGCTTGAATTCGATCGCACTGTGCCAGCGTTCGAAGGCGAACAGCGTGCACCATTCCATCCAGAAATTGGTTTCGAAGAAATGTACCCCAAAACAATCGGTTATGCGCTTGCCATCGAGCATGATTTCGGGCTCGGCGATGATCTTGACGAGATCGATCCGGTCGCGCTCTGCAAATCCCAGCGTGTGAAAGTCGGGAACATGGCCGTCGCGGTCCACGAGCCGGACCTTGTTATGCCACGGCCACCTTGCGTTGGCCTGGTCGGTTTCTTCCTTCACCGAGATATTGGGATTGCTGACCGACGGGATCGACGCCATTAGGTCGAAGGTGCACTGGTACATCGCTTCGAACATGCGGCTGCCGCTCATGAAATAGCCGTTTTCGGGGTCGCCATGGGCGTCAAACGCACCGCCGAGCGCATGGCTTTCCTCGAAAATGACGATATCCCTGCCAGAAACACCGCCGTCGCGAATGAGGACGACTGCCCCTGCCAACGAGGCAATACCACTACCGACGAAGTAATATCTGCTCATGATGTGATGGCCTTGCCAAATTGTCGGGATCTGTTGTGTTAAAGGCGCCGGAACAAACGGCATGCGCCACCGAATTTACAGCTTCCTCGTGTCGGAGCCGATCTTACCGGCAACGGGTTCTGGGCCAGTAGCCTCGGAAAATACTCATGTCGGCCGCGTCGTCACCGACGCCGGTCCGGACCGCACCTTGAGGTCCCGTTAGTCTAACGTGAATTTGACTCTCGCGGACGCACGTATCCGGGATAGCCGACCTCTTGATACGAACAAGTCGGCGGTCTGGCCTGCAAGTCAGGCGTTCTCCGTCTTTTCCACGACTAGTTTTGGCCGCGCCGTGAATCTGCGCGGGGACGGCACCGATCCATGATACACTGTCAAACAAGTCGAGGCCGTTTGTTGAAAACGAACGGTTTTCTGCCGGCAGTGGCTTTCATAGTGTGAGTCTCCGGTCCCTTGGAAGGGGCAACGATGACTCGACCGACATCACCCCAGTCCGAAACTGCCGCGACGCTGGCCTTGGCTGTTATTGCCGCATCAGCCGCACCGCTGCTGCTTCTCGACGGCGCCGGTGTCCTGCTTGCGGCCAGCGATTCCTTCTATCAGACCTTCGCCCTTGATCCCGCAAAAGCGATCGGCCGGTTGGTCTACGAACTTGATGGCGGTCGTTGGGACTCGCCGCGCCTGCGCTCGGTGCTTGGCGTAGCGCTGGCAATCGGCACGGCGATCGACGCCTACGAGATCGACCTCATCACTCGTCATCAAGGTACTCGGCGTCTGGTACTGAAGGCGCAGAAGCTTACCTATGTAGGCTCTGGAGAAGTTCGTATCCTGCTGTCGGTCGCCGACGTGACCGACGCCAGGCTCGCGGCAAAGCTCAAGGACGATCTGGTCCGCGAGAAAGCGGTGCTGCTCCAGGAAATCCAGCATCGGGTTGCAAACAGCCTGCAGATTATCGCGAGCGTGCTCATGCAGAGCGCGCGCAAGGTACAATCGGATGAGGTCCGTGGCCACCTGCATGATGCGCACCACAGGGTGATGTCGATCGCTGCTGTACAGAAGCAGCTTGCGGTATCGAACGTCTAGGAAGTAGCGCTGCGCCCGTATCTGACGCAGCTGTGCCAGAGCATCGGCGCCTCAATTATTGCCGACCACGATCAGCTAGATCTGACCGTCAAGGTCGATGACAGCGCGGTTGCGGCGAACGTATCGATTAGCATCGGTCTCATCGTCACCGAGCTAGTCATCAATGCGCTCAAACATGCGTTCCCGGATCAACGGCATGGCACCATCGCCGTCCACTATGCCGTAACTGGGTTAAACTGGACCCTGGGTGTCGCGGACGACGGCATCGGCATGCCGGCCCCGCCCCATCTGGCCACCTCCGGGCTCGGCTCGAGTATCGTTCAAGCGCTCGCCAAACAGCTACGTGCGCGGATCAAGGTTGAGGATGCCAAACCCGGGACTGCGGTATCGGTCGTCCACACGCACCTGACCGCGGTAAATGATGAGGAAGACGGCATGTCTGCAGAGGTCGCGATTTGAACGCTCGAGGCGACCCAGCGTCGCCGATCGACACGCTCACAGGGTAACGAATGTCCGCTTCCGGTGCACCGTTCGAGACGGCGCCACGGCTTGCACCGTGACGAAGCGAGCCTACCGCGAGCATGCCATTGTTTAAGTGCGCTCACGAGCATCGTTTGCGGTAAGCCGGGCACGAGTCCACAGCTCCCGTCTTAAGCGTCGCCCTCATCAAACTCGCTCGGCGTGTAAGGGCTTTCAGCGCGCGCCAATGCCGGTCAGGCGACGCTGCCTTACACAGATCAGCTGCATCCTCTAACCTGAGCCTCGTTCATCGGGCGATCCGGCCTGCCTTGCATAAGAAAAGCGAGCCGACACATGTTCGACGAACCCGGTTTTCTTGGCGTGTCCGATCCGGACGATGCCGCGAGCACACTCTACACATACGTCTATTGCAGTCGTGCCGCTGAAGGCGTCGACGAGGTCGAGGTCAATCGTATCGTGGAGGCGGCTCAGCGCCGCAACGTCGCCCGTGGCATCACCGGGGTGCTCGTTTTTGGAAGCGGCGTCTTCTTCCAGTGGATCGAGGGGCCACCCCTCCAGATGCAAAATCTGATCGCGAACCTGCGTGACGATCCCCGTCATTATGATGTTGTCGCGTTGGACTGGAGTGAGGAAAAGCGAGAGCGTCTCTATCCGAACTGGGAGATGGAGCGGGTCAAGGCCGACGACATCCGCGAGGTGCTGCAGGACGCGCTCGCGAGCGCCGAAGACGATAACAACATCGCGGCCCTAAAGCGCATTCTCGGGCACCTCGATACGGGGACACTAGGTTCGCTTGGGCGAAGCTAGCCCGATCGGATACTTGCGCTGTCAAATTGTCTTGCCGCGCGCAGAGTGGCTTCATCCACCGTCGGCCCTGCCTGTGCAATGTCACCCACTACATAGACGTCCTAGAGCCAGCAAGCCTTCCACATTCGCTCTCGAGTGGCCCCCCTGATACATCGGTCGTTTGCCCAATCGTAACGCAGTTGGTTACGCTGTCCTGTCCAAGCGTCACGCTGAACGAATGTCGGCTTGCCGTAGGCCCGCCCCTAAAAGCGGACTGTCCGCTTTCGGCCCCATTTCGGCCGTTGGGTATTGCCTGAACGAATGTCCGATTGCGGGATGCGGGTCATCCCGCGAATGTCCACGTTTGAGTCGGACTGGCCAGCATAGTTGAGGCCGCGCCGGCGCGTCCTCTATAGTCTTCCGGACGTCCGGGCGTCAGCCCGGCAAGATTGGTCGACCGGCCTCCTTCCATTCCATCATGCGGCGAGCTGCTCCCCAAGTATCACCCTTGAAGACGGTATAGCGTGCATTGAATCGGAAATGGCGCTCGAGCCATGGATGTGCGAGCAGAGCACGCGCGATCCCAAGTCAAGCGTTGTCGCTTGCCGATGACAGAGCTCACCCTGGCTGAAGTCGAGGTCTTGGCCCCCCTGTTCACAAGGCGGTGGGCGGCCCCATCTCCATGAGTCGAGCGCCGATGTGACTGAAGCGGATATTCATGTCCTGCTCGGCGGTCAGAAACTCCATCCGACGTGCATACTTTGAAGGATGTGCCAGTGCGCACGCGAGGATCGGTCGCGGCAGGATCGAGCACTGGACCTCGTGAACAGCATAAACGAGTGCACGTTATCCCCCGAATGTAAGACGGACATAGGTTCTGCCGATGTGTCCGCAAGCCGATCGGCTTGCGTTCGCCGCTGCCGTTCTCGACCGTGTAGCCTCTCTTAACGTCACCCACCCTCGTGGCCCCGCTTGGGACCAAATCTCAAATAGATGGTACTCTGATAATTGCAGTTAGGGGGGGTCGGTGCTTTACAAGGATGGATCCATTATTCCCGGCTGACCTCGTTGCGATATGTCGAAAACGCATAGTCAGGTCCGAGGCTAGGTCAGGCTGTTACACTGTTGAATTTCAAACCACCCCCCCCGGGGGTTGACCCGTACACTGACACCTACCCCCATCCTTATCGACAATCGCCATACTCGACACCCAAAATAAGATCGACGGACTGCCAATGTCGATTAAAGATCCTGTCTCAAGTGGACAGCTCATTTCCAGCTGCCATGAAATGGCTCAGTCCAACTGAGGCTCTTCAATGCCTGCGAATTCGCCTCGCTGCATGAGCCATTGCAGCACTCGATCATGCTCGGCTGACCGAACCTGCAAAGGTTCAGTTGCGGCGGCCAGCTCACCATTCGCGACAACAACCGCCCGGCTCTAAGCCCCGCTGGACTACAGAATATACCAGCACGATACCAGCAAATTCGTGGGCTTTGATGGTATGTGGTGGGTTCTGGTGGAACCCAAGACATCGTTTCACCTAGGTGATTGGGTTATCCTGGGACTCTCTGGATTGGTAGGTGGTGCCCC
>JBBQWN010000017.1:0-49386 GCA_038210595.1 Sphingomonadales bacterium | reverse complement strand
CGATGCACCGAAGATCGACTATAAGGATGTGCGCCTGCTCCAGGGCTTCGTCTCGGAGCGCGGCAAGATCGTGCCGAGCCGCATCACCGCCGTTTCCGGCAAGAAGCAGCGCGAACTCGCCCAGGCGATCAAGCGCGCGCGTCACCTGGGCTTGCTGCCCTACCTCGTTAAGTAGGAGCCAGTTCGATGGATGTGATCCTGCTCGAGCGCGTCGAGAAGCTTGGTAACATTGGCGACGTCGTCAATGTGAAGCCCGGTTTCGCGCGCAATTTCCTGCTCCCCCGCCACAAGGCGCTCCGCGCGTCCGAGGCCAACCGCAAGCGTTTCGAGGCCAACCGCGCCACGATCGAGGCGGACAACGCCAAGCGTCGCGACGCTGCCAAGGCTGACAGCCAGGGCATCGATGGCCGCACGATCATCCTGATCCGCCAGGCGTCGAACACCGGGCAGCTGTACGGCTCGGTCGCCACCCGCGACCTCGCCGACGCGCTTGTCGCCGACGGTGCCAAGGTGACACGCAACCAGATCGTGCTCGACAAGCCGATCAAGGCGCTCGGCATCCACGATGTCCGCGTCAGCCTCCACCCGGAAGTGACGGTGACGATCAAGGTCAACATCGCCCGCTCGCCGGAAGAGGCCGACCTGCAGGCCAAGGGTGTCGACGTCACCGCCGACATGTTCGAGCGTGACGACGCCGGCTTCACCGAGGCGTATGACCCGAACGCCGAGCCGGGCGTGCCCGATGAAGCGCCGGTCGCCGAGGCCGCGGCTCCGGTTGAAGTTGCCGCGTCGGACGACGAAGACGAGAACGCCGCGTAACCCTCTCGTCATCCCCGCGCAGGCGGGGACCCATCAGCCCAACCGGTCGTGGTGATGGGTCCCCGCCTGCGCGGGGGTGGCGGCAAGATTTCGGTGACCCGATGACCGACGATACCCCCGCCCCCGTGCCGATTACCGACACACCGCCCGATCGGCTCAGCGCCACGCATGGCAGCCCCTTCTATGACGAAGCGGTGCTGGCGCGTGGCATCGGCGTCCGCTTCAACGGCGTCGAGCGCACCACGGTCGAGGAATATTGTGTTTCCGAAGGCTGGGTCCGGCTCACCGTCGGCAAGTCGCGCGACCGCCACGGCAACCCGATCACGCTGAAGCAGCAGGGCACCGTCGAACCCTGGTTCAAGGACATCGCCCCCTAGTTTTCGCCGTGAACTGTGCCGTGGGCGAGAACCGCAAACAGCCCGGTACCGCCGATGACGTTGCCGAGCAGCGCCGGCAGGATGAAGCCGCCGAACGCGCCGCCAAAGCCGATCTCGCCGCTGAACCAGAGGACAAAGGCTTCGGTCGAGCCGGCGACGACGTGACTGAAATCACCAGCCCCGACGACCCAGGTGATCAGCATGATGATCCAGATCTCCTGACCCTTGGCATTGGGCAGTATCCAGGCGATCGACGCGACCAGGAACCCGGCCGGGATGCCGAGCCAGATCAGCTCGGGCACGCTGTGCGCCAGCGCCTCGCGCGATATCTCCACTACCGCCTTCAGGTGCTCCGGGGTGACAATGAAGCCCCCGGCGATGAGTCCGGCGACGAGGGCCGAGCCGGCGAGATTGGCGGCGAGCACCAGCCCCCAGACCCGCATCAGCCGCGCCAGATTGGCGATCGTCGGCCGGGTCGCGACCGGCAGCACCGCGGTCACCGTAGTTTCGGTGAACAGCTGCAGCCGGCCCATGATGACAACGACGAAGCCGACCGTGTAGCCGAGCGCGGCGACCAGCGGCGTCCACGCCGCGTCGCGGGGCAATCCCGCCACCAGCGCCGCCTTGGCCAGCACCGAGGCGCTGATCGACACGCCCGCCGCAATCCCCGACGACACCAGCGAAGGCCACGATCGGTCGAGCTCCTCCTCGCCCTGCAGGCGCACGACCTCGTGCACGACCTTCGTGTTGGCGAGGCCCCGCTTGTCCACCTCCCGGATCTCGCCGGCGGTCAGGTTGGAGGCGGGCGGCCCGGCGGTCTCCGGCGTGTCGGGCTTGGCCGGTGTATTGCGTCGCGGTTGCGCCGGTCGCGCCATGAGAATTCCCTTCGTTGGCGCAACGGCAGCCGCCGGCGCTTCGTTCCCCGATCACCGGCTTGCGCGCCGGGCCGCCGAGCCTAAGTCAGGGTCATGGCCGATCTCTTCGCCGCCGAACCTATACCCGACAGCGGCGCCCTGCCCGGCCAGCCGCTGGCCGAGCGGTTACGGCCGCACACGCTAAGCGAGGTTGTCGGGCAGGACCACCTGACCGGACCCGACGGCGCGATCGGGCGGATGGTTGCGGCGGGCAAGCTGGCCAGCCTGATCCTGTGGGGGCCGCCCGGTACCGGCAAGACCACCATCGCGCGGCTGCTGGCGGACGCGGTGGGCCTGCGCTTCGTGATGATCTCGGCGGTATTCTCGGGGGTCGCCGACCTGAAGAAGCTGTTCGCCGAGGCCCGCGCCGCGGCCCGCGCCGGCCAGCGCACCCTGTTGTTCGTCGACGAGATTCACCGTTTCAATCGCGCCCAGCAGGACGGCTTCCTGCCCTATGTCGAAGACGGCACGATCACGCTCGTCGGTGCGACCACGGAAAACCCCAGCTTCGAGCTGAACGCGGCGCTGCTCAGCCGGGCGCAGGTGCTGATCGTGCGGCGGCTGGATGCGGCGGCGCTGGAGCAATTGCTCGACCGCGCCGAGGCGGTCGACGGCCGCGCCCTGCCCCTGTCCCCGGCGGCGCGCGAGGCGCTGGTGGCGAGCGCGGACGGCGACGGCCGGTTCCTGCTCAACCAGGCGGAGACGCTGTTCTCCATCGCGGTCGAGGTTCCACTCGAGCCTGGGCAGCTGCGCGACCTGCTGCACCGCCGCGTCGCGGTCTACGACAAGGACCGCGAGGGGCATTACAACCTGATCTCGGCCCTGCACAAAAGCCTGCGCGGCTCCGATCCCGACGCCGCGCTCTACTATCTGGCGCGGATGCTGACGGCGGGCGAGGAGCCGCTGTATGTGCTGAGGCGGTTGGTGAGGTTCGCCAGCGAAGACATTGGACTGGCTGATTCGAACGCGCTCGTGGTGACGCTGGCGGCGAAGGATAGCTATGACTTCCTCGGCTCGCCCGAAGGTGAACTGGCGATCGCGCAGGCCTGCCTCTACCTCGCCACCGCGCCCAAATCGAACGCGGCCTACACCGCACAGAAGGCGGCGTGGCGGTCGGCGAAGGAGACCGGCTCCCTGATGCCGCCGCCGAACATCCTGAACGCACCGACGAAGCTGATGAAGGAGATCGGTTACGGCAAGGACTATGCCTACGACCATGATGCCGAGGGCGGCTTCTCGGGTGCAAACTATTGGCCCGAAGAGATGCGCCCGCAGGATTTCTATGCCCCCACCGACCGCGGCCACGAAAAGCGCATTGCGGAACGGCTGGAGCATTGGCGGGCATTGCGAGCCGCGAAGGCGTGACCTTCGACCGTTTTGTCGCCGTCGACTGGACCGGTGCGGTTGGAGAGCGGCACCGCGCCATCGCAGTTGCCGAAGCTGATGCATCGGGCGGGCCACCGCGGCTGGTGATGCCCGGCCACCGCTGGTCGCGGGCCGAGGTGTTCGCGATGATCGACGCGACCGATGACCGGACGTTGTTCGGCATCGACATGTGCTTCGGCCTGCCGTTCGCGGACCGGGGCGCCTATTTTCCGGGGGAGCCGTCGCCGCCCGACGCCCGGTCGCTATGGCGGGAAGTAGCCGGGGTCAGCGCCGCCGATCCGCACCACGCCGTGCCCGCCTATGTTGCGCATCGCCGCCGGCACTTCTGGCTCGGTGCCGCCGATGGCCCGCGCGCCGACCGCGCCCGGCTGCGCGTTGTCGAGCAGGCCGACAAGGCACGCGGCAATACCCCCTCGTCGGTGTTCGTGCTGCTCGGTGCGGCGCAGTGCGGCAAGGCGAGCCTGTCGGGCATGCGCCTGCTCGCCGCGACGCGGGTGCCGGTATGGCCGATGGACCCGGTGCCGGATCGCGGACCGTTGCTGGTCGAAATCTACTGCCGCCTGTTCGCGCAGCTGGGCGGCGCGCGCGGCAAGCTGCGGAGCCGCGCCACGCTCGACACCGCGCTCGCGGCGCTGGGCAGCCCACCCAGCCGCGGCCTTCCCGAGCATTTCGACGACCATGCCGGCGACGCGCTGATCTCCGCGGCGGGGATGCGCGCTATCGCGGCTGACCCGCGCTACTGGCGACCCGCCGGCCTGACTCCCGCCATCGCCGCGACAGAAGGCTGGACCTACGGCCTCGCCTGATACCAGATGCCCGCCAGCTTAGAGGCGCGGGCGCGGCCATATTCGATCAGGCAGCGCATGTAGCGCTTCTGGAACTGCAGTGGCACCGCACCGTGCTTGCCGTCGGTATCGCGGTCCTGCCACGCCTGACAGCTGAGCGTCTCGGTCTCGCCCGGTACACTCTGTATGGCAGTCATGAACCCCGGCGCATCGTCCTCGATGCGCGCGAAGCGGAAGGTCAGTTCGCCCTCCGCCGTCCGCCGCCGAGCATAGTCGGCGGAGAAGCGGTAGACTTGGTTCTGTAGCACATCGACCGAGCGCAGCCCGAGATTGAGAATGTCCCAGTCCGCGTGCGGGCTGGCAACGGGGCGCGGGTGCAGCTCCAGCGTGCCGTTGACGATAAGGTAGGACTGCGCCGCCGTGCCCGCGACCGCGGCGCTCGACCGCAAGGCCTCGTCCGCCGCGACGAAGAACATGCCGAAGCGTGCGCCGCCGTCGATCAGTTCGCGGTCGTTGATGAACACCGGCGGCGCGGCCGGCGGGGCTGACGCGGAGGCGATGATCGCCTCGACATAACAGGCCTTCAGCCCGGGCTTTTCAGCCGGAGGCGCGGCAACCCAGTGCCGCGCAATCTCGCCAAGGCTGTAGGCATAGGCCTCGCCGTCGTCGACATCGACGACCCCGACCAGCAGCCGCCGCTTGTCGTCCGCGCTCTCGGTGGCGACCGCGGTCATGACATCGTCGCTGAGCAGCCGTTGCAGCCGGGCGCGCAGCGGCACGAGGTCCGCCGCCGCGCCCTTGCGGACCAGGCCGAGCGGGCTCTTGCCGCCGAGCGGATTGACCAGATCCGCCTCGCTGTCGATCGTATAGCCCTGCACCGCGATGTCGGCGCGTCCGATGAACGCGAAGGTGCCGAGCAGCGCGCCGGTGCTGACCCCGGTGACCACCGCGAACTTAGGCAGCGCCCCGGCGCCCGCCTGCCAGCCCGCGAGCAGCCCGGCCCCGAACGCGCCGCGCTCGCCGCCGCCGGACATCATCAACAGGCTTTGCGGCTCGCCAGCAACGGCACCACGACGCAGCGAGTCGCGGTAGAAGGACGCGACCGTCGGCCTTTCCCTCGCGACCGCCCCGACACCGGGCGGCGGTGCGCCCGGCTCGAAGCCTGGCGCGGCGCTGTTGCCGTAGCCATCGGACGGCGGCACCGGCACGCCGAGCGCGTAGCGCTGCACCTTGCGCGGATCGCAGCTGAGCGACACCGGCTTGTGGGCGCAGGCGGCCAGGGTAGCCAGCGCCGCAAGACCAAGGATCCGTAAGGCGCGCATGCACCGCTCCACCGTTACGCGACCCTACCGGCAGGATAACCCGGCACGCCGTCGTGGCCAAGCCGGTTCCCAAGCTGCGCCCCGGCGGCTACAGGCTCGGCGATGCCCGCGTTTGCCGCCCTGCCCCCGCTTGTCCTCGTCATGCTCGGCGGCGGCATCGGTGCCGGCCTGCGCTACGGCGTCGGACGCTGGTCACTGGCGGCTTTCGGCCCCGGCCTGCCGTTCGGGACCTGGGCGGTCAACATTCTGGGCGGCCTGCTGATGGGCTTGCTGGTGGGCTGGCTGACGAGCCGCAACGCCGCCGACGAACCGCTCCGCCTGTTACTCGGTGTCGGCGTGCTGGGCGGCTTCACTACCTTCTCGGCGTTCAGCCTCGAGCTGGTCGAGATGACGGCGCGCGGCGATGTTGCGCTTGCCGCCGCCTATGCCGTGTCGTCGGTCGCGGGCTCGATGCTGGCGCTGTTTGCCGGCCTGTATTTGAGCCGCTTGGCATGACCCGCACCATCACCATCGCCGACGACGATGAGGGCATCCGCCTCGACCGCTGGTTCAAACGGCATGAGCCCGGCACCAGCTTCAACGTCGTGTCGCGCTGGGCGCGCACCGGCGCACTGCGTCTGGACGGGGCAAAGGCAGAACCGGGCACGCGCCTCGCCGCGGGCCAGGTGCTGACCCTGCCGCCCGCCGAGGAGGGCGCCGTGACCATGGCCCCGCGCATCGCGAAACCGCTGAGCGCAGCCGAGATCGAATATGCGCAGAGCCTCGTCATCCACAAGGACGCGCACGCCATCGTCATCAACAAGCCGCCGGGCCTGGCGACGCAGGGCGGCACCGGCACCACCAGCCATGTCGACGGCCTGCTCGACGCGCTGATCTACGACACCAACGCGCGGCCCAAGCTGGTCCACCGGCTCGACAAGGACACGTCCGGCGTGCTGCTGCTCGCCCGCACCGCCAAGGCGGCGGCATTCTTCTCCAAGTCGTTCTCGGGCCGCACCGCAAAGAAGGTCTATTGGGCGCTGACCGTCGGCCAGCCCGAGCCGGAAGCGGGCGAGATCGATGCGCCGCTGTCAAAACAGCCTGGCACCGGCGGCGAGAAGATGCACGTCGACCCCGAGGGCGGCCAGTCGGCGAAGACGCTTTACCGCGTTATCGACCATGCCGCGACGCAGGCGGCGTGGGTCGAGTTCCAGCCGCAGACCGGGCGGACCCACCAGATCCGTGTCCATGCCAATGCGCTCGGCCACCCGATCGTCGGCGACGCAAAATACGGCGGCCGCGACGCCTTCCTGACCGGCGGCGTGTCGCGCAAGCTGCACCTCCATGCCCGCCGCCTGCGCATCGAGAACGTCGACGGCGGCTGGCTCGACATCACCGCCGACCTGCCCGCGCACTTCGTCGAGAGCTTCAAGATGCTCGGTTTCACCGAGGCCGACGGCGACGGTGCGATCCTCGACCCGGTCAAGTTCTCGGAGACGCCCGAGGGCAAGAAGAAGCTGGCCGCCGCCGACGCCAAGGCGCGGCGCAAGGCGCATCGCGGCGAACGGCGGTCGCGGGGCCAGGCGCGCTGATGCATCCGGCGGCAGCTTTCCGCTGGAACGATGATGCGGCGATGCTGAGTTTCGTCGGTGCAACCGCATTTGCCCGCATTTTCGCGACGACTCCGGATGGTCCGCGCGTCGCCCACGCCCCGGCGATCGTTGTCGATGGACGCATCCGCTTCCACCTCGCGAATGCCAACGCGCTGACCGGCCGCCTTGACGGCATGACTGCGCTGCTGCTGGTCGAGGGGCCGAACGCCTATCTCAGCGCCAACTGGTACAGCGACGTCCGCAGCACGGTGCCGAGCTGGAACTATGTCGCGGTCGAATGCGAGGGCCCGGTGCGGCGGCTTGATCGCCCCGCGCTGGTCGACCTGCTCGACCGCGCCGCCGCCACGCTCGAACCCCGGGTTCGCGAGGACTGGACGCGCGACAAGATGGAGCCGGCGCGGTTCGAGGCGATGCTGAACGCCATCACCGCGTTCGAGCTGACGCCCGCGATCTGGCGCGGCACCACCAAGTTGAGCCAGAACAAGCCGGCCAGCGAGGCCGAGCGGCTGATTGCCGGCATGGAGCGCGCCGGTGCGACGGCAATGGCGCAGGCGATGCGCGAGGTCCGCCGATGATCCGCCTCGCGGTGTTCGACTGCGACGGCACGCTGGTCGACAGCCAGGCCAACATCCTGCTGGCGATGATGGACGTATTCGATGCGGCCGGGCTGGCGCGGCCGGCGGCGCACGACATCCGCCGCGGCGTCGGCCTCAGCCTGATCGAGATCATGCGCGTGCTCGTGCCCGAGGGCGACGACGCGCTCCATGTCCGGCTGGCGAGCGACTATCGGGCAGCGTTCCAGCAGCGCCGCGCCGACAAGCGCCTCGATCCAGAGCCGCTGTATCCGGGCATCGCCGAGGGACTGGCGACATTATCGGAGGCGGGCTGGCGGCTCGGCGTCGCCACCGGCAAGTCGGACCGCGGCCTGCACCTGATCCTCGAACACCACGGCCTCGCGCATCACTTCGTCACGCTGCAGACCGCCGACCGCCACCCGTCGAAGCCGCACCCCGCGATGCTGCACGCCGCCATTGCCGAGGCCGGCGCGGACGCCGCCGGGAGCGTGATGATCGGCGACACGGTGTTCGACATCGCGATGGCGCGGAACGCCGGCGTGCGCGGCATCGGCGTCGACTGGGGCTATCACGACGCCCACGAGCTGCACGACGCTGGCGCGGCGGCGGTGGTGGCGACGATGGCGGAACTGCTGGAGGAGCTGCGATGATCGGACGCCTGAACCATGTCGGCATCGCGACGCCCGACATCGACGCGACCGCGAAAATGTACGCCGACCTCTACGGCGCGACCGTCAGTCGGGCGAAGTTCGCACTCCCCGAACAGGGCGTGTCGGTGGCGTTCATCGACCTCGCCAACAGCCAGCTCGAACTGATCGAGCCGCTCGGCGACGCGTCGCCGGTATGGGGCTTCCTGAAGAAATTCCCGGCCGGCGGCCAGCACCACATCTGCTTCGAAGTCCCCGACATTCTCGCCGCCCGCGACGCGATGCGGGAGCGCGGCGCGACCGTGCTGGGGACGGGGGAGCCGAGGATGGGGGCGCACGGCGTGCCGGTGATCTTCGTGCACCCGAAGGATTCGGGCGGCGTGCTGGTCGAGCTGATGGCGGAGCCGGTCGGGCATTGAGGTCGCGAGCGGCAGCTATCGCCCAATAGCGGACATTGGCCTACGCAGATTCCTGAGGCAGGATGTGTCAGAGTGGCAGTGGGGTTAGGCGATGACGTGGTTCAAACGACTGTTTGGCTCCAAAGCCAAGAAGTCGCTTGTTGGATTGATGTATGAGGTCGCGTTCACACTCTACAGCTACGATGGCAAACGTTCGGTCGAGGTTCGCAAGTTCTCCAACGGAGAGACTTATCTTCTCGAAGGTGAATGGGTGGAGGGAAAGACATTCAAGGACCGGCATGGGGGCAGGCTCGTAGGCCCCTTCGAGTCGCCGCATTACGCTGAGCGGTTTATTGTGGCTACGCCATGGTTCATCGGAAAAGAGCCGCAGATTGAAGCGCGGGTCGCGCGGAACGGCAGCTAACCACCCATAGCGGACGCCGAAGCAAATTCCGCCAGCCCAGGGCGTCGCGGCAAAGCCGCGCCGTCGGACGGCACGCGGCGTTAGGGTCGCCGCGGCCGCCGGCCGGCTTGGCGCGAGTCCGCGCGCTGCTCGGGAAACGCAGAAGTGCGTTTACCGCGCTGCTTGCGGCCGCGCCTAGCTGTTATCCAGAACTAACCGCGGCACCGTCCCTGGATCCTTCAGCGCCGCACCGCGGCCGCTGAGCGACGGGTTGGTCATGAAATAACGGTGCAGGTTGAAGGCCGGCCCCGCGTGGACGAGGCGCTTGTACTGGCCTTCGGGCGTCATCTCCCACGACTGCTCGGTGTCTTTCAGGTTGGCGAGCATGACCTGGTCGAGAACTTGGGCGTGGACGGTGGGGTTCTCGATCGGCACCAGCACCTCGACGCGGCGGTCGAGGTTGCGCGGCATCCAGTCGGCGGACGAGATGAACACCTTCGCATGCTCCGACGGCAGCGCGTGGCCGCCGGCGAAGGCGAAGATGCGGCTGTGCTCCAGGAACCGCCCGATCACCGAGCGGACGTGGATATGCTCGGACAGGCCCGGCACGCCCGGGCGCAGGCAGCAGATGCCGCGGACGATCAGCTCGATCACCACGCCGGCGTCGCTGGCCTCGTAGAGTTTCTCGATGATGCCGACATCGACCAGGCTGTTGAGCTTGGCCCAGATGCCCGCGGGCTTGCCGGCCTGCGCGTTCTCGATCTCGGCGTCGATCAGGCCGTACAGCTTGGTCCGCATGGTCAGCGGCGCCATGCCGAGCTTTTCGAGGTGCGTCGGCTGGACGTAGCCGGTGATGTAGTTCAGCACCTGCGCGGCGTCGCGCGCGAGCAGCGGGTCAGCGGTGAAGAACGACAGGTCGGTATAGATGCGCGCCGTCGCCGGGTGGTAGTTGCCGGTGCCGAAGTGGACGTAGGTGCGGATGCCGGTGCCCTCGCGCCGCACCACCATCGACAATTTGGCGTGGGTCTTCCACTCGACGAAGCCATAGACGACCTGGACACCCGCACGCTCCAGTGCGGCCGCCCATTTCAGGTTCTGCTCCTCGTCGAAGCGGGCCTTCAGCTCGATCACCGCGGTCACTGACTTGCCGGCCTCGGCGGCGTCGATCAGGGCGCGGACGATCGGCGAGTTCTTGCCGGCGCGGTACAGCGTCTGCTTGATGGCGATGACGTCGGGGTCGGCGGCGGCCTGCTTCAGGAAGGCGAGCACCACCTCGAAGCTCTCGTAGGGATGGTGGACGACCAGGTCCTTCGCTCGGATCGCGGCGAAACAGTCGCCGCCATGCTCGCGGATGCGTTCGGGGAAGCGCGGCGTGTACGGCTCGAACTTCAGGTCGGGCCGGTCCTCGTCGACCAGGATCGACAGGTCGGCGATGCCCAGGATGCCGGTGACGACCGTGGTGTCCCGGTCGTGCACGCCGAGTGCGTCGCGGACCAGGTTGCGCAGGCCCGCCGGGGTCGAGCCCTCGATCTTCAAGCGGATGACTTCGCCGCGGCGGCGGCGCTTGATCGCGGTCTCGTAGAAGCGGACCAGGTCCTCCGCCTCTTCCTCGACCTCGATGTCGCTGTCGCGGATGACTCGGAAGGCACCGTCGCCCAGCAGCGCATAGCCCGGGAACAACTGGCCGAAGAACATCCTGATGGTGTTCTCCAGGCTGATGAAGCGCGCCGTCTTGCCCGGCAGCCGAATGAAGCGCGGCAGCATCGACGGCAGCATCAGCAGCGCGCGCAGGATCTCGTCGTCGGCCAGCCGCCGCAGCTCGAGGATCAGGCTGAAGCCCTTGTTGGGGATGAACGGGAACGGGTGCGCCGGGTCGATCGCCTGCGGGGTCAGCACCGGGAAGATCTGTTCGAGGAAATGCCGCTCCAGCCACTGCTTGCAGTCGGCGCTGAGCTGATCGGGGTTGAGGACGTGGAAGTCCGCCTTGACCAGCAGCTTCTTCAGCTCGCCCCACACCTCCTGCTGGCTTTCCATCAGCGCGTCGGCGGTCAGCGCGATGGCGAGCAACTGGTCGGCGGGCGTCGCGCCCTCCTGGCTCAGCGTCTCGATGCCGGCCTGGACCTGGCCGCGCAGGCCGGCGACGCGGACCATGTAGAACTCGTCGAGGTTGTTGCCGCTGATCGACAGGAAGCGCAGGCGCTCGAGCAGCGGGTGGTTGCGGTTGCTGGCCTCGTCGAGGACGCGCTCGTTGAACGACAGCCACGACAGCTCGCGGTTGAAATAGCGCTCGGTATCGGCGACGCCGTCGGCGACTGGATCGCGGCGGTTAGCGTGTTCCATCGCCCGACCTTAACGCGCTTGACGTGACAGGTCGATGACCGCGCGCTAACCCGCGCCGGTGAGCGGATCGGTGGTGGCAGTCGGGGCCGGCCGGCGGCACGGCCTGAACAAGGCCGCGGCCGCGTCGATCCGGCTAATCGCCGGTGAAGGCGTCGATGGCGACGCGCACCGCGGCGTGCGGATCAAGCATCGCAGCCGCGCCCGCTTCAACCCCGGCCTGCCGAACCTGCGGCAGGTGCACCTGATGGCGGACGAATTCCTGGGCGAGCTCGCGGCGGCCGGGTTCGCTGTCGCGCCGATCCTGCTGGGCGAGAACATCACGACGCGCGGCCTCGACCTGCTGGCGCTGCCGCGGGGCACGACGCTGCACCTCGGTGCCGACGCGGTGATCGAGGTCACCGGCCTGCGCAATCCGTGCGTCCAGCTCGACCGGATGCTGCCGGGCCTGATGGCGGCGTGCCTCGGGCGTGATGCGGATGGCAGCGTGATCCGCAGGGCCGGCGTGATGGCGATCGTACGCGCCGGCGGCGAGGTGCGCGCCGGGGATGCGGTGGCTGTCGATCTGCCCGACGGGCCGCACATAGCCTTGAAGCCGGTCTGACAATCACTCCTTATGGAACAATGCTTCGGCGCTGCAAAACTGGGCAAGAACGTCGGGTATTGATGGTTAGCCGCTGTTGCGGTCGGACGGAGTGGCGCTAAAACGCCGCTATGTTGTGGAACGTGATAGACAAGCGCACTCGCCCTTATAGGTGGCAGGAGGTTAACGCGATAGTAGAGGCGGTAGAGCACGACAACAGTTGTGCCGACGCTGACCTAGCGCCCGAGAGTGATCCCTCTTTGACCGTGGATTACGATGCGCTTGAAGCAGTTTCGGTTCGTGAGGCGATAGCTTGGGCAAATGCGCAACGATGCCCTGTCACGTTGTATCTCTATGATCTTGGTGGCGGCTTCGAAGATGAACAACACTTCAACGAAGTTGCAAACCGCTTCCCGGGCGGTGACGAAGAACCAGCGGAATGAATACCCGCTAGTGGGGCGAAAACGGACGCGCCGCTACGCAGGCGCAAACTCGCCCGCTAGCCTTTAAGGCATCCCCTTCCCCCCCGCCGCGCCATAGACGTGGCCCGTGGTGTAGCTGCCGTCCTCTTCCGCCAGCCGAACGTAGATGCCCGCGAGTTCAGCCGGCTGGCCGGGGCGGCCGAGCGGTGTGTCGCCGCCGAACTTGACCAATTTCTCCTGGTACGCGCCGCCCGACACCTGCAGCGGCGTCCAGATCGGCCCCGGCGCGACGCCGTTGACGCGGATGCCCCTGGGCGCTAGCTGCTTGGCGAGGCTGCGGACGTAATTGGTCGTCGCCGCCTTGGTCTGGGCATAGTCGTACAGGTCCTCGGACGGATCGGTCGCCTGCTCCGATGTCGTGCCGATGATCACCGCGCCCGCCGGCAGGTGCGGCAGCGCCGCCTTGATGATCCAGAACGGCGCATAGATGTTGGTCTTCATCGTCCAGTCGAACTGCTCGGTCGAAATCTCGAGGATCGACTTATGCGCCTGCTGGCGCCCGGCATTCATGACCAGGATGTCCAGGCCGCCGAGTTCCTCCAGCGCCTTGTCGACCAGCCGCTTGCAGAACGCCTCGTCGCGGAGGTCGCCTGGAAGCGCAACGCCGTTGCGGCCCTCGGCACGGATCAGGTCGATGACCTCGCGGGCGTCGGGCTCCTCGCTCGGGAAATAGTTGATCGCGACATCGGCGCCTTCGCGGGCATAGGCGATCGCGGCGGCGCGCCCCATGCCGGAATCACCACCGGTGATCAGCGCCTTGCGGCCCGCCAGGCGCCCGGAGCCCTTGTAGCTGGTCTCGCCGTGGTCGGGGCGCGGCTGCATCTTGCCGGCAAGGCCGGGCCACGGCTGCTCCTGGCTCGGGAACGGCGGCTGCGGATGCTTGGTGCGCGGATCCTGCAGCTTGGGGGCGGCGGCCGGAGCGACGGCGGCTGGGCTGGCGGTGGCGGCGGCGGCGACGCCCAGGGCGGCTCCGCCCACGACCTGACGGCGGGACATATTGTTCTCCATTTCGACGACTCACTTGACCGGGTTTTGTTCAGGAACCCGCGACACGCCGAGCGGTTCACCGATTGTTTCGCGCCCGTGTCAGTCGTGGAGTCGCAGGGCGAACTGGGCCTCCAGCACGCTGCGAGCGAGCGGGATGGTGACGCCGCGCCCCTCCGCCAGCGCCGCCCCGTCGAGCGCCGCGACCGCCTCGCCGATGCCCGCGAAGCTGCGCTCGATCCGCGCGAGAATGTAAGCCGCGACCTCCGGGGCGACGCGCAGGCCCCGATCGGCGAAGCGCTTGGCGAGCACGGCGCCGAGCAGCGCGTCGTCGGGATCGCGGATCGCCAGCAGCGGCGTCGCCGCCAGCCGCGACGCGAGGTCGGGCAGGCCGTGCGCCCAGGCCGGCGTGCGCGCCACCAGCAGCAGCGGGCGGGCCAGCGTCGCCGCGTTCCAGGCGTGGAACGCCGCCTCTGGATCGGCGGCATCGGCATCGTCGATCAACGTCGCGCCGCAGCGGCCCGCGAACACCCGTGCGAGGTGGCTCTTGCCCGACGCGGGCGGGCCGGTCAGCAGCGCCTGGGGCTGCGGCCAGTCGGGCCAGCGGTCAAGCCAGGCGACCGCGTCGGAATTGGCGGCCGAAACGAAGAAGTCCGCCTCGCCGGCCGCCTCCCGGTAGGCGAGCGGCAGCGGCAGTTGCGCCACTATCGCGGCCCCGTCCCCGACAGCAGGTCGACCGGGCCGTCGGCCGGCGGCGCGGCGGGCTTCGGGGCCTTGTCGCGCGGCCGCGGCGTGGGCGATTCGGGGACGGTCACGGGCGGCGCGTCGCGGGGCGTTGGCGGCAGCGGCGGAACGGGCACGACCGATCCGGCGGCAACCGCCGCCGCTGCGGCCGCCGCGCGCGCGGCGACCAGGCTGGCGGGCTCCGGGATCGCCGCGTCGCCGGGCTGTTTGCGCCGCAGCACCGGACCGTCGAGCCGCAGGCCGTTCTGGTCGAGGCGGTAGCGCAGCACCTCGGCCGTGTCGGAATAGCGGATGGCGATCTGCGACACGCCGCCCAGCGACAGGCTGGTCAGCGCCACCGCGGTGACCGTCGGGGTGCCGCGCAGCGCGGTTTCGATCGCCGCCCAGCTCGCCGCATCGGGCGTCGCGACATCGGCGGCGAGGCTGGCGCCCGACAGGTCGATGGCGGCCCCGCTGATGTCGGGCGCGGCGCTGATGATCGGCTCCAGTTCGGCGGTCAGGTCGGCTTCGGAGGTCAGCTGCCCGGCGCGCAGGGCGTCGGCATAGACCTGGTCGATGCGCCGCACGCCCTGGTCGAGCATCGCGTCGAGCCCGGCCTCGGAACTTGTCTGCAGGTCGAAGCTGCCCAGCACCGTGCCGTCCGGCCCGTGGCGCGCGACAAAGCTGGCCGCCACCGGGCCGCCCGGGAAGGCGCGGGTCAGCCGCACCTCCGCAACCAGCACGTCGACCGCACCGAAGCGGTTGAGGATGTTGCGCCACAACGGCCGGTCGGTGCGCTGCGTCTGGTAGCTGGTCAGCAGGATGTTATCGCCCGCCGAGCCGCTGGCGATGACATAGTCGATCGGGCTCAGCCCCTCGCTGAACCTCGCCCAAGCGCTGATCCACGGCGTCTTGGTCTGGTACAGCGTTCGTGCGCCGGCATCCGTGAACACCGGCAGCAGCAGCATCGGCCCCGAATGCAGCGCGCCCGCGGTGCCGGCGAACCGCGCCGAGGCGCGCGCGCGGTCGAACACCACGCCCAGTGTCGCGATGTAGCGCGTCGTCGAAAAACGCTCGCCCTCGATCTCGATGCCCGACACCATCTGCTCCAGCGCGCCGTCGGGCAGGCGCGGCGCGGCGGTCGCGGGCTCGCCGGTCAGCCGGTTCCACAGCAGCGGCCACGCCTTGCCACGCGCGATCCGGTACGCCGCCATGCGCGCGTCATAGGTCGTCTTGCCCGCGGTATCGACCGCGATGCCGCCGATCACATAGGCCGCGCCGCCACCACCCGTCTCCTGCGCCGCCAGCGGTGCGGCAAGCAGGGCGAGGACCAGGAACGCGGCGCGGATCACGGGGCGGTTGTAGCGCGTGCGGATGCTTTGTCATCCCGCAGTTCCGCGCTAGAGCCTGCCCGCTATGACCACGCCCCTCACCTATGCCGATGCCGGCGTCTCGATCGCTGCGGGCAATGCGCTGGTCCGCGCCATCGCGCCGCTCGCCCGCAGCACCGCCCGGCCGGGTGCGGATGCAGAGCTGGGCGGCTTCGGCGGGTTCTTCGACCCGAAGGCGGCGGGCTACAGGGATCCGCTGCTGGTCGCCGCCAACGACGGGGTGGGGACCAAGCTGCGGCTCGCCATCGATACCGGACGGCACGACACGGTCGGCATCGACCTCGTCGCGATGTGCGTCAACGACCTGATCGTCCAGGGCGCGGAGCCGCTGTTCTTCCTCGACTATTTCGCCAGCGCGAAGCTCGATCCCGAAGTCGCCGAGGCGGTGGTCGCGGGCATCGCCGACGGCTGCCGCCAGGCCGGCTGCGCGCTCATCGGCGGCGAGACCGCCGAGATGCCGGGCATGTACGCCGGCGGCGACTACGACCTGGCGGGCTTCGCGGTCGGCGCGGTCGAGCGCGGCGAGCAGCTGACCGGCGACCGCGTCGCGCCCGGCGACATCCTGCTTGGGGTGGCCTCGTCGGGGGCGCATTCGAACGGCTTCTCGCTGATCCGCAAGCTGATCGAGGGCGTGCCGCTCGACCGCCCGGCCCCGTTCGACATCGAGCGCACGCTGGGGCAGGCGCTGCTCGAGCCGACGCGCATCTATGTCCGCGCGCTGCTGCCGCCGATCCGGAGCGGGCAGATCAACGCGCTCGCCCATATCACCGGCGGCGGCCTGCTGGAGAACGTGCCGCGCATCCTGCCAGAGGGCGCGCACGCCCGCATCGATGCCGGCGCGTGGCTGCAGCCGCCGCTGTTCGCCTGGCTACAGGCGCGCGGGCGGATCGAGCCGGGCGAGCTGGCCCGCACCTTCAACTGCGGCATCGGCATGGTGCTCAGCGTTGCTGCCGCCAACGTCGACGCGGTGACCGCCAGCCTGACCGACGCGGGCGAGACCGTCCACGTCATCGGCGCGGTCGAGGCCGGCCCGCGCGGCTGCACCGTCTTCGGCGCCAACGAGGTGTGGAACGCGCAGGGCGGTTGGGAGGTCAGTCACCTTGCCTGACAAGGCGCGCGTCGGCGTCCTGATCTCGGGCCGCGGTTCCAACATGGCGGCGCTGCTCTACGCCTCGCGCGCCGACGACTGCCCCTATGAGATCGTGCTGGTCGCGTCGAACGTCCCCGACGCGCCCGGTCTCGACCTGGCGCGCGCCGAGGGCGTGCGGACCTTCGCCCGCGCCCATCGCGGCCTCGACCGCGCCGCCTTCGACGACCTCATCCACGCCGAGCTCGACCGGGCCGGCGTCACGCACGTCGCGCTCGCCGGCTACATGCGCCTGCTGTCGCCCGAGTTCGTGGCGAAGTGGCAGGGCCGGATGGTCAACATCCACCCCTCGCTGCTGCCGCTGCACAAGGGCCTGCATGTCCACGAGGGCGTGCTGGCGGCGGGCGAGACGGTCAGCGGCTGCACCGTCCACCTCGTCACCGCCGAGCTCGACGACGGCCCGGCGCTCGGCCAGACCCGCGTCGCGGTGCTGCCCGGCGACACCCCCGACAGCCTGGCGGCGCGCATCCTGATCGCCGAGCATCAGCTGTATCCCCGCGTGCTGGCGGCGCTGGTCACGGCCGACACCGGCCCGGCGGCGGCGCTGGCGAAGGTTCGGGCGCTGGCGCTGGCGCTGCCCGAGGCCGAGGAAAAACTCAGCCACGGCTCACCCGGTTTCTTCGTCCGCGGTGGCAAGTTCTTCGCCTATTTCACTGAAAACCATCACGGCGACGGCATCACCGCGCTGCTGGTCAAGGCGAGCGGCGTCGAGGAGCAGACGATGCTGATCGAGCAGGACCCCGACCTCTACTATCGCCCCGCCTATCTCGGCCCGTCCGGCTGGATCGGCATCCGCCTCGACACCGGCACCACCGACTGGACCCACATCGAGGACTGGCTGACCCGGAGCTGGCGGGTGAGCGCCCCGAAGCGGCTGGCGCTGCTGCCGTTCTAAAGACGTCAAGCGACACTTGACACATGACGCCTGGTCCATTAGTTTCACAGCGTGGAGATCGGCAGTATCCGGCACAAGGCGCTCCGGGCCTTCGCTGAGACCGGCCGTCCGAAAGGCTTGCCTGGCAACCTGATCGACCGGCTCCGCAAGATGCTGGCCTATCTGTCGGCGATCACCGCGGAGGACGAACTGTTCGTACCGCCGAACTACGGGGCCCATCGGCTGACGGGCGACCGGACCGGACTATGGTCGCTAACCGTCACGAAGAACTGGCGCCTGACGTTCCGCGTCGATCCGACCGCGACGATCGAGGACATGGACCTGGAGGATTATCACTGATGGCGATTACCCTGCACCCGAGCTTCGCCGTGCATCCCGGCGACTGGCTGAAGACGGAGGTCGTGGAGCCGACCGGCTTCAGCATCACGGTCATTGCCGGGAAGCTCGGCGTGACGCGTCAGGCGATGAGCAACCTGTTGAACGGCCACGCCGGCCTGTCCGCGGACATGGCCATCCGCTTTGAAAAGGCGTTCGGGCTGCGCGCTGGTACGCTGCTGGCAATGCAGGCCGCGCACGATCTGGCAGCAGCCCGCGAACGCTCGGCCGGGATCAAGGTCGAGCGGCTGGTCGCCGCCTGAGCCTCAGCCGACGATTTCTTCCGGCTTGAAGAAGTACGCGATCTCGATCGCGGCGTTCTCGTCGCTGTCGCTGCCGTGGACGGTGTTTGCCTCGATGCTCTCGGCCAGTTCCTTGCGGATCGTGCCGGGTTCGGCATTCGCCGGGTTGGTCGCGCCCATCAGGTCGCGGTTGCGCTGCATGGCGTTGTCGCCCTCCAGCACCTGCACGACGACCGGGCCGCTGATCATGAAGTCGACCAGCTCGCCGAAGAAGCTGCGCTCGCGATGGACGGCGTAGAAGCCCTCGGCCTGCTCGCGGGTCATCTGGATGCGCTTGGAGGCGACGACCCGGAGGCCGCCCTCCTCCAGCATCTTGATGACCGCGCCGGTCAGGTTGCGACGCGTCGCGTCGGGCTTGATGATCGAAAAGGTGCGCGTGGTGGCCACGAGGGTCTCCAGATATTCTGACAGGATGGGGGAAGCGCGGTCGCCCTAGCCGTGCCGGCGCGCTAAGGCAAGGTATGCGGACCTTTGGGGAGGGCGTCATGGACTTTGCGAGCGAACTGGCGGGACTGGTCACGGCGGCGGGCGTGCCGGGCGCGGTGGCGATGATCGGCGACCGCGACGGCATCCGCCACAGTGCGGCGGCGGGCCTGCGCGACCCGGCCGGCAGCGACCCGATGCAGCTCGACACGATCTTCCAGATCGCCTCGATGACCAAGGCCATCGGGTCGGTGGCCGCGATGCAGCTGGTCGAGCGCGGCGCGCTGTCGCTGGACGCGCCGATCGGGACGCTGCTGCCCGACCTTGCCGAGCCGATGGTGATCGACGGTTTCGATGGGGACGTGCCGCGGCTGCGGGCCGCCCGGCGGCCGGTCACGCTGCGTCACCTGCTGACCCACACCTCGGGCCTCGGCTATGATTTCATGTCGAGCGAGCTGACACGCTTTCGCGGCAACAACCCGCCGGTGCCGGGCTCGCTGGCCAGCATCCGGACGCCGCTGCTGTTCGATCCGGGCGAGCGCTGGGAGTATGGCGTGTCGACCGACTGGGTCGGGCTGGCGGTCGAGGCAGCAAGCGGACAGCCGCTCGACGCCTATCTCGCCGAGCATCTTACGGGGCCGCTCGGCATGGTCGACACGCTGTTCCACCTCGACGACGCCCGGGTCCAGCGGCTCGCGGCGCTCCAGGTCAAGGGACCGGACGGCTATGCGCATTTTCCGGTGTGGTTCAGCGGCGGCCGCAAGGCGGAATTCCTGCCCGCCGGCGGCGGCCTGTGCAGCACGGCGCCCGATTACATGCGCTTCGTGCGGATGCTGCTGAACCGCGGCAGCCTCGACGGGGTCCAGATCCTCAGCCCGGCGACGGTCGACGACATGTGCCGCAACCAGATCGGCGACCTGCGCGCCGGGGCGATGGGCACGACCAACCCCACCATGGCGCGCGCCGTCGATGTGTTTCCCGATCAACACACCGGCTGGGGCCTAGGCTTCCTGATCAACCCGGACCCGGTGCCGGGCGGGCGCGCGGCCGGCAGCCTGGCCTGGGCCGGGCTTGCCAACAGCTATTACTGGTTCGATCCGGCGGGCGATGTCGCCGGCGTGCTGATGATGCAGTTCCTGCCGTTCAGCGATCCCGGCGCGGAGGCAGTGCGGGCGGGCTTCGAGCGCCTCGCCTATACCTAGCCGGCCTGTTCCCAGCGGCCGCGCGCGCCCTCCTGCCAATAGACCGGGGTGACGTCGTCGCGGCCCTTCAGCGCCTTCCAGTGGCGGCGGGCCAGCGCCAGCGCGTCCGCATCGCCTCCGTCGAACAGGTAGAGCACGCGGCTGTAGGGCGTCAGGTCGCCCGGCAGGCGCCCGTCGATGACCGCGGCGAGGGTCGCGCCGTTCGCCGCGTCCTCGCGGGCGGTGAGCAGGATCGGCTGCCCCTCGCCGTCGATGGCATGGGGCAGGAACGAGGCCGGCTCATAGCTCCACAGCGCCGCGTCGAGCGCGGCAAGCTGCGCCGCGTCGTCCGAACGGATGACCACCCGGTGCCCGGCCGCGACCGCCTTTTCCAGCAGCTTCGGCAGTACCTTGTCCAGCGGCTTTGAAGCGAGCTGGTAAAAGCCGATGTCGGTCACTTGGCCTCGAAATTGTCCGCGATGAAGCGGTCGAGCAGGCGGACGCCATAGCCGGTCGCGCCCTTCGCCCACAGCGGCCCGTCCTTCGCCGCCCACACCATCCCGGCGATGTCGAGGTGAGCCCATTTCACGCCCGGCTTGACGAAGCGCTGGATGAACTTCGCCGCCGTCACCGAGCCGCCCTCGCGCGGCCCGACGTTCTTCATGTCGGCGATCTGGCTGTCGATCAGCTTGTCGAAGGCATCGTCGAGCGGCATCCGCCACAGCCGGTCCCCGGTCGCCGCCCCCGCCGCGACCAGCTGTGCCGCCAGCCCGTCGTCGTTTGCGAAAATGCCGCCAAATTCATGACCCAGGCTGATGATGATCGCACCGGTCAGCGTCGCCAGATCGACGACGACCTCCGGCGCGAATTCCTCCTGCGCCCACCAGATCGCGTCGCACAGCACCAGCCGCCCTTCCGCATCGGTGTTGATCACCTCGATGGTCTGGCCCGACATGCTGGTCACCACGTCCCCCGGCCGCTGCGCCCTGCCGTCGGGCATGTTCTCGACCAGCCCGCAGACGCCGATGACATTGGCCTTGGCCTTGCGCCCCGCCAGCGCCAGCATCGCGCCGGTGACCGCGCCGGCGCCGCCCATGTCCCACTTCATGTCTTCCATGCCGGCGGGTGGCTTCAGCGAGATGCCGCCGGTGTCGAAGGTGACGCCCTTGCCGACCAGCACCACCGGCTTGGCGTCGCCGCCCCCGTGCCAGCGCATGACCAGCAGCCGCGCCTCGCGCTCCGACCCCAGGCTGACGCCGAGCAGCGCGCCCATGCCGAGGCGGCGCATGGCGGCCTCGTCGAGCACCTCGATGCCGATGCCGGCATCGGCCAGCACCCGGGCGCGCTCGACGAAGCTTTCGGGGTAGATGATGTTGGCCGGCTCGCTGACCAGGTCGCGGGTCAGCATCACGCCGGCGGCGATCGCCTGCAGCGGCGCGAAGGCCGCGTCGCAGCCGGCGGGCGCGTTGACGAGGGTCAGGCTGGTCAGCGTCGGCTTGGCCTTGTCCTTCATCGTCGTGCGGTACTTGTCGAAGCGGTAGGCGCGCAGCACCGCGCCATGCGCCAGCCATGCCGCCGCCTCGGCATCGGCGCCGCTACCGGCGACGTCGACCGACACCGCGGTCTCGCCGCTGGTGATCAGCTTGGCGACGATGGCCGCTCCGGCCTTTTCCCAGCCCGCGGCGTCGACGGCACCCGGCTCACCGAGACCGACCACGAGCACCCGCATGCCGCCGTGCCCGAGCAGCTCGACAACACTCGCTGCCTCGCCCTCGAACCGTGCCGCAGCCACCGCTCGCGCCACCGCGCCGCCCAGCTCCGCATCGAGCGTGGCAGCGGCACCGGTCAGCGCGCCCTTTGCGGCGAGCACGACGCGGGCGCCGCTGTCGGGAGTGGCAGGGGCAGTCGAGAAGCTGATGCGCATGGGGGACTTTCGTTAACCGAACAGACCCGAGCGTCTAAACCCGCACCGGAGTCGGCGCAAATCGCCAGCCGCCGAGTTGCCGGTTGCCGGTGTCGCGCCCCATGCTAAACGTCGCCGCAGTCTCCCCACCCGAAAGTTCCGCTTGCCCATCCGCTTCGCCCTGCTGGCCGGTGCCGCGCTGCTCGCCGCACCGCTTGCCGCGCAGACGGTGTCCCCCGCCCCGGCCAAAGCCGACGAGGGCATGGCGGCGGTGCTGCAGCCGGGTGACGTCATCGAGTTTGCAGCCGATTCGATGAGCTACTCCGACAACGATCAGCTGGTCACCGCGACCGGCAATGTCCAGATCGCCCGCGACGGCTATCGGCTGACCGCCGACGAGGTGACCTATGACCGCGGCTCCGGCCAGGTCGAGGCGCACGGCCATGTCGTTACCGTCGATCCATCGGGCAACCAGGTGTTCGGCGACCGCGTCCAGCTGACCGAATCGCTGAAGGACGGCGCGGTCGACAATATCCTGCTGGTGCTCAACGACGGCGGGCGGCTGGCGGCCAAGTCGGCGACCCGCATCGACGGCGTTTCGACGATGAACCGCGCCGTCTACTCACCGTGCTCGGTGACCGGCAGCGACGGCTGCCCGCGCCAACCCCTGTGGTCGATCCGCGCCGTCAAGATCGTCCACGATCCCAAGAAGAACCGCATTTCCTACCGCCAGGCGTCGCTCAATTTCGGCGGCGTGCCGGTTTTCTTCCTGCCCAGCTTCTCGCATCCCGACGGCGGTGCCGGCCATGCCTCCGGCCTGTTGCTGCCCGACATCGAGTACCGCCGCAGCCTCGGCTTGGGCATCGGCGTACCCTATAATATTTCCTTCGGTCCGGACATGGACGTGACGGTCAAGCCCTACGTCTACACCTCGGCCAATCCGGTGCTGTCGTTGCAGGGCCGGCGGCTGTTCAAGGCCGGGCCGGTCCAGGTCGATGCCCTGTTCACCTACGCCAATCTCAGCGAGCTTGCCGGCGACGGTGTCACGCTCGTCGACAAGGGCGACCGTTTCCGCGGCTATTTCGCCGTGCACGGCCAGCTCCAGCATGGCCGCCGCTGGCGCTCGACCTTCTCGGTCCGCCTGACCACCGACGACACGTTCAACCGGCGTTACGGCCTCGACTACGACGATGCCCTGCGTTCGAACTACACGCTCGAACGCTTCGGCCGGGATTCCTACCTGTCGTTCACGGCCTGGGCCGTCCAGGACTTGCGGCCCGGCAGCAACGGCGGCGAAACCCCGTTCGCGCTGCCGCTGATCGACTATATCTGGCATCCGCAGGACCCGGTGCTCGGGGGCCGCGTGACGATCGCGGCCAACACCCTCGGCCTGTACCGCACCGACGGCCAGCGCGAGGCGCGCGCCGTCGGCTCGGCGCGCTGGGATCGGAGCTTCCTGACCGCGCTGGGCCAGCGCCTGACGCTGACCGGTCTGGTTCGCGCCGATGCCTATAAAAGCTGGAACACCGACCAGGCAACGCGACCCGAATACGCCGGCAGCGGTAATTTCGAGGCGCGCGTGCTGCCCCTGGCGGCGCTGGATGTGGAGTGGCCGTTCGCCGGGCCGCTGCTCGGCGGCACCCAGACGATCACGCCGCGCATCCAGCTCGTCGGTGCCGGCGGCGGCGACAACACCGGCATCCCGAACGAGGATGCGCGCGCCGTCGACCTCGAGGACAGCAACATCTTCGATCTCAACCGCTACCCGGGCTATGACCGCTGGGAGGGCGGCGCGCGGGTCACCTACGGCTTTGAATACGCCTATCGCCGGCCGCGCTTTGCGCTGACCACACAGTTCGCACAGTCGCAGCGCTTCGACGACAAGGGCGACCTGTTTCCCGGTGGCACCGGCCTGTCTGGCGACCTCAGCGACATCGTTGGCCGCACGACCCTGAAATACGGCAGCTTCCTCAGCCTGACGCACCGCTTCCGCGTCGACAAGAACAGCTTCCGGGTCCGGCGCAACGAGATCGACATCGCGGTCGGCACGGCGCGCACCTATGCGACCGTCGGCTACATCAAGCTCAACCGCAACATCAACACCGAGGACCTGCAGGACCGCGAGGAGGTGCGCCTCGGCGCGCGCGTCGCGTTCGCCAAATACTGGTCGGTGTTCGGCTCGGCAATCATCGACCTGACCTCGAAGAACGAGGAGCCGACATCGCTGAACGATGGATTCTCGCCAACGCGCTCGCGGCTCGGCGTGCAGTACGAGGACGAGTGCTTCCGCTTCGGCCTGTCCTGGCGCCGCGACTATAATGCCGACCGGGATTTCCGCCGCGGCGACACCTATTCGCTGACCATCGCGTTCAAGAACCTGGGACGGTAATCGGCGGTTAAGCCAGATTTCGGCAAGAAGCTTCCCGTCAGCGCCGCTTGGCTGTAAAGCGCGGGCGCGGCGGCGGTGGCGGGACCGCTTTTTCGGAGAGCTTGATGCGGCGGATGAACTGGTTGCTGGCGCTGGGCGCGGCGAGCGTGCTGGCACAGACGGCGGTGGCGCAGGACGTGATCGGCAACCCCGACGCCGACCTCGCCGAGATCAAGATCCTCGGCGAGATCGATCCGGCGCTGCGCAAGGCGCAGGCGATCGTCAACAACGACATCATCACCGATACCGATGTCGAGCAGCGTCTGAACCTCGTGCTGGCGGCGAACGGTCAGCAGATCGACGATGCCGAGCGCGGCCGCCTGCGGCTGCAGGTCATCCGAAACCTGATCGACGAGAAGCTGCAGATCCAGGAGGCTGCGTCCAAGGACGTCAAGGTCACCGAAGAGGAAGTCGAGACCGCGTACCGGCGCGTCGCTACCAATTTCAAGAAGTCGCCGACCGAGTTCGAGGCGTTCCTGCGCGACGCCGGGACCGCGCCGGCGTCGATCAAGGGCCAGATTCGCGGCGAGCTGGCGTGGAGCCGGCTGCTACGCCGCAAGGTCGAGCCGCTGGTCAACGTTGGCGACGACGAGGTCCAGTCGGTGATTGCCAAGATGAACGCCGCGAAGGGCACCGACGAACTCAACCTGCGCAAGATCTTCCTGTCGGCGTCGAGCGAGAACCTCGACGCCGTGATGCAGCAGGCGGCAACTTACGTTGGCGAAATCCGCGCCGGCTCGTCGTTCACCGTGTACGCGCGCCAGATTTCGGAAGACGCGACCCGCAACGACGGCGGCGCCATCGGCTGGGTCCGTCCGGCGCAGTTGTCGGACGTGGTCGCCCCGGTCATCGCCAATCTGAAGCCCGGCGAGGTCAGCGACCCGTTCGTGGTGCCCGGCGGCGTCGAGATCTGGAAGCTGGAGGAAAAGCGCGCCGCGATGAGCGGCGACCCCGGCGAAGCCGTGCTCAGCCTGAAGCAGCTGGGGATCAGTTTTCCGGAATCGATGACCGAGCCCCAGGCGAAGGAGCTGGTCAAGAACTTCCAGGAAAAGACCCAGGCCATGGGCGGTTGCGCGCGCGCCGAGGCCGTTGCCAAGGAGCTTGGGGCCGACGTCGCCGCCAACGATTCGATGAAGCTGAAGGCGCTTCCCCCAGCGCTGCAGCAGATCATGGGGCAGCTGAAGATCGGCCAGGCGACGCCGCCGTTCGGCTCCGCCAAGGACGGCATCCGCGTGCTGGTGCTGTGCGACCGCGACGACACCGCCACCCAGGCCAAGATCCCGACCTTCGACGAGGTCTATGCCCAGATGAACGACGAGCGGGTCAACCGCCAGGCGCAGAAGCTGCTGCGCAACCTGCGCCGCGACGCCATCATCGACTACCGGTAACCCCGGTGCAGCCGCTCGCGGTGGCGCTCGGCGATCCGGCGGGTATCGGGCCCGAGATCGTCGCGCGCGCCTGGGCCGCCCGGCACGAGGCCAGCCTGCCCTGTTTCTTCGCGATCGGCGACCGGCGCAGCATAGCGGCGGTGTGGGACGGCCCGGTCGAGGTGCTGGCCACGCCGGGTGACGCGGCCGCGGTATCCGCCCATGCGCTGCCGCTGATCCAGGTCGACGACCCCGGCGACATCGTGCCGGGCGATCCCAATCTCGCCGGCGCGCGCTGTGCACTCGACAGCCTCGAGATCGCCGTCGGTCTGGCTCGCAGCGGGGCGGCGGCGGGGCTGGTCACCGGCCCGGTGTCGAAGGCGCAACTTTACGCGATCGGCTTTACCTACCCCGGCCAGACCGAGTTCATCGCCGAACGCTGCGGCGTTGCCCGCGGCAATGTCGCGATGATGCTCGCTGGCCCATCGCTGCGCACCGCACCGGTCACCATCCACACTGCCATCGCCGATGTGCCGCGCGCCCTGACGGCGGAGCTGATCGTCGCGCGCGCCCGCGTCGTCGCTCGCGGCCTGCAGCGCGACTTCGGCATCGCCGAGCCGCGCCTCGCCGTCGCCGGCCTCAACCCCCACGCTGGCGAAGGCGGCACGCTCGGCCGGGAGGAGCTCGACATCATCGGCCCCGCGCTCGAGCAGCTCCGCGCCGAGGGCATCGACGTCACCGGGCCGTTGTCCGCCGACACGATGTTCCACGCGGAGGCGCGTGCGCGTTACGACGTTGCCCTGTGCATGTACCACGATCAGGCGCTGATCCCGCTGAAGACGCTGGACTTCTACGAGGGCGTCAACGTCACGCTCGGACTGCCGATCGTGCGCGCCTCGCCCGACCACGGCACCGCGTTCGGCATCGCGGGCCGTGGCCTTGCCCACGCTCGGGCGATGATCGCGGCGATCCGCATGGCGGGCGAGTGCGCGGCCCGGCGGGAGTGACGCTGGAAAACCTGCCCCCGCTGCGCGAGGTCATCGCCGCCCACGGTCTCGCCGCCAAGAAGAGCCTTGGCCAGAATTTCCTGCTCGACGGCAACCTGCTCGACCGCATCGCGCGAGTGCCGGGCAAGCTCGACGGGCAGACGGTGTACGAGGTCGGCCCCGGCCCCGGCGGCCTGACCCGCGCCCTGCTCCGCGCCGGGGCGACCGTGGTGGCGGTCGAACGCGACGACCGTGCCCTGCCCGCGCTCGCTGAACTGGCGGCGGCGGCGGACGGTCGGCTGACCGTCGTCGGCGGCGACGCGCTCGCGCAGGACGAGGCGGCGCTGCTGCCGCCCGCCGCCCACATCGTCGCCAACCTGCCCTACAACATCGGTACCGCGCTGTTCGTGCGCTGGCTGACCGCCGAGCCGTGGCCGCCGTGGTGGGCCAGCCTGACCTGCATGTTCCAGAAGGAGGTGGCCCAGCGCATCGTCGCCGCGCCGGGCAGCGATGCCTATGGCCGGCTGTCGGTGCTGGCGCAGTGGCGGTCGACGCCGCGCATCGCCCTCGACGTGCCGCGCCAGGCGTTCACGCCGCCCCCCAAGATCACCTCCTCGGTGGTCCATGTCGTCCCTGCCGCCGCGCCCGACGGCGTGCGCGGCCCGGTGCTGGAGGCGTTGACCGCCGCCGCCTTCGGTCAGCGCCGCAAGATGCTGCGCGCCTCGCTGCGCGGGCTGCCGGGCGCGCTCGACGCGCTCGCCGCGTGCGGGATCGACAGCGCCCGCCGCGCGGAGACGCTGTCGGTGACGGAGTTCGTCGGCGTGGCGCGGGCGCTCTCGACCTGACCGCCTGCGGTCGCCCGGCCGCCCTTGACTCCGTACGCGGGTACGGACTGTAAGAACGCGCCTCCACGCCGAGAGGAGCCTGTATGCTGAACCGCAATGTCGCCGCGCTTGCCTTTGCCATGATGGCATCCGGGGCCGCCAACGCAGCCGATGCGCCGGTCAAACCGATCCTTGAGCGCTACAGCGCCGCCTGGGCGAAGGGCGATGCCGCGGCGCTCGCAAAGCTGTTCACGCCGGATGGCCAGGCGATGAGCGCGGGCGTCGCCGTCGACGGCGAAGCGGCCATTCGCGGACTCTACGCCGCGGCCTTTGCCGGTGGTCCGAGCACGATCGTTACGCATATCGAGCGTGTTCGGGGCATCGGTCCGCGCGCCGCGATCGGCCGCGGTGTCGCGCGGATCACTCCGCGCGGCGGTCCGCCCGCCTGCTTGCGTTTCCTGACAACGCTCGAACAGACATCCAGCGGCTGGCGTATTTCAGCGCTTGCCGATCAGCCCGCGTCGTGCGCGGATGTGCCGGCCTAGTCCCGGATGGCCAACACCGACATGACGATAGGCGGACTTGCCCGCGCCGCCGGTGTCGGGGTCGAAACGGTGCGCTATTACGAACGCATCGGCCTGCTCGAAAAACCGGCGCGTCAGGGCGCTTACCGCCGCTACGGCCAGTCCCACCTCCTGCGGCTACGCTACATCCTGAACGCCAAGGCCTTGCAGCTCAGCCTCAGTGACATCGCCAACCTGTCCCGCGAGATCGAGAACGGGACGGGTTTCTGCAGCGCGGTGCGCGCCTCGGTGCGAAGCCGGCTGGCGGCCGTCGATGCCGAAATCGAGCGTCTTGGCCAGACGCGCCGCGGTCTTGCCGGGTTCTTGCACACCTGCGGCGCGCGTCCAGCCGACCAGCCTTGCCCGGTGCTTGCCGACCTTCGGCCGCCAGAGACTAGTTCTTGACCGCCGTCGTCTTCGCGACTTCGGCGCTCGCGGTCACCGGCGGCGGCGGCGCGGCCAGTGCCAGTTCGAGCCGCTTGGCCTGCGGGCACGCGGTCTTGCACAGGGTCTGGATACGGACGAGGTTGAGGTTGGCCCGGGCCCGCGCGCCGCGCATCACCAGCGCCTTGCCCTGACCCTCGAGCGCATTCAGGTCGTTCGGTTCGAGCGCCAGCGCCTCGCGGTAATAGCGCACCGCCTTGCCGGGCAGGCCCTGCGCCTCATAGGCGTGGGCGAGGCCGAGGAAGGCACCGGCGTTGCGCGGATCGGCGGCGGCGGCAGCCTCGAACGCGTCGATCGCAGCAGCGGGCTGCGCCTTGGAAAGCGCGGCCTCACCAACCTGCTGCATCCGCACGGATGCCGGTCGCAGCGCATCGTCGCCCGACGCCGCCCCGACCGCCACGGTCGACAGGGTCCCCGTCGCCAGCAGCACCGCAGGGATCGCCCAGGACTTCCGCATCGCCATTCCCTCGCTCGTCAGTTGCAGCGAGGTTAGCAGAGGCGCGTCACGCCCCCTAGATAAAATCCGTCGCACCCATTCGCCCCCGGAGACAATATGGTCTCAGATACGGCAGCACCGCCGCCAGGGTTGCGGAAAGACCAGGGTTGCCAGTCGGTAAAGGCCACCCGGAAGGCCGCGTGGCGCGCCTCACCCTCGTCGGGCAGCAGCGAGCAGACGACATAGACCAGCCGCCCGCCGGGCCGTACAAGCGCCGCGCCGATGGCCAGCAGCCGCGCCTGCTCGGCCACCAATCGCTCGAGGCGGTCGGGCGTCAGCCGCCAGCGCGCCTCCGGATTGCGCCGCCACGTGCCGGTGCCCGAACAGGGCGCGTCGATCAGCACCAGGTCGGCAGTGCCGGCGAGGGCGGCAAGCATCGCCGCCTCCTTGCCGGGGTTGAGCAGCCGGGTCGCGATGATGCTCACTCCCGCCCGCTCGGCGCGGGGGCCAAGCTGCTGCAGGCGGGCGCGGTCGGTATCGCACGCGATCAATCGGCCGCGATTGCCCATGGCGGCGGCGAGCGCCAGCGTCTTGCCCCCGGCCCCCGCGCACAGGTCGATTACCGTCTCGCCGGGTGCCGCGGCGCAGGCCAGTGCCGCGAACTGGCTGCCCGCATCCTGCACCTCGACCCGCCCGTCGCGATAGGCCGGCAGCGTCTCGACGTTGAGGTCGCCGGTGGCGCGCAGCGCGTCCGGGGCAAGCTCGACCGGCTCGACACCGTCGATTTCCGCCCCGACCACGGCCCGGTCGGCCTTCAGAATATTGACCCGCAGGTCGAGCGGGGCACGGCCGAGCAGGGCCGCAAGCTCGGCGTCGGTGCTGTCACCGAAACGAACGCGGAGCTGGTCGACCAGCCAGCCGGGCGCGAGGCCCGGACGGGCCTCGGGCTCGCCCGGCACCAGGGCCGAGGGCACGTGCGGCCCGGCCCCGTCGAACAGGTCGAGCAGCGCCGGTTCGTGGGCGCGGGCATAGGCGAGCACCGCGCTGCGCCCGCCGGCGGGGCGTTCGCCGATGCCGCGAATGACCGCGTAGATCAGTTCGCGCACCGCCCGGCGGTCCTTCGACCCGGCATAGCGGCGGGTGGAGAACTAGCGCTGGATCAGCGTGTCCGCGGCCGCACCGCCCGCGCGGGCGGCGTCGATGATCTGGTCGAGGCAGTCGATCGCGGCCTGGACGCGCGCGGCGGGCGTCATCCGGCGGGGTAGTTCGGGGATTCGCGGGTGATGGTCACGTCGTGCACATGGCTTTCGCGCAGCCCCGCATTGGTGATGCGGACGAACTCGGCACGCTCGCGGAAGGTCTTCAGGTCGGGCGCGCCGGAATAGCCCATCGCCGCCTTCACGCCGCCGACCAGCTGGTGCAGCACGTCGACCGCGGCGCCCTTGAACGGCACCTGCCCCTCGATGCCCTCGGGCACGAGTTTCAGCTGGTCCTTGATGTCCTGCTGGAAATAGCGGTCGGCGGAGCCGCGCGCCATCGCCGCGACCGAACCCATGCCACGGTAGCTCTTGTAGGTCCGGCCCTGCCACAGGAAGGTTTCGCCCGGCGCCTCGGTGGTGCCCGCCAGCAGCGAGCCGATCATCACCGCGCTCGCACCCGCTGCCAGCGCCTTGGCGAGGTCGCCGCTGGTCCTGAGGCCGCCGTCGGCGATCACCGGCACGTCGCCCGCTGCGCGCGCGGTATCGATGATCGCGGTCAGCTGCGGCACGCCGACGCCGGCGACGATGCGCGTCGTGCAGATCGACCCCGGCCCGATGCCGACCTTGATGCCGTCCGCGCCCGCGTCGATCAGCGCCCGCGCCGCATCGGCGGTCGCGACGTTGCCGGCGATCACCTGCGCCGAGTTCGACAGCCGCTTGATCCGCGCCACGGCCTCGGCGACGCGCACCGAGTGGCCGTGCGCGGTATCGACGACGATCAGGTCGCACTCGGCGTCGAGCAGCGCCTCGGTACGCTCGAAGCCGGCGTCGCCTACCGTCGTCGCGGCCGCAACGCGCAGCCGCCCGGCCGCATCCTTGGTGGCGTCGGGATAGGTCACCGCGCGCTCGATGTCCTTGACCGTGATCAGCCCGATGCAGTGGTTGTTGTCGTCGACGACCAGCAGTTTCTCGATGCGCCGGGCGTGGAGCAGGCGGCGCGCCTCGTCCTGGCTGACACCCGGCCCGACGGTAGCGAGGTTGGTCGCGGTCATCAGCTCGCGGATCGGCTGGGCGTGGTTATCGGCAAAGCGCACGTCACGGTGGGTGACGATGCCCGCCAGCTTGCCCGACGCCTCGATCACCGGGATCGACGAGATCTTGTAGCGCTGCATCAGCGCCAGCGCGTCGCCCAGCGTGCCGTCCACCGCCATGGTGACCGGGTTCACCACCATGCCGCTTTCGAAACGCTTGACCTGGCGCACGGCGGTCGCCTGCTCCTCGATGGTCAGGTTGCGGTGGAGCACGCCGATGCCGCCCGCCTGCGCCATGACGATCGCCATGTCGGCCTCGGTGACGGTGTCCATCGCCGAACTGAGGATGGGGATGCCCAGCCCGATCTCGCGGGTGATGCGGGTGCGGGTGTCGGCTTCGGATGGCAGGACGGCGGATTCGGCCGGAACGAGAAGAACGTCGTCGAAGGTCAGGCCGAGGCGGATATCCATGCGCGCTATTAAGGAAGCGGCGGGGGCCGTGCAAGGGTGGATACGCGCCGGCATGGCATCGGGGCCCATGCGCCGCTAGACCCGCCCCATGACCGATGCCAGCCCCGCCGCCACCGTCGTCCTGCTGCGCGACACGCCCGGCGGGTTCGAGCTGCTGCTGACCGAGCGCCACGCCAAACTCGGGTTCGCCGGGGGCGCGATGGTCTTCCCCGGCGGCAAGGTCGATGACGCCGACCTCGGGATCGCGCGCGATCCGGCGCTGGCGCAGGGCTTCGACACGCTCGCCGACACCGACGCCGCGGCGCGCATCGCGGCGGCGCGCGAAGTCTTCGAGGAGGTCGGCGTGCTGCTGTCGGCAGGTCCGGCGCTTGACGCCGCGACGATCGCCCACTGGCGGGCGCGTTTCGCCGCGACCGAGGACGAGGCGGGCACCTATGCCGCCTTCCTCGCCGCCGCCGGCCACCGCGCCGATGCGGCGCGCCTCACCCTATACGCTCACTGGGTGCCGCCGCACGGCCTGCACCGTCGCTTCGACACCTTATTCTATGTCGCCATGATCGAGCCCGGCACAACTGTCGTCGCAGACGGCATCGAGGCAGTTGCCGCGCACTGGACCACCGCCGCCGACGCCGTCGCCCAGGCCGACGCGGGTGCGATCAGCGTCGTCTTCCCGACGCGCTGCAATCTCGAGCGGCTGGCGCAATACCGCACGAGCGCGGCGCTGCTGGCGACGCTGGACGGCCCGCCGGTGCGCGTCCAGCCGGAGGTCGTGGAGCGCGACGGCGAGACGTGGCTGACGATCCCCGCGGGCTGCGACTACCCGGTTACTGCCGCGCCGCTGAACGCGGTGCGGCGCAGCTAGGCGGCGAGGCCCTGCCGCAATGGCTGCCATAGGCCGGCGGCGATGCCGGCGCCGGGATAGGTGACGAGCATGTCGCCGGGCCGGTCGAAGGCGACCTCGCAGCCCGCCTCGACGCACCACACCTCGCCGCCGGCGCAGCGCTGGCCGTCGATCCGGCCGTTACCCTCGATGATCACCAAGGTCACCGGCCGTCCCGCCACCGGCTGCAACCGCGCCTGCCCGCCAGCCCGGACGCGCTCGATGACGAAGCTCGGACCTTCCACCATCGCGGTGCGACCGTCGCCGAGCGGACGCGGCCCCGGTGCCGCCTGCCACGGCGCGGCGTCGGCAACCGCGACCGCCGCATCGACGTGCAGCGCGCGCGCCCGGCCATAGTCGAACAGCCGGTAGGTCAGGTCGAGGTTCTGCTGCACCTCGATCAGCGTGATCCCCGCCCCGATCGCGTGGATCGTGCCAGCGGGCGCAAACAGCATGTCACCGGCCCGGCACGGCCGCCAGTCGAGCAGACCCTCGATGCTGCCGTCGCGCGCCGCCGCGGCCAGCGCGTCGGGCGTCAGGCGCTCGCGCAGCCCGAGGCCGATGACCGCATCCGGGGCGGCGGCGAGGATCAGCCACGCCTCGTCCTTGCCGCGCCGATGGCCCGCCGCGCGCGCGGTCGCCGCGTCGGGATGAACCTGTACCGACAGCCGCGCGCCGGTGAACAGCAGTTTGACGAGCAGCTCGGCGTCGTCGCCGCCGGGCGGGGCATAGATCATCTCGCCGACCGGAGCCGCAACCGGGGCCGACGACCAGGGCGCGAGGTCGCGACGGCCCCACGGCTTCTCGGCGGCCTGCGCTGTCAGTCTGATTGCCGCCATCACGCCTCGTCCGTCGCACTGTGCCCGTCGCCGGGCTGCCGCTATAACCCGCGGCCGGCCGCGGTGCCAATCGCGGCGCCGCGCGCGTCCGCCTTGGCCGAAGATTGTGACAGGGCCGATGTGCCCCGGAACCCGCGCGCCGATTTCGCGCTATGCCGGGCGGATGCGGCAGCGAACGCCAATGCAGATCGTCGGGCGCACCGCCGTCGCGCTGGTGTTGGCGTGGTGCGTCGTGCGCATTCTGGAGCTGGTTGGCCCGCTGACCCGGCCCTGGACCCCGGCCGACTTGGCCCGGCTCGATGGCCCGGCCGTGGCATGGCAGCTGGCGGGCGTCCGTGCGGATCCGCAATGGTGCCGCGCGGTGCTTGCCGCGAGAAAGGTGCCGTTCACGCCGGTCCCCGACCGCGTCACCGGGCCGGGCTGCGGCTTCAAAGGTGCTGTCCGGCTCGATGCGCCGCTGTGGTCGCCGCGGCGGCCGGTCGTTACCTGCCCGCTCGCGGTCGCGCTCGATCTCTGGCAGCGCGACGCGGTCCGGCCCGCCGCCGGCCGTCGCCGCGTAACGGCGATCGAGCATTACGGCACTTATAGTTGCCGGGCGGTCGCCGGCAGCACGCGGCAGAGCCAGCACGCCACCGCCAACGCCATCGACATTGCCGGCTTCGGCTTCGCGTCAGGCACGCCGACCCGGGTACGCGGCCCCGACAACCCGTTTCTCGACCGGGTGCGCGGCGATGCCTGCAAACTGTTCGGCACCGTGCTCGGCCCGGGCTACAATGCCGCGCATCGCGATCACTTCCACCTCGACATGGCCGCCTGGCATTATTGCCCCTGACGATTACTCGCCGTCGAGCGGCGGCGGCGCGGTGTCGTCATCCTTGAAGCCGCTCGACGGGGCCGGGTCCAGCCCCTTGCCCGGCTGAGTCTGCGACGGCGGATCGCTGGTCGGGAACGTCTCGTCGAGGGCGACGTCGAGCTTGGCGTCGCAGTCGCTGGGGTCGCGTTTCAGCGCCGCGTGCATGTCGGCGTCCATGCCCTCGCGGTGCTCGGAGTTCGGCGGCGTGTCGGCATGGGCGAGCGGGCGGTCGGCTTCGGTCATGGTTGGTCTCCCTATGAACGTCCGGATGCTACGCGCGACGGCGTCGCGGCGTTCCGTGCCGTTGTCCGGCGGGCTCGCCTCGCCTATTTAGTCCGGGGCCGCGCCGCAATCCTTGCGCGCCACGAACAAATCTGGAACAAACCCGTCCATGCTGACCCACATCAAGGTGCGCGGCGCGCGCGAGCATAACCTCAAGGGCGTCGACGTCGACCTGCCGCGGGATTCGCTGGTGGTCATCACCGGCCTCTCCGGCTCGGGCAAGTCGTCCCTCGCCTTCGACACTATCTATGCCGAGGGGCAGCGCCGCTACGTCGAGTCGCTGTCCGCCTATGCGCGCCAGTTTCTCGAGCTGATGTCGAAGCCCGACGTCGACCATATCGATGGCCTGTCGCCGGCGATCAGCATCGAGCAGAAGACCACCTCCAAGAATCCGCGCTCGACCGTCGCCACCGTCACCGAGATCTACGACTACATGCGGCTGCTGTGGGCCCGCGTCGGCACGCCCTACTCGCCCGCCACCGGCCTGCCGATCACCGCGCAGCAGGTCAGCCAGATGGTCGACCGCGTCCTCGCCCTGCCCGAGGGAACCCGGCTCCTGTTGCTCGCCCCCATCGTGCGCGGCCGCAAGGGCGAGTACCGCAAGGAACTCGCGCAGCTCCAGAAGGACGGCTACCAGCGCGTCAAGATCGACGGCACCCTCTACGAGATCGACGACGCCCCCGCGCTCGACAAGAAGTACAAGCACGACATCGACGTCGTCGTCGACCGCGTCGTCGTCCGCCCCGACGCCGCCGCCCGCCTGGCGGAAAGCTTCGAGGCCGCGCTCAAGCTCGCCGACGGCCTCGCGGTCGCGGAATTCGCGGACGAAGGCGCCGGCGACCCGATCACCTTCAGCGAAAAATTCGCCTGCCCCGTCTCCGGCTTCACCATCGCCGAGATCGAGCCGCGCCTGTTCTCGTTCAACGCCCCCCAGGGCGCCTGCCCCGCCTGCGACGGGCTCGGGGAGAAGCTCTACTTCGACCCCGCCCTCATCGTCCCCAACGAGGCGCTGACCATCGCGCAGGGGGCGGTCATGCCCTGGGCCAAGTCGCAGCCGCCCTCCCCCTATTACATGCAGGTGCTGGCGAGCGTCGCCCGCGCCTACGACTTCGGCCTCAAGACCCCGTGGCGCGACCTGACGCCGGAGCAGCAGGCCGCCGTCCTCACCGGCACCGGCAGCCGCGCGATTGCGCTCAGGTTCGAGGACGGCCGCAAGTCCTACGAGGTCACCAAGCCGTTCGAGGGCGTCATCGCCAACCTCGACAAGCGCTTCCGCGCCACCGAGTCCGCGTGGATGCGCGAGGAACTGTCGCGCTACCAGTCGTCCGCCCCCTGCGAGGTCTGCCACGGCGCCCGGCTGAAGCCGGAGGCGCTGAGCGTCAAGATCGCCGGCGAGTCCATCGCCGACGCGGTTCGCCGCCCCGTCAGCCAGGCCTATGCCTGGGCCACCGGCCTCGCCGACAAGCTGACCACCAAGGAACGCCAGATCGGCGAGCGTATCCTCAAGGAGATCGTCGAGCGCCTCGGCTTCCTCAACAACGTCGGACTCGAATATCTGTCCCTCGACCGCAAGTCCGGCACGCTCAGCGGCGGCGAGAGCCAGCGCATCCGCCTCGCCTCCCAGATCGGCAGCGGCCTGTCGGGCGTCCTCTACGTGCTGGACGAACCGAGCATCGGCCTCCACCAGCGCGACAACGACCGGCTCCTCGTCACCCTGAAACGCCTGCGCGACCTCGGCAACACGGTGCTCGTCGTCGAGCACGACGAGGACGCGATCCGCGCTGCCGACTATGTCGTCGATATGGGACCCGGCGCTGGCGTCCACGGCGGCGCGGTGGTCGCGGCCGGCACGCTGCAGGACGTGCTCGACACCCCCGGCAGCATCACCGCCGACTACCTCACCGGCCGCCGCAGCGTCGCGGTGCCGAAGAAGCGCCGCAAGGGCTCGGGCAAGAAACTCACCGTCAAGAACGCGCGCTCCAACAACCTGCAGAACGTCACCGCGTCCATCCCGCTCGGCACCTTCACCTGCATCACCGGCGTCTCCGGCTCCGGCAAGTCGACCTTCACCATCGACACGCTCTACGCCTCCGCCGCCCGCACCCTGAACGGCGCCCGCGTGCTCGCCGGCGCGCACGACGAGGTCACCGGGCTGCAGCATCTCGACAAGGTCATCGACATCGACCAGTCGCCGATCGGCCGCACGCCGCGCTCCAACCCTGCCACCTACACCGGCGCCTTCACCAACATCCGCGACTGGTTCGCCGGCCTGCCCGAGAGCCTGGCGCGCGGCTACAAGCCCGGTCGCTTCAGCTTCAACGTCAAGGGCGGCCGCTGCGAGGCGTGCACCGGCGACGGCCTGATCAAGATCGAGATGCACTTCCTGCCCGACGTCTATGTCGAGTGCGACGTCTGCCACGGCCACCGCTACAACCGCGAGACGCTGGAGGTGAAGTTCAAGGGACGTTCGATCGCCGACGTGCTCGACATGACGGTCGAGGACGGCGTCGAGTTCTTCAAGGCGGTGCCGCCGATCCGCGACAAGCTGGCGATGCTGCTCGAGGTCGGCCTGGGCTACGTCAAGATCGGCCAGCAGGCGACGACGCTCAGCGGCGGCGAGGCCCAGCGCGTCAAGCTGGCCAAGGAGCTCAGCCGCCGCGCCACCGGCAGCACGCTCTACATCCTCGACGAACCGACCACCGGCCTGCACTTCGAGGACGTCCGCAAGCTGCTGGAGGTGCTCCACGCCCTCGTCGACCAGGGCAACACCGTCGTCGTCATCGAGCACAACCTCGAAGTCATCAAGACCGCCGACTGGGTCATCGACCTGGGACCGGACGGCGGAGACAAGGGGGGCGAGATCGTGGCGACGGGCACGCCGGAAGCGGTGGCGGCGTGCGAGCGGAGCTGGACGGGGGGGTATTTGCGGGGGTTGCTGTCAAAATGAGATACATTGGAGCCGTTTCTAACCCATGTGTCCTACATTAAGCATTGCCACTATCACTGTGTTCGATCGTTAGTCGCGGCTCAGTATTGTCATTCGATTCTTGATCAAACTCAGTTGCTTCTGACGTCGGATCGATAAGAGGCTCGCTAAATAAGTTTTCGAACGCAGTACGGAACTCTTCTTTGTCACGCACGTAATCGAACGCAGGCCACTCTCGAAAATCGACTTTACGGACTAGCTCGGCCTTCACAACTAGCTCCATAAGTCTGCATACCTCAATAACATCGTCTCTCAATGCTGCAACACAAATTCTAAAATTATCCGATGCCGCCGACCAATCAACCTCGTCAAGTACGAACCTCGCCTTATCGTCTTGCTTAAGGTGCCGATGCGCGCTAGCAAGATTAACTGTCATCATCAATCTCGTTGATTGACTAACTGCACATCCTTTTAAGTCGAGGGCATATTCTATTACTCGCACCGGGACCCTGTATCTCTCCTCTGTTATCATTCTGTAACTTACGTCGTTCAGCTTATCGAATATTTCTTGCTCATTAGCGTCCTGTGATTTCCGCCAAATACTAAATACCAATAGTATACCGAATTCAGTAAGAGTATCTATCGATTGGCGAAGATATGGCTTCTTTAGTTCAATTGGACTGTTTAGTGTTTTTTCGGACCCTTTATGACCAGCCTTGGTGCATAATTTGACGTACCGCTGTGTAAACTTTTCTTCGCCGTGTGCGATTAGATTGCGTCTTTCGAATATTTCTATGAAGTCTGGCCATCTTTTCCAGTGCTCCGAAATCCTTATATGAAACCATTTCTCAATCTGCTTAACTTGCTCTTCGTGGCTTCCGCGTGAGAAAAGGTATACTTCGTCGTCGATTAACTTAGTCCTGACCTCTTCAAAAGAGTTCATATTCAATACATCTGATACGAGTATGGTCTTTTCGCTGGAAAATATTGCATCCGGTTTTGATGACAACATAGTTCTAACAATATCTGATATTAAGGAATCGAACGTCGATACGACAGTCAGCAATACAGCTGACGGCAGTAATGCGAACCCCCGGTCCATACGGACCAATCTTCTGTGCTGATCTCTAACTCGAACAAGTCTATCTGCCGAAATTCCATATATACAATAAGTATCAGTTTCTTCTATCACCTGTCCGGTTGATTTGACTGGTTCGACAACTTCGACTCTTGAGACGATCGACGAAAAGAGGCTACCCACGCCTCCAGATGCCATATTAAGCTCGGACAACGCCAAGCCAGTTTCTGCAACCCGACTCATTGCTTCTGCTAACGGATGAGATGGCTTTGTTGGGCCGTCAGCATGTTCAGCATCGCTTGTCGAAACAGAAGTATCAGGTATAAGAATTGCTGTTTCGTCTGGAACATCATTGCTAACAGCTGTCGTGATTTTTTCGGCTTGTGTTGCCCAGTTCCGCAGCGCTTCTAATTCCGTACCGTATGTGAACTGTGTCCACGTATCCTTGGTCTCGCCGTAGCGCAGGCCAAAATACGCTTGATGCAGCGGCAGATCGGCCATTTCGCCCCCAATGCAAAAGCCAGCATCGATGATAGGATGAGGCTTCTCTGCAGTTGTAGATCATTTTTTTTCGTTGTGACAACGCATTGCAGTGATCGACAGGGAAGCTCGCCAATGTGCAACGAAGCCGCTCGTCGTACCACTCTCGGCCTGATGCGGGACGACTTCCGCCAAATTCGGATTGAGCTGACCTTCCCCGAGGGGCTGCCGAACCGGGGGGAGGCGCCGAGCATCCGCATCACCGACTCCAGCGTCATCGTGCGCGCGGCCGGTGACGCCTTCGAGATGGTGCAGCGGCGGTGGAGCTGGGTCGGGCCCACCAAGAAGCCGGTGTACAACTACCGCTCCGAGGGGCGGCGGTTCGGCAATTCGGGAAGCCAGGGCCGCTGCCTGATCCCGCTCGACGGCTTCTACGAGTTCACCGACCCCGCGCCCGGGGCCAGGCTCAAGACCAAGTGGCTGTTCACGCTCGATGAGCAGGAGGACCGGCCCGCAAGTTCTTTGGCCTCCGGCGGTGAGGCGCGTGCCGCGCCGGGCCTGTTCTGCGTCGCCGGGCTGTGGAAGGGCGGCGCCGATCTCGGCAAGGGCATGACCGGCGAGGCGTTCACCATGCTGACCTGCGAGCCCGGCCCCGACATCGCGCCCTATCACTCGCGCCAGGTCGTCCTGATGCCCCGCGCGTCATGGGCCGGCTGGCTGGCCGGCGACATCCCCGCCGCCGACCTGATCGCGCCGACGCCCGCCGGCACCCTCCGCGTCGCGCGGGTCCCGTAGGACAAGTCCTACACCCGGCCACGCGTTTGATCAGCAAAGTCATAACGTCGTCACAGCCCCTCCCCGCCCACCCAGTGCGCCTGCGCCAACCGCCGCGCCACCGTCCAGACCTGGGTCCGGATGTCCGGCACCGCGACGATCTCCCAGAACGCCCCCCGGGTCATCGGCCCCAGCCCGAACAGGCGGGGGTGGGCCTCGCCGTCGGCACCGATCAGGCGGGACTGGCTGTCGACGTCGAGGCCCAGCCGGTTGGCGTCGGCGCGGGCATGGCCGGCGGCGATCAGCCCGCGCAGCAGCGGCTCGGTGGAGCGTTCCAGGTCACCCTGCGGCCCGGTGCAGTTGACGATGCGGCGCACCCTGAGGGTGGACGGCGTCGAAGCGTGCCGGGGGCGCCACTCGACGTCCACCCCCTGCCCCGCCACGTCGAAGCTGGCGGGCTTACCGGCGACGATCTCCAGCCGTCCGGCCGCGCGCATCGCCTCGATCCGGGCGGCGACGGCGGGGGCGAGGCGGTGGCGGTGCACGTCCCACCACGGCCGCAGGTGGCGCATGAAGCGGGTGCGCTCCTCCACCGACGCGCCGAGCCACAGCCCTTGCGTGAACGGCCGCAGCTCGTCGACCGCGGCGCGCCAGCCGATCGTGGCGGCGCGGGCGCGGATCTCACGCAGCAGCGCCGAGGCCCGGGTCGTCGGCTTCTCGTTGCGGTCGCCCGGCGGACCCGGCGGGACGTGCGGGCGCGGCAGGAGGCCCCGGCGCGACATGGCGACGATGCGCCCGCCAAAGCCGGCGGCGTCGAGGCTGAGCGCCACGTCGACCATGGTCAGGCCGGTGCCGATCAGCAGCACGGTGTCGGCGTCGGTCAGGCCTTCGACGACCTTCGGGTCCCAGGGGTCGTGGGCATAGAGGTCGGGCGGCAGCGCGTCGGGATCGAGCCCCGGCGGCGCGTGCGGCGGCAGGTTGCCGACCGCGACCACCAGCGCATCGAAGGTCTCGGGCGGTCGGCCCTCGAAGTGGAGGGTGACGGCGTCGTCGGTGACCGCGGCCCCGGTGACGCAGTCGTTGACCAGCGTCAGGCGCTCCCCGGCGCGGGCGGAGGAGCGTTCGAGCAGCTCGCCGAGATACTCGCCGTAGACCTTGCGCTGGGCGAAGTCGCCACCGCCGCCCAGGCCCCGGGCGGTGCACCACTCGGCGAAGTGCTGCGGCCGGTCGCTGAGCGCGCTCATGTTGCCGGCGCGGACGTTGAGCAGGTGCGACGGGTGCGGCGCTGTATAGGCGGTGCCGCGGCCGAACACGCCGCGCCGCTCGATCAGCGTCGCCTGCGGCCCGGCATGGCGCAGGATGTTGATGGCGAGCAGGCTGCCGGAAAAGCCCGCCCCGACGATGGCGACCGACTTGTAGATCAACAACGCCTCCCCGCGGGCCGGGTCAGGCCGGCAGCACCTTCGCCGTCACCGCTTCGCGCGTCCGGGCCGCCTGTGCAAGCACTGCGGCAGGGTCCGCGGCGCTGAAGACTTTGCCGGCCGCGACCTCGCGCAGCTGCGCCCAGGTCAGCGGCACGGCGACGCCGGCACCCTCCCGGGCGCGCACCGAGAACGGCAGCACCGCGGTCGCGCCGCGCTGGTTGCGCAGCCAGTCGACGAAAATGCGGCCCTTGCGCTTCGCCTTGCTCATATTGGCGACGAAGGCGTCGGGAGCTTCCGCTTCGAGACTTTCGGCGAACGCCCGCGCCCACGCCTTCACCGCCGGCCATTCGGCCTTTGGCTTCAGCGGCACGACGACGTGCACGCCCTTACCGCCGGTCAGCATCGGGGCGCTGTCGAGGCCGCGCGACTTGAGCCGGTCGCGGACCAGCTTGGCGGCCAGCTTGACAGCCTCGAAGCTAACCGCCTCGTCGGGGTCGAGGTCGATGACCAGCCGGTCGGGGCGCTCGATGTCGTCGACGCGGCTGCCCCAGCCATGGAACTCGATCGTACCCATCTGGACGCAGGCGAGCAATCCGGCGGCGTCCTCGACATAGAGATAGGGCTCGGTCCTACCGTCCGCCTCAGCGACCGGCACGGAATGGACGCTATCGGGGAACATGCCGCTGTCGTGCTTCTGGAAGAAGCATTGCTTGGCGCGCCCCTGGGGGCAGCGCACCAGGCTGATCGCGCGGCGAGCGAGGTCGGGCAGCATCGCTTCGCTGAGAGCCTCGTAATAGGCCGCGAGCTGGCCCTTGGTCAGGCCGAGTTCGGGGAACACGATGCGGTCGGGGGACGAGATAACCACGCCAGATTTCCCCCCTCCTGGTGCGGAAGGGGCCGGTGGTGGGCCGTCTGGCCCAGTCCGTGCTTTTCGCATGGGTTTACTGCCCACACCGGACCCCTCCCGCTCCGGGAGGGGGGCCGCATTCTCCCGCACCACCTCCTTCGCCGGCTTGTCAGCGCGCAAGCCGATAAAGCTCGGGTGCCGCAGATGCCCGTCGGCGGTGAATTCGGTGAACGCGACATCGACGACCAGTTCCGGTTTTACCCAGTTGGCCCCGCGCCGCGCCAGCGCCGGCAGCTTGGCGGCATAGGCCGGCTTATCGGCCTTGAGTTTCGCCAGCCGCGCGGTCAGGTCTTCCAGCGTGCGGTCATCGAAACCGGTGCCGACGCGCCCGGCATAGACGAGCTCCTCCCCCTCGTAGACGCCGAGCAGCAGCGACGCGAAGCCCCGGCCCTTGTCGCTGGTGGACCAGCCGCCGATGACGAATTCCTGGCGGTGCAGGCATTTCGACTTCAGCCAGTTGCCGCGGCCCGCCTTGTAGCGCGCATCGGCCTTCTTGCTGACGACGCCCTCGTAGCCACCGGCGCACAGCGCGGCGAAAAGCTTTTCCCCACTGCCGCGGACGTGTTCCGAATAGTGCAGCGGCGGGCCGACGCTTTCGAGAAGGTGGGCGAGTCTGGCCTTGCGCTCGACCAGCGGCAGCCAGGCGAGATCGTCGCCGTCGACTTCGAGCAGGTCGAACGCAAAGGCCAGCAAGGGCCCGCTATCCTTCAGGTTGGCCTGCAACGTGCCGAAATCCGGCTTGCCGGCGCTGTCGAGCGCGACGATCTCGCAGTCGATCAGCGCGGTATCGCACGGCAGCGCGGCGGCGGCATCGGCGACGGGCTTGAATTTCGCGGTCCAGTCGAGGCCGGAGCGGGTGTAGGCGATGCAGTCGCCGCCGCCGATCGCCAGCAGTGCGCGGTAACCGTCATACTTGGTCTCGTGCAGCCAATCGCTGCCGGTCGGCGGGCGGTCGACCAGGGTTGCGAGCTGCGGCTCGCGGAACGCGGGGGGCCGGGTCTTCGAGCGCTTCGCGCGCGGCTTCGCCGCACCCGCCGGCCCAGCCTTCTTCGGGGAAGCACCGAAGGCGGGTGCGCTGTCTTTCGCAGCGCTCTTGCCCGCCGCGATGTCCGCCATCGTCAGCCCGCTCGCTACCCCGGTATCGAAATCGAGGTCTGCGCCGGTCGCGTATTCGTCGTCGATCTTGCCGAGCAGCCAGTTCTCCGCCTTACCCTCAGGCTTCAGCCGGATCAGAACCCATTCGCCCTTCATGCGCTCGCCGGTCAGCGTGAAGTGCAGCTTGCCCTTCTTGATACCCTCGCGCGGGTCGCTTTCATTCTCCCAGGTGCCGCGGTCCCACAGCATCACCGTCCCGCCGCCATATTCGCCCTTCGGGATAATGCCCTCGAAAGTCGCGTAGCTGAGCGGATGGTCCTCGGTCCGGACCGCCAGCCGCTTGACCTTGGGATCGCCGCTGGGCACCCGCGTCACCGCCCAGCTGAGCAGTACGCCGTCCAGTTCGAGCCGGAAATCCCAATGCAGGCGCGAAGCGGCGTGCTTCTGCACCATGAAGCTGTTGCCGGCCTTGCGGCCCGCCTTGCCCGCCGGCTCAGGGGTCTTTTTGAAGTCGCGCTTGGCGTTGTAGGTGGCGAGGCTCACGCGCGCTTCCGCACCGGGGCCTTCGCCGGTACGCGGCGCGCGGGCGGCTTCGCGGCGCGCGGCTTGACGTTCGGCGATGCCGGGCTGTCGCTGCCGCCGCCCTTCTCGATCGAGGCCTTGAGCGCCGCCATCAGGTCGATGACGTTGGAGGCCTTGGGCGCATTGTCGTCGGTTTCAACGGTCGCGCCCTTCTTGCCGCGCTTGACGTCGATCAGCGCCCTGAGCGCGTCCTCGTAGCGGTCGCTGAAAGCGGCGGGGTCAAACTTCTTGGTACGCTTCTGGATCAGCGCGGTGGCCAGCTCCATCAGTTCCTCGGGCGGCGCCTCGTCGGAGATGGCGCGGAAAAACCCGCTCGCCTTGTTTACCTCCTCCTCGTAGCGCAGCGTCTCGAGAATCATGCCGCGGCCGCACGGCTTGAGGCTAACCAGATACTCGTGACCACGCAGCGCGAGCTGGCCCAGGCCGATCTTCTTCTCTGCCTTCATTGCGTCACGGACGACGCGGAAAGCTTCCTCCGCCAGTTCGTCTTTCGGGACGACGTAATAGGGCTTCTCGAAATAGATCGCATCGACTTCGGACGCGTCAACGAACTGTACCAGCTCGAGCGTGCGCTTGCTCTCCAGCTTGACGTCCTCGATCTCCTCGTCGGTGAGCAGGACATACTGGCCCTTTTCGACCTGGTAGCCTTTGACAATGTCGTCGGGGTCGACCGCGCCGATGCCGGGCACAGTCTTCTCGTACTTGATGCGCTTGCCGCTCGGCTCGTGGATCTGATTCAGCGCGATCGTCGCGGCGGAGCGGGTAGCGGAGAAGATCTCGACGGGGATCGAGACCAGCGCGAGGCGCAACTGTCCGGACCAATAGGCGCGAGCGGGCATGGGGTGTCCTCCAATCCGCCCGAACGGACGACTGCGCGCTCTCGTTCCGCTTGCGGAGCGAAAGCGCGACGCCGGGTCGAACTAGCGGTAGCGCCAACCGCCGCGGTGATGGCGATAACGGTGCTGGTAATAACGGTTGTTGTACCAGTATCCGCGGCCCGGATAGAAAACACCGATCACCGGCCGCTGGGCATAGCCCGGGCCGACATTCGGGCGGCAATGGCCGGCCGGACCGCGATGCGCACCGCGGCCACAGCCGTCGCGGGCCGACGCCGCGGATGCGCCGGCAATCGTAACGGTAGCGGCGAGGGCGACAGCGAGTAGCTTGTTCATTTGATACTCCTACCTTGGTCCGGCGCTTACGCACCGGCGAATGGGAAACCCCCGCGTCTCGAAACCGTTCCGGACGCGGCATGGGCCACTCTTGCCAGCCCCCGGCTACGCTGTGACAAGATGCCCGCGGGGCAAGGAGCGACGATGCGTAAAACCATCCTGACGGCGGTTGTTCTGGGACTGACGGCGCCCGCGCTGGCGGCGACGCCGTACGACGCCCGCGTCGACCGCATCCTCAAGGCGACACCGCTGATCGACGGCCACAACGACTGGGCCGAGCAACTTCGAGAGGATTACGGCGAGGGCTGGTGGGCGGTCGATCTCAACGCCGACAGCCGCAAGTTCAAACATCCGCTGCAGACTGACATTCCCCGGCTGCGGGAGGGTCGCGTCGGCGGACAGTTCTGGTCGGTCTATATCGATGCAAAGATCACCGGGCCGGCCGCAGTCGAGGCGACGTTGAAGCAGATCGACATAATCCGGGGCATTGCCGCGCGCTATCCCGGCACGTTCGAGATGGCGGCGACCGCTGCCGACATCCGCCGCATTCACAAGGCCGGCCGCATCGCCTCGATGATGGGCGTGGAGGGCGGCAGTCAGATCGATAATTCCCTGGCGGTGCTCCGCCAATATTACGCGCTGGGCGCGCGCTACATGACGCTGACCCATGTGCTCAACAATGATTGGGCGGACAGCTCGAACGCTGCACCTGTGCACAACGGCCTGACGCCGTTCGGCAAGGCGGTGGTCGCGGAGATGAACCGGCTGGGGATGCTGGTCGATCTCAGCCATGTTGCGCCGGTGACGATGAAGGTTGCGCTGGCGGCGACCAAGGCTCCGGTGATCTTCTCGCACTCGTCGGCCCGCGCCATCGACGACCATCCCCGCAATGTGCCCGACGACGTGCTGGCGCTGCTCAAGGCCAACGGCGGCGTAGTGATGGTCAACTACGCCCCCAGCTACGTCTCAGCCGAGCGGTTCAGATGGGAAGCCGAGCGCGCCGGCGTCATTGCCTCGACCAACGCGCCGCCCTATTCGGGCCTGTACATCGGGCAGCCGGAGCGCGCCAAGGCGGCGCTCGACGAGTGGGTGAAGGCGCACCCGAAACCAGTGGTCACGCTGGGACAGGTCGCTGATCATGTCGAACATCTCGCCCGCATCGCCGGCAAGGATCATGTCGGTCTGGGTGCCGATCTCGACGGCATCGACGAGACCCCGGTCGGCCTGGAGGGCGTTGAAACCTACCCGGCGCTGCTGGCGGAACTGATGAAGCGCGGCTGGAGCGACGCCGATATCGCGGGTCTTGCGGGCGGCAACGTGCTCCGGGCACTGGAAGGGGCCGAGCGCGTCGCTGCGTCGCTGCGCGGTACATCGCCGTCGACGGCGACCATCGCCACCCTCGACGTGGCGGCCCCGGCGGCGAAGTGAAGCGCTTCTATGTCGCTGCCGAACCGCACGCCGTCGACGGCGGCTGGGAGGTCAGGCTCGACGGCCGCCCGGTGCGCACCCCGGCGCGTATTGCGCTGCGGCTGCCGACACCGACGCTGGCGGACGCGGTTGCGGCGGAATGGGCCGCGCAGGGCGAACGCCTCGAACCTCGCAACATGCCGCTGACCGGCCTGTCGAACGCCGCCATCGACCGCATCGCACCGGAGCGAGAAGCGTTCGCGGCCAGCCTCGCCGCCTATGCCCAGACTGACCTGCTGGTCTACCGCGCCGACGGCCCGGCCCCGCTGGCGGCGCGGCAGGCGGAGGCCTGGGACCCATGGCTGGCCTGGCTGGCGCGGCGCTACGACGTCGCGCTGGTGACGACCGAAGGGATCGCGCATGTGGCGCAGCCCCCGGCGGCGCTGGCGCGGATCGCGGCTGCCTATGCGAGCTTCGACGCCTTCCGGCTGGCGGCACTGTCGGCGGTGGTGACGATTACCGGCTCGGCCGTGCTCGGGCTGGCATTTGCGGACGGCGCGGTCGACGTCGATGCGGCTTGGGCAGCGGGCCATCTCGACGAGCTGTGGCAGGCCGAACAATGGGGTGCTGACCCGCTCGCCGCAGCCGCGCAGGCCGAACGGCAGGCAAGCCTGGCCGCGGCGGCACAGCTGCTCGCTCTGCTTTAGCGGATACTACTGACGCGCCGCAGCACGAACCAGCGTGCCATGATCAGGCCGCCGATACCAAGGATTATGAAATCGACCCCCGCCGTGAACAGCGCATGGCGCCAGTCGCCGCGCATCCAGATCGGATCGGCGAGATCGATGTAGACCGCCGCCACCGCCGCCATGCCGAGCACGACACGAACACGGCCGATCACGTCGACCCGGTCACCAAGGCCGCGCAGCAGCCAGCCTATCATCAGCGCGACGACGAAGAACTGCACGAAGCCGCCGACGAACACCAATGGATCGGCCATCGGATACCCACCAGCATTGTAACTAATCTGCGCCACCGGACCGGCCGCATAGGCCTGCACCATCGCCGGGGTCCCGCCCATGGGCACGACATAGGTGCCCGAATGGGGCAGCGCCTTCAGCGCCGCCTGGATCGCCAGCTGCGTCGCTTCCGGCGCGGTCGCCCATCCGACATCGAACAGCAGGCCGTAGAAGATGAACCCGAGCACCCACATCGCGATCGCCGCCGCGAGGCTGAATATAACCAGTCGCATGCCCGCCCTCCCGGCTGCCCCTACTTCCAGTGTGCCGCAAGCGTGACAGACGCGCCAGCCCCCTGCTAAGCCATGCCCTATGCTCAAGACACTCGTTGAACTGGAACGGCGGCGCGACGCGGCGCGCATGGGCGGCGGGCAGAAGCGCATCGACGCGCAGCATGCCAAGGGCCGCCTGACCGCGCGGGAGCGGCTCGATGTCCTGCTCGACCCGGGCAGCTTCGAGGAGCTCGACATGTATGTCGAGCACAACGCCGTCGAGTTCGGCATGGCCGAGCAGAAGATCCCCGGCGACGGTGTCGTCACCGGTAGCGGCACGATCAACGGCCGGCTGGTGTTCGTGTTCAGCCAGGACTTCACGGTGTTTGGCGGCGCATTGTCCGAAGCCCACGCCGAAAAGATCTGCAAGGTGATGGACCAGGCCATGAAGGTCGGCGCACCGGTGATCGGTCTGAACGATTCGGGCGGTGCACGCATCCAGGAAGGCGTGGCATCACTGGGCGGGTATGCCGATGTATTCCAGCGCAACGTCATGGCGAGCGGCGTGGTGCCGCAGATCAGCATGATCATGGGCCCCTGTGCCGGGGGCGCGGTTTATTCACCGGCCATGACCGACTTCATCGTCATGGTCAAGGACAGCTCCTATATGTTTGTGACCGGACCAGAGGTGGTCAAGACCGTGACCCACGAGGAAGTGACGGCCGAGGAACTCGGCGGCGCCGTCACCCACACCACCCGCAGCGGCGTGGCGGACATGGCGTTCGAGAACGATGTCGAAGCCTTGTTGATGCTGCGTCGCCTATATAACTACCTGCCGCTCAACAACCGTGAAAAGGCGCCGGTGCGCCAGAGCGGCGACCCGGCCGACCGGACCGACCTGAGCCTCGACACGCTGATTCCGGACAACGCCAACAAGCCGTACGACATGAAGGAGCTGATCCTCAAATCGGTCGATGACGGTGACTTTTTCGAGCTGCAACCCGAATACGCGCGCAACATCCTGACCGGTTTCGCGCGGATGGACGGCCAGACCGTGGGCATCGTGGCGAACCAGCCGCTGGTGCTTGCGGGTTGCCTGGGCATCAAGTCGTCGATCAAGGCCGCGCGTTTTGTACGCTTTTGCGACGCCTTCAACATTCCGGTGATCACCTTCGTGGACGTGCCCGGTTTCATGCCCGGCACCAGCCAGGAATACGGCGGCATCATCAAACACGGCGCCAAGCTGCTGTACGCCTATGCTGAATGCACGGTGCCAAAGATCACCGTCATTACCCGCAAAGCTTACGGCGGTGCTTATGACGTGATGAGCTCAAAACACCTGCGCGGCGACGTCAACTTTGCCTGGCCCAACGCCGAAATTGCCGTGATGGGCGCCAAGGGTGCGGTCGAGATCATCTTCCGCGAAGACAAGGGCGACCCGGCCAAGCTCGCTGCCAAAGAGGCGGAATACAAGGCGCGTTTTGCCAACCCGTTTGTCGCCAGTGCACGCGGTTATGTGGACGACGTGATCCTGCCCCACGAAACCCGCAAGCGGATTTGCCGCAGTCTTGTGATGTTGCGGGACAAGAAACTTGAGAATCCGTGGCGCAAGCACGGCAACATTCCGCTGTGACGCTCCTATCTGTCGACGCTGAACAAGGAGAATTTTCATGAGCATCGCGTTGTATTACCACCCGTTGTCCCGCGCCTCCGGCACGCTCTGGGCACTGGAGGAGGTAGGTGTTCCGTACGAGCTGAAGGTT
>JBBQWN010000016.1:0-50418 GCA_038210595.1 Sphingomonadales bacterium | reverse complement strand
CGGCAAAGCGCGAGCGCTCGGGCAAGGTCGCACCGCCGAAGCCGTCGCTGCGGGCGTTGGTCGCATGCCAGAAGAACTGGTCGATCAGATAGCCGTGCGCGCCGTGCAGCTCGACCGTGTCGAAGCCGAGGCGCTTGGCATGGGCGGCGGCGCTGGCGAACGCAGCGATCGCGTCGCCGACGTCGCTGTCCGACATTGCCACGCCGTGCGTGCGGCCCGCCATATAGACGCCCGACGGCGACTCGGCGATGTTGTCCTTGGGCGTCGAGGCGCGGTTCGGCATCGCGCCGACGTGCCACAGCTGCGGCGCGATGCGGCCGCCGGCGGCGTGGACAGCATCGGCGACGCGGCCCCAGCCGGGCAGTGCCGCGCCGAAGAAGTCGGGGACGTTCGGATCGTTGACCGCGCCCGCCCGCTCGATACCGACACCTTCGGTGACGATCAGGCCGACCTCGCCCTCGGCGCGAGCGCGGTAATAGGCCGCGACATTGTCGCCGGGGATGCCGTTCGGCGAAAAGCTCCGCGTCATCGGTGCCATGACGATGCGGTTCGGCAGGTGCAGGCCTTTGAGGTCGAACGGCTGGAACAGCGGGTTGGTCATCGGTCGTCCTGATTGTTGCAGCCCCGATCTAGGGTGGCGCGGGTGCGGCGGGCAAGGGCAGGACGGCGTAGCTTTTCTTTCCCCCGCCCGCTACACGCGCCGGCTGCCTTGGGGACATCGACCGTGAACGCGCCGCCTGCCATCGCCCACCTGCCGATCCGGCTCAACACGCTCCTGCGTCTCGCCGGTCCGGTGGTGCTGTCGCGCGTCGGCATCATGGCGATGGGGCTGGTGGATACCGTCGTCGTCGGGCGGCATTCGGGCATCGAGCTGGGCTATCTGGCGATGGCCTGGGCACCGACCGGGATCGTGCTGACCACCTCCATCGGCTTGTTGTCAGGCGTGCAGGTGCTGACCTCGCAGGCCATCGGCGAGGGACGGGCGCGGGAGACCGGCGCGATCCTGCGGCGCGGACTGTTGTATTCGCTCCTGATCGGCATCGTGTCGGCGGTGCTGCTGGCGGGTGTGGGACCGTGGCTGCTGCGGCACAGCGGCGTGTCGGCGGACCTGGCGGCCGGGGCGTCGCCGGTGCTGATCATGCTCAGCCTGTCGCTGATCCCGATCCTGATCGGCGATGCGGGCGTGTTCTGGCTGGAGGCGCACGGCCGCGCGGTGCCGGGTGCGGTTGTGATGTGGGCCTCGAACGTCGTCAACCTGGCGCTCAACCTGTGGCTGGTGCCGGGCAATTCCGGCTTTGCCGTCGAGGGCGCAGTGGCGGCGTCCTGGGCGACGTTCATCAGCCGGGTCGGCTTTCTGCTCATGGTCGGCGCGGCGATCCTGTTGTGGCACGAGGCGCGGTCACTCGGCGTGCTGGCGCGCGCCCCCCGCGACCATGCCGCCAGCCGGGCGTTGCGCCGCGTCGGCTATGCCACCGCACTCAGCTATTTCGTCGAGGCGGGCGCGTTCCAGGGCATGACCTTCGTCGCCGGCTGGCTCGGCGCGACGTCGGTCGCGGCGTGGGCGATCGTCATCAACGCCGCCGCCTTCATCTTCATGCTGCCGCTCGGCCTCGCGACCGCGACCGGCGTGCTGGTCGGCCGCGCTTATGGAGCGGGCGACCGTGCCGGGGTCAGGCGCGCCGGGATGCTCGGCTTCGGCAGTGTCACGGTCGTGCTGCTCGGCGTGTGCGCCGTCGTCGGGTTCGGCAACCAGGCGATTGCGGCGGGTTATACCACCGACCCGGCGGTGGCGCGGGTCGCGGCGGGCGCGCTGCTGCTGTCGTGCCTGTTCTATATCGCCGACGGGCTGCAGGTCGTCGGCGCGCAGGCGTTGCGCGCGCAAAGCGACATCTGGGTGCCGACCGCGACGCATTTCTTCAGCTATCTCGCGGTAATGGTGCCGCTGTGCGTGTGGTTCTCCGGGCCGCTCGGGCTTGGCGTCGACGGCATCATCGGCGGCGTCATCGTCGCGTCGCTGGTCAGCGCTGGACTGCTGATGGGGCGGTTCTGGTGGAAGGTCAGGCTGCCCGCTTCGTGAGCCGCGCCGCGCCGGCCGCGAGTTCCTTCTGGATGTCGCGGACGTAGATGCCGAAATCGAGCTGCATGGTATGGCGCGGACTGGCGTAATAATGGCCGCGGTGCAGCACCTCGTCGCTGGCGATAACGGCGCGCATCGCGTCCGGCGCGGGCAGCGCGTAGCGACCGGTCGCCCAGGCGGCGAACAGCTTCGACTGCTGCTCGGCGAGGTTGACCAGGGTCGGCAGCGACTGCGCCAGCCCCATGAACCACAGCCCGTGCAGCGCCGGGTCGGGCTGCACCATGCGCTTGTAGAGCGGCAGGTGATTGCCCGCGACCGGCGCATCGTCCGCCCCCAGAAACGGGAACGACACCCGGTAGCCGGTGGCGGTGACGATGACGTCGGCCGGCTCGACGCTGCCGTCGGCGAAGCGCACGTTCGGTCCCTCCAGCGCGACGATTTCGCCCTTCACGACGATGTCCCCGGCGGCGCAGCGCGGCAGGAACTCCGCCGACACGGTCGGGTGCGCCTCCAGCGGCGCATGGTCGGGCTGCGGCAGGCCGTAGTCGGTCATGTTGCCGACCGCGCGGCGGACCGCGCCTGCTGCCAGCCTGCGCGCCAGCTTGGGGGGCAGCCACGCGGGCAAAGGCGTCTTGTCGATCGGGCGGCCCCCGAGCATCTTGGGCAGCACCCAGACGCCGCGGCGCGCCGAGACGAACAGCCGCTCGGTCACGGTGCGCTGGCCCAGTTCCGCCGCGATATCGACGGCAGAATTGCCCAGCCCGACGACGACGACGCGCTTGCCCAGCATGTCGACCGGCTCGGTCGGCGTGCGGTAGTCGTGAGCGTGGATGATCGTACCGTCGAACTGCCCCGGCCACTCGGGGCGGTTCGGACTCCAGTGGTGGCCGTTGGCGACGACGACCGCGTCATAGGCTTCCGTCCCCAACTTTGTCGTCACGTCCCAGCGTCCGTCGGCACGGCGCGCGACGCTGGTCACCGGCGTCTCGAACCGGATCAGCGGGCGCAGCCCGAAATGGTCGACGTAATCGTTGAAATATTTGGCGATCAGGCTGTGGTGCGGAAAGTCGGGCCAGTCGATGGGGACCGGATAGTCCTCGAACTGCAGCCGCGTCTTCGACGTGTCGATGTGCAGCGACTGGTACGCAGCACTCATGCCGTTGGGGTTGCGGTAGGCCCAGTTGCCGCCGATGCGGTCCGACGCCTCGAACCAGTCGAACGCCAGCCCCTCGTCCTGCAGCCGCTTCGCGGTGGTGAACCCCGAGCACCCCGCGCCGATGATCGCCGTCTTCATGGCCTGTCCTTTACAACGCGCCGTCATCCCGGCGAAAGCCGGGACCCATCACCTGGATTTGGGAGATGGGTCCCGGCTTTCGCCGGGATGACGCGGGGGAAAATACCCCGTCTGCTGCGCGATCTCGTCCCACATCGCCGCGCCCAGCCGCCGCGTTATCGCGCCCGGCACCCCGTCCCCAATCGGCCGCCCGTCGAGCCTCACCACACCGACCACAGGCGCGCTGGTCGAGGTGATGAACGCCTCGTCCGCCGCGTGCGCCTCGGCGAGCGTGAAGGCGCGCTCGGCGACCGGCATCTGCATCGCGCGCGCCAGCCGGATCGTCGTGTCGCGCATGATGCCGGGCAGGATGTTCGCCGCCAGCGGATGCGTGACCAAAGTCCCGCCGCGCACGATCCAGGCGTTGGTCGAGCCGCCCTCGGCGACGACCTCGTCCGCGTTGACCAGCCACGCCTCGAACGCGCCTGCCGCCCTCGCCGCCGCCTTGGCCAGCACATTGGGCAGCAGCCCGACGGTCTTGATATCGCAGCGTCCCCAGCGCTGATCGTTGACGCTGGCGACCGCGACGCCCCGCGACTGCAACCCGACGCGGCCCGCGAAGTCGAACGGCCGGCAGGTCATCACCAGCACCGGGCGCATCGCCGAGATGACATGGTCGCGCCGCCCGACCCCGCGCGACACCTGGATGTACAGCAACGCCTCGGTCGCACGGTTTGCCGCGATCAGCCGCCGGGCCTGCAGGTCGAGCGCCGCCACGCTCATCGGCATCGGGATGTTCAGCGCCGACAGGTTGCGCATCAGCCGGCTCGCGTGCTGCGGCCAGTCGAACAGGTGACCGTTCAGCACAGCGCCGACCTCGTACACCGCGTCGGCGAACTGATAGCCGCGGTCCTCGACCGAGACGCGCGCGTCGGCGAGCGGTACGACCCGGCCATCGACATAAGCAAGACGCGGCATTCTTTCCCCTGCGCTTTCCGTGCGCTTCGGGTTAGACCGCCTCCCTGTGAGCACCGCAAGAGCCCCCCGTATCGTCTGGTTCCGCCGCGACCTCCGCCTGGCCGACCAGGCGGCACTGGCAGCGGCGGCGCACGACGGCCCGGTGATCCCGGTCTATGTTCTCGACGACGAGACGCCCGGCGACTGGCGGATGGGGGGCGCGCAACGCTGGTGGCTGCACTACAGCCTGACGGCGCTGGGCGAGGGGCTGGCCGACAAGGGCGCGCGACTGCTGTTGCTGAAGGGCAAAGCGGCGGACGTGCTGCCCCGGCTGGTCGAACAGACCGGCGCGGCGGGCATCGACGCGCTGTGGCATTACGAGCCGTGGTGGCGGACGGCGCAGGAGGAGATCGCCAGCCAGTGCGAGCTGCGCCTTCACGACGGCAACTACCTCAGCCCGCCCGGCACCGTCCGCAGCGGGTCGGGCGGCAGCTACAAGATCTTCACGCCGTTCTGGAATGCGCTGAAGGACCGGATGCCGCCCGGGCAGCCGACACCTGCTCCGCGACACCTGACGATGGGCGACGCGCCGCCGGGCGACACGCTGGGCAGCTGGGACCTGCTGCCGACCAAGCCCGACTGGGCGGGCGGCTTCGACGTGTGGACGCCGGGCGAAGCGGGCGCGCACGCGGCGCTCGACGCCTTCAAGCCCCGCGCCCGGGACTATGAGAAGGCGCGTAACTTCCCTTCGCAAACCGGCAGCTCGCGCCTGTCGCCGCACCTGCATTTCGGCGAGATTTCCCCCGCCGCGGTATGGCACGCAGCCGGCGCTTCGGAGAGTTTCCTGCGCGAGCTCGGCTGGCGCGACTTCACGCAGGGGCTGATCGACCGCTATCCCGACTATGCCGACACCCCGTCGCGCGCGCAGTTCGAGCGGATCAAGTTCCGCCACGCGCCCGCCGACCTGACGGCTTGGCAACAGGGCCGCACCGGCTATCCGATCGTCGATGCCGGGATGCGCCAGCTGTGGACGACGGGCTGGGTCCACAACCGGGTGCGGATGATCGTCGCCTCGTTCCTAGTCAAGCACCTGCTGATCGACTGGCGCGAGGGCGAGCGCTGGTTCTGGGACTGCCTGGTCGACGCCGATCTCGGCAACAACGCGGTCAACTGGCAGTGGATCATGGGCTCGGGGATCGACAGCTCGCCGTTCAACCGCATCTTCGCGCCGGTAACGCAGAGCAGCAAGTTCGACGCCGCCGGCTATATCCGCGCGTTCGTGCCGGAGCTGGCGGACCTGCCGGACACCGCGATCCACGCACCGTGGGAGCATGGCGGCGCGGACGGTTACCCGCCGCCGCTGATCGGCCATGCCGAGGGGCGGGCGCGGGCGCTGGCGGCCTATGCCGAGCTCAGGAGCGCAGCGCCTCGATCGGACTGAGCTTGGCCGCCCGCGTCGCCGGGTACCAGCCGAAGAACACGCCGATCGTCGCCGACACGCTGAACGCGACGATCACCGCGAACGCGGTGACGCTGGTGTCGAAGCCGATCGGGCCACTTGCGGCCGTTGCCCCGGCCCAGCCGACCGCGACGCCGACGGAGCAGCCGAGCAGCGACAGCATCAGCGCCTCCAGCAGGAACTGCAGGCGGATCGCCGAGCGCGGCGCGCCGATTGCCATGCGGATGCCGATCTCGCGGGTCCGCTCGGTGACCGACACCAGCATGATGTTCATGATGCCGATGCCGCCGACAATGAGGCTGATCGAGCCGATGGCGGCGAGCAAGGCCGAGATCGCCGCCGTCGTCGTCGACAGCGTGTCGGTGACGGCGGTCAGGTTGGTGACGGTGAAATCGTCGGCGGCATTGCGGTCGAGCTTGTGGCTGCGGCGCAGGGCGGTGGCGATCTTGTCCTGCACGACGTCGAGGTTCTCAGGGCCATCGACCGACACCGAGATGGTGCGGATCGAGCGGCGGAAGAAATTGCCCTGCAGCTGGCGCAGCGCGGTGGTCAGCGGCACGATGATGGTGTCGTCGCGGTCCATGCCGCCGAAGCCCTGCCCGCGCTTGGCCATGACGCCGATGACGGTAAAGCTGCTGCCCTTGATGCGGATGTTCTGACCGAGCGGATCGTTGGCGCCGAACAGATTGTCGGCGACCGACTGGCCGATCAGCGCGACGCGCGCCGCCGAACGGTCCTCCATGTCGGAAAAGGTGCGGCCGTCGGCCGGCCGCCAGTCGTTGACGATGAACCACGACGGCGGCGCGCCGGTCACCGTCGTCGCCCAGTTGGCCGGACCGGCGACGACCTGCGCCGGAATCTGCGCCGACGGCGCGACGGCGACGACATCGTCGATCCGCTGGATCGCGTCCGCGTCGTCGATGCGCAGCGAGGCGTTGGTGCCCGCCCCGCCGAACACGCCGCCCTGCCGCCCCGCGCCCGCGGTGACGATCAGCATGTTGGAGCCCAGCCCCGAGATCGAGCTCTGCACCTCCTTCTGCACGCCGCCGCCGATGGCGAGCATCAGGATCACGGCGGCAACGCCGATGATCATGCCGAGCATGGTCAGTGCCGATCGCAACCGGTTGGCAACCAGCGCCGACCACGCCTCCGCCAGCATCGCGCCGATCATGCCGCTGCCTCCGCGTGACCATAAAGGGCCGCCTCGGTCGGCGGGCCGTCGTAGAAGATCAGGCCGTCCTGGATGCGGACCACCCGGTCGGTGGCGCGCGCCACTTCGGGATCGTGGGTGACGATCACCACGGTGACGCCGCGCTCGCGGTTCAGGCTCTTGAACAGCCCGAGCACCTCGACCCCGGTCTTCGTATCGAGCGCGCCGGTCGGCTCGTCGGCGAGCAGCAGGTCGGGGTCGTTGGCCAGCGCGCGGGCGACGGCGACGCGCTGCTGCTGCCCGCCCGACAGCTGCGACGGGCGCGACAGCGGCTTGTCGCCCAGCCCGACCGACGCCAGCAGGCTCTGCGCCCTGGCATCGCGCTCCCGCTTGCCCAGCCCCGAATAGACCAAAGGCAGCGCGACATTGCCCAGCGCCGACAGCCGCGGCAGCAGGTTGAACTGCTGGAAGACGAAGCCGATGCCCTTGTTCCTCAGCTTCGCCAGGGCCGCCTCGCCCAGCGTCGCGGTGTCCTGCCCCTCGAACCGGTAGACCCCGTCGCTCGCCGCATCGAGGCACCCGATGATGTTCATCAGCGTCGACTTGCCCGAGCCCGATGGCCCCATGATCGACATCAGCTCGCCGCGCGCAACCGTCATGGTGACCCCGTGCAGCGCGCGGAACGTCCCCGCCTCGCTGGCATAGTCCTTGATCACCCGGTCGAGCGCGAGGACGGGGGTGGCGGTCACCCCTTGCGGCCCCCGCCACCGCCGCCGCCGCCGCGCTTGCCGTTCGGGTTGCCGCCGGTGCCGGGCGGGCCGAAGCCGGACGACTTCTTGTCCTTCGACGTGTCGCCGGTGATGACGAGGTCACCCGGACGCAGCGCGCCGCGCACGACCTCGCTATTGTCCTGGTCGGACGCGCCGATCTTGATCCGCACCGGTTGCGCGACGCCGCCGACCAGCTTGAACACCGTCAGCACCGACGGGTCGGACGGGCCCTTGCGGTTGCGGCGCTGCGGCTTGTAGTCGGCCGGCTTCCAGCTGAGCGCGGCGTTGGGCAGCAGCGTCGCATTCGGGTGGTTGGCGATCAGGAACGAGGCGTTGGCCGTCATCCCCGGCAGCAGCGCGCCGTCGGGGTTCGCGACCTCGACGATCACCGTATAGGTCACGACGTTCTGCTGCGAGACCGGGTTCAGCCGGATCTGCCCGACGGTGCCGCTGAAGTTGCGGGTGCCATAGGCGTCGACGGTGAAGTTCACCGCCTGCCCGACCTTGACCTTCGACACGTCGGCTTCGGCGACCGCCGCCTCGATCTGCATCTTGGTCAGGTCGAGCGCGATCTTGAACAGCTCCGGCGTCTGGAACGACGCCGCGACGGTCTGGCCGAGATCGACCGAGCGCGCGATGACGACGCCTGACACCGGCGAGCGGATGATGGTGTAGTTCAGGTTGGTGCGGTCCTGCTTGATCTGCGCCTGCGCCGCCTGGACCTGCGCCGCGCTCGACTGCGCGCTGGCCTGCGCGGTCTCATAGTCCTGGCGGCTGATATAGCTCTGCCGGAACAGCTCCGCCGAACGCCGGACATTGGCGGCCTGCAGCGTCGCGGTGGCGCGGACGTTGGCAAGGCTCGCCTCGCTCGCCGCCAGCCGCGCCGCATAGACCGACGGGTCGAGCTTCAGGAGCAGCTGGCCCTTGACGACGCGGCTGTTGAAGTCGGCGTGCAGCTCGCTGACCGTCCCGGACACCTGGGTGCCGACGCTGACCACCCGCACCGGGTTGAGCACGCCGTTGGCGGTGATGACGTCGCTGAGGTCGCCCTGCGTCACTTGCGCGGTCTTGTACTCCGACCCCGGCGCCGGCTTGTGCGTCGCCTTCCAGGCGAACCACCCGCCGACCGCCAGCACGACGACGGCGAGCAGGATCCACCGCATCTTGATCCGCTTCATCGCCTGCCCCTTTGTGCGTCCACGTTCTCGCCGATGCCGCCGATCGAGCGGGCCAGCTGCGCCTGCGCGGTACGGACGTTGAAATCGGCCTGGACCAGTTGCTGCCGCGCGCTGGCGAGGCTCGACTGGGCATTGAGCAGGTCGGTGAAGGTGCCGACGCGGGCCTTGTAGCGGCCCTGCGCGATGTCGGCGGCGGCGGTGGCACTGGCGATCAGGTCGCGCGCCGAGACCAGGCTGCGGATCGCCGTGTCGAGCGCGGTGTAGTTGGAGAACACGTCGAGCCCGGCGTTCTGGCGGGTCTGCTCGGCAGTCGCCGACGCGCGGTCGAGCTCGGCCTTGGCCTGCGTCGCCTGGTAGGTGCGGGCAAAGCCGTTGAACAGCGGCACCGAGATGGTCAGGCCGACGCTGCCGGTATTGCGGTCGTTGACCGACGCGGCATAGCTGAGATTATCCTGCACGCTGAGGCCGAGCGATGGCCTGAGGTCGGAGCGGGCGGCCCGGACGTTCGCGGCCGCCACATCGACCTGCGCGCGTTGCGCCAGGATGTCGGGCCGCAGCCGTTCGGCATCGCGGATCAGCGTGTCGACGTCGGTCTTGAGCAGGTCGCTCGACCCCAGCGGCGGTGCGGGCGCGAGGTCGAGCTGCGTCGAGGGCGGCAGCGCGACGACGGTCGCCAGCTGGCCCATGCTGGTGGTCAGGTTGCCGCGCGCCTGGGTCAGCGTCAGCTCCGCCTGCGACCGCGAGGTCTGCGCCTGCAGCCGGTCCGACGGCGTCGCGACGCCCGCCACTTCCCGGGCACGGGCGGTGTCGAACGAGCGGATCGCGAACGCCACGCTGGCCTCGGCCGCGGTCACCGAGGCGCGGTTTGCGTTGACCGCGTTGTACGCCGTCACGGTGTTCAGCGCGATCGTCTGCGCGGTGTCGGCAAAGCTGGCGAGCGCCGCCCGCTGGCTGGCGCGGGCCGCGTCGATCCGCGCGCGCCGCCCGCCGAAATCGAACACCAGCCAGTCGAGCGCGAGATTGGCGGTCGAGCCGAGATCGGTGGTGCCGCGCGTCGTCGCAAAGCTCTGGCCCGGCGCGACCTGGATGTTCTGGTTGCGGAAATAATCGGTGCGGCTGAGCGTCGGGCCGACCTGGACACTGAGCGACGGCAGCTCCGCGCCGCGCGCGATGCCCACCCCGGCCGCAGCGCTGCGCACGCTCGCCCAGGCCACCGCGGTGGCGGGATTGCGGCACAGCGCCAGGTCGACGAGGTCGGGCAGTGTCAGCGGCCCCGCGGGCACGGTGTCGCCGCAGGCTGCGCCGTTGGTGATGCGCGGCCGCTCGACCGGGAGCAACCCGCGCGGGTCGTCCCCGGCCAGCGCGGGCGTCGCAGTCAGCAGGGCAAGCAGAAACAGGCGTGCGGTCATTCTGTCCGGTGTTTTAGGGATGCCACACGCCACGTCGAGGCCTTACGACGCCGCGCCCCGCAATCACCCGAGATCGAAGACCAGCAGCTCGGCCCCTTCGTCGCTGGTCAGCGTCAGCGCGGTCTCGCCGCTGACCGCGAGCCCGTCGCCGGGGACCAGCGCCTGCCCGCCCGCCGCCGCATTGCCCTTGACCGCCTGCACCCAGGCATGGCCGCGCGTCACCGGCACCTCGAGGCGGCCGCCCGCGCCCAGCGTCGCGCGGTGGATGGCGGCGTCGCTGTGGATCGTCACCGCGCCCGCGCCGCCGTCCGGCCCCGCCACCAGATCGAGGCGGCTGTCCCCGTCGGGGACGCGCGGCAGCGTCGCCTGCTCATAGCCGGGCGAGATGCCGGTCTGGTTGGGCAGCAGCCAGATCTGCAGCAGGTGCACCGGCGCGGCATCGCTGGCGTTGAATTCCGAGTGGCGGATGCCGGTTCCCGCGCTCATGCGCTGCGCGTCGCCGGGCAGGATGATCGCGCCGGTGCCGGTCGAATCCTTATGCTCGAGCGCGCCGTCGACGATGTAGGTGACGATTTCCATGTTCTGGTGGGCGTGCGTCGGGAAGCCGCCGCCGCCGGCGATGCGGTCCTCGTTGATAACGCGCAGCGCCCGGAAGCCCATGTGCGCGGGGTCGTGATAGTCGGCGAAGCTGAAGCTGTGGAAACTGTCGAGCCAGCCGTGGTTGGCATGGCCGCGCGCCGCGGCCGGGCGATGGGTGAGCATGAGTGCCTCCTTGGTTGCCGCTCGATGTGGGGCGGCGGCGTCGCGCTTGCCAGTGCACGGCTGGTATGCCGCGCGCGGGGGTTCTAAACCGAGAGCCATGACCGACCGCCTGACCATCGGCCTCGCCCAGCTCAACGCCAGCGTCGGCGACCTGCGCGGCAACGGCGACGCGATGCTCGCCGCCCGCGCCGCGCTGCCGGACGCCGATCTGGTGATGACGCCTGAGCTGTCGATCGTCGGCTACCCGCCCGAGGATCTGGTGCTCAAACCCGCGCTGATCGAGGCGTGCCGGGCCGAACTCGACCGGCTGGCGGCGGTGACCGCGGACGGCGGGCCGGCGCTGCTCGTCGGCCTGCCGCTGGCGGAAGACGGCAAGCTCTACAACGCCGCCGCGATCCTCGACCACGGGCGGATCGCGGGCATTACCCGCAAGCACGAGCTGCCCAACTACGGCACGTTCGACGAGAAGCGGGTGTTCGACGCCGGGCCATTGCCGGGCCCGATCAGCCTGCGCGGCGTGCGGCTTGGCGTGCCCGTGTGCGAGGACATCTGGTTCCCCGACGTCACCGAATGCCTGGAGGAGACCGGCGCGGAAATCCTGCTGGTGCCGAACGGCAGCCCGTTCGAGGTCGGCAAGGACGACCGCCGGCTGTCGCTCAGCGTCGCGCGCGTCGTCGAGACCGGGCTGCCGCTGGTCTATCTGAACCGCGTCGGCGGGCAGGACGAGCTGGTCTTCGACGGCTCCAGCTTCGTCGTCGCCGCCGACCGCAGCCTCGCCGTGCGCCTGCCCGACTGGGACGAGGCGTTGGTGGCGACGCAATGGACGCGCAGCCACCGCCACTGGGTCTGCGCGCCCGGCACCATCGCCCCCGCCGACGAGGACCCCGCCGACATCTACCACGCCATGCTGGTGGGCCTGCGCGACTATGTGAACCGCAACCGCTTTCCCGGCGTCGTGCTGGGCCTGTCGGGGGGTATCGACTCTGCGCTGTCGGCGGCGGTCGCGGTCGATGCGCTGGGGGCGGACCGGGTGTGGTGCGTGATGCTGCCGTCGCGCTTCACCGGCGGCGACAGCCTGGAGGACGCGGCCGCATGCGCACGGCTGCTGGGCTGCCGCCTCGACACGGTGTCGATCCTGCCGGCGATGGCCGCTTTCGACGACATGCTCAGCGACCTGTTCGCGGGCCGCGACCGCGACCTGACCGAGGAGAATATCCAGTCACGCATCCGCGGCCTCAGCCTGATGGCGCTGTCGAACAAGTTCGGCCCGATGCTGCTGACCACCGGCAACAAGAGCGAGATGAGCGTCGGCTACGCCACCATCTACGGCGACATGGCGGGCGGCTATTCGGTGCTGAAGGACGTCTACAAGACCACGGTGTTCAAGCTGTGCGAGTGGCGGAACGTGCACCACCCCCGCCTCGGCCTCGGCCCGTCCGGACCGGTGATGCCGCAGCGGGTCATCGACAAGCCGCCGACCGCGGAACTGCGCGACAACCAGCGCGACGACGACAGCCTGCCGCCCTACGACGTGCTCGACGCGGTGCTGATGGGCCTTGTCGAGGCGGAATGCTCGGCCAGCGACCTCGCCGCGCAGGGCTTCGACCCGGCGCTGGTCGCCCGCGTCGAGCGCCTGCTCTACGTCGCCGAATACAAGCGCCGCCAGGCTCCCCCGGGCGTCAAGATCGGCCGCCGCAATTTCGGCCGCGACCGCCGCTATCCGATCACCAACGCGTTCAGGACGGCGTAAGCCCCCCCTCCCGGAATGCGGGAGGGGGGAAGGTCAGGCCTACGCCGTGGGCAGCAGGACGGTGTCGATGACGTGGATGACGCCATTGGTGCAGGCGATATCGGCGCTGGTGACATTCGCGCCGTTGACGGTCACGCCGTGCGTGCCATCGACGTGAAGCGCTTCGCCGTTGACCGACGCCGGCGACAGCTTCTGGCCGCTGACATCGGCGGCCATCACCTTGCCGGCCATGACGTGCAGCGTCAGGATGGCGGTCAGCTTGGCCTTGTTCTCCGGCTTTACGAGGTCGTCGACCGTGCCGGCCGGAAGCTTGGCGAAGGCATCGTCGCTCGGCGCGAAGACCGTGAACGGCCCGGCACTCTTGAGCGTGTCGACAAGACCGGCGGCCGTGACGGCCGCGACCAGGGTGTTGAACGAGCCCGCGGCGACCGCGGTGTCGACGATATCGTGCATATCGGCCATCTAAATTATCCTTTTATGGGTGTCGTAAACGCACAAACCTTCGACAACCGAAAAGGCGGCCGACGATGAGCAAGGGCGCGACTTAAGAACGCAACAATGGTCGACCCGTCGATGGGGCCGCGTCGCTGCGCCTGATCTCTTTAGAAAATCGCGAACGACTTTGCATCCATTATAAGCCGGTGCGGCAATATGCGCTGGCACGACCGGATTGTTACGGATTAGTGTCGTTTATTGCGGATTTTGTTTCAACTCAGGATGCCCCGCGAGTGCCGCGCTACCCGAACAGATCCTTGAACCGCCGCGGCTGGGACCGCAGGAACTGGTTCGCGGCATGGACCTGGGCCCCCAGGTGCGCCGCCGCGTGCCACGGCCAGCGCGGGTCGTAGAGGATGGCGCGGGCGAGTGCGATGGCGTCGGCATCAGCGGTGCTGACGATCGCCTCCGCCTGTTCATAGTCGGTGATCAGGCCGACCGCGATCACCGGGATGCTCACCGCCGTCTTGACGGCCCGCGCGAACGGCACCTGGTAGTTGGGGCCGACGGCGATCTGCTGATCGGGCGTCAGCCCCGCGCTGGAGACGTGGATATAGGCGCAGCCACGCGCCTCCAGTGCCTGCGCGAACGCGACCGTGCCATCGATGTCCCAACCGCCCTCCGCCCAGTCGCTCGCGGAGACGCGGACCCCCACCGGCTTGCCCGACGGAAACACCGCGCGCACCGCGTCGAACACTTCGAGCGGGAAGCGCATCCGGTTCTCGAGGCTGCCGCCATAGTCATCGGTGCGGACGTTCGACAGCGGCGACAGGAACTCGTGCAGCAGGTAGCCATGCGCGCCGTGCAGCTCGATCAGGTCGAAGCCGAGCGCCGCCGCGCGCTCCGCCGCCGCGACGAAGCCGTCCTTGATCCGCGCGAGGCCGGCGGCGTCGAGCGCCAGCGGCGGGTGCTCGGTATCCGGCTGGAACGCCAGTGCCGACGGCGCGACGGTCTGCCAGCCGCCCGGCGCATCGGGGGCGATCTGCTTGCCGCCCGCCCACGGCACCGCGCACGACGCCTTGCGCCCGGCGTGCGCCAGCTGGATGCCGACCGGGATCGGCGACCAGCGCCGGATCGTCGCCAGCACCGGTTCCAGCGCGGCAGCATTGGCATCCGAATACAGGCCGAGGTCGTCCGGGCTGATGCGCCCGTCGGCGGTGACCGCGCTTGCTTCCAGGATCAGCAGGCCGGCGCCCGACAGCGCCAGGTTGCCGAGGTGGACCGTGTGCCAGTCGGTGGCGCTGCCGTCGCCGTCGGCCGAATACTGGCACATCGGCGCGACGATGATGCGGTTGGGCAACGTCAGGTCGCCCAGCGCCAGCGGCTGGAACAGGGCAGGCGTCGGCATTGCAACAGTCTCCGGGCGGGGGTTTGGACAAACCTCTGTGGCACGGTTTAGGTTGCAGACGTGAGCCGCCGCCTCGATCCCGACCTGCTGCTCCACGCCTATCGCATCGGTGCGTTCCCGATGGCCGATAGCGTCGATGCGGACGATGTCTACTGGGTGGAGCCGCGCCACCGCGGCATCATTCCGCTGGACGGCTTTCATCTGGCGCGGAGCCTCGCGAAGACGGTGCGGCAGGACCGGTTCGAGGTGACCGTGGACACTGACTTCGCCGGCGTCATGCGCGCCTGCGCCGCCGCCGCGCCGGGCCGCGACGACAGCTGGATCAACGGCACCATCCTCGACGCCTATGGCGCGCTGCACGCGCGCGGCAACGCCCACTCGGTCGAATGCCGCCGCGACGGAGTGCTGGTCGGCGGCCTGTACGGCGTCAAGCTGGGCGCGGCGTTCTTCGGCGAGAGCATGTTCAGCCGGGAGCGCGACGCCTCCAAGGTGGCGCTGGCGCATCTGGTGGCGCGGCTGCGCGTCGGCGGTTTCCGGCTGCTCGACACGCAGTTCCTGACCAGCCACCTGGCGAACTTCGGCGCGGTCGAAGTCCCGCGCGCGGCCTACCGGGCTCAGTTGACCGGCGCGCTCGCCGGGCTGGGCGATTTCTTTGCGCTCGACGCTTTGGCGGCCCCCGCCGACACCGTGTCCGGCCCGGTGGCCGGAAAGCTCATCGTGCAGCTCTTGACCCAGACGTCGTAGAGCCGGTGCTCGAGCGGGTGCAGCGACGGGCTTTCGGCATACATCCAGCCCGAATAGAGGCGGCGGCCGGCCTCATCGACCTGCAGGAACGCGCCGGTCAGCGCCTGGTCCCACGGCGGCGTCGTTTCGCAGGCGCGCACGCGGATGGTCAGCGTGTCGAACCGCACCTCCTGCCCCGGCCGGGCGGTGAACTGCTGGGTGCGGCCGCTGCGCTTGTTGAGCGCGGCGAAGGCGAGGACGCGCTGCGCCATCGGCGTGACGGCGGCGACCTTCGGCGCGGGCGCGGCGGCGGCGACCGCAAGCGCCAGCAGGATCATTTGGCCGGTGGCGGCGCGGCGGCGGAGGCCTTGGCGCTGTCGTCGCTGCCGGTGCGGTTGATGTAGCCGCCGATCAGACCCATCAGGTCGGTCGCGCCCTGCGTATCCTCGATCTCGTCGCCGGGCTTCAGCACCTGCGGGTCGCCGCCGGGCGTCAGCTTGATGTAATTGCCGCCGAGCAGCCCCTCGCTGGTGATCGCGGCGCTCGAATCGACCGGCAGCTTGATCTCCGGCGCGATCGACAGGTCGAGCACCGCCTGGAAGGTCTTGCCGTCGAGCCGCTGGCCAGTGACCGTACCGACCTTCATGCCCGATACCCGCACGTCGGTGCCGGTGTTGATGCCCTGCACATTGGGGAAGCGCGCCGCGATCGTATAGCCACCTGCCGCGCCGCCGCTGCGCTGATAGGCGAACAGCACGAAGCCGACCGCGACGATCAGCACCAGCAGCCCGACGAGCGCCTCGACGGCGTTATCCTTCAATAAGGCTCTCATTCCGCGTCGGGACTCCAGGCTTCATAGTCGCCGGTGGCGCGTGCCCGCTTGGCGGTCGCCGCCAGGCTGCCCGAAGGCTGGTGCGCGCGGCCGGTGCCCGTCAGGTTGGGCACCCACGGCTTTTCCCAGACGCGCGGTTTCATCGGGAGTTCCGAGGGCAGTGTATCGACGGTCTTGTGCAGCCACAGATACCATTCGGGCGGCACGCGGCTGGCCTCGGGCGCGCCGTTGTAGATCACCCAGCGGCGGCCGGCCTTGGAGCCGTAATAGACGTTGCCCTGCGCGTCGCGGCCGACCTCGGTGCCGGTGCGGCGCGTCGTCAGCCAGGTCGTCAGGCCGGGGCCGTTCCACCAGCCGAACAGGGCGAAGGGCAGTTTCATCGCAGCGGCTTAGAGCGCGCCCGGCGCGTCCGCGCAACCCCTCAGGGCAGGCGGTAGCGGACCCGGTCGCCGGTTGCCAGGCCGATCTTCGCGGCCTCGCCGGCGTTCAGCTCCAGCACCGCGGCGGCGTCGCCGTCGGACGGCACCAGCTCGCGCGACTGCGGGATGCCTCTGCCGACGTTCAGCACCCGGCCGTCGGCGCCGATGAACACCAAGTCGAGCGGCAGCACCGTGTTCGCCATCCAGAAGGTCGCGGGCCGGGGCGGCGCGAACGGGAACAGCATCGCCTGCTTGGCGCCCATCCGGGTGCGGAACATCAGGCCGTATTCCTGCTGCTCGGGCGTCGCCGCCAGCTCGGCGGCATAATGATGGCGGCCGCGGGCGGTCGTGACGACGACGTCGATGCGCGCCAGCTCGGCCTGGGCGGCGGCGGGCGGGAGCGCCAGAGCCCGCGCTGGGGCCAGCGGCAACGCCAGCCACAGCAGCAGCAGGCCGCGGATCAGGCCCCGGGGTTCAGCCATGCGACGGTGTCGCCGCGCGCGTCGTCATGCTCGTCATCGACGGCGTCATGCCCGCCGCGCGGCTCCAGCACAACCGCCAACGGCCCCTTGTGGCCGGGCGCGATGCGCGCCACCAGCAACTGCCCGGGCTCCAGTTCCAGCAGGCCCGCCCGCCGCACCGTCTCCATGTGCACGAAGATGTCCTGGTCGCCGCCGTCGCGGACGACGAAGCCGTAACCCTTCAGCCGGTTGAACCACTTGACCGTGACGTTCTCGAACTCGCCCGCGGTCGCCAGCAGCGCCACCGGATCGACGCGGTTCGCCGACCGCGCCACCGCGGTTTCGGGGTCGGGGCCGATCGCGGTCGACAGGTCGAGCGTGACGATCGCCTTCGCCTGGCGGCCGCGCTCGCGCTGCATCACCGTACAGCTGAGCGTCGCGCCTTCGGGCAGCGTCCGCCGGCCGACCTCGCGGACGACGGTGAAATGGATCAGGATGTCGCCGTCGCCGGCGTCGGGCACGATGAAGCCATAGCCCCGCACCGCGTCGAACCATTTGACGACGCCGTGCACGACCGTTTCCGGCCCATCTGGCGCTGCCTCGTCCACGCCCCCGCGCATCTCCAACACGTCGTCGACCATTGCCGCAACTTCTTCGGTCACACGGCCCCCCACGCAACCCACCAACCCTATCGATAGCACATGAACGGCGGGTGACGAAACCATGTTGTTGCGCGAACGGCGGCCGCGGTTCTATGCGTAGCGCTGCCCCCTGACCGAAAGGCCGATCCGCATGGAACTGAAGGGCGAAACCGCCATCGCCGCGCCGCGCCAGGCGGTGTGGGACCGGCTGAACGACCCGGCCGTGCTGGCGCGCTGCATCGAAGGGGTTGAGGCGCTCGACCGCTCGACCGACGCGGAAGGGCGCACCCGCTTCGACGGCAAGATGAACGCCAAGGTCGGGCCGGTGCGCGCCACCTTCGCCGGCGGCGTCACCGTCACCGAGCCCGATCCCCCGCACCGCTATGTGCTGGTCGGCGAGGGCAAGGGCGGCGTCGCCGGCTTCGCGCGCGGCCAGGCGGAGGTGGTGCTGACCGAGGAGGGCGCCGGCACGCTGCTGACCTACGCCGTCACGTCGAGCGTCGGCGGCAAGCTGGCGCAGCTCGGCAGCCGGCTGATCGAGGGCACCGCCAAGGCCTATGCCCAGACCTTCTTCGAGCGCTTCAAGGCGGAAGTCGAAGGACCGCCGCCGGCAATCGATGCCGGGGCCGCCGACACCGGCATGGCCGAGGCCGCTGCGGCGACCGCCGAACTGACCCGGACCGGGGCCGACCCGCAGGCCGTACCGGCGGTCGAGGCGGCAAAGGGCGGCCTGCCCCCGCTCGTGTGGGGCGGCATCCTGGTCGCCGCGGTCGTCGCGCTGCTGATCTGGCAGATGGCGTAGGGAGGCGGCGAACGTCCCAGTAGCAGACAGGAGCGGGGCGCGCCGCTAGGTCTAAGCCGCCCCAAACTTAGAATGAACAAAAGCGGCAAGTCCGGTGATGATAAATAGGACAAAGATGCAGCCAAGGGCGAAATCTGTTGAATTCCACGTCAACAATTGAAGCTGACTGACGCAGAATTGCGCCGTCTTCCAATGAGCGCGCAGCGGTCGCTCGGCACACTGTTGTGATTTCAAGTACAAAAAGATCAGCCACTTGAAGGCAGACACAAGGAGAAGGGCGTTAACCTCCCACTTGAGAGCGCCGCCGATCACTCTAGCAATGCGATGGACTCGCTCGGCCTTCATGCATCCCGACATAGGCTGTCAGGCAACCAGCCTCAATGACCGCTTTCCACCGATTCCGGACATTCCCGCAGCAGATGCGGTCGCACCGCAATCATCGAGACGGTGCGCGCTTCCAGCCTTTGGCGTAAGGGCGTGGCCATGATTGGCGCGATGAACCCTTCTTCCTTCGTCATCCCCGCGAAGGCGGCGACCCAGCCCTTTCCAAGAAAAATAGCGGCAGCTGCGCCGGTATTCTTGCTAGTGGGCTGGGTCCACGGCTTCGCGGGGATGACGAGAGCGAGCGGGGACAGCCTGTGAGTGATACCGACGATCTCGACACGCTGCTGTCTGCCGCCCGCGACTGGCGCGCGGCCGGGCACGGCGTTGCGCTGGCGACCGTCATCGAGACCTGGGGGTCGGCGCCGCGGGCCAAGGGCGCGCACCTGATCGTCCGTGACGACGGGCTGTTCGAAGGCTCCGTCAGCGGCGGCTGTGTCGAGGGCGAGGTCATCACCGAGGCGCTGGAGTTGATCGTCAGCGGAGGCTTCACGCGGCTCGACTACGGCGTCGCGGACACACGGGCGTGGGAGGTCGGGCTGGCCTGTGGCGGCAAGATCGCGGTGCTGGTGCAGGCGGTCGCGCCCGGGGTGTTCGATCCCGCGCTGCTCGATGCGCTGGCGGCGGCGCGCGCCGCCGGCACGACGCTCAGCCTGTCGACCGATCTTGCCACCGGCGTCACCACCGCGAGCGACGGCGGCGATTTCGTGCGCGTCTATCCGCCGCCGCTGCGCCTCGCCATCATCGGCGCGGTGCATATCGCGCAGCATCTCGTGCCGCTGGCCGCCCAGGTCGGCTATGACGTCACCGTCGTCGATCCGCGCGGGCTGTTCGCGGCCGGACCGCGGTTCGAGGGGGTCGCCGTCGATGCGCGCTGGCCCGACGAGGCGCTGGCCGAGTGGAAGCCGAACCGGGCGAGCGCGGTGGTCGCGCTGACCCACGACCCCAAGCTCGACGATGTCGCGCTGGCCGCCGCGCTGCGCTCGGACGCCTTCTACATCGCCGCGCTGGGCAGCCGGAAGAACCACGCCGGGCGGCTGGAGCGGCTGCGCGGGCTTGGCTTCGACGACGCGGCGCTGGCCCGCGTCCACGGCCCCGCCGGGCTCGACATCGGCGCGCAGGGGCCGGCCGAGATCGCGCTGTCGGTGGCGGCGCAGATGGTCGCCGCGTGGCGGGGCAAGATTTGAGGTTCGGGCCGGTCCCGCTCGCCGAGGCGGCGGGCGCGCTGCTGGCCCACGGCCAGACGGTGGCGGGCGCGCGCTGGGCCAAGGGGCGCGTGCTGTCGGCGGACGACATCGCCGTCGCCGCTTCGGCGGGCCTCGCGACGCTGACCGTGGCGCGACTGGCGGCGGACGACGTCGCGGAGGCGGACGCCGCGGCACGGCTCGCGGAACGCCTCGCGGGGGCGAACATCGTCGCGCTGCCGCCCGCCCACGGCCGGGTCAATCTGGCGGCGCGGGTCGCGGGCGTGCTGCTCGCCGATGCCGCGGCGGTGAACGCGCTGAACGCCGTCGACGAGGCGCTGACGCTCGGCACGTTGCCGCCGTTCGCGCGCGTCGCGGCGAGCGACATCGTCGCGACGGTCAAGGTCATCCCCTATGCGGTGCCGGGCGCGAGCCTTGCCGCCGCGCTGGCCGCCGCGCGGCCGCTCGCCGTTGCGGCGTTCGCACCCCTGACCGTCGACCTGATCCAGACGCTGCTGCCCGGCCAGACAGGCAAGGCGCAGGCGAAGACGCTGGCGGTGACCGCGGCGCGGCTGACGGCGCTCGGCGCGGTGCCGGGGCGGAGCGCGCGGTGCCAGCATGAGACCGCCGAACTGGCGACGTTGCTCGGGGCCCCGACCGCGGCCGCGATCACGCTCGTCGCCGGGGCGTCGGCGACGGTCGATCGGCGCGATGTCGTGCCCGCCGCCATCGCCGCAGCCAGAGGCACGGTCGTGCGGCTCGGCATGCCGGTCGATCCGGGCAACCTCATCTGCCTCGGCGCGATCGGCAGCCGCGTCGTCATCGGGCTGCCGGGGTGCGCGCGCAGCCCGAAGCGCAACGGCTTCGACTGGGTGCTCGAACGCCTGATCGCGGGGCTGGCAGTGACGGGCGCGGATATCGCCGCGATGGGCGCCGGGGGCCTGCTGCCCGGAGCCGAGGCGAAGGCCCGGCTGTGACGACCGGCGCGCTGCTGCTCGCGGCCGGGCGCGGCACGCGCATGGGAGGACCGAACAAGCTGACCGCGCTGATCGACGGCAGGCCGGTGGTCGCGCACGCCGCCGACGCCGCGCTGGCCGCGGGGCTGCCGCTGCTGGTCGTCACCGGCGACCGCGCCGCGGAGGTTCGCGCCGCGCTGGCCGGGCGGGACCTGATATTCGTCGACGCGCCCGATTACGCCGAGGGGATGGCCGCCTCGCTCCGCGCCGGCATTGCGGCGGTGCCGGCGGCGTGGGACGCGGTCCTCGTCCTGCTCGGCGACATGCCCCGTCTCCGCCCCGCCACGCTCGCCGCCCTGGCCGCCGCACCGGGCATCGTTGTCCCGCAATTCAACGGCCGGAACGGCAACCCCGTGCGCTGGCCCCGCCGCCACTTCCCGGCGCTTGCCGCCCTTACCGGCGACACCGGCGGCAAAGCGCTGTTCGCTGGCCTGGACATCGACCTTCTATCCGTCGACGATCCCGGCATCCTGGCCGACGTCGATACGCCGCACGCCCTCGCCGCCCTGCAAAGGACCCGCCCATGACCATCGCCATCCTGTGGCCGACCATCGCGCTGGTCGCCCTGATCTTCGTCGTCTGGATGACGCTGTTCCTCCAGCGCTTTGGCCACATGAAGGCCAATCCGCCCAGCCGCGACAGCTTCGCCAGCGGCGAAGCGGCACGCCGCTACTTCGAGCCGGTGGCGATGCCGGGCGATAACCTCGCCAACCTGTTCGAGATGCCGGTGCTCTATTTCGCGCTGTTGCCGCTGCTGCTGATCACCCATCACGCCGGCCACATCGAGGTCGCGCTCGCCTGGGCGTTCGTCGCGCTGCGGGCGGTGCACAGCTTCATCCACATCGGCCTGCGCCGGGTCAACGCGCGCTTCGCGGTCTATATCGCCTCATGCGCCGTGCTGTCGGCGATGTGGATCGGCCTTGCCGTCGACCTGGCAACCGGCCGCTAGGGCAGCGTCCCCAGCCACGAGATGATCGCCGTCTGCAGGGCGATGCGGCGGTCGGACCAGCTGTGGTCGGTCTTGAAGTGGGCCGCCACGACCTGCTTGCCGCCATCCGCAATCACTGCCTTGACCAGAGCGTCAGTGTGCGGCGCGAGGCCGTCCTCCGAGGTCAGCGCAAGATAGGGCAGCCGCGCCAGTCCGGGCGCGGCCTTCAGCACGCTGAACGCCTCGCGGCCGGCGATCAGCTCGTCCGCCATCGTTTCGGGCGTCGTGACCAGCGTCTCGGCATTGTCCGCCGTCTCGGCCAGCAACTTGTCGCGGGGCAGCGCGCCGACGACGCCGAGATCGCCCATCGAGATCGTCGCCGCGCCGATCAGCCGCCGGTCGGTCGCCGCGACCAGCGCCGTCACCCAGCCGCCCATGCTGTGCCCGGCCAGCGCGATACGCTGCGGATCGACACCCAGCTTCGCCGCATTGGCCGGGTCGCGGAGGTAGGCCAGCACGGCGCGCGCGTCGTCGGGGTTCTGGGCAAAGCGGAACTGGCCCGGGCTGCCCCACGAGCCGCGATAGTTGAAGGTGACGGCGTTCCACCCGGCACGCCGCACCGCCTGCGCCAGGTCGAGGTTCTTCTCATTGCCCGGCCAGCCGTGGCAGATGACCAATGTCGGATGCGCGCCCGGCCCGCTGGCGAGGTACGCGACAGCGTTGATCGCGACGCCGCCCGACGGCACATGGAGCACCGCCATGCGCGCCGGATAGGCAGCGTCGCGCGGGGGGTCCGCATAGACCGAGGCGGGCGGCTTGGCGGCCACCGGCATGGCGATCAGCAGCATCGCCGCCAGAACCCGTTTCATTCGTCCTCCGCGTCGCGCCGCAGCACCGCGCGCACCGTCGCCATGTCATGCCCGGCACGCAGCATCGCGGCAACCTGCTTGCGGTGGCGGTCGGCGTCGAACGGCAGCCGGTCGTGCGGGCCGAAACGGCGGCGGCGGGCCAGCGCTTCGGCGGCTTTCTGCCCGTCGACGGTGCCGCTGATCTCGCGCGCCAGGTCGCGCTCGAGGCCGGCCGCGCCCAGCGCCTGCCCGACCCGCATCCGGCCGAAGCCCTTGGCCGACAGGGTGCGTGCCTTCGCCTCGCCGAACACCCGGTCGTCGACGTAGCCGCGCTCGACGCATCTCGCGACGATCGCCGCCACCGGTACCTCGCCGGGCCCGGCCCAGCCGCGTTCCCACAGCTTGCGTGACAGATAGCGCTGCAACTTCGCCGCCGTCGTCGCGTATCTACCGACATAGCGCAGCGCCAGATCGTTCAAGCCACCCGCATCCAGCGGCGGTGGCGGCGACCGGTCTTCGCGGGAGCGCTTCGCGTACACCGCCATGCTTCTGCCATAGTGGCGTCCGAATTTGAACGCGCGCCTCTGGCAGGTGACGGTAACGAGCCATTAAGCGTGGGGTCAGCCGCGTTGAACGATGGCCAAGGGGTCTGAGGAGAAGTCGGTCTTGCCGCATACGACAGACGATACCGGTCCTGCCGTTACCGCGACGCTCGACGCGCTGCCGCGACGCATCGCCGATTTCGCGACGCTGGGCGAGGCGCTCGACTATGCCGCGCGGGGCCGGCGCGGCTTCAACTTCTTCGATGCACGGGCCGCGCTGGCCCGCGCCTATCCATTCGCCGAACTGCGCACCGACGCGCTGGATCATGCCCGCCGGCTGATTGCCGCCGGCGTGACACCTGGCGAGCGCGTCGCGCTGATCGCCGAGACCGGGGCCGATTTCGCCGCCTTGTTCTTCGGTGCGATCTATGCGGGCGCGCTGCCGACGCCGCTGCCGCTGCCGACCTCGTTCGGCGGCCGCGATGCCTATGTCGACCAGATCCGCGTCCAGCTGACCAGTTGCGATCCGCTGCTGGTGCTGTCGCCGCCGGGCCTCGCCGCGCTGGTCGCTGAGTCCGCCTCGACCTTGCCGCGCTGCACCGCGCACGACTGGGCGGTGTTCGCCGGGACGCCGGCACCCGCGGTCGACCTGCCGCAGCCCAGCGCCGACGATATCGCCTACCTCCAATATTCGAGCGGCAGCACCCGCTTCCCGCACGGCGTGGCGGTCACCCACCGCGCGCTGCTCGCCAATCTCGCTGGCCACGCCATCTCGACCGAAGTGCAGGACGACGACCGCGTCGTGTCGTGGCTGCCCTGGTATCACGACATGGGGCTGGTCGGCTGCTTCCTGTCGCCGCTCGCCAACCAGATGTCGGCCGATTACCTCGCCACCGAGGATTTTGCGCGCCGCCCGCTGTCGTGGCTGACGCTGATCACCCGCAACGAGGGGCACACGCTTAGCTATTCGCCGACCTTCGGCTTCGACATCTGCGCGCGGCGGGTGTCGTCGGCGATCGACGTCCATTCGCGCTTCGACCTGTCGCGCTGGCGGGTCGCGGGCAACGGGGCCGACATGATCCGCCCCGACGTCATGCAGCATTTCGTCGACGTGTTCGCCGCCGCTGGTTTCGACGCGCACGCTTTCCTACCCAGCTACGGCCTCGCCGAAGCGACGCTGGCGGTCAGCATGATGCCCGTCGGCGAAGGCATCGTCGTCGATCTGGTCGACGAGCGCGAGCTGTCGGGCGAAGGCCGCGCCGGGCCGGTCGATGCGCTCAAGCCCATCCGCTACCGCGCCATCGTCAATTGCGGCAAGCCGCTGCCCGGCCTGACCGTCGCGGTCCGCGATGAGGCCGGCAAAGCCCTGCCCGACCGCCGTATTGGCCGCATCCACGTCCACGGCGAGGGCGTCATGTCGGGCTATTTCCGCGATCCCGCCGCGACCGCCGCCTGCCTGAAGGACGGCTGGCTCGACACCGGCGACATGGGTTACCTGGTCGACGACTATATCTATATCGTCGGCCGCGCCAAGGACATGATCATCGTCAACGGCAAGAACCACTGGCCGCAGGACATCGAGTGGGCGATCGAGCAATTGCCCGGCTTCAAGGCCGGCGACATCGCCGCCTTCTCGATCACCTCGCCGGCGGGTGAAGAGGAGCCGGCGGTACTCGTCCAGTGCCGCACGTCTGACCCAGCCGAGCGCGCCCATCTTCGCGACGCCATCCGCAACAAGGTCCGCAACCTGACCGGCATGACCTGCGTCGTCGAGCTGGTCCCGCCGCGCACCCTGCCGCGCACGTCGAGCGGCAAGCTGAGCCGGAGCAAGGCGCGGCTGCAGTATCTGAGCGGCGAGATCCAGCCGTTTGAGATCGCCGCTTGAGGCCAGCGGCGGCGTCGGCGTCAGCCGACACAGTAACGCTTTGGCGACCGGTCGGTCCCGAGGAGCTGCGGCTGATACAGGAATCGGGTATGCGCGCGTTCCCGCCCCGCCTGCCCGACCAGCCAATCTTCTATCCCGTCACGACCGAGGCCTACGCGATCAAGATCGCTCGTGACTGGAACGTGCCGGCCAGCGGCTCGGGCTACGTGACGCGGTTCGAGATCCTGAAATCCCACCTCGACAAATATGCGGTTGAGGATGCCGGGGGCCGCGCGCACCGTGAGTACTGGATTCCAGCGGCAGAACTCGATGCGTTCAACGATGCGATCGTGGCCGCGATCGAGGTCGTGGCCGAGTTCCCGTGATCCTCGCCGTCACCGGCGGCACCGGCTTCGTCGGCCGCCACCTGCTCCGCATCGCCGTCGAGCAGGGCCATAGCGTCCGGGCGCTGACCCGGTCGCCGCAGCCCGGACAGCCGGGCGTGATGTGGATCGCCGGCACCCTCGCCGAACCCGGCGACCTGTGCGCCGGCGCCGATGCCGTCCTCCACATCGCCGGCGTTATCAACGCGCGCGACCGGGCGGGCTTCGATGCGGGCAATGTCGCGGGCACGGCGAGCGTTCTGGCCGCTGCACGAGCCTCCGAGGTCCGCCGCTTTGTCCATGTCTCGTCGTTGGCGGCGCGCGAACCGGGCCTGTCTGCCTACGGCGCATCGAAGGCGGCAGCGGAGGCGCTGGTCGAAGCATCGCTGCTTGATTGGTCGATCGTGCGGCCGCCCGGCGTCTACGGCCCCGGCGACCGCGAGACGCTGGCGCTGTTCCAGCTCGCGGCGCGCGGCCTCGGCGTCATCCCGGCGGCGGGGCGCGTCTCGATGATCGAAGTGTCCGACCTGGCCCGCGCCCTGCTCGCACTCGCCGCCGCACCGGCGACGGGCAAAATCCACGAGGTCAGCGACGGCGTACCGGTGGATCACGCGGCGCTCGCCCGAACGCTGGGCGACGCGGTCGGCCGGCGCGTTCGCCTGCTACGCTTGCCGCCCGGCGCGCTGCGCGCCGGAGCCGCGGTCGAAACGGTGCGCGCCCGGCTGCGTGGTGCCGCGCCGCGGCTCAGCTTCGACCGGGCGCGCTACCTGGTCCACCCGGACTGGACCACGCACGGGGACAATCTGGCAGGGCTGTGGACGCCGCAGATTGGGCTTGCGGCCGGCACTGCAGCCACTGCGGCGTGGTACCGCGCGGCGGGCTGGCTTTAGGCCATGAACCGTTCGATCGCATAGGCGACCAGCGTCGCCGCGAGGCCGGCCACGAATATGCGGTAGCCATAGCCCAGGTACTTGAACTTGGTGTTCTTGAGGATCCAGCCCATCTGGTGGATGTCGCGCAGCATCGCCTCGTGGATATTGTCATTGCTGCTGATCACCTCGCGCATGCGGTCCATCCACTCCTGCTCGGGCGTACCGGCGAAGGCCCCGAAGAACAGCAGATTGGGCGACGGCAGGACCTTTGGCTTACCGATCGACGGCATCACCGCGACGACACAGAAACCCGCGCCGAAGAATGCCGAGACCGCGAGGATCAGCAGCGACGGCGACAAATGTGAGCCGTGCCCCTGGCTGACGACGATGGCAAAGATCACCGAGGCCGCCGCAATCACGATATTGGCCTTCTGATCGGCCATCTGAGAAAGGGTGACGTGATGCTGTTGGATCGTCTGAAGCGCGAAGATGGCGCTGTTGGCGACGCTCGCCCGATCGGCCGCGGCGTCCTCGGCCACGTCGATCTCGACCGCTTCAGTGTCCGCCATCGCCGCCTCCCCGGATTGGGGGCATCGCACGAGCGGGCGTCCGGCGGCAAGGGCGGGTCAGCGGGCGATCACCCCTGTCACCTGCAGTGCGAACGCCGCAAAGCCGCCCACCAGCCCGGCCAGAAAGACCTTGTAGGCATAACCGACAAGCTTGAATTTCCGCTGCCCGAGCACTTGACCAAGCTGATAGACGTCGCGGATCATTGCCCGCTGGACGCGGCTGTTGCTCACCATGATCGTCGCCATGTGATCCTGGTAACCAGCCTCGTCGAGGCCAAGGAAACCGCCGAAGAACAGCAGGTTGGTACCGCTATGCGGCTTCGGCTTGGTCAACGGCGTCACCGCCAGGATGGCCAGCACCGCCGCCCCAAAGGAGGCACCCGCGACGATCAGCAGCGGCAGCCCGATGCCGACCGGTGCGCCGGCGTCGCGAAAGATCAGCGTCATGATGACCGCGGTGGCGCCCATCAGCATGCTCGCCTTCTGGTCGGCCTGGGCACTGAGATGGACGTGATGCTGCTGCATCGTGCGCAGCATGTAGATCGAATAGGAGCCGTCGTCGGGCCCATCGTCGTCGCCGCCGTCCGCCACCGCATTCCCTTCAACGCGTTGATTGGCCGCGGGCTACCACGCTGGCCCCGCTTTAGCCATTTTGTCATGACACCGCCACATGACAGTTTCAGGAGTCATGGATGACCGACCGCCAGGCCATTTTCGACCGCATCGTCCAGCTGATCGAACCGCTGAACAAGAAGGGCATCGCGGTTGCCGAGACGACGACGTTCGCTGACGATCTGGAGCTCGACTCGCTGACCGTGATGGACCTTGTCGCCAACATCGAAGACGAATGGGACATGGTGCTGCCGCTCAACCTGCTGCCTGAACTCGAGACCGTCGGGCAGGTCGCCGACGCGGTGGCGCGGCTGGCCAAGTGATCGACCTGCTCAGCAAGTTCGACGGCATCGTCGCCGATCGTCAGGCGGTGCTCGACGCGGGGATGCGCGATCCCGTCGGCGTCGTCATGTCGGAGGTGAAGTCGCCGACCGAGGCAGTGATCAACGGCAGGGATACGATCCTGGTCGGCACGTACAACTACATGGGTATGACCTTCGACCCCGACGTCATCGAGGCGGGCGAGCAGGCGCTGCGTGACTTTGGTGCGGGGACCACCGGCAGCCGAGTGCTCAACGGCACCTATGCCAGCCACAAGGACTGCGAAGCGGCGCTGTGCGAGTTCTATGGCACCAGATACGCCATGGTGTTCTCGACCGGCTATCAGGCCAATCTCGGCGTCGTCTCGACGCTGGCCGGGCGCGGCGATTTCGTCATCCTCGACGCCGACAGCCATGCCTCGATCTACGACGGCTGCAGCATGGGCAACGCCGACATCGTGCGGTTCCGGCACAACAGCGTCGAAGACCTGGAGAAGCGGTTAGGCCGCCTGCCCGCGGACGCCGGCAAGCTGGTCGTGCTGGAGGGCGTCTATTCGATGCTCGGCGACATCGCGCCGCTGACCGAGATGGTTCGCGTGGCCAAGGCGGCGGGCGCGATGATCCTCGTCGACGAAGCGCATGCCATGGGTTTCTTCGGGGAGCATGGTCGCGGCGTGACCGAGGCGGCGGGCGTCGAGGCGGACGTCGACTTCATCATCGGCACGTTCTCGAAATCGGTCGGCACGGTCGGCGGCTTCTGCGTGTCGAACCACCCGAAGTTCGAGGCGCTGCGGCTGGTCTGCCGCCCCTATGTCTTCACGGCCGCGCTGCCGCCATCCGTCATGGCATCAAGCGCTGCATCGATCCGCAAGTTGATGCACGGCGGCAATAAGCGCCAGCATCTGTGGGAAAACACCCGCGCCATGCATTCCGGGCTGCGCGCCCAGGGTTTCGAGCTCGGCACGCCGGAGGCCGAGAGCGCCATCATTGCAGTGATGATGCCAGACCAGGTCACCACCGTTCGCATGTGGCAGGCGCTGCTGGAGCGCGGCGTCTATGTGAACTTTGCGCGGCCGCCGGCGACGCCGATGGGGACGTTCCTGCTGCGCTGCTCGCTGTGCGCCGAACACCGGCCGGAGCAGATTGAGACGATCCTGCGAGCGTTCGCCGACGCGGCGGCGGAGGTCGGGCTGGACCTAGCGCACCGCGCCCGAGCGCAGCAGGCGGGGTAGCAGGACGAGACCGCCGAGCACCGGCAGCCGCCGCATCCATGGGCGTACCGGCACCGGGACGCCCGAGTGGCGCTCGATCTTCCAGGCGAGATAGTCGAGCCCGCCGTCAAAGGTGAAGGCGGCCTTGGCGAGGCGCGCGGCGGACAGCGCCTTGCCCTCCCGCCGTCGCGCGCGCCACGCGGCAGCCTGCCCAGCCCGGTCGAGGTCGCCGGTCACCCGCACCCGGTCGTCGACGATCGTCGCCGCGATGCCCGCCGCCACCAGCGCCGGCGCGATGAAGGCCCGGTAGCGGTCCGGGTCGGCCGCGAATATGGTGACGCCCCGTTCGCGCCGCTCGGTCCGCAGCTCGGCCCCGAAGGTCAGCGCAAACGCCCCGGTCCAGACCTCGGCAACGGTCGGCTGGTCGCCCAGCATCGGCAGCGCCGCGCCGAGTAGCGCCGGGGCGGCTCCGGCGACTGCCTCGACCACTGCTGCGCGGGCCGCGTCGTCGCGCACCCAGGCGAGCCGCGACGGCTGCGCGAACCTCGCCCAGAGGCTCGGGTTGCGGGTCCGTGCCGAGGCGAGACGGGCGAAGTCGGCGCTGTCGAGTACCGCGTATTTGGCGCGCAGGCCACCGCGCGCGATCTGGAATACATTGGGTGGCAACAGCTTGTTGGCACGCGCCCGCCAGCCGCCACCATAGGCCGCGTCATAACTGTCGACGATGACGTAGAAGTCGAGCATCAGCCCGTCGAGGCGGCTCTCCCGCAGGCACGAGCCATAAAACAGCACAGCATTTGCGGACGGCAGAAGACCGGCAATATGCGCCGCGAACCCGGCGACTTCGCTCTGCACCGGCACCGCCAGTTCGGCGGCGACCAGCGCTTCCAGACTAGGCGGCAAGACGGACGAACGATACCGGCGCGGTGGTGGTCAGCGTGATCGAGCCGCCATTTGCGGCCTGGAAGATCTCGCCGTCCATGACCACGCTGGGGCGGCCGCCCTCGATCCGGATGGTATCGCCGCCCTGGACGTGCAGCCCGCCGATCGAGCGGTGGCCGAGGCGGCCGATCAGCACCTCGAAGGCGATACGGATCATGGTAATCGGGTTCTGCTCGATCGCCATCATCTTCAGCGCACCGCCGACGGTGCCGGGCCGGATGTTGAGCGTGATGCGCTCGAGCGTCGTTACCATTAGCACCATGAAAGTGCCCTCCTGCCGGCCGTCGCCGCGCGTCAGCCGCATGCGGCCTTCCTTCGCCGGCAGCCAGTGCGACTTGATGCCGAGCACGACGCCGAACACCAGCGCCAGCGCGGCGAGGAAATGACTGAACCAGTTCGGCAGGCCGAGCGGGTAGATGCGCGTCCGGCAGAACAGGATGATCGATGCCAGACCGGCACCGCCGAGGAACATGCCGAGCACCGGCCGGGCATTGTCCTGACCGGTGCTGAGCGCGATCAGCTGGCGGTGAACAACGTGCGGGTCCATGCCGTTCTCGGCGATCCGCAGCAGCTGGCGCAGCGCCCCGAGCGCGTCGCCATGCGCACCGAGATCAAGCGCGATCAAGTTGGTCTTGCCGTTCGGCAGCACCGCGACGGGCGGAATGCGGCCGTCGAAATGGCCGCCGAGGTGCATCTCGGTCAGCGCCGCCTGGACGGTGCCGTCGCCGCCGTTGATCGCCAGCACCACCGGCTTCATGCGCGCGATGGTGCGCAGCGCCTCCGGCACCTCGCCCACGTTCTCGACCTCGTAGTGGAAGATATTCGGGTGCGCCGCGACGAAGCTGCGCACCTCCGGCAAGATCGCCAGATTGCCGGTCGAACGCGGGTTCGAAAGCAGCGCGATGACCGGCATCTTATTGGCAACAGGCAGCGCGGCGACCGTCATCCGAAATACTTCAGCTGGATGTCGAGGGTGGTCAGGCCCGGCCCCGCAGCGAACGCGACATCGCCGACGTCGGGCTTCGACAGGCCGAAGTTCGGGTTGTTCGAAAAGCCGCCGCCATCCTTGAAGATATTGACCTTATGGTCGTTGTTGCGGTCGTGGAGGACGGCGACGCCGTACCGTCCGGGCCCGGGCAGCGCGACGCAGACATCGGCCTCGCCCGCCGCCGGCACCGCGACGTCGATGCGGCGGACATAGCGGCCCTTGGCCAGCCAGTCGGCATTCGCGGGATAGGTCGAGACGCGGATTGACCCCTCGCGATTCTTGAGACCGTGGATCTTGACCAGCAGCGCCGCGGCCCGGCCCGTGCAGGCGGCGGCATCGGGGCCGATCGCCTGGGCGGAGCCGGGCGTCGCGAGCATGGCGGCCAGCGCCAGCCCCATTCCGCCCAGGCAACGCCGCAGTCTCACTTTGGCCATGACCTCCGCTTTGTGCCCCGCTATAGGCGGCACACACTTGTTCGAAAGCCTAGATGGTCGCCCACTGCGGCCAAATTTTGTCCGAGGGACGGCAGCAATTTGGGACTCCTGACACGCTTCGATCGCTATCTAGCGCGGCTGATCGCCGTGCCGCTGATCGCCTGCCTGACCATCGCGGCGATGCTGCTTCTGCTCGACAAGATGCTCAAGCTGTTCGACTTCGTCATGAACGAGGGCGGCCCGGTGTCGGTGGTGTGGCGGATGCTGGGTAACCTGCTGCCCGAATATCTGTCGCTTGGCATTCCGATCGGTGTGATGCTCGGTATCCTGCTTGCCTTCCGGCAGCTCGCGTTGTCGAGCGAGCTCGATGCGCTGCGCGCCGTCGGCGTCGGCTATAACCGGCTACTGCGCGTGCCGATGCTATTCGCGGCGTTCTTCGCGGTCATCAACTTCGGCATCGTCGGCTATCTCCAGCCCTATTCGCGTTACGCCTATGAGGGCCTGCGTTTTGAGCTCCGTTCCGGCGCACTCGGCGCCAGCATCCGGGTCGGCGAGTTCGCCAAGCTGGGCAAGGGCATGACGCTGCGGGTTGAGCGTTCCGAGGACAAGGGCCGCGATCTCTACGGCTTGTTCGTCCGCGCGGAGGCCAAGGACGGCAAGACGCTGGCGGTGACCGCCGACCGCGGCACCTTCCTGTCGACCGACGACCCCGACGTCATCCTGCTGCGCCTGACGCACGGCACGCTGGTGCACGCCAACGGCCCCACCGACCTGCCGCGCGTGCTGTCGTTCGACCAGCACGACCTGCCGATCAACCTGCCCTCGACCGGTGCCTTCCGGACGCGCGGCGACCGCAACCTGGAGCTGACCGTGCCCGAACTGGCGCGCGTCGATCTCGACCCCAAGGCATCGCCCCTCGACAAGCTGGAAAGCGCCTCGACGCTCAACCGGCGCATCGTGCAATGTGTGGTGATGTTCGTCCTGCCGTTCCTGGCGGTCGCGCTGGCGGTGCCGCCCAAACGCTCGACCTCGTCGCTCGGCGTGTTCGTCGGCATCGTGCTGATCGTCACTTACCACAAGATCACCGAATACGGGGAGCGCATGGGCTCGATCGGGCGGATCGACCCGGCCCTGTCGCAATGGATCCCGTTCGCCCTGTTCACCGGACTTTGCCTGTGGATGTATTACGTGCTCGCGTACAAGCCGGGCGGGCAGCCGATCGGCTTCCTCGACCGCGGCTTCGCGCAGCTGGCAAGCCTGGTTGGCCGGATGGCGCGGCGGCGCACGGCCTATCGCGACAGCGCGCTCTCAGCCGGCTGATGGCGCTTTTCCCATCGGCGACCATCGCGCGCTATACCGCGCGCCTGTTCCTGGTCCGCACCCTGGCGTTCGCCGGCGGCCTAGTGCTGATCCTGATGACGCTGGACCTGCTCGGCGAATCGGGCCGTATCCTGGCACCGCCGGGCAACACCGAGGCGCAGCTCTGGCATTATGTGGCGCTGCGCATTCCGCAGCTGATCCAGTTCGTTCTGCCATTCTCGGTGTTGCTCGGCACGCTGGTGACGCTCGCGACGCTGAACCAGAACAGCGAGGTGGTGATCTTCAAGTCCGCCGGCATTTCGGCGCACCAGATCCTGGCCCCTCTGATCTTCGCGGCGCTGGGCATCGCGATCGCGAATTTCGTCTTCAATGAGCGCATCACGGTGCGCGCCACCCAGACGCTCGACGCTTGGCAGGCGGCGGGGTACCAGAATTTGCCGCAGGGCGGCCGGATGATGACCGAACAATGGGTGCGTGGGGGCGACGACCTGTTCCACGCCGAGCGCGTGCGCGGCAACGGTGATGCGACCCGGCTGGAAGGCGTCGTCATCTACGACCGCGACGGCAACCGCCTGACCCGCATCGTCCGTGCCGCCAGCGCCCGGCCGGTCGCCGGCGGCTGGGAACTTGCCTCAGCGCGCACCTTCGATGTCGGGCGCGGAGTGGAGACCACGCAGCCGTTGCTTGTCATCCGTAGCATGGTCACCGCGGCGCAGTTCACGGCGGGCACCATCAACCCGGACCACGTCCCGTTCTGGGACCTGCTTCACGATATCGAGCGTCAGCGCGATGCCGGGAAGAACATCGACGGCCTGGTCTCGGCCGCCAACCACAAGGTGTCCGGGCCGTTGTCGGCGATGCTGATGCCGCTGCTGGGTGCCGTCGCGGCGTTCGGGCTGGCGCGGTCGGGGCGGCTGTTCATCCGGGCGGTGATCGGCATGTTCCTCGGCTTTGCGTTCTTCGTCGCCGACAATTTCATGGCGGCGATGGGCAACTTCGGGACCGTGCCGCCCGTATTGGCGGCATGGTCGCCATTCCTTCTCTTCTTCCTGATCGGCGAGACCGTATTGTTCCGCACGGAGGAGTGAACGCCGCAGGGGTGGCAGGCGCGCGCCGCCAGTCCTAAATCTGCCTTATTGGCCGCGTAACCGCGTTGCCCAAGCTCAGGAGAACATGGTGAAGGCGCTTACCCTGCCCAAGCCCGGCATCTGGAACCGGTCGCACTATCTGAACAAGATGACGCTGCGCGAACTGGTCGTCGCCTATTTTCAATATTACGCGATCCAGGCCTATCTGGTGCTGGCGGTGCTTGCCGCGACCGCTGCCGCCTACAGCCCGCCGACGCTGCTGCAGGGCACCGCCGCGGCGGTGTTCGCGGTGCTCGTCTATCCGCTGGTCTGGTATGTTCTCCACCGTTTCGTCCTGCATGGCCGCTGGATGTTCAAGTCGCCGCTGACCGCCAAGACCTGGAAGCGCATCCACTACGACCATCACCAGGACCCGAACCACCTCGAGATCCTGTTCGGCGCGCTGTCGACGACGCTGCCGCCGATCATCATCATGACGATCCCCATCGGCTGGCTGATCGGCGGCTTCGGCGGGGCCGCGGTGGCGCTGTGCGCCGGCCTGCTGACCACCTGCTTCTACGAGTTCTGCCACTGCATCCAGCACCTGTCGTACAAGCCGAAGAACCGCATGCTGGCGTTGATGAAGGCCCGCCACATGGCGCATCACTTCCACGACGAGAGCGGCAATTTCGGCATCACGAACTTCGTCTGGGACAAGGCGTTCGGCACGTTTTACGAGCGCGAGGCACGGCCGGTTAAGTCCGCGACGGTGTTCAACCTGGGCTATACCGACGAGGTTGCCGCGACCTATCCCTGGGTCGCCGAGATGTCCGGCGGTGTTGCCAAGGGCCACCCGAGGCAGCGCCTCGCGGCATGAGCCTGACCGTTCGCGAGGCGATCACCAAGACGGATCGCCGCGCCTTCGTCGACTTGCAGTGGGCGATGTATGCCAGCGACCCGCATTGGGTGCCCCCGCTGAAGGGTGAGGCGCGCGACCTGATCGACCCGAAGGGCAGCAACCCGTGGTTCGAACATGCCCGGTCCGCCTATTTTCTCGCGGAGCGAGATGGCAAGACGATTGGCCGCATTTCGGCGCAGATCGACGACCTGGTGCTCGAGTGGCAGAGTAAGGGCCTCGGCCATTTCGGCCTGTTCGAGAGCATCGACGACCAGGCGGTGGCGGACGCGCTGCTCGCCGCCGCGGCGGGGTGGCTGAAGGGCCAGGGCATGACCCGCATGCAAGGCCCGTTCTCGCTGTCGGTGTGGGACGAGATCGGGCTGCATGTCGCCGGCTTCGACAGCGACCCGACGATCATGATGGGCCACGGCCTGCCCTATTATGAGCGCCTGCTGACCGCCGCCAGTCTGGCACCCGTGAAGGATACGCATACCTGGCAGGTCGACATTACCCGCGAGTTCCCGCCGTTGGTCCAGACGATCGTCGCCAACGGCGAGCGCAATCCAAGAATCCGGGTGCGGACGCTGCGCAAGGCTGAGTTCGACAGCGAGTTCGCGACGATCCTCAATATCCTCAACGATGCCTGGTCGACCAATTGGGGCTTCGTGCCCCTGACGCCCCGGGAAATCGCCTACGCCGGCAAGAAGTTCAAACCGATCGTCTTCGAAGACCTGATCTACCTCGCCGACTATGACGGCGAGACGGTCGGTTTCATGATCGCCGTTCCGGACATGAACGAGGTCATCAAGGGGCTGAACGGCCGGCTGTTCCCGTTCGGCTGGATCAAGCTGCTGCGCCAGCTGCGGCGGCCGCGGTCCCTGCGCATCCGCGTGCCGCTGATGGGCATCAAGAAAAAACTTCAGGGCTCGCGCACCGCCTCGACGCTGGCGTTCATGATGATCGAATACACCCGCCGCAACGCCCACAGGAAGTTCCATTCGACCGATGCCGAGATCGGCTGGATCCTCGAGGACAACGGCCCGATGCGCTCCATCGCCGAAGTGCTGAACGGGACCATCACCCGGACCTACCGGGTGTACGAAAAGGCGCTCTAGCGCAGCGTAACCCAGGTCGGCGCATGGTCGCTGGCCTTTTCCGCCGCCCGCGCCGAACGGTCGACGCCGGCATCGAGCAGGCGGTCGGCCAGCGCCGGCGACAACAGCAGCCGGTCAATGCTGAGCCCCAGGTCGCGCGGCCACGCCCCCATCGTGTAATCCCAGAACGTATAGATCTTGCCCGTCGGACGGACGGCGCGCAGCCCGTCGGTCCAGCCTTGCGCCACCAGCGTGCGAAACGCCGCGCGGCTTTCGGGCTGGCACAGCGCATTGTCGGCCATCGCCCGCTCGCTGAACGCATCCTCCGGCGTCGGGCAGACATTATAGTCGCCCGCCAGCACCACCGGCAGCTCGCTCGCCAGCAGGCCCGCAGCGTGGGCGTGAAGGCGCGCGAACCAGGCGAGCTTATAGTCGAACTTGGGCCCGGGAATGGGGTTGCCGTTGGGCAGATAGATCGAGGCCACCAGCACGCCGTCGACCGCAGCCTCCAGATAGCGCGACTGCTCGTCCGCATCGTCGCCGGGCAGGCCGCGCCGCGTCTCGACCGCCGGCGATTTCGACAGGATGGCGACGCCGTTCCAGCTCTTCTGGCCGTGCACCAGCGCGTGATACCCGGCCGCCTCGATCTCGGCGTGGGGGAATTTCTCGTCGACGCACTTCAATTCCTGCAGGCAGGCGACATCGGGCTTCGCCTCAGCCAGCCAGTCGAGCAGGCGCGGCAGACGCGCGCCGATACCGTTGATGTTGAAGGTCGCGATCCGCATCGCTGAGCGTTTAACGCCCTGCCCGGCTAAATGCCAAACGATGTCCCGCAACCGCAACCCGACGTCGCCTGCGGGTTCTTCACCTCGAACGCGGCGGCACCGATCTTCTCGACGAAATCGACCTGCGCGCCTTCCAGGAACGGCAGGCTTACGGGATCGACCAGCATCGTCACGCCGTCGGTTTCGGTGACCAGGTCATCGGCGGCCGCGGCATCCTCCAGCCCGAAGCGATACTGGAATCCGGCACAGCCGCCGCCATCGACGGCGAGACGGAGCTTGAGGCCAGGCTTGCCCTGCCGAGCCGCGATGGCACGGACCCGGGCGGCGGCGGCGGGCATCAGGACGGGGCTGGTCATGACGCGGATGTAGGCGCTTCGACCCGCGCCTTCAATTGCGGGTCAGTGTGCCCGCCAGGCTGTAGGTCGCGGTGTCGTCGTTGGCGAGCGCCTGCAGCACGCCGGGTCCGGAGATACCGCGGCCCTGCGCCGCCAGCACGAAGCCGCTCGCTTCCAGGAACGGCCGCGGGTTGATGGCGCGGCCGTCGAGGCGGATCTCATAATGGAGGTGCGTGCCGGTCGAGCGGCCGGTCGAGCCCATGCGGGCGATCAGCTGGCCCTGCCGGACGTGCGCGCCGGGCTGTACGAGTACCGCAGAGAGATGGCCGTAGCGGGTCGCGAGACCCTTGCCGTGGTCGATCTCGACGAGGTTGCCGTACGCGCCCGAGCGCCCCCCTGTTACGACGGTGCCATCGGCGGCGGCATAGATTTCCTCGCCCTGGCTGCCGGCCATGTCGAGGCCCGCGTGCATCGCGCTCCGGCCGTTGAACGGATCATAGCGGACGCCGTAGGGCGAGGTGAAAGTGAACGCCTTGACCGGCACATAGGACGGGATCGCGGCGATCGCCGCCTCCATCGCGGCGACCTGCGTGTAGCTGAGCGCCAGCCGGCTCATCCTCGGATCGGTGGCCGGAACATAGGGGCCGCCAACCGCCTGAGCCGCGGCGAAGCGCTGCGGATCGAGGCCGACGCGGCGCAGCAGCGCCTCCGCCGCCTGCATCCGGGCGCGGACGGTCGAGGCCGCCTTGTCGAACAGGCTCTGGCTGGCAAACGTGGCGACGGCGGGGGTTTCGGCGGTCAGCGCCTGAAGCTGGAACTGGACCCGGGCGAGCTCGGCGACCTGGGCATCGGTTGGAGGCGGGGTCGTGGCGGGCGTCGCTGCCCCCAACCAGGCTGCGGCCAACACTGCTCCGACAAACGCCATATTGACCCAAACCCTTGCATTCTCTGGTTCGGGCAAGCCTCCGGCGGTCACCGCGAGAGGCCTCGCCGGCGTCCATCAAGTTCCGAAGATTAAGTCCCCAACCCGAATCGTTATCGTCTGACCCGTCGTCCGGCGAACCGTTCGACAAGGCTGTTGGAGCATCCCGCGTCCGGCCCGGCAACCGTCATGGTCCCATCCGCGGACGAGCCGCCCGCAAGCTGCGGCGAGTTGAAGATTGTGTGAAATATTTTTGCGCGGGCACGCAACTTTTTCGAAAGTTGCGAATCAAAGCGCCTTGGCAGCGCTCAGCACCTCGGCAGCGTGGCCCGGCACCTTCACCTTGTGCCAGGCGCGGACGACCTTGCCACCGGCGTCAACGAGGAACGTCGCCCGCTCGATGCCCATGTATTTGCGGCCGTACATGCTCTTCTCGACCCACACGCCCCAGGCCTCGCAGGCGACGCCGTCGGGGTCGGCAGCGAGCGTCACGCCGAGGTCGTACTTCGCCCGGAACTTGGCGTGGGATGCGACCGGGTCCTTCGACACGCCGATCACCTGCACCCCCGCCTTGGCAAAGTCGCCGGCGAGCGCGGTGAACTCCTGCGCCTCCTTGGTGCAGCCCGAAGTGTCGTCCTTGGGGTAGAAATACACCACCGACGGCTGGCCTGCGAGGCTGGTGCGGCCGCCCGCGTCGGTGGCGAGGTCGAGAGCGGGGGCGGTGTCGCCGGTATCGATCATATCTTGCCTCGCTTGCTGCCGAACAGCGCCGTCCATGCCGCAGACACTTGGCCCTTGGCGAGTCCGATATCGCCGAGCATCGCCTGCGCCCCGGCGTCGGGCGTCCCATCGGGGGCAACCAGCCGCATCGTGACCAGCGCCCGCGTCAGCACATCATGCGCGGCGCTCAGGTCGGGGCGCAGCGTTGCCACCGCCGTGCCGAGGTCGGGCGTCAGCGCCTGACCATCGCGAAGCTGCAGGAAATGCACGATGAATTCGAGATCGACGAGACCACCGGGCGCGAGCTTCACGTCCCATTTGCCGCCGCCGGGCTTGGCCGCCGCGATCTCGGCGCGCATCGCCACCACGTCCTTTGCCAGGTCCGGTCCCGCCGGCCGCGACAGCACGTTGCGGATCGCCGCCGCGACCGGCCCCGCAGCCCCCGCCACGACGCGGGCGCGGGTCAGCGCCATATGCTCCCAAGTTTCCGCCTCGTCGGCCTGGTAGCGCGCGAAACTGTCGAGGCTGACCGCCAGCAGACCCTTGGCGCCGAACGGCCGTAGCCGCGTATCGACCTCGTACAGCGCCCCCGCCGCGGTCGGCACCGACAGCGCCGCCGAAACGCGCGCCGCGAGCCGGTTGAAATACTGGGTCGCAGCGAGCGGCTTCGCCCCGTCCGACACCGCGTCGTGCGCGCCCGAGAACAAATAGACGAGGTCGAGGTCCGATGCATGGCTGAGGACGCCGCCGCCGTAGCGGCCGAGCGCCAACACGATCAGCCCACCGCCCTGTACGCGGCCATGCGTGCCCTCGAAATCGGCCGTCACCCGCTCGACCAGCAGCGCCACCGCGGCATCGGCCAGCGCGCCAAGATCACGCCCGACCCGCAGCGGGTCGGCGCGGCCCTCGATCAGCTGCGCGCCGAGCTGGAAGCGGCGCTCTCCGGTCCAGCGGCGGACGCGGTCGAGCACGTCCTCGAGGTTCGACGCGCCTGCGACCAGCGCGTCGAGCTCGCTGCGCAACGCCGCCGCCCCGGGCAGCGGTGCGAACGCATCGGCGCTCAGCAGGACGTCGAACAGTGCCGGGGTCCGCGCCAGCGCGTCCGCCAGCACCGGCGTCCGGCCGAGCAGCCGCCCGAGCAGTGGCACCAGCGGCGGGTTCGCCTCGAGCAGCGCGAAGAACTGCACCCCCGCCGGCAATTGCGCCAGAAACGCATCGAATCGCGCCGCCGCCTGCGCCGGGTCGGCAGCATCGGCGAGCACGGCGGCGAGGCTGGGCAGCAGCGCCTCGAACGACGCCCTCGCTGCCTCCGACCGCAGTGCTCGGTACGAGGCCACTCGCCAGCGCGCGATCATCGGCGCCAGCGCCTTCGCCTTGCCAAGCCGCGCCGTCAGTGCCTTCGGCTCGACCGGCAGCGCGGCCGGTCCATGCGCCTCGGCGACCAGCCGGTCGAAGGCGCGGGCGACCGGCGCCGTGACGGCCTTCAGCCGCCGTTCGAGGCCGCGCCAGTCGGGCTCCCCGCACAGCCGCGCCAGCGCCAGGCGTTCTGCGGCGCTCGTCGGAATGCTGTGCGTCTGGGCATCGTTCAGCATCTGCAGCCGGTGCTCGACGCTGCGCAGGTAGCGGTAGGATTTCGCCAGGGTCGCGGCGTCCTCAGCCGGGATATGCCCGGCGGCCGCAAGCGCCGCCAGCGCATCGAGCGTCGCGGGCGCGCGCAGCTCGGGGGCCCGACCGCCCCATACCAATTGGTGGAGCTGCGCGAAGAACTCGACCTCGCGGATGCCGCCGCGCCCGCGCTTGAGGTCGAAGCCGGGGCCGAGCGCCTGCCCCGCATCGAAATGGTCGCGGATGCGCAAGCTGACCGCCTGGATGTCGCGGATCGCGGTATAGTCGAGGCTGCGGCGCCAGACGAAGGCATCGATGGCGCGCAGGAACGCCGTCCCCAGCGCGATATCGCCAGCGCACGCCCGCGCCCGGATGAAGGCGGTGCGCTCCCAGGTCAGCGCCTCGCTGTGATAATAATGCTCCGCTGCCGCCACTGGCAGCGCGATCGGCGTCACCTCGGACGCCGGGCGCAGCCGCAGGTCGACCCGGAAGACATAGCCCTGCGGCGTCTGCTCGGCCATCAGCGCGACGGCGCGCTTGGCGATCCGCACCGCCGCCTCGGCCGCGTCCTCGCGCGGCCGCAGCGGGATCAGTCCGGGCTCGTAGAGCAGGATCAGGTCGACGTCGGACGAGTAGTTGAGTTCGTGGCTGCCGAGCTTGCCAAGCGCCAGCGCCACCAGCCCCCGGTTCGGCGCATCGCGCTCGGCGAGCGCGGCGGCGATGCTGATGTCGAGCGCGAGATCGGCGAAATCGGAGAGCGCGCGCGTCACTCGCTCCAGCGACCACGTATTCGACAAGTCGGCGAGCGCGGTGATCAGCGCCACTTGCCGCTTTGCGGCGCGGAGGCGGAGCGCCGGATCGCCCGGTTCACGGGCGGCAGTGAAGGCAGCGGCGAGAGCGGCGTCGGGCTCGCCGGTGGCGAGAGCGGGGTGAGAGCGGATAAGGCCCCGGAGATAGGGCGAATGCACCCAGGCGTGGACGACTGCGCGCGACACGCCGGGGAGCAGCTTGGCAAGCTCCGGCGGCGGATCGAGAGGCGGAAGAGCGATCACCTGCCTCTTGTGGCAGGCGACGCGCGTCGCGGCAAAGCCGCGCCGTCGGACGGCTTCGGCCGACGGCCGACCCGCCGGAAGCGCTGGCGCGAGTCGCAAAATAGGGGCCGGCACGCATTCGCGTCCCGGCCCCTATTTTTTGCCGCGCAGCGCGTTACGCGATCGTTGCGCGCAGCATCCAGGCATTTTCCTCGTGCGTGCCGATCCGCGCGATGATCATGTCCTCGGTGAACTTGTCGTTGTTCTCCTCGGCGACGTCGCTGACCGCGAGCATGCGCTTGGCGACCGCCTCATTGTCCTTGACCAGCTCCTGCAGCATTTCCAGCGTCGACTTGTGCGGCGTGTTGACGTCGACGATCGACAGGCTGCTGAATTCGGCGAAGCTGGCGGGCGCAACATGGCCCAGGGCACGGATGCGCTCGGCGATGGCATCGGCGGCCTGATGCAGCTCGTTATACTGCGCGTCGGTCAGCTTGTGGATGCCGTAGAAACCCGCGCCGGTGACGTTCCAGTGCACGCCGAGCGTCTTCACGTACATCGAATAGCTGTCGGCCAACGCCTGCTTCAACGCCTCGGCAACGGCATCGCGCTGCTTGCGGGTAATGCTGATGTCGACGGCCTCATGGTCGGACGCACCGACGCCGGGCACGGTGCTCTTCGGGGGACTTGCCATTTCGTATCTCCTTTTGGGGGCTAGCCGCGGGCCAGGCTGTCGACCTGGCCCATGATCTGGTTCAACGCCGAGACGCCGCCGGTGGGCGCATCGAGGCGGCGGGACGGCAACAGGCCCTCGGCAAGGATGACCTCCAGCGCCGCGCGGCCGCGGGCGACGCGGCTCTTGATCGTGCCGACCGCGCAGTCGCAGATCGACGCCGCTTCCTCGTAGGCGAAGCCGCCAGCACCGACGAGGATAAGCGCCTCGCGCTGCGCCTGGGGTAGCTGCATCAGGCCGCGCTGCAGGTCGGCGAGATCGATCTGACGGTCCTGGCCGGCGGGTGCGGCGAGCAGCTTGTCAGCGGTGAAATCGTCCCACTCGCCCTTGAAGCGCGCGCGGCGCATCTGGCTGAGGAAGAGGTTGCGCAGGATGATGAAGGTCCACGCCCGCATGTTGGTCCCGGCCTGGAAACGATCACGCGCCGCCCACGCCTTCAAAAGCGTTTCCTGCACCAGATCGTCGGCAAGGTCACGGCTGCCCGACAGCGAGCGGCCGAAGGCACGCAGGTGCGGAATGACGACGGCGAGCTGGTCCTTGAAATCCTTGTCGCTCAGCGCCTCCGGGCGCGGCGCGGGCGCGGTGGTTTCGCCCTCGCCGAGCTTGGCGAGCAGATCCAGGAAAAGCTGCGGCACCGCGTCATCATTCGATTCGGCAAACGCGACGCGCAGGAACGCGCCCAGATCCTTTGCCGCCGGCAGGACCGGGATGGCGTTCGGATCGGGCGTATGATCGACGCGCGGCGCGCGAACAGGTCTGGCCATGTCAGTCTCCCCCGGCGTCGCTTACGAGCCGTAGACGATATAGATAATTGCGAACGCAACGATGACCAGCACCAGGCCGACAATCATGATCGTGCGGACCTGCGTGCCGCGCGAACCGGCGCGCGCCTCGGTCGTCGTCAACTCGATCTTTTCGTCAGCCACGGTCCCTCGCTCTCGGCAACGTAACGAGGCCACCGCGAGCGGGTTCCATCAATGGAACTCGCGAGTGCGTTGTCAGCCGAAGCTGGCGGTCGAGTTGAAGAACAGCGCCTGTGCGATCGCCGCCTTGACCGTCGACCGCTGGAACGGCTTGGTGATCAGGAAGGTCGGCTCGGGCCGTTCACCGGTCAGCAGCCGCTCCGGGAAGGCCGTGATGAAGATCACCGGCACCGAGAACTCGCCGAGGATATCCTTCACCGCGTCGATGCCAGAGCTGCCGTCGGCCAGCTGGATGTCGGCGAGCACCAGCCCCGGGTGATCGGACTTGGCCAGCGCCGCCGCCTCGTCGCGGGTGACGGCGATGCCGGTGACTTCGTGGCCGAGGTCACGCACGATCGACTCGATGTCCATCGCGATGATCGGCTCGTCCTCGATAATCAGCACGCGGGTTGCGGTCTGCCGGTCAATCTCCGCGAGCGCCTCGGCAACGAGCGTCGCGACATCGGCCGCGGTGCTGTCGATCAGATAAGCCGCGTCCTCGTTGGTGAAACCTTCCATTGCGGTCAGCAGCAGCGCTTGGCGCGATAGCGGCGTGATCGCCGCCAGCCGGTCCTGCGCGACCCGCTCCATGGCGTGCGCGGCGTCGGGCTCGGGCACGACCTCGACATTGGCGGTGCTCCAGATCGCATGGAACACCTTGTACAGGCCCAGGCGCGCATCGACGTCGCGCGGGAAGTCGGCGGGCGCGGCCACGATCGCCTCCAGCGTGGCGCGGACGAAGCTGTCGCCGTTCGACTGGCTGCCCGTCAGGGCGCGTGCATAGCGGCGCAGATAGGGCAGGTGCGGGGCGATGTCGGTGGCGAGGGACATTGTCGGTTCGGACCCTTGTTGGCGGGCAGTGCCCGGCATGGTGTGGCGAGGGGCATAGCGGCTTCGCAGCCCCCCGAACAGCCGAGCGCGTTTTTTGTTTCGTTAAAGAGACAAACCCCGTATCGGGCACGATGTTCGCTATGCTGGGGGGCACGGTGGACGTCGACCATAACAGGGACACCATGGCCGAGCCTAACGAAGCGTCAGACGCTCCCCCGCCGCCGCCGCCAGGCCAGATCGACCTTGTCGGCGCGACTTTGCGTCGCGCCTACGACGAGGCCGCGACCGAAGCGCTGCCGCCGGCGTTCGAGGAGCTGCTGCGTCAATTGCGATAGGGGCGGCTGAGGTGGATCAATCCCGCCGCGCGAGCGGCGTTCGCGACTGGCCGCTGTCCGCCAAGGTGATGGCGGCGCTGACGCTGACATTGCTGCCGCCGGGCATCGTCGCGGTCATGGCCGCAGTCCGCAATTACCAGACTGCGGTCGCGCATGGGGCCAGCACGCGGCTCAGTTTGCCTCAGGCGGCAACCATCGCGCTGCCGATCCTGATGTGGCTGGCGGCGCTGGGCATCGGCTGGCTGGTTGCCAATTCGCTGATCGTGCGGCCGCTTGTCAGGATGCGCCACGTCGTCGAGCAGTACCGGCGGGGCGACAAGAGCCTCCGCCTCGGCGAGACACGGTACTTCAGCCGCGAGGTCAGCGCGCTCGCCGATGCCTTCGACGCGCTGGCCGACGACATCGACACCCACGATGCCGAGATCGATGCCGCGCTGACCGAGCAGAAGCGGCTGACCCGCGAGGTCCATCACCGCGTTAAGAACAACCTCCAGATCGTCTCCAGCCTGTTATCGATCCAGGCGAGGGATGCCGCGGGCAGCGATGTCGCGCAGGCCTATGCCATCATCCAGTCACGGGTTTCCGCGCTCGCCATCGTCCACCGCTGGATGTACGATTCTGATGCGCCCGGCGGTGGCCAGAATGTCGACCTGAAGGCGCTTACCACCGATCTCGCCGCCGGCCTCGAACAGAGCCTCGCGGCCAGCGAACTCCTAGCGATCAGCATAACGCCGACGGTCGAGCGCCTGTTCGTCGGTCAGGACACCGCGGTGCCGCTGGCCTTCCTGATTACCGAACTGATCAGCTGCGCCGCGCGATTGTCCGTGCCCGACGCGCTCGCCGCGACGATCACGGCAGCAGGCCGCGACGGCCACGCCACGCTGGTCGTCGCGGCCCGCGTGTTCGTCGGCAACGACCCGCTTGCCGCCCGCACCGGCCACCCGAGCAGCCGCATCATCGCGGGCATGGCCCGCCAACTGCGCGCGCCGCTGGTTCGCGACGCGGCAGCGGGCAGCTATTCGATCCGCTTCCCGCTGCCCGCGCCGCCTACTCTATAGCGTCGCGTGGACGACCTCGCCGCCGCTCGGCGGCTTCTGCGTAATGTTGGCGGCCGCGACCTGGAACAGCTGGACGAGGCGGTTCGGCTCGTCCCACAGCGTGCCATGCACCGGCGTCACTTCGATCAGCGCGGTGGTCGCTGCCTCGGGCCCCTCGGGCATCCACGCCTCCGCGAACGGCGACCACAGCTGCTTTGCCTTGCCGGCATCGCGAATGACCCGCGCAGTACCGGTAACCGACACCCAGCTGTTGCCGTTCGGCGCGGCGAAGGCGATGTTGACCTGCGCGTCGTCGGCGATGTCCTGCGTCTTGCCGCTGTCGATCCGGGTGATGAACCAGATCCGGCCCGCGGCGCGGTCGATGCTGGCGCTCATCGGCCGGCTTTCAAGGCCGCTGGTGCCCTGCGTCGTCAGCATGCCCGTGCGGATGTCCTTGATCGCATCCCAAAGCCGGTCCTGGTCGTTGGCGTGGTCGCTCATCGTGTGTCTCCGGTAAGGGGGTTCGGGGTCACAGACGCGCGGTCGTTCGGGCGAGTTCCATGGTGGTCGCGAAGGCCGACCGCGAGCCAATTTTTTTCATCGCGCTGCCGGAACCGTTATTCGGATTGTCCGTTGAAGAGCCTGGATAGCGGTATTTGCCCCCCCGCTCCCGCTATCCTTCCAAGGGCCCGGTGGCGTCATCCCCCCCGAATGTCGCCGGGCCCGCTTCTCCCTGAATATAAAAATCGCAGCCGTCCGGAACCGCAAGGGACCGGCGGGCTTTGTTGCGATGTCATCACGACACCACAGGAGTTTTTACGCATGAAGAAGTCTGCTTTTATCGTCGTCGCCGTCGCCGCCGCGTTCGGCTTGACGGCTTGCAACACCGTCGAAGGCGCCGGCAAGGACGTCAGCTCGGCTGGCAAGGCGGTCTCCAAGACCGCGCGCGACGTCAAGAACTAAGGCACGTTCAGCCCCGGGGCACACGCTCCGGGGCTAAACGAGGTCATCGGGTACGAACCACGATGGCCGTGCAGGCTCAGGTTTTTGACCTGCAGATATTCACCATGGCGGTGCGGTGTGCGGGTGTCGCCGTCGAACGCCACCTGCTCCGGCGCGCTCGGCAGGACGATAATCACTTCGAGCGCAGGGAGTTTGCGGGTCTGATCGACGATCCACCGCGCCGCCTCGCGGTAGCGCATGAACTGCGCCTCGATGTACAGGAGGCGCTCGGCGGAGCCGATCAATCGTCGATGCGCCTCGGCCAGTTCTATGATGCGTGGCCGCGGACCGACCGCGAACAGCCGGCGGTCGCGGGTCGAGCGCGTCCTGACGATCTGCACGGTCGCCGTACCCACGATATCGGGCGCAGCGGCCAGCGCATCGATACTGGCAAGCGGATCCAGCGCCAGCGCCCGGTCCGTGCCGCTGGTCCAATGCTCAGCGACCTCGCGGAAGCGCGGCAGCTCGTCGTTCCAGCAGTCCCGGAAGTGCCCCGCCAAATCGGCAACCGCCGGGCCTTCGACCGCAACGCTGAGGTCGTGCTCAGCCCGAGCGCCTTCGCCTCGGCCGAGCGGGTCAGCGTGTCCGGATCGAAGATGCGGAAGGCTAGCCATATCGAGCGCTCCGCCACCAGCACCGCGCTCTCCAGCGCCGGGTACATGTCGGCCGCCTCGATCAGCGGTGTGACGCGGTTGCCGCTACGTACCGGGGACGGCGGGCGCTCGGCATCGGTGCCGGGGTCCCCGGCGCAAAGAAACAGGCGTGGCAAGCTATTCGGCGGCAGCAGGCAGCTGGGCGGCGTCCCGCGCACGCCGGCGCTCGGTAAACCAGATGCCGATGATCGACACTTCGTACAAAATGATCAGCGGCACCGCGAGCGCGATCTGGGAACCGACATCGGGCGGCGCCAGCACGGCGCCAATAACCGTTGCGCCGACGATGGCATAGCGCCGCGACTTAATCAGTTGCTGCCGGTTGATGATCCCGGCGCGCTCGAGCAGCATCAGCAGCACGGGCAGCAGGAAGGCGACGCCGAACGCGATGATGAACTGCATGACGAGCGCCAGATAGTCGCCCATCGCCGGCAGCGCCTGTTGCGAGACGCCGCTGGTGCCGCCGTCATGCTGGAAGCCAAGGAAGAATCGGAAGGCCATCGGCATGACAACATAGTAGGCCAGCGCCGCGCCCATGGTGAACAGCACCGGCGTCGCGATCAGGAACGGCAGGAACGCCCGCTTCTCGCGCTTGTAGAGGCCCGGCGCGACGAACGCCCATAGCTGGTTGGCGATGACCGGAAACGCCAGCACGAAGGCGGCAAACAGCGACACGTTGATGTCGACGAAAAACGCCTCGTACAGCTTCGTATAGATCAGCTTGCCGCCCGCCCCCGGCCCGAAGGCATTGGCCAGCGGTTGCACTAGAAAATCGAAGATCCGCTGCGACTGGGTAAACGCCAGCCCGAAACCGATGACCAGCGCGCCGATGCACCATAGCAGCCGCCGCCTCAGCTCGATCAGGTGATCCATCAGAGGCGCCTTGCTGGCGTCAACCTCGCTGGTGTCCTCGCTCATGCGTGCGGTTGGGGGCTGAGCGGCAGCTCGGGCTCCGCCGCGGGCAGGTCAGGCTCGGGCAGCGGCACCTCGGGCAGCGCGGTCATCACCGGTCCGTTGGTGGCCGCGATGATCGCGGCATTCTGCGCGTCCCACTGCTTCTGCATTTCCTCCAGTTCGGCCTCGCGCATCATCGTATCGAAGCCGGCGCGGACGTGGCGCGACATCGCCCTCCCCTTGCCGACCCATTGCCCGACGACCCGCATGACGCGCGGCAGGTCCTTCGGGCCGATTACCACCAGGGCGACGACCGCGATGAGCATAAACTCGCTGCCGTCGATGCCGAACACCGGACGGCCTCAGACGCGCGGCGCTTCGGTCGGCGCCGCCTGCGTCGCCTGCGGGGCGGGTGCGGCGGGCGGCAGCGTCGGCTGCGCGGCCGGCGGCGTCGCGGTCGGATCCTCGGCGAGGCCCTTCTTGAAGCTGTTGATGCCCTTGGCGAAGTCACCCATCAGGTCGGAAATCTTGCCGCGTCCACCGAACAGCAGCATGAACACGATGATGACCAGCGCCCAATGCCAGATGCTGAACGAACCCATGACGTAAACTCCAGTGTCCGGCCCGCATATGGGGCCGCGAAGCCGTGCTTTGTAGCAGGGGCGGCAGGCCGCGTCATCCGCGACAGTTTGGGCGGGGTCGCTGCGCTTGCCACGGCGAGCGGGCGCATGTTAACGTAAGCGTCAACCGATTGCCTGGGGAGGCTGCCCGTGGACCTGAATTTCTCGGCCGAAGACATCGCGTTCCGCGACGAGGTCCGCACCTTCATAGCCGACCATTATCCGCCGCAGCTGCGCGCCAAATCCGAGGAAGGCGAGGAGCTGTCGAAGGAGGATTTCCTCAGCTGGCACCGCGCGCTGGCCAAGCAGGGCTGGGCCGGCATCGCCTGGCCCAAGGAGCATGGCGGCACCGGCTGGACCTCGGTTCAGAAGTATATCTTCGGCGAGGAAAGCGCGCGCGCCGATGCGATGCGACTGCTGCCGTTCGGCCTAAACATGGTCGCGCCGGTGATCTGGACGTTCGGTACACCCGAGCAGAAGGCGCAACACCTGCCCGGCATCCTGTCGGGCGAGACCTGGTGGTGCCAGGGCTATTCGGAGCCGGGCGCCGGTTCGGACCTTGCGTCGCTGCGCACCAAGGCCGAGCGCTTCACCGGCGACGACGGCAAGGAATACTACCGCGTCAACGGCCAGAAGACCTGGACGACGCTGGCCCAGCATGCCGACTGGGGCTTCTTCCTGGTCCGCACCAACAGCGAAGTGAAGGCGCAGGAGGGTATCTCGTTCCTGCTCATCGACATGAAGACGCCGGGCATCACCGTCCGCCCGATCATCACGCTGGGCGGCGAGCACGAGGTCAACGAGGTCTGGCTGGAAGACGTCATCGTGCCGGTCGAGAACCGGGTCTACGAGGAGAACAAGGGATGGACCTGCGCCAAGTTCCTGCTCGCGCACGAGCGCACCGGCATCGCCGGCGTCGCGGCGTCGAAGCGCGGCGTCGAGAAGATCAAGGATATCGCGCGGACCGAGCTGGACAGCTTCGGCAGCGAGTCGAAGCCGCTGCTCGACAACCCGTTCTTCCGCCGCAAGGTCGCGGAACTGGAGATCGACCTGACCGCGCTTGAGTTCACCGAGTTGCGCACCTTGGCCGGCGAATCGTCGGGCAAGGGTCCGGGGCCGGAGTCGTCGCTGCTCAAGATCAAGGGCACCGAGATTCAGCAGCGCATCACCGAACTCGCGCTGGAGGCCGTCGGCCACTACGGCGCGCCCTATTTCCGCGGCTTCGGCGAGGGCGACAACGAGCACCCGATCGGACCCGATTACGCTCACCGGGCAGCGCCGACCTATTTCAACGTCCGCAAGACCTCGATCTACGGCGGCTCGAACGAAATCCAGCGCAACATCATCGCCAAGATGGTGCTGGGGCTGTAGCGCAAACCGCTTTTCGTCATTCCGGCGAAGGCCGTAACCTGGTTGCCTCTCAAGCTCGAACGGTCGAGTGAGTGATGCAGCCAGGTTCCGGCCTTCGCCGGACTGACGCCCAAGATACTGCAGCGCTCAACGCGCGCCGGGAGGGACGACCATGGATTTCAACTTCACCGACGAACAGACGATGGTGCGCGAGTCGGTCTCGCGCTACCTCTCCGACACCTACACCTTCGATGCGCGCATGCAGACGGTGAACGGCGACCTCGGCTGGAACCCTGCGGTGTGGAAAGCCTTCGCTGAGGAGCTCGGCATCCTCGGCGCATCGTTTTCGGAAGCGCATGGCGGCCTTGGCGGCGGCGCGATCGACAACATGATCGTCATGGAGGAGATCGGCAAGGCGCTGGTCATCGAGCCGTATCTGTCCACCGTCGTCATCGGCGGCGGTTTCCTGAAGGCCGTAGGCGGCGCGCTCGCCGAAGCGGTGATCCCGCAGATCATCGCCGGCGAAGTGATCATCGCCTTCGCCTATGCCGAGCCACAGGGCCGCTATAACCTTGCCGACCTGCGCACCACGGCCAAAGCCGAAGGCGACGGCTTCGTCTTGAA
>JBBQWN010000015.1:0-58778 GCA_038210595.1 Sphingomonadales bacterium | reverse complement strand
CGGGTTGACCTCGAGATCGTCGGGCTTAGCGTTCTCGCCCACCAGCATTCCCTCGTAGACCTTTTCCTGCGGCCGCACGAACAGGATGCCGCGTTCTTCGAGCATGTTGAGCGCGTAGCCCACCGCTTCGCCGGTCCCGTTCGAGATCAGCACGCCCACCGGGCGACCTTCGATCACCCCCTTGTAGGGGCCGTACTTCTCGAACAGGCGGTTCATGATGCCGGTGCCGCGGGTATCGGACAGGAACTCGCCATGATAGCCGATCAGGCCGCGGGCGGGGGCGCTGAACGTCAGGCGCGTCTTGCCGCCGCCGCTGGGCCGCATGTCGGTCATCTCGCCCTTGCGGATCGCCATCTTCTCGACGACCGTGCCCGAATACTGCTCGTCGACGTCGATGACGACGGTCTCATAGGGCTCGGTGCGCTTGCCGTGCTCGTCCTCGCCGAAGATCACGCGCGGGCGGCTGATCGACAGCTCGAAGCCCTCGCGGCGCATCGTCTCGATCAGCACGCCGAGCTGGAGCTCGCCGCGGCCGGCGACCTCGAAGGCGTCCTTCGACGCGCTTTCGGTGACCTTGACCGCGACATTGCCCTCGGCCTCGCGGTTCAGGCGGTCGATGATCATGCGGCTGGTGACTTTGCTACCGTCGCGGCCCGCATACGGGCTGTCGTTGACCGCGAACGTCATGCTGAGCGTCGGCGGGTCGATCGGCTGGGCGTGCAGCGGCTCGGTGACGCTGATATCCGCAATGGTGTCGGCGACGGTCGCCTTGCTGAAACCGGCGAGCGCGATGATGTCGCCGGCGCGCGCCTCGTCGACGGGAACGCGCTCGAGGCCGCGGAACGCGAAGATCTTCGACGCGCGGCCTTCCTCGGCGATGGTGCCGTCGGGGCGCAGCGCGCGGATCTGGGTGTTGAGCTTCAGCGTCCCCGACAGGATGCGCCCGGTCAGGATGCGGCCGACGAAATTGTCGCGGTCGAGCAGCGATACCAGCATCTTGAACTCGCCGTCGACATCGGCGGCGGGCGGCGGCACGTGCGCCACGATCGTTTCGAACAGCGGCGTCAGGTCGCCCGAGCGGACTTCCGAATCGCGGCCGGCATAGCCGTTGCGCCCGGACGCGAAGATCACCGGGAAGTCGAGCTGGGCGTCGCTGGCTTCGAGCGTCTCGAACAGGTCGAAGACCTCGTCGAGCACTTCCTGGGCGCGCGCGTCCTGGCGGTCGATCTTGTTGACCACGACGATCGGGCGGAGACCCAAAGCCAGCGCCTTGCCGGTAACGAACTTGGTCTGCGGCATCGGGCCTTCGGCGGCATCGACGAGCAGCACGACGCCGTCGACCATCGACAGGATGCGCTCCACCTCGCCGCCGAAATCGGCGTGGCCCGGCGTGTCGACGATGTTGATGTGCGTCGTCTCGTTGCTGGTCTTGTCGGTCCACTCGATCGACGTGCACTTCGCCAGGATGGTGATGCCGCGCTCTTTTTCGAGGTCGTTCGAATCCATCGCCCGCTCGGCGACGCGCTGGTTGTCGCGGAACGTGCCGGACTGGCGGAACAGCTGGTCGACGAGCGTCGTCTTGCCGTGATCGACGTGCGCGATGATCGCGATGTTGCGGAGACGCATCGTGGGCGGGCTTTCGGCGGTGGGTTCGGAAGCGCGTGGGCTTAGCCGAGATTGTGCGTCGCAACAAGGCAGACCGTCAGCAAGGTGAAGCTAGCGTATCGGCCGGCCGCAGCCGCTGACCTGGCGCGCGCGCACGGCCCCGACCCATTCCTCCGCGTTGGCGGCTGCTTTGTCGGCTTCGTAGGGCGGAAGCTTGGCGGCCAAGGCGTTTGCCGCCTCGGTCGCCCGGGTACGGGTTTCATTGTCCTGAAGCATCCGCCGGGTGCAGCCTTGCGAGGCATCAAGTTTCGTCATCCCGGCCGCAAGCCGGTACCATTTCAGCGCCTCAACAGGGTCACGGGGAACGCCGTCCCCCTTCGCGTAGGCGCGGCCCAGGTCCAATTGGGCGGGGCGGAAGCCCTGTTCGGCGGACTGGTGGAGACGGGTCGTCGCCGCGGTCAGGTCGCGGGGGAAGCCGCCGGTGCCGCGGTAGAAGCCAGCCAGCACATATTGGGATTCCGGATCGCCATGATCGGCCGCGCGGCTCATCCACTCCACCGCATGCAGCAGGTGGTCGGGCTCCTTCGCATCCCGGGCGTACCACAAGGCCAGATTATGTTCGGCAGCGGGTTGACCCGCATCCGCTGCCTGCCGCAGCAGCACCAGCGCCTTCGGCTTGTCGGCGGGGACGTTGACGCCATCGTTCAGCAGGTTGCTGGCGTTGAACGCGGCCACGGCATGATGCTGCGCCGCCGCCTTGAGCAGCCATTCGAGCGCTGCGGCGGGATCGCGGGGAACGCCGATCCCGTCGTTCAACCGTTCGGCCAGCTCGAACTGCGCATCGGCGTTGCCGCTCTCCGCTGCTCCCTTCAGCTTCGCCAGGGTCAGGCCGGTGCCCGTGATCCCGCCAGCGCTCGCCGAGGTGCGGGCGGCGTCGGCTGACGGGACGAGCACGACGAACTTGCCGGCGACCGCAGCGGGGGCACCCGCCACGTCGCGGGCCGGCGGGGGCGGAAGCAGCGGAATTTCTATGTCATGAGTGCCTGATTCCATTGCCAGACGCTGAGCCACGGGTAGTTGCGCGAGGTCCGCCCGGTCATACGGGCGGCTCGCACAATCGATGTTGAACTGATCGGCCTGCGAATTCAGTCCGGCAACCGCTCGCTGCTGAGGGGCCAGCGCGGCGCTATACGCGTTCATCGCCGCAATATTGCGTGCCAGCCGGGCGTTAAAGGCAGCAACGGCTTTGGTATCGCGCCGGTTGATCTGCGTGCGCTGGGCGTCGATTGCGTGCGACTCGGCGATGATCGGCTTCCCCTTCGCCGCCAGGTTCGCCTGCATTGCGGCAATCGCCTCGCGCTGCTCTTTCATCTTCAGCGCTAGTCCGGCGCAAACCTGAACTTCGTGCGCCGTCATCGACGCCATGAGCGGCGTCTGGGCGGCGGCTGGACCAACCGCCGCGCCAATAGCGAACGCCACCCTCGCTCCGCGCCACATAGCGACCCCCTGCCGCCCCGGTCAGGACGACGGCCTAGCACTTTCGGTATACAGGCGCGATGTCCCTGTCGCTGCCGCCGGGGCTGCGCGGAAAGTGCGGCCGGGGCTGAGGCAGACCGGCCTCGACAGCCGCTATTCTGCCGCCACCACCTTGGAGATTGGCACCACATCGCCGCCGACCGGCAGCGCCTCCTGGATGCGCCGGAACGTCGCCAGCGCCTGGCCCGTCACCTGGTCCATGTTGTAGTAGCGGTACGTCGCCAGACGCCCGACAAACCAGACATTGGGCGTCGCCATCGCGAGGCGCTCGTACTGCTTGTACAGCGCGGCGTTCTCCGGGCGCGGGATCGGATAGTAAGGGTCGCCCTCGGCGCTGGGGTACTCGTAGGTGATCGCGGTCTTGGGGTGCACCTGACCGGTCATGTGCTTGTATTCGCTGATCCGCGTGTAGGCCTCGGTCTGCGGATAATTGACCGTGCCGGTCGGCAGCGCCTGCTCCACGTCCAGCGTCTCGTGGCGGAACTTCAGGCTGCGATAGGGCAGTTTACCATGGCGGAAGCCGAAATACTCGTCGACCGGGCCGGTCCAGATCAGGCGCTTGAAGGTCACTTCGTGGCGGATGTCCTCGTAATCGGTCTGCGTCATCACCTTGATGTTCGGGTGGTCCAGCATCTTCTCGAACATGCGCGTATAGCCGTGCAGCGGCATGAACTGGAACTCGTCGGTGAAATAGCGGTCGTCGCGGTTGGTGCGGGTCGGCACGCGCGCGGTCACCGACTTGTCGAGCTCGGACGGGTCCATGCCCCATTGCTTGCGGGTATAGCCCTGGAAGAACTTCTCGTAGAGCTCGCGGCCGACGACCGAGACGACGACGTCCTCCGACGTCTTGATCTCGGGCGGATGCTCGGCCTTCGACGCGAACCACGCCGGCAGCTCCTCGCTGGTCAGGTTGAGGCCGTACAGCGTGTTGACGGTATCGAGGTTGATCGGGATCGGCACCTCCATGCCGTCGACCTTACCGCGCACGCGGTGCTCGTACTTCCGCCAATCGGTGAATTGCGACAGATAGTCGAAGATCATCGCGCTGTTGGTGTGGAATATGTGCGGGCCGTACTGATGGACCAGCAGGCCATCCTCGTTGTGGCGGTCATAGGCATTGCCGCCGATGTGCGGGCGGCGGTCGATGACCAGCACCTTCTCGTCGCGCTCGCGGGCGATCCGCTCCGCCAGGGTGGCACCGGCAAAGCCGGCACCGACGATGAGCCAATCGAACATTCAGGCCGCCTCTCGTTGCGGCGCGGCCGGAGCGGCCTCGCCAATGATCTCGTCCATTTCGGCCCTCATCGCGGCCCAGGTGCGGTCCCAGCTGCCGGTCGCCAGCTGCGCATCGACGCGCGCCAGCCAGTCCTGCCGCGGCCTGCCGAGCACGCGCCTGAAGGCGGCGAGGGTGTCCTCGGGCGTGCCGGCGATCTCGACCAGGCCGGCCTCGCCGTAGGGTCGCACGACATCGCGGATCGCGGTCGACACCACCGGCAGCCCGGCGGCGAGGAACTCCGGCGTCTTGGTCGGCGAGATGAAGCGCGTCGCGTCGTTGATCGCAAACGGCATCCAGCCGGCCTGCCAGCCGGCCAGATAGGCGGGCAGCTCGGCATAGGCCTTGCCGCCGAGCCAGTGGATGTTCGCCGCCTGCGGCAGCGTCGAGGGGTCGATCTTCACGACCGGGCCGATCATCACATAGTGGATGGCGGGATCGAGCGCGGCGGTAGCGCGCAACAGATCGATGTCGAAGCGCTCGTCGATAACCCCGAAGAAGCCGATCCGCGGCTGCGGGATCGCGGCCTGATCGGCGGGCTCGGCGCTGACGCCGTCGCGGGCGGCGACAAAATGCGCAGCGTCGATCGACGACGGGAAGCAGTGGATATTGGCGTGGCGGCTGGCGGCGGCCTCATGCATCGCCGCACCGCCGGTGAAGACGACGTCCGCCAGCGCCAGCAACTCCTGCTCCAGTGCCAGCAGCTCGGCGGGCGGGTTTTTGAACGCCGACAGCTCGTCCATCTTGTCGAAGACGATCAGCTCGGCGGCGACATGGCGGGCGAACGGCAGCGCCATCGGCGTATAGAACCACAGGATTACCGGGCCATCGGCGCGCGCCACGAGGCTGTCGATCAGGTCACGCTGGTGCACGGTGCGCGCGGCGGCGTCCATCGCGGGGGTGACGACGGGCTGGACGACGCAGATGTCGCCGCGCCGATGCGTCTCGACATCGCACATTGGGCCATCGATCGGCTCCTCGACGAAGCGGACGTCGAAATCCTGGGCGGCGCGGATCATCAGATGCTGCGGCCGCTGGGTCACGAAGTCCCAGCGCAGGTGCGACAGCACGATAAGCGTCGGGCGTGCGTCAGCAGCCGCGGCGAAGTCCTTCATCGGAACTCCCGTTTCAATACAACAATGTAAGTGGCCCGGGTGCAGGGCCGGTGCCGGACGGGCACAGGTCAAAAAACCCGGCACCGGCGGATTCGTTCCCAAGGCGGAAACGTCAAGGAGCCGTGCGGCGCATTTGCCGCACAGGCCGGCGCTGGCGTTAACGTCTTGCGATTGCTTCGGCGACCGCGAGCCGGTGCCGGGCGGCGGTGACGTGCAGCGGCTCGACCATCCGGCCGTTGTACGTGGTGACCGCCCGCCCCGCGGCCAGCGCTGCCTCGTGCGCCGCGATCAACCCGCGCGCCTCGTCGAGCTCGGCTTCGGACGGGGCGAAGACGGTGTTGACGATATAGACCTGGTCGGGATGAATCAGCGTCTTGCCGTCGAAGCCGAACTGCCGAGCCTGGGCCGCCTCGGCACGCAGCCCGTCGGGGTCGCCCATATCGGTAAAGACGCCGTCAAAGGCGAGGATGCCGGCGGCGCGCGCCGCCATGACGATCGCCGCCATTGCATAGTGGAGAGGCGCGCGCGCCGGGCCGGGGTCGAGGCGCAGGCTGGCGGCAAGATCGGCAAAACCCGCGACGAGGCCAGCGATTCCCGGGGTCGCGGCGATGGCGGGCGCGTCGATGACGGCATGCGGCGTCTCGATCATCGCCCACACCGGCGTGCCCTGCGCCATGACGACGGCGCGGGCGGCGTCGGCGGCGCTGTCGACCTTGGGCACGACCAGCGCCGCCGCGGTTTCGCGGACGGCGGCGAAATCGTCCGCGGCCCAGGGCGTGGTGATGCCGTTGACCCTGACCAGCAACTCGCGGTGGCCCCAGTCGCCGGTCGCGGCGGCAGCAGCCGCGGCGGCACGGGCCGCGTCTTTGTGATCGGGCGCGACCGCATCCTCGAGGTCAAGGATGACGCAGTCGGTATCGAGCGTGCGCGCCTTGGCCACCGCCGAGGCGCGGATCGCCGGGAGATAGAGGACGGAGCGGCGAGGGCGGAGGTCGGGCATGGCTCCGTCATGTTCGATTTTGCACGCGCCGCACAAGCACCCCGCGTATGATGGCGGCCATCATCGAAGAGGAGTTTCGGGTGACCGAAGGTATTTTCGCGATCGTGCTGCTGATCGTCGCGGTGTTCGCGGTCAGCCAGGCGGTGGTCGTCGTACGCCAGGGCTTCGAATACACGCTTGAGCGCTTCGGCCGCTTCACCATGACGCTGCGTCCCGGGTTCAGCCTGATCATGCCGTTCGTCGACCGCATCGGGCGCAAGATCAACATGATGGAGCAGGTGCTCGATATCCCGGGCCAGGAAATCATCACCAAGGACAATGCCATCGTCTCGGTCGATGGCGTGGTGTTCTACCAGGTGCTCGACGCGGCCAAGGCGGCGTACGAAGTCAGCGATCTCTACTCGGCGATCACCAACCTGACGACGACCAACCTGCGCACCGTGATGGGCGGCATGGACCTGGACGAAACGCTGTCGAAGCGCGACGCGATCAACGCCAAGCTGCTGACCGTCGTCGATGCCGCGACCGAGCCGTGGGGCATCAAGATCACCCGCGTCGAACTGAAGGACATCCGCCCGCCCGCCGACATCGTCAACGCCATGGGCCGCCAGATGAAGGCGGAGCGCGAGAAGCGCGCCAACATCCTGGAAGCGGAAGGCAGCCGGGCGTCGGAGATCCTGCGCGCCGAGGGTGCGAAGCAGGGCCAGATCCTGCAGGCCGAGGGGCGGCGCGAGGCGGCGTTCCGCGACGCCGAGGCCCGCGAGCGCGCCGCCGAGGCCGAAGCCAAGGCGACCGAGATGGTGTCGAACGCCATTGCCGGCGGCAACCCGCAGGCGCTCAACTATTTCGTCGCGCAAAAATACGTCGAGGCCATGCAGGCGTTCGCGACGTCGCCAAATGCCAAGACGATCTTCATGCCCATCGAGGCGTCGGCGCTGGTCGGCTCGCTGGGCGGCATCGGCGAGCTGGTCCGGGCCGTGGCCGGTGAGGTGCCGGCAGCTTCGACACGCCCGGCCGCCCGCCCGGCGCCGCCCGCCAACCCGTGGGAAACGCCGCAATGAACGAGCTGGCGGCCGGCTGGACCCTGTTCTCGCCGTGGAGCTGGCTGGTCGCGGCGGCAGTGCTGGCGGGCGTGGAGATCCTGACGCCGGGCGCGTTCATGATCTGGCTGGCGGGTGCGGCGGCGGCCAACGCCGCGCTGGTCGCGCTGATCGCGCCGGGCTGGGAAGCGCAATTGCTGTTGTTCGTCGCGCTGGCGATGAACTCGATCCTGGTCGGACGCTGGTTCGGTCGCCGCCAGCCGGCAAGCGGCGATCCTGGCCTGAACCGGCGCTCGGAGCGGCTGATCGGCTGCCGCGTCGAGGTCGTCGAGCCGCTCGTCGGTGGGCGCGGGCGGGTCCAGGTCGGCGATTCACCCTGGGCCGCGGTCGGGCCCGACCTGGCCGTCGGCGCGACCGCGCGCGTCGTCAGGGTCGACGGGACGACGCTGGTGGTGGAAGGGCTTTAGGGCCGGGGCGTCGCGGCAAAGCCGCGCTCGCGCGAATCGGTGGATAGCGTGCGCTAGCCACGCGCCGCGCTGCGCGCCAGAGGATCTGTAAGCCGGGTTTTGTCCAAGGCCGAAACCTCTGGACGGCCATTCCTCTAGGACCGCCGTTACCGGCGGCCTCAAGCAACCAACCCGGGCGACTGGGCCGCTTCCTGCCCTGCGGAGTTGCCTCCGCGCGCCGCCCCTATGCGGTCTTGCTCCCGGTGGGGTTTACCTTGCCGCTCGGGTTACCCGTCGCGCGGTGGGCTCTTACCCCACCCTTTCAGCCTTGCCTGTGCCTTGCGGCCATCGGCGGTCTGCTCTCTGTGGCACTGTCCCTGGGGTCGCCCCCGCCGGGAATTACCCGGCACCGTCGTTGCGTGGAGCCCGGACTTTCCTCCCCTTGTCGCCAAGCGGCGGCCGTCCGATCCTCTGGCGCGCGCCGTCCCCCTAGGCGCGCGCGCGCCGCTTGCCAAGCGCCGCACCCGCGCTCTAGTGGAGCGATGCGCAACGCCCTCCTGATCCTGACGCTCGCCGCGGCGCTCACCGGCTGTGCGAGCATTCGCAAGGGGCTGGGCGAATATCAGAAGGCTGCCGACAAGGGCTTCACCATCAGTACCGGGCCCGACGCCGCCGACGGCCCGGCGCCGCAGCGGGGCAAGCCCGCCGACCTGCCGGGCGGGCTGAGCGGCGACAAGGCGCACGCCGACTATACCGCGCCGCGGTCCTGACGCAGCAGCGCGTAGAGCAGCGCGCGGCACTCCCAGTCGACCGCGCCTGACCAGTCGCGCGGGCGGAAGCGGCGCTGGAAGGCGACCGTCGCGGCACCGGGGTCGGTGGTGTCATAGCCGAAGCGGCCCAGCGCGATGTGGAAGCCCGCATCGGTCCAGTGCGGATCGTCGCCGACCGCCGGCACCGGCAGCGCCAGCCCGGCGCGCGCCAGCCGCGGCCAGTCGAACAACTCGCCCGGATCGTCCTTGCGCGCCGGCGCGATGTCGCTGTGCCCGACGACCAGCGCCGGGGCGATGCCGTGCCGCTGCACGATGCCGGCGAGCAACGCCTCGACCGCATCCATCTGCGGCGCGGGAAACGGCCGGTAGCCGAATTCATGGCCCGGATTGACGATCTCGATGCCGACGCTGGCCGAGTTGATGTCGGTGACGCCGCGCCACCACGAGCGGCCGGCGTGCCAGGCGCGGTTCGCCTCTTCGACCAGCGCGAACACCTGCCCGTCCTCGGCGACGACATAGTGCGCCGAGACCTTCGCCGCCCGGTCGGTCAGGCGGCCGATCGCGCCCGCCGCGTCGGGCATGCCGGTATAGTGCAGCACCGCCATCGTCACCGGCAGCGCGCGGGCGTCGAAGTTCGGGCTGGGGCAGGCGATCACGCGGTGGCCACCGCGTCGCGCGCCTGCGCCGTCCTGAGCGTGATGATCGCGATGCCGGCCAGCGTCACCAGCCCGCCCGCGACCATGATGCCCGTCACCGGCGTCCCGAACACGAGCGTCGCGATGATCACCGACAGCAGCGGCGTCGGCAGCGTCAGCGGGGCGACGGTCGATACCGGGTAGCGCTGGAACAGCCAGGTCATGCCGCCATGCCCGATCAGCGATGCGCCGATGCCCGAATAGGCGAGCCACCCCCAGATGTGCGGCGGCACCTCCGCCACCTTGGCCAGCGCGCCGGGCTCAAACACCAGGCTGGCGGCGGCGAGCAGCGGCACGGATACCGCCGCCAGCCAGAAATGGATGGTCAGCACGAACACCCCCTGCAGGCGGCGGAACAGCAGGTTGCCCGCTGCCCAGCAGAACGCCGCCGCCAGTGTCAGCAGCAGGCCGATGCGTTCGTCGACGATATGCGGGTCGAAGGCCAGCGTCGCGACCCCGGCAAACGCCAGCACGATGCCGCTGATCCGCACCCAGCGGATACGCTCATGGTAGAAGATCACCGCCAGGATCAGGCTGAACGGCACGCCGGCCTGCCCGGCGATGGCGAGCGCCGAGACATTGTCGGCGAGATGGAAGCTGAGCGAGCCCAGCCCCATGAACAGCGCGCCCGCGACGACGCCGGTGCCCAGCACCGCGAGCATCCGCCCCGGCAGCCAGCGCGCGAACGGCAGGCAGCACAGCAGCACGATGGCATAGCGCAGCGTCACCGCCATCAGCGGCGGGATCGCCTCGACCGCGAGCTTGATGGCGACGACGTTGCCGGCCCAGATCAGATCGATGATCAGGATGGCGAGCAGGTGTCTTGGCTTCATGCCTCCGCCCTGGCCTTCAACGCGGCATAAGCGGCGTTGATCGCGGCCATCCGCTCCTCCGACACGCGGATGAATTCGGGCGGCGTGCCGTCGGCGATGTGGCGGTCGGGGTGGTGGCGCTTGGCCAGCGTCCGGTAGGCGGCGGCCACGGTCGCCGCATCCGCGCCCGGCTCGACGCCGAGCACCAGCCACGGGTCGTCGGCGGTCGTCGCAAGATGGCGGGCGCGGATGCGGGCGTAGGTCCGCGCGTCGATGCCGAGGCGCGGCGCGACCGCGTCGAGATAGGTCAGCTCGGCAGGGTGGATGCCGTCGACCTTGGCGATCAGCAGCAGCGCCTCGAGCAGGTCCTCCAGCAGCGGCGAACCCTGGCCGAGCATCTTCGCAGCCTGGTCGGCATAGGCCTCGAAGCCGGCCACCGAGCCCTGCGCCAGCCGGTAGAAGCGCGCCGCGTTGACGCGCTCGTGCTCGGGCACCCGGAACAGCCGTTCGAAGGTGGCGAATTCCTGCGGCGTGGCGATGCCGTCGGCGGCGGCCATCTTGGCCGCCAGCGCGATCGCCGCGATGGTGAACGCCACCTGCCGCCGGTCGGGGCGGTGCAGGCGTTGCGCGACCAGCGCGCGGCTGCGCGACACGGCGCGGCCAAGGACGCCGCCGCCCCCGCCGGGCAGCAGCCCGGCCGCCACACCGATCAGATCGCTCCAGATGCTCAACCGTCGCCTCCGGCGGGTCTTCTAGGCGAAGTCGCGAAGCCGCGTCACCCCGGGCGGTGTCGGCGCGGCGTCGCGGTGGCTTATCGCCGCGACCCCGCCGCCCGGTAGATCAGCTTCTCGCCCGCGACGGCAAGGCCGCCGCCGAGCGCGGCCGCGTGTTCCGCGAGGACGGCGGCCAGCGCGGCGCGGGTGGTCGCCGGGGGCGCGCCGCCCAGCGCGGCCTCGACATCGGGCGGCAGGACCGCGCCCGCCACCGTCGCGCTGCCCTGCGCGACGGTCAGCGTGCCGCTCCGCGCCGCCTCGGCAGAGACCATCGCCAGGCCCGCGGTCAGCGCCGCGACGCCGGACGGCCAGTCGCGGCCATCGTCGGGCCAGTCGAGCGCCAGGCCGCCGCGCGCCAGCAGCCAGCCCGCGACCAGCGCCCGCGCCCGGCCGCCGCCGACCGGCTCCGTCGCTGGCGTCAGGATATAGCGGTAGAGCTCGAGCGCGGCGGTCAGCGCGGCGCTGCTGTCGGCGGTCAGCGCCACCAGTTCGGGGTCGCCGCTGTCGGCGAGCATCTCCACAGCGGTGCCGATGGCGCCCGCCGGCCCGGCGAAATCGTGGCACAATTTGCGCGCCAGCAGTGCGGCGAGGCTCATGACGCCAGCCCGAAAGCAACCGCGCCGGCCCCGAACAGCGCCAGCGCGGCGGCGGTGCCGCGGTTGAGCCAGCGCAGGTGCCGGTCGGTGACCCGCTCGCGCAAGGCCAGGGTGCCGCTGCTGATGACCAGCCACCACAGCATCGAGCCGGCGAACGCGCCCGCCACCACCAGCGCCGAATTGACCAGCCGCGCGGGCGAGCCGTGGCCGATCTCGACGAAGCCGATCGCCCCGAAACTGCCGAGGAAGAAGAACAGGCTGCCGGGGTTGGTGAGCGTCATGCCGAGGATCATCGCGCCAAGTCGCCCGTCGGGCAACTCCGTCCGTGCACGGTCGAGGTGCGGCGACGACCGCCACACCAGCCAGGCGAAGGCGATCATGATCACGCCGCCGACAATCCGCACCGTGGCGCTGTGCTCGTCGATCAGCAGCCGCACCGCGCCGAGCCCGAACGCCGCGACCGCCGCAAAGATCGCATCGCCGAGCGCGCCCGCCGACCCGGCCAGCAGCGCCGACGGCTGGCCCCGCGTCAGGGTGCGCTGCATGACGATCAGGTTGATCGGCCCGACCGGCGCGGCCCCGGCCAGGCCGATGGCGATGCCGGCGGGCAGATAGGCGGTCGACAGGTCGATCATTGCGGAGAGATACGCAGGCCAGTGGCAAGCAGCCGCCCGTCGCCGAGCTGGGTCAGCTCGAATTCGACGCGCTGGCCGTCCTCCAGCGCCTCGAGGCCGGCGCGGTTGACCGCCGAGACATGCACGAACACGTCGCGCGGGCCGAGATCGGGACGGATGAAGCCGAAGCCCTTCTTGCGGTTGAACCAGCGGACTTCACCGATCGCCATCAGTCGATATCCACGGGCGCGAAGCCGTCGGCGGTGCGGATCCAGCCGGACAATGCGTCATCACAGGCAAGCAGCCACAGCTGGCCGTCGACCGCGGCGCGCGCCGCGTCGGTCCGCGACAGCTGCGCGAAACCGTTCGGATGGGAGTGATAATGGCCGACCACCCCCTCGCCGCCGCCCCGCGCCTCGCGGTGGACGCGCAGCAGCGTCGCGGGATCGATCTCGAACGTCCGCTCCGGATGCGCGGCGACGTTGGGCGCGGCAACCGCACGGGTCACCGTGCCCGGCCGGCCGAGCAGCAGGCCGCACGCCTCGTGCGGATGCCGGTCGCGCGCATCGGCAAGCACCGCCGCCGCCGCCTCGCTTGCAATCGCCCACCCCATGACCACATCGGCTACGGGATGGGGGACGAAAAGTCGATTGTGCGCGTGGAGGTCCAGGGCGGCATGGCCGGCTGGCGGCTCGACCGCGCGCTGGCCGCGCTGGTGCCGACGCTGTCGCGCGAGCGGCTGAAGGGCCTGATCTCGAACGGCGACGTCAGCGGCCCGGCGGGCCTGTCGCGCGATCCGGCGAAGAAGGTGACGCCGGGCGACGCGTTCACGGTCACGATCCCGCCCGCCCGGCCGTCCCACAGCCTTGCAGAGGACATCCCGCTGGTCGTGGTGTTCGAGGACGATCACCTGCTGATCGTCGACAAGCCGGCGGGGCTGGTCGTCCACCCGGCCGCGGGCAATCTCGACGGCACGCTGGTCAACGCCCTGCTCCACCATTGCGCGGGCAAATTGTCGGGCATCGGCGGCGTCGCCCGGCCGGGCATCGTCCACCGCATCGACAAGGACACCTCGGGCCTGCTGGTCGTCGCCAAGACCGACCCGGCGCACGAGGGGCTGTCGCGTCAGTTCGCCGCGCACAGTGTCGAGCGGCTGTACACCGCCATCGTCGCGGGTGTCCCGGCCCCGCCCGCCGGCCGGATCGAGGGCGCGCTCGCCCGCTCCAGCGCCAACCGGCAGAAAATGGCGATCGTGCCGGACGGCCGCGGCAAGCGCGCCGTTACCCATTTCCGCACGGCCAAGTCGTTGTTCAAGGCCGCCCAGATAGAGTGCCGGCTCGAAACCGGGCGCACCCACCAGATCCGCGTCCACATGGCATCGATCGGCCATCCGCTGCTCGGCGACCCGTTCTACGGCGGTGCCAAGGGTAACCAGCGCGCCGTGCTCGACGAATTGCAGTTCAGGCGGCAGGCGCTGCACGCCGCGACGCTGGGATTTATCCATCCGGTCACCCAAGCAAAACTTTCTTTCACGAGCGCCCTGCCCGTCGATATAGTGGACCTAATCGGTCGTCTTTCCGTTGACGGCCCTGAGTAAGAAAGGGGAAACCCCATGGCCAATGTTCCCGCCAAGATTACCTCGATCCCCGCCCTGGGTGGCGAGGCCGGCCTCAACCGCTACCTGAGCGAGATCCGCAAGTTCCCGCTGCTGGCGCCTGAGGAGGAGTATATGCTCGCCAAGCGCTGGGCCGAGCATCAGGACCCGGACGCCGCCGCCAAGATGGTGACCAGCCACCTGCGCCTCGTCGCCAAGATCGCGATGGGCTACCGCGGCTACGGCCTGCCCGTCGCCGAGCTGATTTCCGAGGGCAACATCGGGCTGATGCAGGGCGTCAAGAAGTTCGATGCCGAGCGCGGTTTCCGCCTCGCGACCTATGCGATGTGGTGGATCCGCGCCTCGATCCAGGAATATATCCTGCGCTCGTGGAGCCTGGTGAAGATCGGCACCACCGCCGCCCAGAAGAAGCTGTTCTTCAACCTGCGCCGGTTGAAGGGCAAGATCGACGCGATGGAGGACGGCGACATGAAGCCGGCCGACGTCCAGAGCATCGCGACGACGCTGGGCGTTACCACCGACGAGGTCATTTCGATGAACCGCCGCATGGCGATGGGCGGCGACACGTCGCTCAACGCCCCGCTGCGCGAGGAGGGCGAGGGCGAGTGGCAGGACTGGCTGACCGACGACGGCCCCCTGCAGGACACCATCGTCGCCAACGAACAGGAGCGCGAGCAGCGCCACGCCATGCTGGTCGACGCGATGGAAGGTCTCAACGACCGCGAGAAGCACATCCTGACCCAGCGCCGCCTGGTCGACGAGCCGGAGACGCTGGAGGAACTGTCGCAGCAATACGGCATCAGCCGCGAGCGCGTCCGCCAGATCGAGGTGCGGGCGTTCGAGAAGCTGCAGAAGGGCATCCGCGCCCTGGCAGGCGAGCGCCGGCTGCTGGAGCTGGCGTAAGCGACCACGGCGGACGGTTTCCTCGCCGTCGAAGCCGTTATCGCGCCGCTGGTGCTGTGGCCCGCTGCCGCCTCATCGCGACACCGCTGAAGCCGAAACCGGCGATCATCAGCAGCCAGCTGGCCGGCTCGGGCACCGTCGGCGGTGGTGGTGGGGGCGGCGGCGGCGGCGGCGGCGGCGGAGGTGGCGGGGGCGGCGGGGGCGGCGGAGGTGGCGGGGGCGGCCCCTCGACAATCGACCAGACGAAGCTGCCGCTCATGCTGCCCGCCGTGCTGTAGTCGCGGAACACCTCAGCCCGGTTGACGAGGTCGATCCAATAGTCGGTGCCAGCGACGAGTGGCCGGGTGAAGGTACCGCTGGTCGTGGGGTCGTCGAAATTCCACAGGTCCAGGCTCTCACAACCCGGGCACGTCCAGCCGATCAACCAGCCGCCAAGGCCGCTGCGGTCGCCACTGGCCGTGACGTTGTAGTCGAGGGTGAAAACGCCGTCCCCGGTCGCGGTAAAGTGATAGCCCCAATTCTCGCTGGAGTTGGCAAACGACAGATAGGTGCTGTCGTCGCCGTGCCGGTCGTAGGCCCAATTCCAGTCCGTGAACGTCACCGAACCGGCATTGGCGCTGCTCCAGATCGCGTCAGTCGTGCCGCCGACCGTGGCCGCGCTGCCGCTGACCGGATCGACGAGGCTGACGGTCTGGCTGAGATGATAGCTCGTCGGGAAGTCGAACCGCTCTTGCGCCTCCGGCTCCCAGACACCGGGCTGGTCGCCCTGCAAGAAGGCGATGGCGGGCCCGAGTTCGGAGACGGCGTAAGTGCCTGTGACCGCGGCCGCGGGCGAACCGATAAGACCTGCGCCCAGAAGCAGATGTCGCAACATCTTCGCGGTCCCTTACCAACGGATTGCGATAATAGCGGGGACAGGTTGCAATAGCGTTGCCGGATCGCTTGACGCCAGCGCGGCCCGCCGCACAATGACGGACCGAACGGGGGGCCAAGGCGTGACGGCGATTGCGGGTGTCATCGGCTGGCTGCTGCGGACATTGGTCACCGTCGCCATCGTCGTGTTCGGCGGCAGCTTGCTGTGGGCGCTGGCCTATAAATGGCTGAACCCGCCGATCACCTGGCCGATGGCGCGTGATGCGATCCACGGCATCCATGTCGATCGCAACTGGGTGCCGCTGGCGGCCATCGCCAAGGCGGTGCCGCGCGCCGCGATCGGGGCGGAGGACGCGAATTTCTGCCGCCACAAGGGTTTCGATGTCGATGCCATCGAAGCGGCGCTGGCCAAGAACGCGGCCTCGAAGAAACTGCGCGGCGGCTCGACGATCAGCCAGCAGACCGCCAAGAACGCCTTCCTGTGGCCTGAGCGGTCGTGGCTGCGGAAGGGGCTGGAGGCCTATTTCACCGTCCTGATCGAAGCGATCTGGGGCAAGCCGCGGATCATGGAGGTATACCTCAACATCGCCGAGATGGGGCCGGGCATCTACGGCGTCGACGCGGCGGCGAAGCATTATTTCGGGTCGACCGCGGCGAAGCTGACGCCGGCCCAGGCAGCGCGGCTGGTGACCATCCTGCCGCAGCCGATCGAGCGCGATGCCTCGAACCTGACCGGCAAGAACCGCCGCCACGCCCGCGCCATCGAGAAACGCATCCGGGTGGTGCGGCAGGGTGCAATCGACGCCTGCCTCGGGTAAACCTGCCGCCGCGGGATCAGGCGGGGATGACGACCTGGCGGATCGCCTTGCCGCTGGCCAGCCGGTCGAACAGCGCGTTAATGTCGGCGAGCGGCGACACCGAAGTCAGCAGACGCTCGACCGGCAGCCGCCCGGCCCGCCACAGGCCGATGTAGCGCGGGATGTCGCGCGCCGGGATGCTGCTGCCGAGATAGGAGCCGACGATCGTCTTGGCATCGGCGACCAGGCTCACCGCGGGGATCGAGAATTGTTCGGCCGGATTGGGCAGGCCAACGGTGACGATCCGCCCGCCGCGCCGGGTGCGGGCATAGGCGGTCTCCAGCACCCGCGCCTTGCCGACGGTCTCGATCACCAGGTCGGCACCGCCGCTCTCCGCACCTGGCGCGAAAGCCGCCGCCGCGCCGAGGTCGAGCGCCAGCGCGCGCTTCGCCGCCACCGGATCGACGACCGTGACCGGGTTGGCACCGCCTGCCAGCGCGCCGAGCAGCGCCGCCAGCCCGACCCCGCCCAGGCCGTAGATCAATACGCTCTCGCCCGCCCGCAGCCCGCCCGAATTGAGCACCGCGCCGACCCCGGTCAGCACCGCGCAGCCGAACAGCGCGGCGATCTCGACCGGGATGTCGCGGTCGATCTTCACCGCCGAACGCCGGTCGACGACGGCGTGTGTGGCAAACGCCGAGACGCCGAGATGGTGGTGGACGCCGCCCAGCCGTGAGCCGCCGCGCAGCAGCTCGCCCGCTCCATTCGCCGCCGCCCCGCGCGGGCACAGGTACCCCTCGCCGCTCTGGCAGCGCACGCACTCGCCGCACGGCGGCAGGAACGACAGCACGACCCGGTCGCCGGTCGCGAACAGCGCGTCGTCTGGGCTGCCCAGCGCCTCGACCGTCGCCACCGCCTCATGGCCGAGCGCCATCGGCAGCGGCCGCGGCCGGTCGCCATTGATCACCGACAGGTCGGAATGGCACAGGCCGGCAGCATCGATGCGGACGAGCAGCTCGCCTGGCTGCGGCGGCGCGAGGTCGAGCGTGCGGAGCTCCAGCGGAAGGCTGTCAGCATAGGGCGCGACCGCACCACTGGCGCCCAGCACGGCAGCGGTGATCCTCATCCTGCCGACGACAGGCCAAGCGCCGCCGCGGCGCGCACCGCCTCGGTCCGGCTGTCCGCCCCGAGCTTGCGCATGACGTTTTTCAGATGCCACTTCACCGTCTCGGGCGTCAGCTGCAACTGGCGCGCGATATCCTTGTTCGAATGGCCGGTGCTGACGCCGGTAAGCACGTCGATCTCGCGCGAGGTGAGCAACTCGAACACGGTGCGCGGCGACGCCGGCGCGGGCGCGGCGCGCGGCGGGCGGACCAGCACCGCCAGCTCCGGCGGCCATTCGGGCGGCAGCGTCAGGCGGCCGCGCACCGGCGCCTCGAGAATGTCGGTGAAGGTCCGCCGGTAACCGGCCGCGACCGCATCCCGCGCCAGTCCGGCACACACCGCGGGCAGCGCGACCTCGGCGGTGCCCATCAGCTTGGGCAGCAGCGCATAGACATGGCTCTTGAGCAGCAGCTCGTGCTGGCCCGAGGCGTGCGCCAGCGTCGCCACCCGCGTCGTGATCGTCGTCAGCCGCGCGCGGTCGCCCGTCGCCAGCGCCATTTCGGCACGATATTTCCACAGGATCGCGAAGGTCCGGGCCTTCAGGCCGAGCGGGGCGGCGATCGCGGCCGCCTCCTCGGCTTCGGCGACGAGATCGTCCGCGGCCATCGTCTGGGGCAGGCCGAGCCGCGCCCGCTCGACCATGCACAGCGCCTGCAGCCGCGCCCAGCCGCGCTCGTGCCCGAGCAACTCGGCATGTTCGATCAGCGCCGCCGCGTCGCGCGGCGCCGCCAGCCGCACAGCGATCAGATAGGCGTTGAGCACGGTCTCGCTGAAGCACGCCTCGTCGATCACCGGCAGCTGCCCGTCGAGCAGCGCCGCGGCGGCATCGAGGTCGCCCGCCTCGTAGCGGCAGCGCGCCAGCAGTGGCGCGAGCAGCGCCGACGAAGCCGACCCCGGGCCGGACACCCGCCGCGCCAGATCGAGACCGGCGGCAAAGGTCCGCTCGGCCTCCGCCAGCTGGCCCTGGTTGCGGTAGCCGAGGCCGACGACGGCATAGCGATAGGCGGTCGGGAAAATCTGCTCGGCGCGCTGGGCCTGCAGTTGCGCCGGGCGGACCAGCGCGTGAACCTCGGCGTGGTTGCCGCGCGCCAGCTCGCAATAGGCGGCGGCGTTGCGGACCGCGCGGCTGGTGAAGCTGTCGGTGGCGTTGCCCGCAAGATAGGTGCGGCCGTGCTCCAGCGCGGCGTCGAGCCGGTCCTCGTAGACGGCGAGGAAGATCGTCTCGATACCGGCAAGCTCGCGGTCGAGCGCGTCGTCCTTGGCGCGCCGCCTGCTGTACAGGTCATCGAGAACGGCGCGTGCCTGCGGCCGCAGACTGAGGGTCAGCGCCCAGGCCTGGGCGAGACGCAGCGGGATGCGATGCTCGATCGCCGCGACCGGCAGCCGCGCGATCCAGCCGAGCAGGGTCAGGATATCCGACTGTTCGACCATCGACTGGGCCTGGCCTTCGATGAGCGCCGCGGCTGCGTCGGCGTCGCCGGCGTCGAGCGCGTGGCCGATGGCTTCGGCCGGGCGGCCGTGAGCCGCGTACCAGCGGCTGGCGACACCGTGCAGGCGCGGCACCGCGGCGGCGTCCTCGCGCGCCAGCCGGTCGAGCAGGAAGCCGCGGAACGCGGCGTGGATCTGGAACCAGTCGCCGGCCTCCCCCTGGCGCTGCACGAACAGGTTCTGGTCGGCGAGCCAGCCGAGCATCGGGCCGGCGTCGGGGAGGCCCGACAAGGCGGTGGCGAGCTCCGGCGTCATCGACGCCACGACGGCGCAGCGGGACAGGAAGACCTGCGCATCCGGTGTCAGGTGGCGGACGATATTGTCGTCGAGATAATCGCTGAGCCAGCGGGCGCCGTGCCCGGCGAGCCCGACGTCGAGCAGCGCGTCGCGGTTGTTGCGCAGTGCCGCCGAGCCGATCCGCAAGCCCGTCACCCAGCCCGCCATTGCCGCGTTCAGCCGTCTCACATCGCCCTTGGACAGCGTCGCGCCGCCCGCGGCCAGCAGATCGGCGGCCTCGGCATCGCTCAGTCGCATCTCGTCGATGCCGATGCGCAGCAGCTGCCCGTGATGGTCGAGATGGACCAGCGGCAAGGCCAGCCGCGCCTGCGTCGCCAGCACAACGTGCAGGTTGGCGGGTGCGTGCAACAGGAGATAATTCAGGAACTGCAGGATGCGCGGGTCGGTCAGCCGGTCGATGTCGTCGAGGAACAGCACGACGCGCTCCCCGATCTCGTCGACGGCGTTGATCAGGCGCGTCGCCACCGCCTGGGGCACGATGACGCCGTCATTGGCCAGCAGCCCGCCCGCGAGGTGATGGAGCACCACCGCCTCGCGCGTCGTGAGGGCGCTCGCCAGCGCCTGGAGGATGGCACCGATGGCGCGCGCCGGAGCATCGTCCTCAGGCTCGAACGAGACCCAGGCGGCAATGTGCCCGCGGGCGATGACGCTGCGATGCCAGCCGCTGGCGAGCGTCGACTTGCCATAGCCGCTCGGCGCCCGGACCAGCGTCACACCGTGGGCGAGCACCGCATCGGCAAGCGCGGCGTGGCGGGCGCTCGCGACCAGCCGGGCGGGCAGGCGCGGCGGGCGCAGCTTGGTGCGGGTCAGCGTCGCACGGCTGTCCGCACCGGGCGTATCACCCGGTTGCTGCCGCGGCTCGCTGAACTCGCTCGCCATCCCGTCCCCATGCGGTCCACGCCGCTTGGTCGCCAGTCTAGCCCCCCGCCAGCCCCCCCGCCACCCCCCCGCCGCCACCGTTGCGTGGTCGCGGTCCGCGCCTAGCATCGCAGCCAAGCATGATCGGCGGGCAGCGACCCGCGGGCGCCAAGGGGAGTGAACAATGATCAAGCCGCAACTGCTCGCCACCTGCGCGATGCTGGCCCTGCCGGGCCTGGCCGCCGCACAGACGCCTGCGAACGTCGCGCCCACCGCGACCGCGGAGAATGCCGCGTCCAGCCCGTCGCTCGACGACATCGTCGTCACCGCCCAGAAGCGCGAGCAGAAGCTGCAGGACGTGCCCGCCGCGATCTCGGCGATCGGCGGGGCGGAGCTGCAGGCGCGCGGCGTCACCGAGACCAGCGACCTGATGGGAACCGTGCCCAGCCTGCAGATCACCACGCCCTACGGCCGCACCCAGCCCAACTTCTCGCTGCGCGGCGTGTCGGTGGCGAACGAGTTCTCGGCCTCCACCGCCTCGCCGGTCGGCATCTATGTCGACGAGGTCTACCAGAGCTTCCGCGCCAGCCACGGGCAGCAGCTTTACGACCTCGACCGCGTCGAGGTGCTGCGCGGTCCGCAGGGGACCCTCTACGGTCGCAACACGACGGGCGGCGCGATCAGCTTCTTCACCCGCAAGCCCAGCCTGGAGGGCGGCGTCCACGGCTACGGCACGTTCGGCTATGGCAACTACAACACCTTCACCGGCCAGGGTGCGATCGATGCGACGCTGATCCCGGACAAGCTCGGCATCCGTGCCGCGGTCACCGTCGCGAAGGGCGACGGCTGGCAGTATAACCCGATCCAGCAGCGCGATGTCGGCACCACCAACACCGTCGGCGCTCGGCTGTCGGCGCGGTGGAAGCCGACCGATCGCCTGCAGATCAACCTGAAGGGCTATTACGCCCGCGACAATCCGCTCGCCCCCAACCCCTATGCGCTGGGTCAGCTCGCGAACGGCCAGGACGCGCTCGGCTATTCGCGCTTCGATCCGCAGCCGCTGCTCGGCGGGCGGCTGTTGCGCGGCAACGAGGTCGCGTCGAACTCGGGCGGTCATTATTTCACGTCGTCGGCCGGTGTCGCGCTGAACATCGCCTACGAGATCACCGACGACCTCAGCGTCACGTCGATCACCGGCTACGACACGGGCAAGTACCGCAACTCGCCGTTCGACTGCGACGGTTCGCCGAACGACCTGTGCTCGCTGCGCTATTTCTCCAAGAGCGAGAACTTCAACCAGGACCTGCGCTTCACCTACAAGCACGACCGGCTGAACGTCGTTGCCGGGCTGTATTACGGCAAAGACACGGTCAAGACCCGCAACGAGGTCGATTTCTTCGGCATCTTGCGGCCTGTCCTGCTCGGCCTCGGCCTGCCGTCGACGTTCAGCAACCCGGTCATCGCGACACCGGATTCGACCGGCATCGTGCCGGCGTTCGCGGTCAACCCGGCGCTCGACCCGACGCTCGCGTCCTCGTGCACACCGGTTGTGGCCAACCCCAACGGCTTCCTCGATGCCCGCTCGCTAATCGCGCTGGTCACCGACATCTCGCTGAACAACAGCGGCGGCAACGGTTTTGGCGGCGCCATTTCGGCCGCCTGCCGCGCCGCCGGGGCGCCGCCGTTCACGCCGATCCTGGGCAACCAGGATTATGACATCGAGCGCCCGTCCTATGCGATCTACGGCGATGCGAGCTATGACTTCACCGACCGCCTGACGGTCAGCATCGGCCTGCGCTACACCAAGGACAAGGTGAAATACCGCAACGGCCTGACGACGATCCGCGATCTCGGCGGCCAGAACATCGTCGCGTCGACGATCCCGTACAGCTTTCCCTACGACCCCAGCCTGCCGCGGGTGAACCAGACCGAGAAGGCCAATCGCCTGACCGGTCGCGCCAACGTCAGCTACAAGTTCGCCGACGATATCCTGGGCTATGTCAATTATTCGCGCGGCTACCGTTCGGGCAGCTTCAACGGACTCGCCTACCAGGGCACCAACCAGGTCTACTACATCCAGCCCGAGCAGATCGACGCCTATGAAGGCGGGGTGAAGACCCGCCTGTTCGACCGGCGCCTGCAGCTGAACCTCGCCGGCTTCTACTACGACTACAAGAACCACCAGGTGACGCAGGTCATCGGCGCGACCACCTTCACCCGTTCGGCCAACGGCTATCTGTATGGCGGCGAGGCGGAGGTGGTGTTCCAGGCGCTGGACAATTTGCGTTTCGACGGCTCGCTCGGCCTGCTGCGCTCGAAGTACAAGGGCAACGTGCTCGACCCGACCAACCCGAGCAGCCCGACCCTCAACGTCAACGGCAACCCGTTCCCGAACGCGCCGGAAACGACTGTCCAGCTCGGCGTCGACTGGGACATCTACGAGGGCAAGGTCGGCAAGTTCAGCTTCCGCGGCGACGCGCAGTACGAAGGCAAATATTACTTCGACCCGTTCAAGGACTATGGCCAGAGCCCGTGCAACACGCCCGCGCCCGGCTTCAACATCCTGCAGGCCGGCCCGGCGATCGCCTGCGGCAACCCGGGTTACTGGCTGTTCAACGCGCGCCTGACCTACACCAAGGACAATCTGTCGGTAAGCGCCTGGGGCAAGAACCTGTCGAACAAATATTATTACACCTATGGCCTCAACATCAACGTCTTCGGGCTCGATTACCTGAACCGCGCGACGCCCCGGACCTACGGCTTCGACGTCACCTACAAGTTCTGATCACCGGGTGCCGCGCCGCCCCGGCGGGCGACCCGAGAGAGGCTCCATGATGCGTTTCACCGGCAAGGTCGCGCTCGTCACCGGGGCCGCGCGCGGCATCGGAAGGGCGACCGCGGAGGGCTTCGCCGCCGAGGGCGCGCACGTCATCGCCACCGACATCGACGCGGCCGAACTGGCGACGATTACCGCGCCGAACATCGAGACCCGGGTCCAGGACGCGACCGACGAGGCCGGCTGGACGGCGTTGATGGCCGCGATCCCGGCGCTCGACATTCTGGTCAACAACGCCGGCATGGCCTTCCTGAAGGCCATCGAGGACACCAGCCTCGCCGACTGGCGACGGATGCTCAGCGTCAATCTGGAGAGCGTCTTCCTCGGCACCCGCGCCGGCATCGCCAAGATGCGGACGCGTGGCGGCACCATCATCAACGTCGCCTCGATCGCCGGCAACATCGCCGAGCCGATGCTGCCCGCCTACAATGCCAGCAAGGGCGGTGTGAAACTGTTCACCAAGTCGGTCGCGGTCGATTGCGCGCGCCGCGGCATCCCGGTGCGCATCAACTCGGTCCACCCCGGCTACTGCGCGACCGCGCTGGTCGCCGACGCGGTTGCGGCGCTGGGCGAAGACCGCGGCAACGCCTTCATGGCGGCGACCCTGGCGCAGATCCCGCTCGGCCGCACCGCGACGGTCGAGGAGATCGCCCGGCCGATCCTGTTCCTCGCCAGCGACGACGCCTCGTACATGTGGGGCAGCGAGCTGGTCGTCGACGGGGGCTATGTTGCCGCCTGAAAGGAACACCCAATGACGCAAGGTCTCGACGGCAAGCATGCGCTGGTCACCGGCGGGGCGACCGGCATCGGCATGGCGATCGCGGAGGCGTTGATCGCGGCGGGGGCGAGGGTCGCGATCTCTGACATCGATGCCGCCACCGGCACCGCAACGGCCGCCCGCATCGGCGCGACGTTCGTGCAGTTCGACGTTACCGACGACGCCGGCTGGGCGGCGGCGATCCCGCAGGTTGTCGCGGGTCTCGGCGGCTTCGACCTGCTGGTCAACAATGCCGGCATCGAGATTTCGGCGCTGGTCATCGACACCGACGCGGCGGCGCTCAGGAAGATGCTTGACGTCAACGTCGTCGGCACCGCGCTGGGGTGCAAGCACGCCTTTCGCGCGATGCGGCCCGGCGGCGCGGCGGGCAAGGGCGGTGCGATCGTCAACATTGCCTCGGTCGCCGCGACCATCCCGTTCCCCGGCATCAGCGGCTATTCCGCGACCAAGTCGGCGGTCGACCGGCTGACCCGCATCGCCGCGGTCGAGAGCGGCCGCCTGGGCTACGGCGTCCGCGTCAACTGCCTGTATCCGGGGCTGGTGCCGACCGCGATGGGCACCAAGCTCGCCGCAGACATGGCCGAGATCGGCCTGTTCGGCAGCGCCGAGGAAGCGGCGGGCGGCGTCATCGCGCAGACCCCGCTGGGCCGGCTCGGCGAGGTCGGCGACATGGCCGACGCCTGCGTCTTCCTGCTCAGCGACGCGGCACGCTTCATCACCGGCACAGGACTCGCCGTCGACGGCGGGATGGGGAGTTAAGCAGCATGACCAAACCCGTCATCGTCTACGGCGCATCGGGCTACACCGGCCGCCTGGTCTGCGAATATCTGCGCGAGCTCGGCGTGGCCTTCGTTGCGGCCGGACGCGACGGCGCGCGGACGCAGGCGGTGATGGACAAGGTGCCCGGCATCGAAAGCGCCGACTACGAGGTCGTCGAGGTCGCCCACACCGTCGAGGCGCTGACCGCGCTGTTCACCGGCGCGAGCGTCGTCTGCAACATGGTCGGGCCGTTCATCAAGTTCGGGCCGGAGGCGGTGGAGGCGGCGCTGGCGGCGGGCTGCCACTATCTCGACACCACCGGCGAGCAGGACTGGATGATGGTCTGCGAGGAACGCTGGGGCGCGGCATTCGCCGCCAAGGGCCTGCTGCTCTCCCCCTGCATCGCGCAGATGTACACGACCGGCGAGATCGCGGCAAACATCGCGCTCGAAACACCGGGCATGGACACGCTGGAGATGCTGGTGCTGTGGCGCGGCTTCCCGACCTATGCCTCGACCCAGACCATCTTCACCATTCTCAAGGCTGACTGGTTCTACCTCGAGGACAACCAGCTGAAGCCCTGGGCGCGGACCCAGACCTTCGAGGTCAGCGTGCCGGGCCAGCACCTCAACACGCTGGCGCTGCCCTGGGGCGGCACCGCGCATCCTTTGTGGTTCCGCCGCGACCCGCGCGTGTCGAGTGTCAAGGTCATGGGCGGCGTCTTCGCCCGCGAGGTCATGGAGGGCGTCGTCGGCATGACCAAGATGTTCGAGACCGACATCGCGCCGTTGCCGCCCGAAGAACAGGAGAAGCAGCTGCTGGCGATGGCCGACAGCGTGCAGGCCGCGATGCCGCCGCGCGAGAACCCGCGGCTCAATTCGTCGGTCGATTCGGTGCACGCCTCCGGCCCGCTGGCGCGCGCGCACTGCGTCATACACGGCAACTGCAACTACAAGCAGACCGGGCTGCTGCAGGCCTATGCCGCCGCCTCGCTGCTGCAGCAGGCGCCGCGGCGGGTCGGCTTCGCCAGCGCCTGCCAGGCGTTCGGGCACCGCGAACTGCTGGGTCAGCTGCGGGCGTTCGGGCTGGTGTCGAAACCGGTGCTCACCGTTCACGACTGATGGAGCTGCACGACTATCTCGACAAGGGCGCCGCACTCGGGCCGGCGCGCCCCTGCCTGACGATGGGCGAGACGACGCTCAGCTACCGCGACGTGCAAGCGCTCAGCCACCGTCTGGCGCGGTCGCTGCACCGCGACGGCATCGCGCCGGGCAGCCATGTCGCGGTACTGTCGCCCAACGACGCCCGCGGCTTTGCCTGCGTGTTCGGGATTTCGCGCGCCGGCTGTACGTGGGTGCCGATCAACCCCCGCAACGAGGCGGCGGAGAACGCCTATGTGCTGGACGCCTTCGACTGCGCCGCGCTGATCGTCCACCCGGCCTTCGCCGGCATGGCGGCGGCGATGCGGCCAGGCCTACCCAAGCTGCGCCTGATGGCGGGCCTCGATGACGGCGGCTGGCTCGACCCGGACGACGCGGCCGTCGTCGCGCCGCCGCCGGCGCTGGCGATGCTGCCCGGCACCGGCGGCACCACCGGTGCCCCCAAGGGCGTCATGCTGCCGGCCAGCAGCCTGGAGGCGATGTCGGCGGCAGCCCTGATGCGCTACCCGTTCGAAGGCCGCCCGGTCTATCTGGCGATGGCGCCGCTGACCCATGCGGCGGGCGTGATGACCTTTCCCTGCCTGGCGCTCGGCGGCCACGTTGTGGTGATGCCCAAGCCCGACCTGACCGATTACCTGGCACTGATTCCGCGCCACCGGGTCACCCACAGCTTCCTGCCGCCGACGCTCATCTACATGCTGCTCGACCATCCGGAGCTGGCGGCAACCGACCGCTCGTTGCTGCAGTGCCTGTGGTACGGGGCCGCGCCGATGTCGCCCACCCGGCTGGCGGAGGCGTGCGAGCGGCTGGGCCCGATGGCGCAGATCTTCGGGCAGACCGAGGCGCCGATGATGATCTCGACGATGGCGCCGGCCGATCACTACCGGCCGGATGGCAGCCTCGCCACCGAGCGGCTGTCGTCGGCGGGGCGGCCCTCGCCGCTGGTCCAGGTCGCGATCGTCGATGCGGACGGCGTGCCCGTGCCGCAGGGCGAGCGCGGCGAGATCGTCGTGCGCGGCTCTCTCGTCATGGCGGGCTATTACAAGAACGCGGCCGCGACCGCCGAGGCGACGACCGCCGCCGGCTGGCACCGCACCGGCGACATCGGCTACTTGGACGCCGACGACTATCTGTTCATCGTCGACCGCGCCAAGGACATGATCATCTCGGGCGGCTACAACGTCTATTCGAGCGAGGTCGAGGCGGCGCTGCAGGCCCACCCCGCCGTGCAGGACGCCGCCGTGTTCGGGCTCCCCGACGACAAATGGGGCGAGCGCGTGTGCGCGGTGGTGCAGCTCCGCGCTGGAGCGTCGGCCAGCCCTGACGAGATCTTGGCAGACACCAAGGCCCGCGTCGGCAGCGTCAAGACGCCGAAGCAGCTCGACATCTGGCCCGACCTGCCGCGCTCCAAGGTCGGCAAGGTGCTGAAACGCGAAATCCGCGCCAGCTTCCTCGCCTAGCGCCCGCGGCCGGTCTTCTCCTGCAGCGCGTCGATAGCGAGCGAGGCGTCGGCCTTGCTCAGCTCGGGATCGAAATCCGCGTGCGCTTCCTCGCTGAGGGTCTTCAGGTAGGAGGCTTGCGCCCCGGTCATCGGCTCGTCGCCGGTAGTCCAGTCGGCCGGGTCCTTCTCGGCGTTGCTGGTCGGGTGGGTCTTGGGGTTGTCGGTCGCCACGAGCGCTACTCCACGAAAAAAGGGTACCGGCAGAACGCCGGCACCCTTCGTCCGTTCCACGTCTGTTCGCGCTAGAACTTGGTGCCGAGCTTCAACCCGACAGTGCGCGGCTTGATCACATAGGAATAGAATTTGCCGCCCGACGCCGTCACCCCGTCCGGATCGCCGCAGATCGTCTCTCCGCACTGGACGGAGCGCGAGGTGATGCCACCCGAATCGGTCAGGTTGGTGACGTACAACTCCGCCGAATAGCGCCCGGTCTTGATTCCGGCGCTGAGATCGACCGTGGTATAGGCCGCGAAATCACCGACGATCTGCCGGATGTCGGGCCGCAGGTCGCCGAGGCGCCGGCCCTCCTGCACCACCGCCGCCTGGAAGTGCGCGTCGACGCCGTCCTTGATGGCGAAGTCATAGCGCGCGACGGCGTTGCCCTTGAACCGGGCCGTGTCGGGCAGGCGTGTGCCCCTCGGGGCCTGCACGAAATTGGGGTCGCCGCCCGGGCCGGGGATCGTGCAATCGTTCGCCGAGTTGGCGGAGTTGCAGAAATCGGTGACCAGCTTGGCATCGTTGTAGCTGCCGCCGACGCTCAGCGTCAGGCCGGTGACCGGCACGACATTGATGTCGAACTCGACGCCGCGGATGCGGGCGTTGCCGGCATTGCGGATGACGGTCAGACCGTTCTCGCCCAGCGACGAGAACTGCACCTTGTTCCAGTTTTCCTGATAGATCGCGCCGTTGACCCTGAGCTTGTTGTCGAGCCACTGCGTCTTGAAGCCGAGCTCGAAATTGTCGAGCGTGTCGGGCTGATAGGGCTCCAGCGTGCCACGCCGGTTGATGCCGCCGGGGCGGAAGCCCTTGGAATAGGTGAAATAGACCAGCTTGTCGTCGGTCACCTTCCAGGTCAGATTGACCTTGGGCAGCCAGTCGGTCTTCTTGGTGCGGCGGTTGAGGTTGGTGCAGGTCGTGCCGCTGACGATCGGCCCGGCGAAACAGGCGGCCTCGCCGGTCCGGCTGCTGTAGCCGGCAGCGTAGCCGAAGAATCCGACCAGCGAGTTGTCGTACTTGTAGACGCGCGCGCCGCCCGTCAGGGTCAGATTGTCGAGGATATCATAGGCGAGCTCGCCGAAGATCGCATAGTCGCGGTCGATCCGGGTCTGCTTGGTCAGCCAGATGTTGCTGGCGGTACCGGCAACGGTGATGTTGGCGACGCCCGGCGCGTGGCCGACGCCGGCGATGTTGTCGATGATGTAATTCTCTTCGATGCCGTTCTTCTGGCGCTGATAGAATGCGCCGGCGATCAGGCGCAGGGACTTGTCCGCGGGCGAGGTGATGCGGATTTCGTGGCTCTGCTTGGTGAACCGCGGGTGCGACACGATGCGCTGGTTCGGACTGATCAGATTGCCGGCGTTGTCGTAGATATAGTTGCCCGACCCGTTCAACGCGTCGTAGAAATAGCTGTAGTCGGAGTAATCCGACTGGGCGTCGATGCTGCGCTTCAGATAGGCACCGGCATAGGTCAGCGACCAGTCACCGAGCTTGCCCTCGATGGTCAGCGCCGCCTGCCACCAGTCGTCCTGGTTGGTCTCCGGGTTGTATTGCGCGACCTGGCGCTTCTTGAGGCCCGATTCCTGGCCGTAGAAGCCGTCCGAGGACTGCTTCTGACCCATCAGCGCGGGCGTGATTGTCCAGTTGTCGTCGAGCTCGATGCCCAGCGCGACGCGGCCGCCATAGGTCTCGACGACGTTATAGTCCTTCTTGACGAACGGCGCGGTGGTCTGGGTGATGCCGGACACCGGGAAAGTCCGGGTCTGCAGGATGTTGTCGATATAGCCCGCATCCTTGTCGTACCAGCCGACGGCGCGCACTGCGATCTTGTCGCTGAGCGGAACGTTGACATAGGCCTCGCCGACATAACCCCAGCCGCCGTCGGTGACCTTGTTGACCTCGAAGTCCGCGGAGCCGGAGAATTTCGACGGATCGGGCTTGTTGGTGATGATGCGGATGGTGCCCGCCTCGCTCGAACTGCCGTAGAGCGTGCCCTGCGGCCCGGCGAGCGACTCGACCCGCGCGATGTCGTAGAGGTGGATTTCGAGCGCGCCCTGGATGGTCGTGATCGGCTGTTCGTCAAGATACTGGCCGACGGTCGGCTGCGACGACGAGTGGTTGCCGTTCTCGCCTGACGACACACCGCGGAAATACACCCGCGCGCTGCCCGGCCCGCCGGTCTGATAGGTTACCGACGGCAGGAAGCGGACATAGTCGTTGAACGCCTTGACCTGGAGCTGGTCGAGCTTCTCGTTGCCCAGCACGGTGATCGAAATCGGCACTTTCTGCAGCGATTCGGATCGCTTGCTGGCGGTGACGACGATTTCGTCGAGGCCTTCGCTGGTTTCGGCGGCCGCGGTCACGGCTGGCGGAGTGGCGTTCTGCGCCTGTGCGGCCGACAGCGGCGCCACCAGCGCTGTGCCAAGCAGCAGCGCCCGGCGCATCGCACCACAGGTGGTCGGTCGCATCGTCATTCCCCTAAACCCGCTCGAAACGTTCCCACCCGCCCGGTCTGCGCCGGTTCGTGAAACTAATGTTGCGTCTGCGAGGCGTAACTGTCCAGCGTTGGCCCAAGCGAATCGCGCAGCGGACCCAACCATTCGGCATAGTGTTGCCAATGATCCACACCCGATGCGTACAGCGGCGTCCGGACCTGTTCGGAGCTGGCGGTGCGCACGGCGCGGTCGGTTTCGTGGAAATTCAGGCATGCCGGCTCGAACGCGACACCGACATAGTCGAGCAGGGCGCGGATTTCCGCCTCGGGATCGGCCACCAGCCGTTCGTAGAAGACACGGTGGACCCGGCCGGGCAGCACGGCGTCGAAATGCGCCATCAGCGCGGCATAATCGCGCCAGTAACGGCCGAGATCGCCGAGATCATAGCTGAACGCCTGGCCGCGGGCGAAATGCTGCTTGAAGCCCGAGAAGCAGCAGCCGAGCGGGTGCCGCCGCGCGTCGATGATCTTTGCGTTCGGCAGGATCAGGTGGATCAGCCCGGTGTGGACGAAATTATTGGGCATCTTGTCGATGAACAGCGGCCGCGTAGTTTTGCGCTGCACCCGCGTCTGGTCGAGATACTGACGCCCGAGCGCGGCGAGGTCGGCTGCCGCCAGTTTGTCGGCGAAGCGCCCGCCCGCCTCGTCATTGTCCCGCGCGCCGAGCTTGCGCGCGATGGCGAGAATGTCGGGCAGTTCGGAGGTGCCCTCGATCCGGCTGTGCGAGCTGAGGATCTGCTCGATCAGCGTCGATCCCGAACGCGGCAGGCCGACGACGAAGATCGGGTCGGGATCGGGACAGCCCTGACCGGCGCGCGCGCTTAGGAACGCCGGCGTGTAGAGCGCCACGGTCCGCGCGACATTGGCGGTGGTCACGGCGGCGTCATAGTCGAGGGCTTCGCGCCGCAGCGCGTTGCCGCGGACATAATGCGCGAACGACGCGGCATAGTCGGCGGCGTCCTCCAGCGCCTTGCCGAGCGCGAAGTCGAGGTGGAAGCGCGCCTCGTCGTCGAGGTCGGTGCGGGCAAGTGCGGCGTGCATCGCGGTCAGGTCGGCAGCATCGAAGCGGACGGTTTTAAGATTGGCGAGGCTCCACCACGCCTCGCCGAGTGCCGGGTCGAGGGCGATGGCACGGCGGTAGGCGGCGATGCTGTCGCCCTGCCGCCCGACGGTCTTGAGCGCGTGGCCATAGCTCATCCAGGTCGCGGCCTGCCCGGGATGATCGGCCAGCAGCCGAGCATAGAGCGCGATCGCCGCGTCATAATTGCCGAGCCGGACAAGGATCGCGCCGCGCAGGATGCGGTAGCCGGGGGCCTCGCGGTCGGCGGCGATCAGGCGGTCGATCTCGGCCAGCGCCTCGCTCGACTTGGACTGGCGGTGCAGCACGACCGCGAGATTGTGCCGTGCGGCATCGAAGTCCGGCGCGAGATCGAGCGCCCGGCGCAGCAGCGTCTCGGCGTCGGCGTAGCGGCCGATGCGGCCGGCGACCTCGGCCAGCATGCGGATCGCGGCAACCTCGAAGGGCCGTGCCTTCAGCCGGGCGCGCAGCAGCGCCTCCGCGACCGGAATGTCGTTCGCCGCCAGCGCCCGTGCCGCGGCCAGCATGTCGGGATCGCGCGTCGCGGCCTCAAGCTGCGCCGCCAGGTCGATGCGCGGCGTCGGGGCGGGGCGGCTGGCCATCGCCGACCCTACCAGCGCAGCAGCCTCGGCAACAACAGCCGGCCCGCCAGCGCGCCGGCGGTCAGCGCCAGCCCGAACCACAAAGTGATGTAGACCGGATCGTCGTACGGGCAGGTCCAGCTGAACACCACCGAGCCCCAGCCGGTCGAGGCGAGGCCGGCAGCGGTGGCGGCAGCGCGCGGCCGGGCTGGTGCCGCGCGGCGGGCGACGAACACCATCGCCGCCAGCATCGGCAGGCCGTAGAGGAAGCACAGCCGGGCGCAGTTCAGCCCTTCGCGCCAGTCGGGCATCGAGCCCGGCATCGGCATCGCGCCGCCGCCGATCAGCGCCAGGCCCGCGACCAGCACCGCCGCCGCGGCCGCCAGCACGAAGCGCCGCCCGGCCCCGACGCGGGCATCGGGGGTCAGCAGGACGACCAGCGCCGCACTGCCCGCGATCGTAATGCACAGCGAACCACCGACCTTCCACCAGAACATCGGCTGATGCATCGCCACCATCATGTCGGCGCGCATCGGCTGCAGCATCATCACCAGCGCCAGTTCCGCGGCACCGACGATCGCCAGCAGCACGGCATCGCGCCAGCGCGTGCGCGGGCGGACCGGGGTCAACCCGTCGACCAGTCCGTCGATGAGGCGCTTATTCGCCATCGTCGTATCCTTCGACGGTCCGCGACAGGCGCGCGAGACCCCGGTGGATATTGACCTTTACCAGCGACGGACTCTGTCCGGTTCGCGCAGCGGCTTCCTCGATCGACAACCCGTCAAGCTTGACCAGCCGGATCGCGTCCGCCTGCGCGGGCTTCAGTGTCGCCAGCAGACCCGCCAGCACGGTGGCGCTCAGCACCCCGTCGCCGTGATCGCCGACGCTCAGCGTCTCGGGCAGTTCTTCGGTGCGGGTGGCGCTCAGGTTACGCAGCCGGTCGATCCATTTGTAGCGCGCGATTCCCGCCAGCCACGGTGCGAACGGCCGCGACGGGTCCCAGGTGTGGCGCTTGGTATGGACGGCGATCAGGGCCTCCTGCACCGCGTCGTCGACCGTGTCGGGCGGCAGACGGCGACGGTAATAACGCACCAGCCAGACTTGCAGTTCATCGAGCAGCAGGCGGTAGGCTGATTTGTCACCGGCCTGCGCCGCGATCATCAGCCGTGCCCAGACATCGTGGCCGGGGGGATTCAAATCCCGGCGTACCATTCGTAACCACGGTCTTCCCAATAGCCGCCGTGGCCCAGTTCCATGCCTGCGAAGCTCTCGACCACTTCGGCACGCATGACGTATTTCGCCTGCTTATAGCCCAGCTGCCGCTCGATCCGCATGCGGCATGGTGCGCCGTGCGCGACATCCAGCGGGCCGCCGTTGAGGTCGAGCGCGACGATCGTCTGCGGGTGGAAGGCGTCGATCAGGTCGACGCTCTCGTAATAGCGGCCGGTCGACTGCGCGCCGCCCTTGCTGATCTCGCCGCCATAATTATCGGCGCAGTGAAACACGACGTAGCGCGCGTTCGGCTTCAGCCCGACGGTTTTCAGGATCGCCCCCAGCTGCGGCCCGCGCCACTCGCCGATCGCGCTCCAGCCCTCGACGCAGTCATGGCGCGTGATCTGGGTACGCAGCGGCAGCCGGCGCAGATCGGCAAGGCTCAGCTCTACCGGTCGCTCGACCAGCCCGTCGATCCTCAGCCGCCAGTTGGCGAAGCCCGAAGCGACGTGCCGCTGATAGTCCGCGTCCTCGGGATCCTTGGAGCCGTTGGCCTTGAACACCGGCGAGATGTCGGCGCGGGTGAACTCGCGGGCCAGCGCGTCGCGGCCGATCAGCCGCTGCCAGCGGTAGGTCGCGCCTTCCGCCGATTGCACCGCCTTCATGATGCCTTCGGACTGGGTGAGCTTGTCGCACGCGCCGAGCAGCAGGCCGCCGCCAAGCGCGCCGGAACGCAGCAGGTTGCGGCGGGTCAGGATGGTCACGGCGTCACCTCCGGATCGATGCGGAACTTGCCGGTGATCATCGAGCGGATCTCGTTGTACGGTCCGGCCAGCAGCACCATCAGCACATGCACGACGATGAAGCCGACGACCGCGCTGGCGGTGATGAAGTGGATCGAGCGTGCCGATTGCCGCCCGCCGAGCAGGTCGATCAGCCAGCTCCAGCTCGCACCGATGCCCGGCGACATCGCGAGGCCCGTCGCTACCATCAGCGGCAGCAGCACGAACACCGTGCCGCCGTACGCCAGCTTCTGCAGGATGTGATAGCGCTTGGCGTCCTCTCCCTTGGGGAAACGCAGCCGGGCGTGCAGCACGATGTCGTGCCAGATATTGGCAAGGCTCAGCTCGCGCCGCGTCGGCACCAGGTCGCGGCTCAGGTGTCGCGTCACCGCGCCATAGATCAAGTAGACCAGCCCGTTCAGGATCAGCACCCAGGCAAAGAAGAAGTGCCAATTGCGCGCCGTCGCCAGGTCGCGGCCGGTCGGGAACGTCGCCCAGCCCGGGAAGCCCTGCGCCAGCGGCTGGCCGCTGGCGCCCTTGGCGACTCCGAGCACCCCGGTGGTGTCGACCGCGACCGGCCCGACCCGGGTGATGCCGCGCGCCTGCCCTTGCCCGTTATCGACCGCGCCGATTTCGAGCCAGCGCTTACTGTCGTCGTTGTCGGCCCCGTAGGCGCCCCAATACAGCGCCGGGTGCGCGTTGAAGATGTTGAGGCCCGTGCCCAGCAGAAAGGTTATCGCGACGACGTTGATCCAGTGGGTCAGGCGCGTCACCGCGGCATGGCGCTTGAACAGATAGGGTTGCGCCGGCGCGGGGCCGGTCGCGTCGGCATCGGCGGCCAGAGTTGCCAAGTCGCTCTCCCCTGCTCTCGCGTCAGTGCATAGCGTTCAGATAGAACAACGCGATGCCGGAAGCCATACGGCCCCCGGCATCGCAACCGTTCCGAGAAACGACTTTATTCGGCGTATTCGACCGAGCACTCAGCCGCGGGCGGCGGCGAGGATCGGGCCGCCGCGGCGCGCCTGGACCAGCACGGCGGTGGCCAGTCCAGCCCCGGCGGGCGGGAGTTTGTAAACGCTCGCCGCCCCGGTCCAGTCGCCGAGGCGCGTCAGCTCATGGACAATGTTGCGGTGGGGCAGCGTCCGGCCGTCGTTCTCGCCCGCCTTGACCGAGACCGCGACGGTGCGCGGGTCGTAGCGGACCAGCCAGACATCGGCGGGCGCGGCGGTGGCGGCCTTGCCGACGGTGACGCTGCTGTCGGCGATCGTCACCGCCGGACCGGCCGGCTTGGCTGTCGCGGCGATCAGCTGCGCAATCTGGCCGTCTCGCGTGCCGGTCGTGTCGGCGCGGCCGTTGACGATGACCTGGGGCGTCCAGACATTGTCGTGGCGCAGGCCCTTGGCATAGTCCCACTGGCGCTGCGTATAGGCCGGCGTCGCGAAGCGATCCTTCCAGCCGAGATTATCCCAATAGGTCACCGCGTAGCTGAGCGCGAGCACGTCGGGACGGCTGGCGATCAGCGCGTTGACGTTGGCGTTGGCGGGCGGGCAGGACGAACAGCCCTGGCTTTGAAACAGCTCCACCACGGTGACCGGCGTCGACTGGGCGAAGGCGGGCGCGGCGGCGAGCGCAGCGGCGGCAAGCAGGGTAGCGCGGAACATCGGCGACGTCTCCGGTCGGTTGTGTCCGGAGTTTCGCGAGCGGCATGCCGTTGGTTACAGGTGATCTGTAGGCTGTCCTGCCCCTATCCCACCGTCTCCAGACCAAGGACGACGATTTCGCGGCCGGTGTGAAGGTCACGCTCAGCCGCAATGGCGACGGCCCGCTCGGGACTCGCTCCCGCCAGCATTGCGCCAAGAGCGTAGCCGTCGCCGCTGCCGATTGCAGCGGGAAGCTCATATCGGATCGGCTCCCAGCGCTCGTCGATCCAATCGACGCTGCCATCAGCGTTGAGGATCAGGCCATGGAAGCGGTCGCTCAAGGTGGGCCGGTCTCCGCCCTGTTCCATGAAGCGAGAGAACAGGACATTGTCGATGGTCGAGCCGCAGCCGCCCGCGATGCCACCGGCCAGCGTCCGGACGATCTTGGCGTGCGAGCCGACAAAATACCCGCCAGCGTTGACCATCGTGTCTGCCGCCATCGTGCGCCCGTCAGTCGCGATCGTCGTCATACCCGCCCCCGGTAAAGTGTAAGCCTCAAGCCGCGGCGGCGATCGCCCCGTGGCAATGCTTGAACTTGTTGCCTGAGCCGCACGGACACATGGCGTTGCGGGAGACGGTGCGGTTCCAGTCGGCAAGCTCCTCGTCGCTTACCTCGGTCAACGCCGCGGTCGCCGAGCCGGCGAACGCCAGCGCACCCGGCGGCAGCGCGCCCATCGGTCCAAAGGCATCGTTGCGGCCGGTCAGCGGATCGATATGCGTCGTCACGAACGACGGCTGCGCGAATTCCGACTCGGGAGGCTGCTGGCCGAACTGCGCGTTGGCGAGCATCTTGGTGACGTCCTCACGCACCGTGCCCAACATCCGCTCGAACAGCGCGAAGGCCTCCGACTTATACTCGTTCAGCGGCGTCTTCTGGGCATAGGCGCGCAGGTGGATGACCTGGCGCAGCGCGTCGAGCGTCGCCAGATGCTCCTTCCAGTGGTGGTCGAGCGCCTGCAGCAGGAAGTTCTTCTCGATCTGCACCCAGGTCTCGGGCGGCAGGTCGGCCGCCTTCGCCGCCATCGCCGCGTCGGCGGCCTCGATCAGCCGGTCGACAAGGATTTCCTGGTCGATCTTTTCCTCCGCCACCCAGTCGGCGACGGGCACGTCGATGCCGAGCGTCTCGGCTGCGCCTTCCGACAGTGCCGCGACATCCCATTGCTCGGGATAGCTGCCCGGGGGGCAGGCGGCGGCGACGATGAAATTGACCGCTTCATGGCGCATGTCGACGACGACATCGCCGACGGTGTCCGAATCCATGATGTCCTGGCGCTGGTCGTAAACGACCTTGCGCTGGTCGTTCATGACGTCGTCGTACTGCAGCAGCTGCTTGCGGACGTCGTAGTTGCGCGCCTCGACCTTCTTCTGCGCGGTCTCGATCGCCTTCGAGATCCACGGGTGGACGATGGCCTCGCCTTCCTCCAGCCCGTTGTTCATCATCCGGCTGAGCATCGACTGCTGGCCGAAGATGCGCAGCAGGTCGTCGTCGAGGCTGAGGTAGAAGCGGCTGAGCCCGGGGTCACCCTGACGGCCAGAGCGACCGCGCAGCTGGTTGTCGATGCGGCGGCTCTCGTGACGCTCGGTGCCGAGCACGAACAGGCCGCCCGCAGCGCGCACCGCTTCGCGCTCGGCAATGACCTCGGCCTTGATGCGGGCAATGCCGGCGGCGCGCTCATCGCCCTCGACACCCTCGAGCTCGCGGATGACGCGCGCTTCGAAGTTGCCGCCGAGCTGAATGTCGGTGCCGCGCCCGGCCATGTTGGTGGCGATGGTGACGGCGTTCAGGCGCCCGGCCTGCTCGACGATATGCGCTTCCTGCTCATGATAGCGGGCGTTGAGCACGACATGCTCGACCTGCTCGGTCTTCAGATACTCGCTGAGCATCTCGGACTTCTCGATCGACACCGTCCCCACCAGGATCGGCTGCCCCTTGGCAGACGTCTCCCGAATCGTCTTGACGATGGCTTTGAACTTTTCCTCGGCGTTCTTGTAGAATTCGTCGTCGACGTCCTCGCGCAGCACCGGCAGGTTGGTCGGGATCTGCACGACGTTCAGCTTGTAGATGTCGAAGAATTCCGAGGCTTCCGTCGCCGCGGTGCCAGTCATGCCGCCGAGCTTGGGGTACATGCGGAAATAATTCTGGAAGGTGATCGAGGCGAGCGTCTGGTTCTCGGGCTGGATGGCGACGCCCTCCTTGGCCTCGACCGCCTGGTGCAGGCCGTCGGACCAGCGCCGGCCGTCCATCATGCGGCCGGTGAACTCGTCGATGATGATGACCTTGCCGCCGCGGACGATATAGTCGGTGTCGCGGCGGAAGATGACGTTGGCGCGCATCGCCTGGTTGAGGTGGTGGACGACCTGGGTGTTCTCGAAGTCGTAGAGGTTCTCCCCCTCCAGCATGCCCGCCGCCTCGAAGGCGCGCTCGCACTTCTCGGTGCCGTCCTCGGTCAGGATGACGGATTTCTGCTTCTCGTCGATCTCGTAGTCGGCGGGGACCAGGGTCTTCACCACCGCGTCGACCTGCATGTACAGCTCCGACTTGTCGTCGGTGGGCCCGGAGATGATCAGCGGGGTGCGCGCCTCGTCGACCAGCACCGAATCGACCTCGTCGACGACGGCATAGGCGAACGGCCGCTGCACCATCTGCTCGCGCGAGTACTTCATGTTGTCGCGCAGATAGTCGAAGCCGTATTCGTTGTTGGTGCCGTAGGTGATGTCACAGGCATAAGCGGCGCGGCGGGTGTCGTCGTCGATGTTGGGGACGATCACGCCCACAGAAAGGCCCAGGAATTCATAGACCTGGCCCATCCACTCGGCATCGCGGCGGGCCAGATAGTCGTTCACAGTAACGACGTGGACGCCCTTACCCGCCAGCGCGTTCAAATATACGGCCAAAGTCGCAACCAGGGTTTTGCCCTCCCCGGTCCGCATCTCGGCGATCTCGCCGCGGTGGAGCACGATGCCGCCGACCAGCTGGACGTCGTAGTGGCGCTGGCCGAGTGCGCGCTTGGCGGCCTCACGAACGGTGGCGAAGGCTTCCGGCAGCAGGGCATCGAGCGACTCGCCCGCCGCGTGGCGCGCCTTCAGCTTGACGGTCTGCGCGGCGAGGTCGGCGTCCGACAGCGGCGCTATGCCGGCTTCGAGCGCGTTGATCTGCTGGATCAGCGGGTTCAGCGACTTGACGTATCGGTCGTTTGACGAGCCGAACAGACGTTTGGCGATGCCGCCGAATCCGAGCATGAAAATCCTGACGCGCTGACAAACGGGGCGCGCGCGCGCACCCGGTTTCGAACCCCGGCGATGTAGGTGCGGGCACGGCCTTAGTCAATTATCGCGCATTCGAGCCCTGCCCGCTCGTTGCGGCGACACACTCGTAGCGACGCCGCAATTAAAATCTGTTAATTGATCGCTCGCACGAGATTCGCCGATCAATGAAGCGATATCCGCGCCGAGGGTCGCCATGCTGATCGAGTACGGCTTTTTCAGGTTCAACGCCGCCGGTCTCATCGACGGGGCCGAGCGGGCGAAGCTGGCCGACGATGAGGCCGCCGCCGCCCACGGCCGCACCATCGCGCGCGGTGACCGTGTCGAAATCTGGGCCGGGCAGCGCCGTGTCACGGTGCTGCCACCCGGTCGACCTAGTGGTGCTGGCGCCGCTTGAGGACGCCGCCGGCGGCCTCCTTGACCGGGTTGGACACGATGAACGCCTTCGGATCGATGGCGTGCACCAGGCGGCGCATCCGGCGCACCTCCAGCCGGGTGATGACAGTGAAGACAATATCGACTGGTGACCGGACCTCGAACGAGTCGGGCAGGTAGCCGCGTTCCCCCTTATACACGGTGATGCCGCGCCCGAGCACCATCACCAGCATCTCCTTGATGCGGTCGGCATGGCCGGAAATGATGGTGATGCCGGTGTATTCCTCGACGCCTTCGACGACGAAATCGGTGGTTTTCGAGGCGGCATAATAGGTCAGCATCGAATAGAGCGCGGTCGGCAGCCCGAGCATCAGCGCGGCCACCAGGAAGATGACGATGTTGATGCCGAGGATGATCTCCGAGATCGTGAAGCTCACCCGCGAGACGGTGTAGAGCGCCAGCACCTCGACGCCGTCGAGCGCCGTGCCGCCGCGCATCGCCATGCCCATGCCGAGCCCCATCAGCACGCCGCCAAAGATCGACACCAGCAGTTTGTCGGACGTGATCGCCGGAAACGGCACGAACCACAGGCACAGCCCGAACATGACGACGCAGGCCAGCATCCGCCACGCAAAGCCGCGGTTGATCAGCCGGCCGCCGAGCAGCAGGAACGGCACGTTGAGCAGCACGATGGTCAGCGCGACAGGCACTTCATAGGCTTCATGCAGCAGCAGCGCGACGCCGGTGACCCCGCCGTCGAAGAAATGGTTGGGGATCAGGAAGCCCTTCAGCCCGAAGCTCGCCGCGAGGATGCCGGCGGCGGCGTAGCCGATATCCCACGCTGTCGCCTTCGCCGATCGCCCATGCGCCATGCCGCCCCGCCACTGCCGCCTCGTTGCGGAGGTAGCATCGACCGCGCGACCCGGCTACCCGCCCGACGTCGCGGCGTCCGCCAGTGCGGCCAGATAGTGGCGGCGGCACAGCGCGACATAGCGGTCGTTGCCGCCGATTTCGGTCTGCACCCCGTCGCTGACCGCACGCCCGGCGGCATCGATCCTGAGGTTCATCGTCGCCTTGCGCCCGCACGTGCACACCGCCTTGATCTCGGTCAGCACGTCGGCCAGCGCCAGCAGCCAGGTTGCCCCCTCGAACGGTTCGGCGCGGAAGTCGGTGCGCAGGCCGTAGCACAGCACCGGCACGTCGAGCCCGTCGGCGACGGCTGCGAGCTGCCAGACCTGCGCGCGGGTCAGGAACTGCGCCTCGTCGACCAGCACGCAGGCCAGCGGGCCCCCGTCACCGGTGCCGGCCGCGATCGCCTGGCCGAGATCGGTGGTCGCGCTAAAGGTATTGGCCGGCATCGTCAGCCCGATGCGGGAGGCGACACGCCCGAACCCGGCGCGTCCGTCGAGCGCCGCGGTGAACAGCATCGTCGCCATGCCACGCTCGCGGTAGTTGAAGTCGGCCTGGAGCAGCAGCGTCGACTTCCCGGCGTTCATCGAGGCGTAGTAGAAATACAGCTTGGCCATTGCCGGGGTGTCGCGCGCCCGGGCCGGTGCGGTCAACCGCCTCGACTTGCACGGCGTCGCTTGGCATGACCCCCGCCATGGCCATCTCCCCGCTCGCCCGCCCGTTTCCCGTGCTGCCGCCGGTCGCCGGCGTCCGCATCGGCACCGCGACGGCGGGCTATAAGGCGTGGACGCGCGCCGACGTGACGCTGATCGAATTCGCGCCCGGCACGGCGGTGGCGGGCGTGCTGACCCGCTCGCTCTGCCCCTCCCCCGAGGTCGACTGGTGCCGGGCCGCGCTGCCCGGCGGTATCGCGCGGGGGCTGATGGTCAATGCCGGCAACAGCAACGCCTTCACGGGCTCGGCCGGCCGCGATGCCAGCCGCGCGCAGGTCGAGATGGTCGCCGCGACGCTCGGCTGCGCGCCGCACGAGGTGTTCGTCGCCTCGACCGGCGTCATCGGCGTGCCGCTGCCGCAGGACAAGGCGACCGCGGTCGTTGCCGCCGCCCACGCCGCGCTGGGCACCGCATCGTTCGAAGATGCGACCCACGCCATCGGCACGACGGACACGTTTCCCAAGGGTGCGGTTGCCGAGGCGATGGTCGGGGGCCAGCGGGTCACCATCGCCGGCATCGTCAAGGGCTCGGGGATGATCGCCCCCGACATGGCGACGATGCTCGGCTTCATCTTCACCGACGCCGCCGTGGCCGCGCCGCTGCTGCAGGCGATGCTGACCGCCGCGACCGCAGTGACCTTCAACTGCATCACCGTCGACAGCGACACCTCGACATCGGACACGGTGCTCGCCTTCGCCACCGGCGCGGCGGAGAACGCGGCGCTGACCGACGCCGCGTCGCCCGGGGCCGATGCCTTCGCCGCCGCGCTGACGCAGGTCTGCCGCGAGCTTGCGCAACTGGTCGTCCGCGACGGCGAGGGCGCGTCGAAGTTCATCACCGTCGCGGTCGAGGGTGCCGACAGCGACGCCGCCGCCAAGCGCGTTGCGCTCAGCATCGCCAACTCGCCGCTGGTCAAGACCGCGATCGCCGGCGGCGACGCCAACTGGGGCCGCGTCGTCATGGCGGTGGGCAAGGCCGGCGAGCGCGCCGAACGCGACCGGCTGAGCATCCGGTTCGGCGCGACGACGGTGGCCCGGAACGGCGCGGTCGAGCCCGGCTATGACGAAGCCCCGGTCGCCGCGCACCTGGCGGGCGAGATGGTCGATATCGGCGTCGACCTTGGCCTCGGCGACGGGCGCGCCCAGGTGTGGACCTGCGACCTGACCCACGGCTACATCAGCATCAATGCCGACTATCGCAGCTGACGACCCGAGCGACTGGCCGGCGCTGGCCGCGGTGGCGGCGATGCGGGCGGGCGAAATCAGCGCCGCGGCTTATGCGGACGCGCTGCTCGCCCGGTGCGCGAGCGGCGCTGAACTGAATGCCTTCATCACGCTCGAACCCGAGCGCGTGCGCGCGGCGGCGGAGGCCGCCGACCGGCACCGCGCCACGGGCGCGGAACTGGGCTCGCTGCACGGCCTGCCGATCCCGGTAAAGGACAGCATCAACACCCGCGACCTGCCCACCTCGGCCGGCACCGCGGCGCTGCGGGCTTTCCGGCCCGCCGCCGACGCCGGCATCGTCGCCAGGCTGCGCGACGCCGGCGCGATCGTACTCGGCAAGACCAACCTGCACGAACTGTCGTTCGGCTGGACCAGCGACAACCAGGTGTTCGGCGCGGTGCACAATCCGTGGGACCGGTCGCGGATCGCGGGCGGCAGCTCGGGCGGCACTGCGGCCGCCGTGGCGGCACGCATGGCCCCGCTCGGGGTCGCGGAGGACACACAGGGCTCGATCCGCGTGCCCGCCGCGCTGTGCGGCGTCTGCGGCTTCCGCCCGACCACCGGCCGTTACCCGAACGATGGCGCGGCACCGATCACACCGCTGTTCGACCAGGTCGGGCCGCACGCGCGCTGTGTCGGCGACCTTGCGCTGTTCGATGCGGTGGTCACCGGCGACGCACGGCCGATCGCGGTGCCGGCGCTGTCGGGACTGCGGCTTGGCCTCGACCGCGACGCATTCTTCGCCGGACTCGACGCGCCGGTCGCGAGCGTCATCGACGCGGTGCTGGCGCGGCTGGCCGATGCGGGTGTCGAACTGGTCGATGCGCCGATCGACGGCGTCGATGCCGTCATCGGGTCGATCACCCTGCCGGTCCAGTTGCACGATGTCGGACCGTCTCTGACGCGCTACCTGCTGGATCACGACGCCCCGGTCGACCTGCCGGCGCTGCTGGCGGCCGCGAGTCCCGATGTCGGCGCGCTGCTGAAGCAATTCGCGCTGCCCGGTGCACCGTCGGCGATTTCGGCGGCGGTTTACGAACACGCTCGCGACGTGGCGCTGCCGGCGCTGCGCGGTCAGATGGCAGCGTGGTTCGCGCAGCACCGGCTCGATGCGATGCTCTTGCCCGCGACGATGGCCGCTGCGCCGCTTTTGGGGGCAGCCGCGACCGTGCCGGTCAACGGTGCCGAAATCCCCTTCGTGACCGCGATCGCCCGCAACATCACGCTGGGCAGCACCGCTGGCTTGCCGGGGCTGGTACTTCCCGCCGGCCTGACCGCCGACCGGCGGCTGCCGGTGGCGATCGAGCTGGACGGCCCGGCCGGGGCCGACCGCGCGCTGCTCGGCATCGGGCTGGCGATCGAGGCGATCCTCGACGCGATGCCCGCGCCGCCGCTTTAGCCGAGCTCGCCTTCCAGCCAGGCCTTGATCGCCGACTTGGGGCGGGCGCCGACGGCGGTGGCGGCGATCTCGCCGTTCTTGAACAGGATCATCGTCGGGATGCCGCGGACGCCGTACTTGGTCGGCGCGTCGGGGTTCTCGTCGATGTTGACCTTGACGATGTCGACGCCGGCGAGCTCGTCGTTCAGCTCCTCGAGCGCCGGGCCGATCTGGCGGCAGGGGCCGCACCATTCCGCCCAGAAGTCGACGAGCACCGGCTTGGTGCTGCTGAGGACATCGGCGTGGAACGAGGCGTCGGTAACGTGCTTGGCGGCCATGATGCGGCTCCTGTCTGGTACCGTTTCGAAATAGACCCGGCGACCCCGGCAATCAACGGGCGGCGGGCCCAAGCGTTTCTTGGGCGGTCCCAAGCCGCGGCGCATGCGCGTCGAGCAGCGCCGGCGGCAGCGCGATCAGCGTCGCGTCGTGGGTGTAGAGCAGCGCCGCCTCGACGCTGGCCCCCGGGAAGATGACGCGCAGCGCCGCCACATAGGCCGCCATCTGCTTCAGGTGATAGGGCTCGACCCCCTCCGGCGCGGCGGGCACGCGGCTGCCGGTCTTGAAGTCGATCAGCTGGAAGCGGTCGCCGTCGACCAGCAGCCGGTCGACGGTGCCGGCCACCACGACGCCGTCGACGACCGCGGCAATCGGCGCTTCGGCGAGCGCATCCGGGCCGAACACGTCGGCAAAGCGCGGGTCATCAACGATGCCGAGCGCGGTCACGGCGAGCGAATCCCGGCTGGCGGCGTCAAGATCGGCGGCATGGACCCCGAGCCAGCGCGCGGCCAGCGCCGCACGCGCCGCCGGGGCGGCCTGCGGCAGCCGCTCGAACAGCGCGTGGAGCAGCGTGCCGCGCCGCGCCGCCGCCGCCATCGCCGGGGTCGGCGGCGGGTAAGCCACATCGTCGGCCGCGATCGCCGACGGGCTGAGCGGTCGCGGCGGCCGGGCTTCGGCGGGGGCGGGCCGACGTGCCCATCCGGGAATTTCGGGGTCGAGCCGGATCGAGTCGGGGCGAAGTTCCAGGTGCGGCGGTGCGGCGGCATGGCTGCGATAGACCAGAGAACCGTCGGCCTCCGTGGTCGCATTCAGCGCCGTCAACGCCGCCTGCACTGCCGCATACCAGCTGTCGGCGGGGACTTCAGGCGGCTTCTCGCCGCGCTGGCGTGGCAGCGCGCCGCCGACGAACAGCAGATCCTCGGCGCGGGTCAGCGCGACATAGAGCAGCCGCCAATGCTCCTCCGCCTCGCGCTCCTTCTGATACTCGGCCAGCCGCGCCACCTCGCCGACCTTGCCCGCCGCGCCGCCATGGAACACCGGCAGGAAAGCGTCGCCGACCCCGAGCAGCACGTGATCGCCCGGCCGCGAGGTATCGCGGGTCGCGTCCGCCAGCACCACGATCGGCGCCTGCAGGCCCTTCGCCCCGTGCACGGTCATGATCCGGACCGCGTCGAGCGGCGCGTCGGGGTCGCGCTTGATGTCGACGTCGTGGCCTTCCATCCACGCCAGGAAACCTTGCAGCGTCGGCGCGTTCGCCGTCTCGAACGCCAGCGCCTGTGCCAGCACCGCCTGCACCGCCTCGCGCGCTTCCTCGCCGAGCCGGCGCAGCAGCCGCGCGCGTCCGCCCAGCGGCCCCGACAGGACTGTTTCGAGAAACTCGTACGGCGCGCTGAAATCGGCGAGGCCGAGCACCTGCCCAAGCCAGTCCGCCGCCGCGCCGCCCGCGGCCTGCACTCCGGCCCACAGCGAGCCGCGCCGATGGTGCGCGAGCTCGAACAGCGCATCGTGGTCGAGGCCCATGAACGGCGACATCAGCAGCGTCGCGCAGGTCAGGTCGTCGCCCGGCTGCAGCACGAAGCGGACGAGCGCCAGACAGTCCTGCACCGCCAGCGGTTCGGTCAGGCGCAGGCGGTCGGCGCCTGCAACCGGCACGCCCCAGCGGTGCAGCGCGCCGACCAGCGGCTGAACGAACTCGCCGCGGTTGCGGACCAGAACCAGGATGTCCTCGGGCCGGGCGATCCGGCCGCGCGCCGGCAGCATCATGCCGGTGACCGGGTCGGTCCACGCCGCAATGCGCTTGGCCAGGTCGTGCGCCATCTGAATCTGTCCGGGCGGCAGCCATTCCCGCTCGTCCGCCGCGTCGTCGCCCCTGAGCGGCGGCCACAGCGTCACCGCGCCGGGCAGTTCGCCACGGGCGGCGCGCGGCGGCGGCGGCGGGCCGGGCAGGCCAAGTGCCGTGTGGCCGAGGTGCTCGATGACCTTGGCGACGACGTCGAGCACCGCGGGCACCGAACGGAACGATTCGGCGAGATCGACGTCGCGCCAGCCGAGCAGTGCGTCGCGGACCCGGCCACGGTAATCCTCCTGCGCCGCGGTAAACAGCCGCGGGTCGGAGCCCTGGAAGCTGAAGATCGCCTGCTTGAAGTCGCCGACCACGAACAGGGTGCGCTGCAGGTCGCGCGCCCCTTTGCCGTCGAAGAACTCGTCGCTGAGCGCGCGGACGATCTCCCACTGCGCGGCGTTGGTGTCCTGCGCCTCGTCGACGAGCAGGTGGTCGATGCGGCTGTCGAGCTTGTAGCGCACCCACTCGCCCATGCCGGGCCGCTGCAGCAATTCGGCCGCCAGCGCGATCATGTCGTCATAGTCGATCCGCCCGGCGCGGCGCTTGTGCGCGGCATAGGCCGCACAGATGCGGGTCCCGACCCGCAGGTGGCGCGCGGCATTGTCGACCATGTCGAGATGGCGGCGGGTGTCGACCAGCGTGTCGATCGCGTCGCAGAGCCGGTCGGCGAGCGCGGCCATGTCGGGGTCGGCGTTCTTGCCGCCGGGAACCAGGTCCTTGTAGCGCTCGTCCGCGGTCTTCTTGTGGAATGCCTTGCACAGCAGGTCGAGGTTGGTAACTGCCGCCGCCGTGTCGTAGCCGAGCCAGCACAGCAGTTCGTCGCCGCGGGCAGCATAGCTCGCCTTGCCGCTGGCGAGATAATAGCGTGCCAGCGCCGCCAGCCCGGTGCGGTCGAGCCCCGCTACCGCCGCTGCCAGCGCCTCGTCGCGTGTCCCCTCGCCGGGCAGGCCGAACAGGCGGCGCAGGCGCGGCTCGATGCCGCTCACGGGGCCGAGATCGGCGATCGCCCGGGCGTGGCGGATCAGCACGCCGGCGATCTTGTCGAGCGAGCTTTCACCGCGCGCGATGCTGACCTGCCCGACATCGTCGAGGAAACCGTGGTCGCCGGTAGCGGCCGCCGTCTCGATGCATTCGGTCAGGATGCGGGCGCGCAGCACGCCCGCGTCGCGGTCAGCGAGCGGCTCGAACCCGGGCGCGATCCCCGCTTCGACCGGGAACGCCGCGAGCAGCGACTGGGCGTAGGCATGGATGGTCTGCACCTGCAGCCCGCCGCGCGCGTCGAGCGTATGGGCGAACAGGGTCCGCGCCTGCGCGCACGCCGCCTCGTCGCTGTCGGCGCGGATCGCCGCAAGATCGCGGCGCAGCTCGGCTTCGGGACAGCGCACCCAGTGCGCCAGCCGGTCGAAAACGCGCGCCTGCATCTCCGCCGCACCGGCCTTGGTGAACGTCAGGCACAGGATCTTGTCGGGGTCTTCGCCGCGCAGCAAAAGCCGCAACACCCGGGCGCTCAGCACCTGGGTCTTGCCCGTCCCCGCGCTCGCCGACACCCAGGCGTTGTCGTCCGGGTGGGCACCCAGCGCTTGGTCGTCGCGCAGCGGCAGCAGCGGCTTCATCGCGGCCGGGCCTGCCATTCCGCGACGCGCGCGAGATGGTCATAGTCGCTGTAGCGCGCGGCATGATCGGGGTGCAGCTTGGCGGTGAACGGCGTATCGCCGAGCAGGAATTTCGCGCACAGCTCGTCGAACACTGCGCGGGTCGCAGTGACGTGATCGGCGACCGGCGTCTCGTCCTTGTAGTGCAGCAACGGGTTCTTCGCCGTGCCCGGCGTCTTGCCGCCGCTCAGCTTCCAGTAACACAGCGCAGTGACCGCGGCGGGGTCGACGTCCGCGAAGCCCTGCGCCTCCGCAAGCCAGGCGAGCAGACCCATCTGCAGCGCAAAGCCGCCGGTGATCTGGTCGTGCGAGGGTATCGTGCCGCTTTTGTAGTCGATGATCGCCAGCGCGCCGTTGCCGTTTCGATCGACGCGGTCGGCGCGGCCATGCAGCAAGATACCGTTCGGCAACGTCCGCTCGGCCTTGGCCTCAGCCTTGACGGGCGTCCAGCCCTCCGCTTCCCAGCGGCCGCTCTCCTCGATGACCCAGTCTAGCGCGCGGCGGACGCGCGGTGCCCAGAGTGCCTGCATCAGCGGATGCGCGGCCCAGTTGCTGCGCAGCATGTCCGCAGCAATAGCCTGGAGATCCCCGCCGGTATCCGTCCACTCCTGGAGGACTTTGTGGAGATCGATGCCCTTCTCGGCGGCACCGGGATCCTCCTCAAGCGCATCGAGCGGATCGAGCCTCAGCATCGTGCCCGCGTAGAAACTGAACGGGTCGGCGCGCAGTCGTTCGGCCGCGGTGACCGAAATGCGACGCGGGCGCAGCGCCGCCGCTGGGTTCGGCTCGGGGCGCGCCGCGGGGACGATTGCTTCCGCCCGGTCGAGGCTGCGCACCCAGGCCAGCAGCGCTTCGTCGCGGGCAAGCGCCGGGCCGGCGAGCGCGTGCAGCCGCAACCACAGCCGCGACGCGACCGTCGGCGCGCTGTCGTCGCGCCGGGCGCGGGTCAGCAGCACTTGCGCGCCGCCCAGCCCCTCGACGAAATCATGCGCCGCCAGCCCCACCGCGCGCTGCGCCCCGCCCAGCCCGAGCGCGGCGCGGACCTTGGGCGGCAGCCACGGATCAGGCGCCAGCACGCCCGGCCAAACGCCTTCGTTGAGCCCGCCGAGGATGGTCAGATCGGCGCGCTGCAGCCGCGCCTCGAGCGTGCCGTAAAGGCTGAGCCGCGGATGCTTCGGATAGGACGGGCGCACCGGCACGTCCTTCAGGAAAGCCGCCAGCAGCGGCGGCGCGTCCGCCGGATCGAACGGTTCGAGGTGGCGGCCATGCTCGCCAAGTTGCGCGACGACGACGGCCAGCGCGCGCCCCGCCGGACCGCGCCACAATTCGTCGCCGGCAAGCGCTTCAGCCGTGCCGCGCAGCACGCCGACGATCGCCGCGAGATCGCACGCCGGCCCGCCGAACGCCGCCGCCAGCGGTTCGAGCAACGCCGCCACGCCGACCCACCACGTGTCGCCGTCCAGCCGCTCGCCGATCCCTGCCAGCCCGGGCGCGGGGCGGATACCGCGCAGCGCCTTGTCGGCCCGCCGCACTTCGCCAAGCCACGCCAGCCGCTCGGGGCCGCGCCGCACCAATGGGTGTTTCAGGACAGCGAGCAGCGCGACGGGTGCGAAATGCGCGACCGCGGCTTCGGCCAGCGCCAGCAGCAGCGTGCCCGGCGGCGTCGCCGCCAGCGGTTGCCCGGCGGAATCGTCGATGGCGATGTCCCAGCGTGCCAGATGCGCCGCGACCCGCCGGGCGAGGCCGCGATCAGGCGTCACCAACGCCCCCGTCCGGCCCGGCGTCTCCAGCACGCGGCGCAGCGCCAGCGCGATCGCCTGCGCCTCCTCCTCGGGGGTTGCAGCCTCCAGCGTCGTCACCCCGGCGAAATCGGCCGCGTCGACGCCGTCGCCCCAGTCGCCGGTGAACGCGGCAAGGCTCATCGCGCGCGCCACCGGCGGTGTCCGCGCCGCCGGGCCGTCGGCGGCGGTGACATCGGGCCAGTCGGCGACCTCGCCCCGCCCGACGCTCATGCGGTCGAGCAGGCGCTTCAGGGCGAACTGCGGATGCGCCTCGCCGAGCGCCTCCCACTCGGCCTCCGCCATTGCCGTGTCGAGGCCGGGCAGCACGACCAGCCCATGCGGCAGCCGCGCCACCGCGCCGAGTAGCCGGGCCAGCGGCGGCGGTGCCACGGTCAACCCCGCCGCGACCACCGGATAGGCCGGCGGCGTCGCGCGCCACGCCTCGACCAGCCCGTCGAGCACGGCGTTGCGCCGCGCCACGCCGTCGATCGTGCCGGTCGCGGCCAGCACCGCCGGCCAGAGTGCGCGCACCGCCGTGAAATGGTCGAGCGTGACGCGGAAATGCTCGGACAGCCCGTCGAGATCGAGCGCCTGCAGCGCGTCCGCCGCCACCTCCTCGGCGGTCAGCGCGTCGAGCGCGCTGGCGAGCGCATCGGCGAGGCGCAGCGCCTCGACCGCGGTCACCGCGTCGCCGCGCCGGGTGCTGCCACGCCGCACCAGCTGCGCCAGCCGCAGCCGCCGCTCGCACGGATCGAACGGCTGCGGCAGGTCGGGTGCCGCTTCGCTGTCGAGCGCATCGTCGCCAAGATCGCCGACCGGCGTCATCCGCGGCAGCAGCAGGCCGCCATCCGACCGGCGGACGAAGGCGTCGGTCAGCGCGCGGACGGCACGGCGGTTGGGCAGGAAGACACGGGTGCGGGCGAGCGTCAGCCGGTCGCCGCCAGCGCGGTCGAGCAGCCCCGCCGCCAGCGCATCGACGAACGCGACGTGCGGTGGAATGGTGAAAACCCGGGGCCGCTCAGCTGTCGGCAAGCATCGCCTCGGTCTCGGTCACCGCCTGCGGCGTGCCGACATGGAACCACAGGCCCTGGTGCACCAGCCCGTAGATGCGGTTCGCCACGAACGCCCGGTCCCACACCCGCCACATCGAGAAAGGTTCGACCGGCTCGCCATCGAACAGCCGCTTCGACAGCAGCTGGACGCCGGAAAACACATAGGGCGCGATGCGATGCTCGCCGCGTTTCCGGATCAGGCCGGCCGGGTCCATGTGGAAGTCGCCGCGCCCTTCGTAACCCGTGGCACGGGCCAGCGGCACGAGCAGCAGCAGCGCATCCATCTGCGCCGGGTCCCAGCGCTGCGCGAGCAGCCGCAGCGTGTCGAGCGAGCCATCGATCCACAGATTGTCGCTGTTGACGACGTAGAACGGGTCGCAGTCGATCAGCGGGAGCGCCTTGGTCACGCCGCCGCCGGTTTCCAGCAGCACGTCGCGCTCATCCGACAATTGCAGGTCGAGGCCCGCGCCGGCCCCCTTCAGATGCGCGACGATCTGGTCGGCAAAATAATGGGCGTTGACGACGGCGCGGGGTACGCCGGCGATGCGGATATGGTCGAGCGCACGGTCCAGCAACGTGCGGCCCGCCACCTCGACCAGCGGCTTGGGGCGCGTCGCGGTCAGCGGCCGCATGCGCTTGCCCAGCCCCGCCGCCAGCACCATCGCGGTGGTCGGCACGCGCACGTCGATCGCCGGGCGCAACGCCAGCGGGGCCGCGAAGCGCTTGCTCACAAGTGGCGCTTCGCCGCCGGCACGTGCGCGTCGAACCACGCCCGCACCGGCGCGAGCGCGGGGTGGGCGAGGTTGCGTTCGAGATGCGCCCAGACCCGCGGCATCAGCGCGATATAGGCGGGCTTGTGATCGCGCTCGCGCAGCCGGGTGAAGACGCCCAGGATCTTGGTGTTGCGCTGCGCGCCGAGCACTTCATAGCTGGCGCGGAACGCGGCATGATCGGCGACGCGGGCCGCGTCGCAGTAACGTTCAAGCATCGCCGTCTCGACGGACGGGGTGACGTCGCGACGCGCATCCTGCAGCAGCGACACCAGATCATAGGCCGGGTGGCCGGCCAGCGCATCCTGGAAATCGAGCAGCCCGAGCCGGCCGCCGTCGAGCAGCATCAGATTGTCGGCGTGATAGTCGCGCAGCGTCAGCACCGGCCGGGCGGGGATGGCATGATGCCAGACCGCGTCCCACGCCTCGTCGTAGCCGCCGCCCTCGGCGAGCCCGGCGGCGGGCAGGTACCATTCGGCGAACAGCCGCGTCTCCCGGCGCAGCTCGGTTTCGTCATAGTCATCGATGTCGGGCGCGGCGTGGCGGTGAAGATTGGCAAGAAGGTCGACGGCGCGCGCGTAGATCTCGGCCTCGCGCTCGGCTTCGGTCGCGAGCACCGGGTTGACCTTGGCGTCGCCGAAATCCTCGAGCAGCACCAGCCCTGCCGACAGGTCGATGCCGAGCGGCACCGGGGCGGCGAAGCCAAGCTCCCGCAGATGCTTGCCGATCTCCAGGAACGGGCGGCTGTCCTCGACATGCGGCGGCGCGTCCATCAGCACGGCGGTGCGGTCGCCGTCGTGGACGCGGAAATAACGGCGGAACGAGGCGTCCCCGGCGAGCGGCCGGATCTCGGCACCCTCCCAGCCATGTTTGGCCAGGAACTCCGGCGCGTCGGGGTGCGGCGTCATGTCGGGCTGATCGGCGGCGGCCATCGCCCTTCCCATGACGGAGGCAGCGTCCAAGTCAAGCGCCGCGTCGCTTCGCCGGCACCGTCGAGGTGAAGCCGCAGCGCATCGGCCGCCAGTCGTCCGCCCAACCGCTCGGGCCATTCGATCAGCAGGGCCGCGTCGGTCTCGAACAGCCCCAGCGCATCGGCGTCGTCCGGCCGCTCCAGCCGGTAGAGATCGACATGCCAGATTTCGGGCACAGTCGGATACGCTTGGACCAGCGTGAACGTCGGCGACGGCACCTCGCCCGCCCAGCCGAGGGCGCGCAGCACGGCGCGCGCGAAAGTCGTCTTGCCCGCGCCGAGATCGCCCGACAGCGCGACGATGTCGCCGGGGCGGAGCACGCCGGCGAGGCCGGACGCGATGGTTTCGAGGGTGTCGAGGTCGACCGCGGTCACTTCTCGTCGTCGGCTGCCGCGGGCCGCTTCGCCAGCTCGTCGCTGAAGTTGAAACCGGTGTCGATGCGGCTCAGCTGGCGGGAGATGCGCTCGAACAGAACAGGCAGCGGATCGCCCGAGAACAGCACGTAGCGCATCAAGTTCTCGGCCGAGCCCTGCTGACGCTTGTAATGGCTGTAGATGGCGAAGGCGAGCGCGGCGACGGCGGTGATCGTCGTCTGCACCACCGCCGACTCGAACAGCGCCCGCTTATAGCCGAAATCGGTGGTGATGACCGCGACCGACGGCCAGATCAGCACCGCGAGCCCGGTGACCAGCGCGAACACGAACGCGATCTTGTTGAACAGCGCGTAACTCCACGCCTTGATGTAGAGGTCGCTGAGCAGCGCCAGGTGGTCGGCTCCGGCGTCCTCGTTCCAGCGCTTGCGCCCGTATTCGAGCAGCATGCTGGCGCTGGTCTGGTTGGTCGCGAGCATCGCCATGGCGCGGGGATGTTACAGCCCCGCGCCATCGCTGCAACTAGTAGCGGTAGTGGTCCGGCTTGAACGGGCCCTCGGTCGGGACGCCGATGTAACCGGCCTGCTTGTCGGTCAGCTTGGTCAGCTTCACGCCGAGCTTCGCGAGGTGCAGCGTCGCGACCTTCTCGTCGAGGTGCTTGGGCAGGACATAGACCTGGTTCTGGTACTTCTCGCCGTGGGTCCACAATTCGATCTGCGCCAGCACCTGGTTGGTGAAGCTCGCCGACATCACGAAGCTCGGGTGGCCGGTGGCGCAGCCGAGGTTCACCAGCCGGCCCTTGGCCAGCACGATGACCTGCTTGCCGTCGGGGAACTCGACCAGGTCGGTGCCCGGCTTGACCTCGGTCCACTTGTAGTTCGACAGCGCCGCGATCTGGATCTCGCTGTCGAAATGCCCGATGTTGCAGACGATCGACATCGGCTTCATCGCCTTGATGTGGTCGGCGGTGATGACGTCGGCGTTGCCGGTGGCGGTGACGAAGATGTCGGCGCGGGTCACCGCCTCCTCCATCGTCACGACCTCGAAGCCTTCCATCGCGGCCTGTAGCGCGCAGATCGGGTCGATCTCGGTGACCATGACGCGGGCGCCGCCGTTGCGGAGCGACTGCGCCGAGCCCTTGCCGACGTCGCCGAAGCCGGCGACGACCGCGACCTTGCCGGCCAGCATGACGTCGGTGGCGCGGCGGATGGCGTCGACCAGCGATTCCTTGCAGCCGTAGAGGTTGTCGAACTTCGACTTGGTGACGCTGTCGTTGACGTTGATCGCCGGGAACGGCAGCTCGCCCTTCTTGGCGATCTCGTACAGGCGGTGGACGCCGGTGGTGGTTTCCTCGCTGACGCCCTTAAGGTTCTTGACGGTCTCGGTCAGGTAGCCGGGGCGCGCCTTGATGAACGCCTTCAGCGCGCGCTGGAACTCGACCTCCTCCTCGTTCTCGGGCTCGGCGAAGCTCTCGCCCTTCTCCAGCTTGGCACCCCAGAGCGCGAACATCGTCGCGTCGCCGCCGTCATCGAGGATGATGTTGGCGGTCTCGGTGCCCCAGTCGAAGATGCGGCCGACATAGTCCCAGTAATCCGCCAGGCTCTCGCCCTTGATCGCAAACACCGGCACGCCGGTCGCGGCGATGGCGGCGGCGGCATGGTCCTGGGTCGAGAAGATGTTGCAGGTCGCCCAGCGCACGTCGGCACCGAGCGCGGTCAGCGTCTCGATCAGCACCGCGGTCTGGATGGTCATGTGCAGCGAGCCGGTGATGCGCGCGCCCTTCAGCGGCTGCGACGCACCGAACTCGTGGCGCAACGCCATCAGGCCGGGCATCTCGGTCTCGGCGATGAGGATCTCGCGGCGACCGAAGTCGGCGAGGCCGATGTCGGCAACGACATGGTCGGTGAAAGTCGGCTGCGCGGCGGTGGCCATGTTGAAAATCCTGTCCAGGGTGCGCCGCGCACATAAGCGGCGCGACCCTCGCGGGCAAGTATAAAGATATCTTTATATGATTTTCAGCCGCCGCCGACGACATCCACCGGGGCTGGGTTCGACGCGCCGCCGACGAATTTATAGACCACGCCCGCCAGTACCGCGCCCACCAACGGCGCGACCCAGAACAGCCAGACCTGCTCGATCGCCCAGCCGCCGACGAAGATCGCCGGCCCCAGGCTGCGCGCCGGGTTGACGCTGGTGTTGGTGACGGGAATCGAAATCAGGTGGATCAGCGTCAGGCACAGACCGATGGCGATCGGGGCGAAGCCCTTGGGCGCGCTGCCGTGCGTGGACCCCAGGATGACGAACAGGAAGCCGAAGGTCATCGCGACCTCGGTCACCGCACAGGCGGCAAGCGTATAGCCGCCCGGTGAATGCTCGCCGAAGCCGTTCGACGCGAAGCCGCCGGCCAGATCGAAGCCGGCATGACCGCTGGCGATCACGTAGAGGATGCCCGCGCCGGCGATGCCGCCCGCCACCTGGGCGACGATATACGGCAGCAGGTCCTTCGCCGGGAAGCGCCCGCCCGCCCACAGGCCGACTGACACCGCCGGGTTGAAATGCGCGCCCGAGACATGGCCGACCGCATAGGCCATGGTCAGCACGGTCAGCCCGAAGGCCAGGCTGACGCCCACAAAACCAATGCCCAGCCCCGGGAACGCCGCCGCCAGCACAGCCGAGCCGCAGCCACCCAGCACCAGCCACAGCGTACCGATGAATTCCGCCGTTAGTCGCTGCGCCATGGTCATGCCGTTCCCCCTGGTCCACGGCCAGTCTATCCGCACCCGAAACATTTACAACCGGCAGGTCGGCGCGCATCATTGCCGTCGCGCAACGGCTCGCCGAGGACCGCAGGTCGATGGCCACGATTGCAACCGGACGAGCCCCGCGGAGCGAGCCGTTCGGATACACATGCCATCGCTGTGGCCGCTGCTGCCACGGCATGCGCATCCAGCTCAATCCGTACGAGGTCGCGCGGCTGGCCCGGCACCGCGGCACCACGACGACGGTGTTCCGGCGTGACGCGACGGTCGACGGGCGCGGCGTCGAGCTTCGCCGCGACGACGACGGCGGCTGCGTGCTGCTCGGCGAGTCCGGGTGCACCGCCCATGCCGCCCGTCCGCTGGTCTGCCGCCTGTATCCGCTGGGGCGCAGCTTCGGCGCCGCCGACGGCGAGGCCTTTACCCATGTTGTGGCGCAACCTGGATCGGCGGGGGAACACCACGGTCGCGGGACGATCGGCGATTTCCTCGAAAGCCAGGATGCGGAGCCGTTCATCGCCGCCGCCGATGCCTATCTGGCGTGGCTGAACGCCGCGATGGTGCAGCTGCGCGCGGGCGGCGCGGGTGACGCCGCGGTCGCCGCCGCGCCGCTGGACGATGACAGCCTGCTCGACATGGACGCCGCCCTGGCCGCGCACGGCGGCGACACACCAAGTGACATCGAGGCGCGCAAGGACCTGCACCTCGCCATCCTGCACCGGCACCTGGTCCCGGCCTGAGGGGAGAGACGATTATGCCAAATGACATCACACGGCTGTTGGCGACGGTTTCAGCACTGGGCCTGTCGCTCGGAGTCACCTTCGACGCCGTGGCGGCCGAGCCAGCAGCGGGTGCCGAAGTTGCGCCCGCGCCGGCGGGTGCCGACGCAAGGACTGCCGGTTACGACCTCAAGATGGGCAAGAAGCTGCACGAGGACGCGGCCGCGAAACAGCCTGCCGGCGGCGTTGCCCCCAAGCCCGGAGCCGACAAGAAGCTGGTTGCGGTAAAAACCATCAGCTGGAGCCACGACGACGAAGCGCCCAAGGCGGGGCAGCTAACCGGGGGTGACCAAGGCAGCGCCGCCAAAACAGGACGGCCGACAAAGGTCGAGAGTCTGACCATCAAGCAGAACGCCCAACCTGCGGGCAACGCGGACGAGCCACCCAGATAACGGTTACGGCCCTTTCAGCCGGTCGAGCACAGCATCGAGCGCTGCCGGGTCGCCCGCGGCGACGACCCGGCCGTCGCTGCCAAGCCGCAGCGGCGCGCCCACCCAGTCCGCCATGACACCCCCGGCACCGGTAACCACCGGGACCAGCGCGGCCCAGTCGTACACCTTCAGGCCCGCCTCGACGACGAGGTCGAGATGGCCCGAGGCGAGCAGAGCATAGTTATGACAGTCGCCGCCGTAGAGTGTGTCGCGGACACGGCTGCGCAGCCGCTCGAACGCCGCGTAATCCCGCGCCTCGAAGGCGTGCGGGCTGGTCGTCGCCAGGTGCGCGGCGGCAAGGTCCACGCAGGCCCGGGTCCGCGCCGCGGCACCGTTCAGCGTGGTGCCACCGTCCGCGCCGACCCAGCGGTCGCGCGCGATACACTGGTCGATCACGCCGAGCACCGGCACGCCCTGCACCATCAGCGCGATCAGCGTGCCGAACAGCGGCCGCCCGGCAATGAAGGCGCGGGTACCGTCGATCGGGTCCAGCACCCACACCCGCTCGGCACCAGCGCGGTCCTCGCCGTATTCTTCGCCGATCACCCCGTCGCCTGGCCGGTGCGCGGCGATCAGCGCGCGCATGGCGGCCTCGGCGGCACGGTCGGCGGCAGTCACCGGCGAAGCGTCGGCCTTGGCCTCGACGGCCGTTGCGCTGCGAAAATAGGGTCGGATGGCTTCGCCCGCAGCATCGGCGAGCGCGTGGGCAAGGTCGAGGTCGTTCACAGCCGGGGCTCCGCAGAGATCACCACGCGGTCGGCGTCGAACGGGCCTGGCACGGACATCGGCGCAGCGATAGCCGCGCGACGCGGCAGTGGCTAGCGGGGAGCCGCGGGGGCCGGGCAGCGCGTCTCGCCGCTCGGTTCCACCGTGCAATTGTCATCCGCCCCACCGCGCGGTCGCGTCGTGTCGCCGTCGACGGGCGCGTCGACCTGCCCGTTGCTGCGCTGGATGACGATCGCGTTGGCGTCGTTGACGACCGTCAGCCGGTCGCCCTGGCCGACGATATTGTCGGCGACGAGGACAGTGGTCAGCGGGCTGTCGGTGATGTCGATCGGCCGCGGCGGCTGATAATCCTCGACGCGCAGCGCTTCCGACGGCGTGTCGAGTTCGCTGCCGGCCGTCGTGCAGATGCCGGCGCCGACGATGCAGCCGTTGAAGCGGAAGACCGCCCCATTGACGCCGCCCGGCCCGAGTTCGGCGGCGCGGGCGACGAGCGGTCCCGAGCGCAGGAAGCCTTGACTGTCGATGATGCTGCCCGACAGATCGGCGGCCGCGGCCGCGCCGACGTCGATGATCGGGCCAGTCGCGCCGGTACCGATCAGCACGATGCCGACATAGGCACCGGTCAGGCTGGCGCTGTTCTGCGACACGATCTTGCCGTTCGCCTGGACGATCAGGCGGGTGGTGACCGCGAACAGATGGTTGTCGGTGCGCGGCGTCGTCGCCGGCACGCCCGCGAAGATGTCGATATCGCCCGCCGCCGTCCCCTGTACCGCGGCGCGGAACGAGGCGTCGCCGAAGATCACATCGCCGACCGTGTAGAGCGACAGCGTATTCGCCGGCACGACGCGGCCGAAGCAGTTGGCGATCAGCTCGGCGGTTCCCAGCGCACCGGACACATAGATCGAGGCGGGCCGGAAACGCCCGTCGGGATTGGCATCACCGATCTGGAGCGAGCCGCCGACGTCGCTCGGCGTGACCGTGCCGCGGATATCGACGACATGGCCACGGTCGGCGAACAGCGCGATCCGCGGCAGGTTGGCCGGATCATAGCCGAAGTCCTGCACGATCAGGTCGCCGCCGGTTTCCTGTACCGCGTCCTGGGTGACGACATTATCGCCGGGAAGATTGCCCGGATCGGTCGGGGTGTCGCCCGGCGTGACCGGCGGCGCGAAGACCGGAACCACCACCGGCGTGGTCACGCCGGCATAGAAGTTCGCGATGCCCGAGACGCGCAACCGCCCAAGATCGGCGGCGGCAAGATGGAACCCGGTCTCACCCGGCGCGACGGTGCCGCCCAGGATCATCTGGCCCGGCGTTTCGACCGCCAGGTTCGTCGCCACCAGGCTGCGCCGCACGTCGAGGTCGCCGCCGACGATCCGCACGTCGGTGCCGGTTGCGTCACCAAGATCGACACGCCCGGTCGCGGCCAGCGTCGCGGCATGGCCGGTGAAGCGGTCGAGGCTCAGGCCGCCCGCGGTCGCGACCGCCAGCGTCGTGCCGCCAACCGTCAACGTTCCGACATCGATCGCCGAACCCACCAGCGTCGCGTTGCCGGTCGCCGCGGCGGCATCGCCGTCGATGCCCGATCCGGCAAGCACCAGATCGCGGCCGGCGGTGGCGGTGCCGAAGGTCAGTGCGCCGGCGGCGTTGAGGGTCAGGTCGCGCGTCGCGCCGACATCCGTCGCCGCGATGCCGCTCGCGGTCGCGGTCAGCAGCAGGTCGCGGCCCGAGGACAGCGGACCGTTGTCGAGGCTGGCCCCCGTCAGCGCGAGGTCGCGCGCCGCGGTCACGCCCTGCAGCGAAATCGCACCGGTCGCCGTCGCCAGTACGTCGCGGCCAGCGTCGATCGCACCAAAGCCATCGATCGGGCCGGTCGTGGCGGTCAGCCGCACATCGCGGCCGGCGGTCAGCGGCCCGGTCACCAGCGACGCGCCGACCAGGACGATATCGCGGCCAGCGTCGGCGAAATAGTCTTCCTCGCCGCCGCCGATGGTGCCGATCGCAACCCCGCCGTTGCCGATACCGACGGTGACGACACCGGTGCCGGTGACCAGCAGGTCGTTCGACGCGATCGCCTGCTC
>JBBQWN010000014.1:0-65070 GCA_038210595.1 Sphingomonadales bacterium | reverse complement strand
GCCATAATGCGTCGGGTGAACGTCGCGGACTTCAAAGCCTGCGCGCTCGCGCGTCAAGCCGCCTGGTCCAAGTGCCGACACGCGGCGCTTATGGGTGACTTCGGACAGCGGGTTGGTCTGATCCATGAACTGCGACAGCTGGGATGAGCCGAAGAATTCGCGGACTGCGGCAACCGCAGGCTTGGCGTTGATCAGGTCGTTCGGCATCACCGTCGACACATCGACCGAGCTCATCCGCTCCTTCACGGCGCGCTCCATGCGGAGCAGGCCGACGCGGTACTGGTTTTCCAGCAGCTCGCCCACCGAACGCACGCGGCGGTTACCCAGGTTATCGATATCGTCGATTTCGCCCTTGCCGTCCTTCAGGTTGACGAGCGTCTTGACGACTTCAAGGATATCCTCGGTCCGCAGCGTGGTGACGGTGTCCTCAACATCCAGGTCGAGGCGCATGTTCAGCTTCACGCGGCCAACCGCCGACAGATCATAACGATCGGGATCAAAGAACAGCCCGCTGAACAGCGACTCAGCCGTTTCGAGCGTTGGCGGTTCGCCGGGGCGCATGACGCGGTAAATGTCGGACAGCGCCTGCTCGCGCTCTTCAGCCTTATCGGCCTTCAGCGTGTTGCGGATCCACGGGCCGGTGGCGACGTGATCGATGTCGAGCAGCTCAATCCGGTCAATCCCGGCCTTGTCGAGCAGTTCGAGGTTTTCAGCCGACACTTCGTCGCCGGCTTCGATGTAAATCTGGCCGGTGGCTTCGTTGATCAGATCATACGCCGAATAGCGACCGAAGATTTCGTCGGTTGGGATCAGCAGGTCGGTCAGGCCGTCCTTGGCTGCCTTGTTGGCGGCGCGGGGCGAAATCTTTTGGCCGTTGGCAAACACGATCTCGCCGGTTTTGGCGTCGATAATGTCGTACATCGGCTTTTGACCGCGCCAGTTTTCTGCCTGGAACGGGATGATCCAGCCACCTTGACCGCGCACAAAGGTGACGCGGTTATAAAAGTGGTTGAGGATTTCTTCGCTGGTCAGGCCAAGTGCGTACAGCAGCGCCGTTACCGGCAGCTTGCGCTTGCGATCGATACGGACGTTGACGATGTCCTTGGCGTCGAATTCGAAATCTAGCCACGAACCGCGATACGGGATGACGCGGGCCGCGAACAGATACTTGCCCGATGCGTGTGTCTTGCCACGATCGTGATCGAAGAACACGCCCGGCGAACGGTGCATCTGGCTGACGATGACCCGCTCGGTGCCGTTGATGATGAAGGTGCCGTTGCCCGTCATCAGGGGCATGTCGCCCATGTAGACGTCCTGCTCCTTGATATCGAGAACCGACCGCGCCTCGGTGTCGGCATCGACCTCGAACACGATCAGGCGCAGCGTCACGCGCATCGGCGCCGCATAGGTCATGCCGCGCTGGCGGCACTCGTCTGTGTCGTACTTGGGGTCTTCCAGCTCGTAATGGACGAAGTCGAGCTCGGCGGTGCCGGCGAAATCGCGGATCGGGAACACCGAGCGCAGCGTCTTCTCCAGGCCCGAGACATAGCCGTCGGCCGGGCGCGAGCGCAGGAAATGCTCATAGCTCTCGCGCTGCACCTCGATGAGGTTGGGCATCTGCACGACTTCATGAATCTTGCCGAAGGTCTTGCGGATGCGCTTTTTCGCCGTCACGCCTGCGAGCTGGGTGGCCATGCGTCTGATCGTCCTCTTCGCTCGGCGCGGGCCGGGAGCCCAACACCAAAAAGTGCGGTCCCGGATGCCCCGGACCGCACGGTCAGCGTGATGGAACCTTAGACCCTGCCCCCATTCGTCGCGGTGCGGTTCGCTGCTCGCACCGTGTCCCGGGGCCGGGAAAGGCGGCCGGCTGCACCGCGAAGTGCAACCGGCCGGAATGTCGTGTGCGGGCTATATAGGCAACTTGTAGGAGTTCGGGAAGCCCCCAGTCAGTTCTGCCGGTACCGCGCCTCGAGCCAGGTCCCGATGAGCAGCGCGAACAGCACCGGATAGGCCCAGAACACCTGTGCTGTCGCATAGGCCTTGGCCCAGAGGTTGCTATCGGCCACACTGGCCAAGTGGATAGTGGTCCCGACGATCTGGAACGCCGCGGCGTAAATCGGCCAGAAGCGGTCGCTGCGGAGCGCCAGCCAGACAAGATACGCTAGCAGCCCGCCATCAATCAGCAGGATGCCGAGTTCCGGTCGGAAAAACAAATTCTCCTGCAAAAGCGGCGACGCCAGCGCGGATATCAGCAACGCGAATGCTGTCCAGCGCTCGCTACTTCGGCCAAGCCAAAGGGCTCCCCCGATCGCCGTAAAAAAGACGATGCCGAACGCGATCTTGTGAATCATGGCCATGACCCTTGATGGTGGGCGGGCAACTCCCCGCCCTGCTTCGGATCATCGTCAGGCCGCGTCTGCGACCGCCCGAAGCTGGCCGCTTGTGCCGTCACCTGGGATGCCGAACAGGGGCGGCTTGTCGACAAACCCGCCGAAGTTGAAGGCGTCCAGGCCCATCTGCGACTGCGTCGCGCGGAGCGCGGTGTGGGTAGCGACGATGGCCGCACGGGCCTCGACGAGCTTCATGCAGGTCGCCATCGCTTCGGCGAGCGCATCCTGGCCGACACAGGCGGCAACGCGGGCTTCGGCGCGGGCGGCGGGCATCATCGCGGTCAAGGTGGCGGTGGCGGTGATGGCGGCGTCGATCGCCGCCTCGGCGGCGAACAACTGAGCAGCGACGCCTTCGGCGACTTCACGGCGATGCTTGGGCATGGATCGGCTCCTCGGTCCGCGCTGTGAGCGCGTAGGGGTTTCAGGGCGCCGAGCCCATTGGCCCGACGTTTAGAGCAAGGTTTTCAACGCTGCCAGAGCGCCGAGAATCGCGCCGAAACTCAGCGCCGACCCGAATGCGATGCCGGCGATCCAGGCAAGCCTGGCACCGGTCGAAAGCGTATTCCGTGCGCCCCAGGGGAGCGACCCGGCGAGCGGAGCTGGCGTGCTCCGCTCGCCTTGCCGGCCCGTGGCAATGAGCGTATCATCGCCGTAGGGCAACGATGCGCCCGCCGGACGGGGAGGGCCGCCGGCGGACGGATCGAAGCCCGGACTGAACCGCGGATCGGAATGCTGGGTCGCATATTCGTCGCTCGTGGTTGAGGCCGGAGACCCCAATGTGACCACGTTGGCGTCTCCGGCAATCTCCGGTGCCTGATATATCAATGGCTGATAGCCTTCGGCATCGACCAAAGCCCGCGCCGCGTCGATGCGGCTGGCGACACCGAGCGTCTTCATCGCCGTCCGCAGCCGCATGTCGACGGTATGCGGCGACACGTTGAGCGCGCGCGCGATGTCCTTCGAAGTCATGTGGGCGTAGACAAGCCGCAGGCAGTCGCGCTGCCCGTCGCTCAACTGCGATACCAAATCGGTCACGCGCGCGTCCAATGCCGACTTAGCTCCATAATACAGTGCATGATGCCCCGCGCGGGCCCCGTCAATGGGGTCGGCACGTCGCTGGTCGCGCCAGCCGAAGGTGGCAAAATCGCTCGCATATCCCGCCATGGCGCTCATGTTTGGTCCGCCTGCTTGCCCGTATCTTAACAAACCATAGCAAAGTTACGCGCCAACGCACAGGCGTGACGCATCGTCACCGCCGAATAAAAAGGGGCGGCCCCGTCGGGACCGCCCCATAATGTGCAAGCGGTTGAGCTTACTTGAGTTCGACGGTCGCGCCGGCGGCCTCGAGCTGGGCCTTGATCTTCTCGGCCTCGGCCTTGTTGATGCCCTCCTTGACGGCCTTGGGAGCCGACTCGACCAGCGTCTTGGCTTCGGTGAGGCCCAGGCCGGTGATGGCGCGGACTTCCTTGATGACGTTGATCTTCTTGCCGCCGTCGCCGGTCAGGACGACGTCGAACTCGGTCTTCTCCTCGACGGCGGGCGCCGCGGCACCACCGGCAGCCGGGCCGGCGACGGCGACGGCAGCAGCAGCGGACACGCCCCACTTCTCTTCGAGCAGCTTGGCGAGGTCGGCCGCCTCGAGGACGGTCAGGGTCGAAAGCTCTTCGACGATTTTGTTCAGGTCAGCCATTGATAGTCTCCATGTCAGGGGCATACGCCCGTTTGATATTCGGCGTTATGCCGCTTCCTTGGTTGCATAGGCTCCGACGACGCGGGCGAGCTTGCCCGCCGGCGCGTTGACCAGCTGGGCGAGCTTGGTCGCAGGTGCCTGGATAAGGCCCACGATCTTTGCCCGCAGCTCGTCGAGCGACGGCAGTGTGGCGAGCGCCTTGACGCCGTCGACACTGAGCACCGTATCGCCCATCGCCCCGCCGACGATTTCGAACTTGTCGTTCGTCTTCGCGAAATCGACCGCAACCTTGGCAGCGGCGACCGGATCGGGGGAGGTGGCGAAAGCGATCGGACCCGTCAGCAGCTCGCCGATCGGCTGGTAGGGCGTACCCTCCAGCGCAATCCGCGCGAGGCGGTTCTTGGTCACTTTGAAGCTGGCACCCGCTGCCCGCATCTTCGTCCTTAGATCGGTGACCTGTGCCACCGTCAGCCCGTGGTTACGGGTGACGACGACGACGGCCGTCTCGGACAAAGTCTTTGCGAGGGCGGAGACCTGCTCGGTTTTCTGAGCGCGATCCATGCTCTCTCCTTGGGTTCTGGTCCCCCCTTGCGAGGAAACCGGTTGAGCCAAGGCCCGAACGGGAGGTCCGGGCCGGTGGCCCGTCCGAGGGATCGTCGCCTGACGCGCTGGGCACGGCCCAATTCGCAGACCCGGCGTCACATCGCACGCGATGCCGGTAAAAACTCTCCCCGTCTCATGCAGGCCTTCTGGCTTAAGTGCTCGCGCACACCTGCAATCTCGGACGGTCGCGGTTCCCCTTGCGGGCAACAGCGGAGCGGGGCGTTTAGCGGCCGCAGTGACGATGTCAAGTTCCGCGGTTCAGGACGCCGCCGTTGCCCGGCAATGACGCGCCATCCCGGCGTCACGGAGCGGCACCATCGAATCGCGGTCAAGCTGGGTAAGGCTGCCGGTCTTCCGCATTCGGACCATCATCGCACCCGACTCGCCCCAGGCCGCGCAGGCTTCGGCGCTGCGCCCCGCCGCGCCCAGCACGTCGGCAAGCGCATTGAGCCCGACGATCAGCGCCCGCTGACGCTCGGCATTGCCGGGATTGTCGGCCAGCCATTCCCGGCGCTCGGCGAGCGACGCCGACAGCTCGGCAATGGCGGTCTCGCTCGAGCCCGCCGCGGCCAGTGCCTGGCCATAGGCCAGCCGCGCGATCCGCACCCACGATGTCACTGCGCCGTCATCGGGATCGGCCCGGGCCATCGCCATCCAGCCGTCGCGCGAGGACCGCAGTATGGGCAGCGCCGCGTTCGCCCGCCCGACATCGATCAGCGTCGTGCCGACATTCCATTGCTGGCGCTGCAGGGCCCAGCGGAACCGGGGCTCGTCGGGCCAGCGGATCGCCCCGGCCGTGGCTGCGGCGGCGACGGCCTCGTAGCCCGCCAGCGCGGCCGCCTTGCGCCCGCTATAATATTGTCCCTCGGCGGCAAGATCGAAGCCGCGCAACTGGCGCAGCGCCCCCTCCACATCGGCCGGCGTCACGGCGGAAACCTGCCCGGCGAGCCGGATGGCCCGGTCATAGTCACCCTGCCAATTGGCGATCTCGGCCTCGCCGAGCTGCAGTTCAGCGCGCAACGCCGGCGGGGCCGCGCCTGCGCTGGCCGCCGCCGCCGCCAGCATGGCCGGCGCCTTCGCCACCGCACCGTCGGCCGCCGCCTGCCGCGCCGCGTCGACCAGGATGCGCGCGCGCAGCTGGCGGCCGGCGATCGATGCATCGCCCGCCACGAGAGCCAGCGCCTTGTCGAGCGTGGCCCGCGCCGCCGGCCGGTTGCGCAGGCTGGGCCGCTCGGTACTGTTCTGGACGATCGCCAGCCGGCGGTAAGCCTCGGCCGCCTCCTGCCGCAACGCGGGCGTCGCGTTGGGAAGCGCCGCGACCTTACCCAGCATCGCGGCGGCTTCCAGCGCCAGGCCAGCACGCAGCCGCACGGTGCCGGGCTGCTTCTCCAGACGGTCCGAAAGCGCGGCGACCTGGGAGCGCGCCAGCTGCCGCACGTCGGCAACCCGGTCGTCGGCGGCCTGCCGCTCGCTGGCGGCGCGCTGCCAGCCTTGTGCCGAAATCAACGCCAGCGCCACCAATACGCCGGCGACCGCCAGCAGGATTGCCCGCCACGGGAGGGACGACGTGGCCGGCGGGCTCGCGTCCGGTACGGTCGCCGCCGCCGGATCGGCCCGGAGCCACGCCGCCAGTTCGCCTTCATAGGCATAGACCGGCGCGCGCGCTTCGCCCGGCACCCGGTGGACCGGCAGGCCACGCGACACTTCCCAACGCTTTACGGTGCGCTCATCGGCACCGAAATAGCTGGCAATTTCCTTCCAGCTGCGGAGGCGGCCATCGCCGGCCACGGTCTTGGCGCTGCCATTACCGTTCAGCCCCATCGCCGATCGATCCTGCCTGAAAATCGCGCCCGCACTATCGTGATGCCCCGTCATGCCCCGCCGCGCCCCGACATGTCCGGACGCGCCCGCCTGACAAAGCCTTAACATTTACCGGGGCGGCAACCGAGTGATTTTCGAGCCCGCGACAGAGGGAGAGCGTATGATGACGAGTTCGGGATCGAAGCGGCGACACGGCCGTTGGGTTTCAGGGTGCGCGGTCGCCGCGGTGCTGGTGCTGGGCGCCGCCCCGGCGCTGGCCAGCGACAATGTCTACGACCCGTCTTCCTACGCTTATGCCGCCGACTTCGGATCGCCATATGCGTCGGTCGTCCAGACCGAGATCCGCAACGGCGTCGTCGGCAACACCTACGATCAAACCAGCGGCAGCGCCCGGTCGACATCTGCGTCGCCGGACGGCTATTTCAACGGCGCCGAGGTGGTGACGAACACTGGCAATACGGCATTCGCCAAGGCCGATCTCCACCACGGCACGGTGAAGGGTTTCGCCCAGAACGGCCTTGGCACACTGCCCAGCCGCGGCTTTGCCCAGTCGCGCATCCAGGACACGGTGTTCTTTAACAATGCCTCCGGCGGCATCGCCTATTTGCCGTTCAGCTTCAGCTTCGACGGCAGCATTGCCGGCGACCCCAATATCACCGGCGCGAGCGCGCTGGCGATTTTCAGCATTGCAGGCGGACTCAGCGCCTGTTCCGATGGCAGCTACGGCACCTGCCCCGGCGACCATAGTCTGAGGCTGCAGAACGGCGGCACCGTCAACCAGACCACCCAAATCGGCTATATGGGCAACGGTAGCCAGAACGGCGTCCAGCAGGGTGGCGCGTTCTTCTTCGGTGCCGCCGACAATGTCGATCTGACCAACTACTCGGTGCTGAAGCAGAGCGGCCCTGGCGGCTATCACAACACGGTCGTGTCGTCGGTCCTGGCATTGCCCGAGGGGCGCAGCCGCATCGGCTTCGACCTGCGGCTGATCATCGACTGCTGGGTGGTGCCGGGGGTGCGCTGCGATTTCGGTGACACCACGGCGTTCGACTTCGGCAGGGTGCCTGACGGCCTGACCTTCACCTCGGCGTCCGGGGTGTTCCTGACCGGCGACGGCACAGTCGGCGGGGTTCCCGAGCCCGGAAGCTGGGCATTGTTCATCGCCGGGTTCGGCATGGCGGGGGTGCGGCTCCGCCGCCGCCGGCCGCTCGTCGTCACGGCCTGACCGCCGGGCACGAGAAAGGGGCCGGGACGCGCGTCCCGGCCCCTTGTATTTCCGTCTCGAACCTAGACCGCGTGGCCGACGGTCGCCGTGTCGACCTTGACACCGACGCCCATCGTCGAGCTGAGCGCGACCTTCTGCAGGTACTTGCCCTTGGCACCCGACGGCTTGGCGCGGACCACCGCGTCGAGCAGCGCGTCGAAGTTGGCGCGCAGGTCGTCCTGGCTGAAGCTCGCCTTGCCGAGGCGGCCGTGGATGATCCCGGCCTTCTCGACGCGGTACTCGACCTGGCCGCCCTTGGCCGCCTTGACCGCGTCGCCGACCGCCATGGTGACGGTGCCGAGCTTCGGGTTCGGCATCATGCCTTTCGGGCCGAGCACCTTACCGAGACGGCCGACGAGGCCCATCATGTCGGGCGTCGCGATGCAGCGGTCGAAGTCGATCTTGCCGCCTTGGACGATTTCCAGCAGGTCCTCGGCTCCGACGACATCGGCTCCGGCGGCGAGTGCCTCCTCGGCCTTGGCGCCGCGGGCGAAGACGCCGACGCGGACGGTCTTGCCGGTGCCCTTCGGCAGAGTGACGACGCCGCGGACCATCTGGTCGGCGTGGCGCGGATCGACGTTGAGGCCGATCGACACTTCGATCGTCTCGTCGAACTTGGCCGTGGCGTTCGCCTTGACCATGCCGAGTGCGGCGTCGAGGTCGTACAGCTTCTCGCGGTCGACGGTGGCGTTCAGCGCCTTGACCTTCTTGCTCATGGCCATCGGATCAGCCCTCCACCACGTCGAGACCCATCGAGCGCGCGCTGCCCTCGATCGTCTTCATCGCCATCTCGATGCTGTTGGCATTGAGGTCGGCCATCTTGGCCTCTGCAATCGTACGCAGCTGCGACTGCTTGATCTTGCCGGCGCTGGTGCCCTTGCCCGGCGTCGTCGCGCCAGCCTTCAGGCCCGCCGCCTGCTTGATCAGGTAGCTCGCCGGAGCGGTCTTCGTGATGAAGCTGAACGAGCGGTCGGCATAGACCGTGATCACGGTCGGGATCGGCATGCCCTTTTCCATCTCGGAGGTCTTGGCGTTGAACGCCTTGCAGAACTCCATGATGTTGACGCCGCGCTGACCGAGCGCGGGCCCGATCGGCGGCGAGGGGTTGGCGGCACCCGCCTTCACCTGCAGCTTGATGTAACCGGTAATCTTCTTTGCCATGACGGCACTCCTAAATGTGGTTCAAACGACAGCCGGGGCTGCCTCCCACTTCCAAAAAACGTATGTGCTTACTTCGGCTTCTCGACCTGTTCGAAGCCCAGCTCGACCGGGGTGGCGCGGCCGAAGATCGACACCGAGACCTTGACCTTGCCGTGGTCGAAGTCGAGTTCCTCGACCATGCCGTTGAACGACGCGAACGGGCCGTCCAGCACCTTGACCTGATCGCCGATGTCGAAATTGACCTTCAGCTTCGGCTTGGCGGTCGGCGACAGGGCATCGTCGACCTTGGTGTTGAGGATGCGGCTGGCCTCGACTTCGCTGATCGGCTGGGGCTTGCCCTGCGCCCCCAGGAAGCCGGTGACCTTGGGCGTGTTCTTGACGAGGTGATAGACGTCGTCGGTCATCTCGAGCTTGGCGAGAACGTAGCCCGGAAAATACTTGCGGTCGCTGGTCACCTTCTTGCCGCGACGGACCTCGGTGACCTTCTCGACCGGTACCTCGACCGAGTCGATGAAGGCGTCGAGGCCCATGCGGGTGGCGTCGGCGACGATCGAGTCGCGCACCTTGTTCTCGAAGCCCGAATAGGCGTGGATGATGTACCAGCGCGACATGCGTTCCCCTCAGCCCGCCAGCGACAGCAGGAACTTGACCAGGCTGCCGAGGAGCGAATCGACGGCCAGGAAGAACACCGCGAGGATCGACGTCATGATCAGCACCATGATCGTCGTGGTCACGGTCTCACGGCGCGTCGGCCACGCGACCTTCGCGGTTTCGGCGCGGACCTGCCGCACGAATTCCCCGGGTGAAACCTTCGCCATCGTGTCCTGTCTTCAAACTCGCCCGTAACAGCAAGAACCAGCCGCAGCGCCCCGAAGCGGGAGCCGTCGGCTGGTCCCTAGATAACTCTCGAACCCTTCGCTGCAAGCACTTGCGCACCTGGCAGGAGTGGAGGGGCTCGAACCCCCGGCCCTCGGTTTTGGAGACCGATGCTCTACCAGCTGAGCTACACTCCTCCGGTTCCGAGAGCGGCGGCTATACTGGCGGGGCGGTCCAAGGGCAAGAGACTTGTCGCCGCCGCGTCATGGCGCTACCTCCGCCGCCGATGCGGGTATAGCTCAATGGTAGAGCAGTAGCCTTCCAAGCTTCATACGAGGGTTCGATTCCCTCTACCCGCTCCACCGTTCAGCAACCTCCATGAAGTCTTTGTTGCACTGCAGCAAGGTAAGCCGAATCGTAACCTTCGATGGGTTAAGCACAGCCCTATGAAGAGGTTTAGCCCGCTCATCGCCGCCGCCCTGCTTGCCGCGGGGCCGCTGTCCGCCGCGCCTGCTCGGCCCGCTGCAGAACCCGCGCGCGCGGCCCACGCCGCACCGGCGGAGCGGCTGCCACCGGTTCCGCGCGTCGTGCTGCTCGGCATGGCGGTCAGCGGTCTGCTGATCGTCGGCATCGCGGCCCGCCGCCGCCAGCCGGGGCGCAGCGTCACATCCTGACATACTTGCGTTAATCGTTCAGGCACCGCGCCGTTCCCTCCCGTTACGCGGAGGGAACGAGAATCATGGATCACACGGGACTGCCCACCGCGAGCGCGGCGCTCGACGGCTGCGTCGCGGGCCCGCTCGGCCATCCGCGCCTGCTGCTCTACGACCGCGTGCGCGATCTGCTGGTCGCGACCGGCCTGCCGCCCGAGACGCCGACCTTCGACCTATTGATCCGCCATGCCGAAGGCGATGACCCGGTGCTGTCCGCCGCGGTCGAGGCGGCGCTGGCGGCGGGCCTCAATGCCGCCGGAGTGACGGCGCACAGGCGCGCGCATTGCGGCGACGTGCCGCCGGGCGAGGTCGCGGCGCTGGTCGAGGCGGCACACGACCAGGCCGAGGCGCTGACCGAGCGGCTGAGTCGCGGCGCGTCGGACGCGCGCCGCTACGGCGAGGCGCTGGCCTCGGGGGATGCGGAGCTGCGCGGCCCAGCCCCCGATGCCGCGGCGCTGGCCCGGCTGATCGAGCGGCTGGGCGCGGCGACCGCGACGATGCTGGACGCCAATGCGCGGCTGAGCGCCGAACTTGCCGCCGCGTCGAGCGACACGGCGAAGCTGCGCGCCAAGCTGCATTCGGCGGAGAACGCTGCGGTGACCGATCCGCTGACCGGCGTGCTGAACCGCCGCGGCGCGCTGGCGCGGCTGGCGGCGGCGCAGGACGCGGCGCGCGGCGCGGCGAGCGTGCTGAGCATCGCGATGGTCGACATCGACCATTTCAAGCGCGTCAACGACAGCTTTGGCCATGCGATGGGCGACGAGGTGCTGCGCTATGTCGCCGACCATCTGGCGCATGCCGCCGGGGACCAGGGCAGCGTCGGGCGGCTGGGCGGCGAGGAGTTCGTGGTGATGCTGCCCGGTGCGCCGCTGGGATCGGCGACCGCGACCATCGACAAGGCCCGCGCGACGCTGGCCGCCCGCATCATCCGGCGCAGCGACGATGGCAGCAGCATGGGGCGGGTCAGCTTTTCCGACGGCACCGCGCAGGACGCGGGCGAGGCGGCGGAAGCGCTGATCGCCCGCGCCGACGCGGCACTGTACGACGCCAAGCGCATGGGCCGCGACCGGGTGGTGCCGGCCCGAGCGTTTTCCGGCCAGACGGCTTCGTCTGGCGGTCAGGAAAACGCGGCAACGACAGCTAGATCAGGGTGATTTCCACGGGCCCGCACCCGGCGACGGTGCCGCGCACGCTGTCGCCGCGGACCAGCGGCCCGACGCCCGCGGGCGTGCCGGTGAAGATCAGGTCGCCGGGCGCGAGCGTGACATAGCGGGCCAGCGCCACGAGGATCTCGGGCACACTCCAGATCATCCGGTCGAGATCGCTCGCCTGCCGGGTCTCGCCATTGACCGTCAGCGCGATGGCGCCCGCCGCCGGCGGCAGGCCGGGCGTCAACGGGCCGAGCGGCGCGGAGCGGTCGAAGCCCTTGGCCATGTCCCACGGCTGCCGGGCTTCCTTTGCCGCCGCCTGCAGGTCGCGGCGGGTCAGGTCGATGCCGGCGGCAAAGCCGAAGACCTGCGCGCCCGCACCGAGCGCGACGACCAGCTCGATCTCGTGGTGGAGGTTGGCGGTGGCGAGCGGGTACGGCAGCGCGGTGCCGCTGGCGACCACCGCATCGCCGGGCTTGGCAAAGAAGAACGGCGGCGTGCGGTCCGGGTCGCCGCCCATTTCGCGGACATGGTCGGCATAGTTCTGGCCGACGCAATAGATGCGCCGCACCGGGAAGCGTTCGGCGCTGCCGGCGACGGCAATGGTGGGCGTCTCGACGACATGCATGGCGACCGTCCCTGCTTAAGCACGATTGGCGTGAAAGCCCGGCGCGCCGCCGCCGTCAACGGGATTGGCGCGAATGACGGAGGCGGTGATGATGCAGCGAGAACTGGAGACGACCCTGACCGACCGCCGCCGTCCGGGGCGGATCGCCAACGTCAACCCGAACCTGCTGCCGCTGCTGCGCGCCAGCGAACGCGCGCTGCTGCCGCCACTGTCCGAGGATGCGCCATCGCCGGGCGGGCGGCGGGTCGACACCGGCCCGGGCGTGCTGCTCGGCGTCATCGGCGGCGGGCTGATCTGGGCGGCGGGCATCGCCGCCGTGTGGTCGCTGGCCGGCTAGGGTCGACCCTGGGCCGTGGTGGAGGGGGTTGGATTTGAACCAACGTAGGGAAAACCCGGCAGATTTACAGTCTGCTGCCATTGACCGCTCGGCCACCCCTCCACGGGGCCCATACGGGACCGGGTCCCGACGGAGCGCGGGTTAGTGGCGAAAGGGCCGGGGACTGTCAACGGCTGACGGTCCGGGCTAAGGGCCGCGCCATGGGCCGCAGACCACATCCACGAAACGCCGCCGGGCAGAAGAGCCAGTATCCGCGCCTGTACGGTCGCCACGCGGTGATCGCGGCGCTGTCCAACCCGGAGCGGGTGCATCGCAAGCTGCACATCACCCATGCCGCGATTAAGGCGCTGGCGGAGGATTACGACCTGCCAAAAGGCTTCAACGTCCAGTACGGCGACGACGCCGACCTGGGCCGGCTGGTCCCCGCCGACGCGCCGCACCAGGGGCTGGTGCTGGAGGTCGAGCCGCTCGACAGCCCGTACCTCGGCGACATCCTGAGCGAAGACACCGGCAACCGCGCGCTGGTCGTGCTCGACCAGGTTACCGACCCGCATAATGTCGGCGCGATCCTGCGCTCGGCGGCGGCCTTCGGGGCGGTCGCGGTGGTGACGCAGGACCGCAATTCGCCGAGCGAGTCGGGGGCGCTGGCGCGCGCCGCGAGCGGCGCGCTGGAGATCGTCCCGTGGGTGCGGGTGGTCAACCTGGCGCGCGCGCTGGGCGAGATCGGCGACGCCGGCTACTGGCGGATCGGGCTCGACGGCGGCGCGACCCGCGTGCTGGAGGCGGCGCTGGGCGATACCCGGCCGGCGCTGGTGCTGGGGGCGGAGGGAGAGGGCCTGCGCCACAACACCACCGAGCATTGCGACGAGCTGGCGAAGCTGCCGATCAGCGCGGCGATGGAGAGCCTGAACGTGTCGAACGCGGCCGCGATCGCGCTTTACGCGGCGGCGCGGCGGGGCTGAGATCGAGCGCCGGTTCGGTCGCCGCGTCCTTCGATTCGCCGCCCAGCGGGGTGTCGTCGTTCAGGTACAGGCGGCGCACGAGCACCAGCACCACCACGGTCAGCGGCGTCGCCAGCAGCACGCCGACCGGCCCGAACAGGATGCCGGCCGCGATCAGCCCGAAGATGGTCAGCGCCGGCGGCAGGTCGACCATCGACTTCTGCAGCAGCGGCATGACCAGATTGCCCTGCACCTGCTGCACCCCGAGCATGACCGCGACCGTCCACAGGCCGGTGTCGGTACCCTGGCTGAAGCCCAGGATGACCGCCGGAATGACCGCCACGACGGTGCCGAGATAGGGCACGAATTCGGCCAGGCCCGCGACCAGCCCGATCGCCAGCGCCGCTGGCAGCCCGACGATCGCCAGTCCGACGGACACGCCGACACCGACGAAGATCATGCCCAGCGCCTGGCCCTTCAGCCAGCCGCGCAGCGCCGCGGCAATGGCGTCGAAGGTGGCGATGGTTTCCGCCTGCCCGCGCCGCGGCACCAGCCGGACCAGGCCGCCGCCGTACAGGCCCGGCTGCGCCGCGAGGTAGAGGCCGCCGATGATGACCACCGCCAGCCCTGACAGGATGCCGCCGCCGATCGAGATGGCACTGGTCAGCCAGCCCACGAGGTTGGCGCTGCTCGGCGCGAATTCCTGCATGCGCGCCAGCAGCTGCGCGCCGACCGCCGACTGCGCGAGCCGCCCCTGCAGCGCCGCCCACGCCCCGGGCAGCCGCGCGATGAGGTCGGAGAACTGCGCGGTCATCGTCGCGCCGAAGAACCAGAACGCCCCGATCAGCACGCCGGCGATGACCAGCACCGCCAGCGTCAGCGCCGCCGCATAGGGCATCGGCAGCTTCCGCCGCACGAGATTGGCAATGGTGACCAGGATCAGCGCGATCAGCGCGCAGGCGAACAGCAGCAGCAGCAGGTCGACCAGCCGCCACAACATGTACGCCGCTGCCGCCGTCGACAGCACGATGACGGTCGCCTTGAAGATGCGGGCGTCGAAGCTGCGCTCGCGGGGAAGATCGCTCATCCCGCTAGTAACTCTCGGCGGCGTAAACCGCCGCAACGTTGCCGCCCCATTTGCCGGCATAGTCGGCGAGCATGCGGTCGGCGTTGGTCAGGCCGCTGGCGGCGATCTCGTGCAGCGGCGCGAGGAATCCCTGCTCGGTGTCCCCGGCCCCGTTGAGGCGCGCGCGGCGCGCCAGGCCCGCGTCGGCGACGGCGAGCACCTGCTTCGCCAGATCCTGCAGCGTGCCGCCGTTGGGGCTGGCGGCGGCGAGCGCGAGGCGTGGCACCTCGTCGCGCAGCCGGGCATGGTCGGCGGGTGTCCAGTGCTTGCACAGGTCCCAGGCGGCGGCCATCGCGTCGGCGTCGTACAGCAGCCCGACCCACAGCGCCGGCAGCGCGCAGATGCGGTCCCAGCGCCCGCCGTCGGCGCCGCGCATCTCCAGGTACGACTTCATCCGCACCTCGGGGAAAGCGGTCGACAAATGATCGACCCAGTCGCTGACCTTGGGCTTCTGCCCCGGCAGCACCGACAGCCGCCCGGCGAGGAAATCACGGAAACTCAGGCCCGCCGCATCGATGTATTTCCCGTCGCGGTAGACAAAGTACATCGGCACATCGAGCGCATAGTCGGCGTAGCGCTCGAACCCGAACCCGTCCTCGAACACGAACGGCAGCGTGCCGGTGCGGTGCGGGTCGGTGTCGGTCCAGATGTGGCTGCGGAAGCTCTTGAAGCCGTTGGGCCGCCCTTCCGTGAACGGCGAGTTGGCGAACAATGCGGTGGCCAGCGGCTGCAGCGCCATCGAGACGCGGAACTTCATCACCATGTCCGCCTCGCTCGCATAGTCGAGGTTGGTCTGGATGGTGCAGGTGCGCAGCATCATGTCGAGGCCAAGCGAGCCGACGCGCGGCATGTGCGCGCGCATGATCGTATAGCGTCCCTTGGGCATCACCGGCAGCTCGGCGCGGGTCTTGTCGGGCCAGAAGCCGAGGCCGAGGAAACCGAGCCCCAGCCGGTCGCCGACCTCCCGGCACTGCTTCAGGTGGCGGTTCGATTCCGCGCAGGTGGCGTGGATCGATTCCAGCGGCGCGCCCGACAGCTCGAACTGCCCGGCCGGCTCAAGGCTGATCGCGCCGTCCACGCCCTTCAGCGCGATGACGGTGTCGCCCTCCAGCACCGGCTCCCACCCGAACGCGGTCATGCCGTCCAGCAGGTCGCGGATGCCGCCCGGCTCCGCGTAGCTCGGCGCCCGGTGGTCGGCGATCCGGTAGACGAATTTCTCGTGCTCGGTGCCGATGCGCCAGTCGGCGGCGGGTTTGCTGCCGCGCTCGAACACCGCGATCAGCTGGTCGCGGCTCTCGATGGGGGCCTCGTCGCCGAGCGCGGTCAGGTGATTGCTCATCGCCCCGGCCTTAGCGGGGCCGGAACGCGCACGCAATTGAGCGCGACTCTAGTGCGGCGCGGCGCGGAAGGCGGCGACGATCCAGCGGTGCACGGCGGCCACCGCGGGCACCCGGCGCAGGTCGCGGTGCGCGACCAGCCAGGGCGTGCGGACCGGCACCTCGCCGCCGACCGGCAGCTCGACCAGATCGTGCGCGGCCCGCACGAACAGCGGCGCGAGCAGCCCGATGCCGGCACCGGCGGCGGTCGCTGCGACCAGCGCGCGGGTGCTGCCGGTGCGCATCGCGATGGCATGGGTGAGGCCGAGCCGGTCGAGCCAGACGAGCTCCGGCAGCCGCCCGAAGCTGTCGTCGTAGGCAAGGATCGGACCATCGCTGAGGTCGATGTCGCGCGGTGCGCGGCCCGCCAGCCAGCCCCGCGACGCGTACAGGCCGAGCCGCTGATCGGGCAGCCGCTTGACCAGCAGGCTGGCACCCTGCGGGCGGCTCATGCGGATCGCCAGCTCGGCGTCGCGGCCCGCCAGGCTGACCACCTCGGCCTGCGACTGGAGCTGGAGCCGGACCCCCGGTGCCGCCGCCCACAGCAGCGGCAGCGCCGGCGCCAGCACGTCGGCGATCACCGATTCGGTCGCCGACACCCGCACCAGTTCGGGGCCGCCACCCTGGCGCAGCGCCGCGGCGGCGCGCTCGATCACCGCCAGCTGGTCGCCGAGCGGCTCGGCCAGCGCCGCGATGCGGGCACCGTCGGCGGTCAGCCGCGCGCCGCCGGCATGGCGGTCGACGAGGCGCAGCCGCAGCGCCGCCTCCAGCCCGTCGAGCCGCCGCGTCGCGGTCGACACCGCCACCCCCTGCCGCTTCGCCACCGCGCTCAGCGAACCGAGCTGGGCGATGCCGATCAGCGTCTCGATGTCGGCCAGTTCCATTGGTCCCCGTTGCGCTGACGCAAGACTGCTTTGCGTAGTCATGCATATCGATGCCGGGGCCGCAGCGCTAGCGTCGGGCATCGACACAGGAGACCCGCCATGCGCGCCATCGCGTTCGCCCTTGCCCTAAGCTTCGCCACCGCCGCCGCCGCCGAGCCGGTCGCGGTGCTCGTCGCGATCCCGATTCCCGCCGCCATGACGCAGGACAAGCTGCGCGAGCTGTTCGCGGCGTCGCAGCCCCAGTACCGGGCGCTGCCCGGCCTGATCCGCAAATACTACACGATCGGCGACGATAATTCCGGCGGCGGCATCTACCTGTTCGCCAGCCGCGCCGCCGCCGACGCACATTTCAACGCGGCGTGGAAGGACGGCGTGCTGAAGCGCTGGGGCAAGCCTGCCGCGGTCAGCTATTTCACCGTGCCGATCGTGCTCGACGGCACCAACGCCGGGGCCGCGCCGCAGTGAGGTCGCTGACCTACCTGAAGCCCGGCGCGTTCGAGTGGCGCGAGCGCGACGCGCCGCGGCTCGCGGCCGATACCGACGCCATCGTCCGGCCGCTGGCGGTCGCGCGCTGCGACCTCGACCTGTATATCGCGACTGGCCTGGTGCCGTTCGCCGGGCCGTTCGCGTTCGGGCACGAGGCGGTCGCCGAGGTCGTGGAGGCGGGTGACGCCGCCGGGGTCGTGCCCGGGCAGCGGGTGGTGGTGCCGTTCCAGCTGTCGTGCGGCCGCTGCGCCAACTGCCGGCGCGGCTTCACCGGCACCTGCGAGGCCTATCCGTGGCTCAGCGCCTATGGCCTGGCGCGCGGCGGCGCGGTCGAGCGCGGCGGCGCGCTGAGCGACCTGATGTACGTGCCGTTCGCCGACCACATGCTGGTGCCGCTGCCCGCGGGGCTCGACCCGGTCCATGCCGCCAGCGCCGCCGACAACATCCCCGACGGCTGACGCGCCGTCGCACCGCAGCTCGCCGAGCGGCCGGGGGCCAGCGTGCTCGTCGTCGGCGGGCTGGCGCAGAGTGTCGGCCTTTATGCGGCGGGCGCGGCGGTGGCGCTGGGTGCGGGCCGCGTGCTGTATCTCGACGACGATGCCGATCGCCGGGCCCGGGCCGCGGCGATGGGCGCCGAAGCCTCGGCGTTCAGCGGGCGTGAACCGCAGGAGCAGTTCGAGATCGTCTGCGAGGCGGGCGGCCACCCCGCCACGATCGCCTTTGCGGTACGCTCGACCGCGCGCAACGGCCGCCTGACCAGCGTCGCCATCCACCTCGGCGCGGCGACGCCGCTCCCGCTGACCGAGGCCTATTACAAGGGGCTGCGGTTCGAGACGAGCCGCGCCGACGCGCGCCACCACCTGCCGCACGTGCTCGCGTGCTGCGCGTCGGGCGCGCTGAAACCCGACGCGGTCCGCCACCGCACCCTGTCGTTCGACGACGCCGGCGACGCGATGACCGATCCCGGGCCGAAGCTGGTGTTCGTGCCCTGACGTGATACGCTCCCCCGCAGTCTCTGGGGAGAGCGACGATGCACGACATGGTGATTCGCGGCGGCACGGTTGTCGACGGGACGGGCCGCGCGCCGTTCGCGGCCGACGTGGCGATCGATGGCGGGCGGATCAGCATCGTCGGAACGGTCGGCCAGCCGGGGCGCGAAGAGGTCGACGCGACCGGGCATCTGGTAACGCCGGGCTTCGTCGACATCCACACGCATTATGACGGCCAGGCGACCTGGGACCCGGAAATGGGGCCGAGCGCCTGGCACGGCGTCACGTCCGTAGTGATGGGCAATTGCGGCGTCGGCTTCGCGCCGGCCAAGCCCGACAAGCACCAGTGGCTGATCGGCCTGATGGAGGGCGTCGAGGACATTCCCGGCACCGCGCTGGCCGAGGGCATGACCTGGGACTGGGAGACCTTCCCCGAATATCTCGACGCGCTCGAGAAGCTGCCGCGCACCATCGACGTCGGCACCCACGTCCCCCACGGCGCGGTGCGCGCCTATGTCATGGGCGAGCGCGGTGCCAACAACGAAGCGCCGACCGAGCACGAGATCGCGCAGATGAGCCGCATCGTCGAGGAGGGCCTGCGCGCCGGTGCGCTCGGCTTTTCGACCAGCCGCACCGTGCTGCACAAGTCGGTCGACGGCGTGCTGGTCCCCGGCACCACCGCGACCAAGGAGGAGCTGATCGGCATCGGTCGCGCCATGGGCCGCGTCGGCCACGGCGTCTTCGAAATGGCGTCGGACCTGAAATACGAGTGGGACGAGTTCGGCTGGATTGGTGCGCTGAGCCAGGAAACCGGCATGCCGGTGACCTTCGCCATGCTCCAGTCGATCGCCAAGGAAATGACCTGGACCGAGCAGATGGCGGCCACCGCGGACTGGAACGCGAAAGGCGCCAACATCGTCGCCCAGATCGCGTTGCGCGGCACCGGCATTTTGATGGCGTGGCGCGGCACGGTGCACCCGTTCCTGTTCCAGCCGGCGTGGGCGGAGATCGCGGCGCTGCCGTGGGCCGAGCAGCTGGCGCGCCTCAGGGACCCGGCGTTCAAGGCGCGGCTGCTGGCCGAGACGCCGGTGTTCCCGCCGTCCGATGTCGTCGAGCTGCTGTACGCGGTGGCCGGCGGCTTCCACCTCCAGTTCGCAATGGGGCCGGCGTTCAATTACGAGCCGGAGCAGGCCGAAACCGTCGCCGCCCAGGCCGCCGCAGCGGGCAAGAGCGGGGCGGAGCACGCCTATGACCTGCTGATGGCCGACGACGGCACCGGCTTCATCTATTTCCCGATCCTCAACTATGCCGACGGCAACCTCGATTTCGTCAAGGGCCTGCTGGAGCGCGACGACACGGTGATCTCGCTGTCGGACGGCGGTGCGCATTGCGGCACGATCTGCGACGCCGCCTCGCCGACCTTCCTGCTCCAGCATTGGGCCCGCGACCGGGCGCGCGGCACGATCCCCGTCGAGCAGGCGATCAAGCGCCAGTGCGCCGACACCGCGCGGCTGTACGGCCTCGACGACCGCGGCATCATCGCGCCCGGCTATCTGGCCGACCTCAATGTCATCGACTTCGCGCGGCTGAAGCTCGGCCGCCCGTGGATGGCGTTCGACCTCCCCGCCGGCGGCAAGCGCCTGCTGCAACGCGCCGACGGCTATGCGCTGACCATCAAGAACGGCGAGATCACGTTCCGCGACGGCGTGCCGACCGGCGCGCGGCCGGGCGGCCTGATCCGCGGCCCGCAGGCGGCCCCGGCGATGGCCATCGCGGCGGAATGATCGTCGCGGCGCTCGTGGTCGCTGCGGCGGCGGCGGCACTGCCGATCGACCACGTCATCCTCGGCGTCGCCGATCTCGACCAGGGCGTCGCGGAAGTCGAGCGGCGGACGGGCGCAAAGCTGGTCGCGGGCGGCAGCCATCCGGGACTTGGTACCCGCAACGCGCTGATGTCGCTGGGCGACGGCACCTATCTCGAGGTCATGGCCCCCGATCCGGCACAGGCCAAGGACGATGCCGACATCCGCGAACTCAAGGCGCTGAAGGCCCCGACGCCGGTCGGCTGGGCGATGCGCACCGACGATGCGCCCGGGCTGGTGGCGCGGCTGTCGCCGACCCTGAAGACGGCGACGATTCCCGGCTCGCGCACCAAGGCCGATGGCACGCGGCTGGACTGGACGCTGGTCGTGCTGCCGGCGATCGGCGACCCGCTGGCGCCCTTCTTCATCGCCTGGGACACCATGACCACCCACCCGTCGCGCACGTCGCCGGGCGGGTGCAGCCTTGCCGCGCTGTCGATCGACACGCCCGATCCGGCCCGGCTGCAGCCGGTCGCCGGGCTGGCCGCGAAACCGGTCGCGCTGCGCCGACAAGCTCCGCCGCGCCTGCACCTCGATCTCGACTGCCCGGCCGGCAAGGTCTCGTTCTGACGCCCTAGCGCCAGTCGCCCGCCAGCGCCTGCCAGACCCCGACCGCGACGGCCGCTGCAGTGTCGGCGCGCAGGATGCGGGGGCCGAGCGAAACGGCCGTCGCTCCCGGCACAGCGCGGATAGCGGCGCGCTCGTCGGGCGTGAAGCCGCCTTCGGGGCCAATCAGGATGGCGGCGGGACCGGGCCTTGCGGCTTCGGTTAGCGGGATACCGCCGGTCTCGTCGGCGAACACCAGGGTTCGCCCCGCGGGCCAGTCGCGCAGCAGCGCGGCCAGCGTCACCGGCGCGGCGAGCTCGGGCAGCGCGGTCCGCCCGCATTGCTCCGCTGCCTCGACCAAGTGCGCCCGCAGCCGCTCGAGGTTGAGCTTGTCGACGACGGTGCGCGCGGTCAGCACCGGCACCAGCCGCGCGACGCCGAGTTCACAGGCCTTTTCCGCCAGCCAGTCGATGCGGCCGCGCTTCAGCGGCGCGGCGCACAGCCACAGGTCCGGGACGGTTTCGCGCGGCGAAAGCTGCGCCTCGATCCGCACCGCCAGCGCCTTGCGGGTCCCCCCGTCGATGCGCGCCAGCCATTCGCCGCTGCGATCGTCGAACAGCCGCACCGCGTCGCCGGGCCCGAGCCGCATCACCGATCCCAGGTAATGCGACGCCTGAGCCGGCAGCGTCACCGCCGCGCCTCCGCCGAGAGCGACGTCGACGAACAGCCGCGGCGTGCTGGCGGGGAGGTCGCTTGACTTGGGGGCCACGCTTTCGCTCATGGAGCCGTGCCTAGCATCGCCACCCCCGACGCGGAAACCGCGCCGTCGTCCTGGGTCGACCGGCTGCCGGCGGGGGTGCGCGATTACGCCCGGCTGGCGCGCTTCGACCGGCCGATCGGCAGCTGGCTGCTGTACTGGCCGTGCGCCTGGGGGCTGGCGCTGGCGGGCGGCCTGCGCGAGCACTGGCCGCTACTATTGTGGTTCTTCGCCGGGTCGGTGGCGATGCGCGGGGCGGGGTGCGTCTACAACGACATCGTCGACCGCGACCTCGATGCCCGCGTCGCCCGCACCCGCGACCGGCCGCTGGCGAGCGGGCGCGTCAGCCTGAAGGCAGCGTGGGTGTGGCTGGTGGCGCTGTGCCTGGTCGGGCTGGTCGTGCTGCTGCAACTCCGCTGGCAGGCGCAGGTCGTCGCGCTCGGCTCAATCGCGCTGGTCGCCGCCTATCCGTTCATGAAGCGCATCACCTGGTGGCCGCAGGCGTGGCTCGGCCTGACCTTCAACTGGGGCGTGCTGGTGGCGTGGGTCGCGGTTGCCGACGCGGGCTGGCCGCTGGCGGCGTTGTACTCGGCGGGCATCGCCTGGACGCTCGGCTACGACACGATCTACGCGGTGCAGGACATCGAGGACGACGCGCTGGCCGGCATCAAGTCGAGCGCGCGGGCGCTGGGTCCGCGGGCGCAGACGGGGGTCGCGCTGTTCTACGCGGCGACGGCGGCGCTGCTCGGGCTGGCGGTGTGGTGGACCGTGACGCTGCCGCTGGCCTTGCTGGCGCTGCTGCCCGCGGCGCTCCACCTCGCGTGGCAGGCGGCGTCGCTGGACCAGACGCCCGCGACCGCGCTGCGGCTGTTCCGCAGCAACCGCACGACCGGGCTGCTGGTGTTCGCGGCGCTCGCCGCCGTGGGGCTGGCCTAGCGGCGCGCGCCGCCCTACATCGCGCCCATGCTGACTGTCGATGCCGCGCTCGAACGCCTGACCCATGCCCTTGGCGAGGCGAAACGCGGCGGCGCCACCGCCGCCGACGCGGTCTATGTCGGCGATGCCTCGACCTCGATCAGTGTCCGCCTTGGCGCGCTGGAGGACATCGGCCGCAGCGAGGGCGAGGAGGTCGGCTTACGCGTCTTCGTCGGCGACCGTTCGGCCAGCGTCTCGACGTCCGACCTGTCGCCGGCGGGCCTGAGCCTGGTCGTCGAGCGCGCGCTGGCGATGGCGCGGGAGGCGAGCCCTGACCAATGGGCCGGGCTCGCGCCCGAGGAGCGGCTGATGCGGACCAGCGTGCCCGACCTCGACCTCGACGACGGCGGCGACCCGTCGTCCGAGAGCCTGAAGGCGGCGGCGCTGGCGGCGGAAGACGCAGCGCGAAGTGTCGCGGGGGTGACCAATTCGGAAGGCGGCGGCGCGTCCGCCGGGCGCGCGGTCACCGCGCTCGCCACCTCGGGCGGGTTCGCGGGCGGCTACCGCGGCACCAGCTACGGCCTGTCGGCCAGCGTCATCGCCGGGGAGGGCGACGGGATGCAGCGCGACTATGGCTATCACACCGCGCGCTATCTGAACGATCTGGAGGGCGCGGAGGCGATCGGCCTGCGCGCCGGCAACCGGGCGGTGAAGCGGCTGAACCCGCGCAAGCTGGAGACGCAGGCGCTGACCATCGTCTTCGACCCGCGCGTGGGGTCGAGCCTGCTCGGCCATCTCGTCGGCGCGATCACCGGCAGCGCGATTACCCGCAAGTCGAGTTTTCTGCTCGACGCGCTCGGCACGCAGATCTTTGCCGCTGGCATCGAGATCATGGACGACCCGCACCGGATCCGCGGGCTCCGGTCACGCCCGTTCGACGGCGAGGGGCTGGCGACGACGCCGACGCCGATCATCCAGGGCGGCGTGCTGACCCAGTGGCTGCTCGATTCGAGCGCCGGGCGGCAGCTTGGCCTCGCCCCGACCGGCCATGCGGTGCGCGGCACCAGCGGGGCGCCGGGCGCGGGGCCGGCCAATCTGCACCTTGCCGCGGGCAACCAGACCCCCGCCCAACTGATGGCCGGGATCAAGCGCGGCTTCTACGTCACCGAGCTGATCGGCATGGGCGTCAACAGCCTGACCGGCGACTATAGCCGGGGCGCGAGCGGTTTCCTGATCGAGGACGGCGAGCTCGGCGAGCCGGTCGCCGAGGTCACCATCGCCGGCAACCTGAAGGACATGTTCCGCCACCTCAGCGCCGCCGACGACCTGTCGTTCCGCCACGCCACCAACGTCCCGACGCTGCGCATCGAGGGCATGACGCTCGCCGGTGCCTGAGACCGATCTTGCGCTGCTGGTCCGGGCCACCCGCGCCGCGGGCGAGCTGGCGATGGCGGCGTTCGGCACGCCGCAGGCGGTGTGGGACAAGTCCGCCGGCAACCCGGTCAGCGCGTCGGACATCGCCTGCGACGACTATCTGAAGGAGACGCTGCTCGGCGCGCGCCCCGGCTATGGCTGGCTGTCGGAGGAGACCGCCGACCGCCCCGACCGGCTGGCCTGCGAGCGGGTGTGGGTCGTCGACCCCATCGACGGCACGCGCGACTATGTCCGGGGCCGCACCGGCTGGTGCGTGTCCGTGGCGCTGGTCGAGGCCGGGCAGCCGGTGCTGGCGGCGCTCGCCGCCCCGGCGCGCGGGCAGCTGTTCGTCGCCGCGGCCGGTAGTGGCGCGACCTGCAACGGCGTCGCGCTGCGGGTCAGCGGGCTGGCGATGCTCGACGGTGTCCGCCTGCCGATCGACCCGCCCAACCTGACCGCGTCGTTCTGGCCCTCGCCCTGGCCCGGCAGCGCGGTCGAGAAGCCGAACAGCCTGGCGCTGCGGCTCGCCAAGGTCGCGAGCGCCGAGGCCGACGCCTGGCTGGAGGGCCGCACCGTCAACGAATGGGACATCTCCGCCGCCGCGCTGATCTGCACCGAGGCGGGCGGGACGGTGACCGACCGGGCGGGCCGCGCGCTGACGTTCAACCAGCCGGAACCGGTGATCCATGGGCTTGCGGCCGCGACGCCGGCGCTTCACGCCGAGGTGCGGGAGCGGCTCGACTATGCCATCAAAACGTTCGCGCGCGTACGGGGCCGCTAGCTCGCGTCGGGCACGACCTTCGCCACGCCGAGCCGCGCCAGCTCGATCTTCGGGCAGTGGTTCATCACCACCTTGAGGCCCGCGGCTTCGGCTTTCGCGGCGGCTTCGGCGTTCTCGATGCCGAGCTGCATCCACACCGCCTTGGCGCCGACGGCGATCGCCTGGTCGACGATCGGTCCGACGTCCTCTGACCTGCGGAAAATGTCGACGATGTCGATCGGTTCGCCGATCTGGCTCAGCTCGCGCCAGACGAATTCGCCGTGGACATGCTCGCCGGTGATGCGCGGGTTGACCGGGAACACCCGGTAGCCGTGCTCCTGCATCGCCGCCATGACCCCGTAGCTGGGCTTGTCGGGGCTGTCGGAGACGCCGACGATCGCGACCGTGTGCGCCTCCGCCAGCAGGGTGCGGAGCTCATCGTCGGTGGTCAGCGGCATGGCGGTTCCTTCTCGCGCCTACAAACTCAGTCCGGCCGCCACCCGTTCCGCCAGCCCCTCGAACTCCGGCGCGGCGCCTGGCTCGCCAGCGTCCGAAGCGAGCCGCAGCGCCATGGTCAGCGGGATCGCGCCCAGGAACGGCACGCCCGCGCCCGCGCCCAAATCCTCTGCGCCGCCATGCCCGAAGATGTCGGTCGCGATGCCGCAGCTCGGGCAGACGAAGGTGCTCATGTTCTCGACCAGGCCAATGACCGGCACGTGAACTTCGCCGAACATCGCGATGGCGCGGCGCGCGTCGATCAGCGCCAGGTCCTGCGGCGTCGAGACGATCACCGCGCCCGACGGCTTCAGCTTCTGCGCCATGGTCAGCTGGATGTCGCCGGTGCCGGGCGGCAGGTCGATGACCAGCACGTCGAGCACGCCCCAGTCGGCCTTCTCGATCATCTGCATCATCGCGCTCGCCGCCATCGGCCCGCGCCAGATCACTGCCTTGTCGGTCGCCATCATCATGCCGATCGACAGCGCCTTGATGCCGTGCGCGGTCATCGGCTGCAGCTTGCCGTCCGCCAGCTGGGCACGGCCCGGCAGGCCGAGCAGGGTCGGCACCGACGGTCCGTAGATGTCGGCGTCGAGCAGCCCGACCGCGAGGCCGCGCTTGGCCAGCGCCACCGCCAAGTTCGCCGCCACCGTCGATTTGCCGACGCCGCCCTTGCCGCTGGCAACCGCGAGCAGGCGCCGCACGCCGGGCACCGCGCTGTCCTGCGCCACCGCGGCATCGGCCGGCGCGGCGGCGCGGTCGGCGGTCAGGATGATCCGCGCGGCAGTCACGCCGGGCACGCGCCGCACCGCCACCTCGACCCCGGCGCGCAGCCGCTCGGCAGCGTCGCGGTCCAGCCCGTCGACCGCCAGCACCAGCCCTGCAACACCGTCGGCAAGGCTCAGGCCGGAGGCCCGCCCGGTCGTCGCGACGTCGCCGCCGCCGGCGGGGTCGGCGACGGTCGCGAGGGCAGCGGAGAGGGTCGCGCGGTCGGTCATCTGCGTCCTTTTGGCCGGGGCATCGGCTGCACTCGCAAATCGCGCCCCACGTCGTATATAGCGAGCATATTATGTGCCCGCAGGAACCTTGATGCCCTGGCAGAACGACAGCGATAACGGCGGCGGCGGGGACGGTCCCTGGGGCGGTGGTGGTTCGGGCGGCGGCGGCACCGGTGGCAGCGGCTCCGGCGGCGGCGACGGCAAGCCGCCGAAAAGCCCGTGGGGCGAAGGGCCGCCACGGCGCCCGAACCGGCCCGCGCCGCGCGGCGGTGGCAACGATTTCGACGCGTTCATCCGCCGCAGCCAGGCGAAGCTGCGCGACACGCTCCCCGGCGGCGGCGGTGGCGGCGGCAACAACCTGCGCATCGACAATCGCACCGTCACCTACGGCATCATTGTCGTCGCGGCGCTGTGGATCGCGCTGACCTCGACCTACCGCATCGACCCGCAGGAGCGTGGCATCGTTCAGCGCTTCGGTCGCTATGTCGAAACCACCGGCCCGGGCCTGCACTTCAAGCTGCCCAGCCCGATCGACACCGTCACCAAGCCCAAGGTCGAGGAAATCCACTCGGTCGACATCGGCGCGGGCGAGGGCGGCACCGAGAACCTGATGCTGACCGGCGACCAGAACATCATCGACATCGCCTATGCGGTGCGCTGGAAGATCCGCGATCCGGAGCTGTACCTGTTTGAACTGGCGCAGCCCGAGGACACTATCCGCGAGGTCGCCGAGAGTGCGATGCGCGCCGAGATCGGCCACACCACGCTGAACGCCGCGATCGGCCCGCAGCGCGCCCAGATCGCCGAGCAGGTGCGCGAGCGCATGCAGGAGCTGCTCGACAGCTACCGCGGCGGCATCGAGGTGCGCGGCGTCGACATCAAGCAGGCCGATCCGCCCGCCGCTGTCGACGACGCCTTCAAGAAGGTCTCGGCGGCGCAACAGTACGCGCAGGAAGCGGTCAACAAGGCGAACGGCTATGCCAGCCAGCTCGCCGCGGTCAGCCAGGGTGCGGCCGCGCAGTTCGACGCGGTTTATGCCCAGTACCGGCTGGCACCCGAGGTGACGCGCAAGCGCATGTACCTGGAAACCATGGAGAGCGTGCTGTCGAAGGTCGACAAGACCATCGTCGAGACCGGCAATGTGCAGTCCTACCTGCCGCTGCCCGAAATCAAGCGCCGCGCCGCGACGCTCCCCGACGACACGACCGCGCGCTAGGACCGGACATGACCCTGACCCGCAATCCCGTGCTCTGGGCGGTGCTCGCGCTCCTCGCGATGTTCATCGTCACCAGCAGCCTGTACACCGTGCCGGAGACCAAGCAGGCGGTCGTGCTGCGGCTCGACCGGCCGGTGCGCATCGTCAACGCCTATGACCCCAAGGCGAGTTTCGGGAACACCGACGCGGGCCTCGTCGCCAAGGTGCCGTTCTTCGAGACGGTGCGCTATGTCGACAAGCGCGTCCGCGACCTCGACATGCCCGAGCAGACGGTGCTGTCGACCGATCAGCTGCGCCTCGTCGTCGATGCCTTCGCGCGCTACCGCATCGTCGATCCGCTGCGCATGATCCAGACCGTCGGCAGCGAGGACCGGGTCGAGGAAGCGCTGGCGCGGATTCTCGGCTCGAGGCTTCGTAACGAGCTTGGCAAGCAGCCGTTCGCGGCACTGCTCAGCCCGGAGCGGAGCGAACTGATGGACGACATCCAGGCCAGCGTGAACAAGCAGGCGCGGCAATATGGGGCCGAAATCGTCGACGTGCGCATCAAGCGCGCCGACCTGCCGACCGGCGCGCCGCTCGACAGCGCCTATTCGCGGATGCGCTCGGCGCGCGAGCAGGAGGCGCTGAACATCAGCGCGCAGGGCGACAAGTCGGCGCAGCTGATCCGCGCCAAGGCCGAGGCGGAGGCGGCGCAGGTCTATGCCGCGAGCTTTGGCAAGGACGCCGAATTCTATGCCTTCTACCGGGCGATGGAGGCCTATCGGAAGACCTTTAAGGACGGCAGCACGACGGTCGTGATGTCGCCGAACAACGAGTTCCTGCACCAGTTCGAGGGCAGCCAGAAAAATCGTTGAGACGGCTATTTTTATCGACGCCTGTGGCATAAATACACCGTTCAGCAGCGGCTCGACATGACGCCGCTGTTCACCCTCCCGAAAGGTCCGCGATCCCGTGCGTAACCCCAAGACCATCGCCGCCACGCTCGTTCCCGCCCTGCTGATCGCCGGCGGCGCCATCGCCGTGTTCGGACCCGCCGGGGCCCAGATCGCCACCTCGCCGGCTGCCGCACCACCGGCGCAAAACGAGGTGCCGATGGCCGCCTCGACCGCGCCGCGCCCGGGCGCGCCGATGAGCTTTGCCGACCTGACTGCCAAGCTCGCTCCCGCCGTGGTCAACGTCTCCACCACCCAGAAGGTCGAGGTCGGCCGCGGCCGCAACCTTGCGCCGGGCACCGGCAGCGGCAACCCGCTGGAGGAGTTCTTCCGCCGCTTCCAGGAGCAGCAGGGCGACCAGGGCGAGCCCGTCACCCGCGAGGCAACCAGCCTCGGCAGCGGCTTCATCGTCGATCCGGCCGGCTATATCGTCACCAACAACCACGTGATTTCGGGCGGCGACCCGCGCGGCGGCGACGCCAAGGTCGCGGTCGACACGATCACGGTGACGCTCGCCGACCGCCGCGAGTTCAAGGCGCGGGTCGTTGGCCGCGACACGCTGTCCGACCTCGCGCTGCTGAAGATCGAGGCTACCGACCTGCCCTATGTCAAGTTCGGCAAGAGCCAGGGCGTCCGCGTCGGCGACTGGGCGATCGCTATCGGCAACCCGTTCGGGCTGGGCGGCACCGTCACCGCCGGCATCGTCTCGGCGCTCCACCGCAACATCGGCTCGGGCCAGTACGACCGCTATATCCAGACCGATGCCAGCATCAACCAGGGCAATTCCGGCGGCCCGCTGTTCGACCTGAACGGCAACGTCATCGGCATCAACACCGCGATCTTCTCGCCGACCGGCGGCAACGTCGGCCTCGGCTTTGCCATTCCCGCCGAAAGCGCGCAGCCGGTGATCGACCAGTTGAAGGGCGGCAGCGCGGTCAAGCGCGGCTATCTCGGCGTGTCGATCCAGCCGCTGTCGGCCGACATCGCCGCCGGCCTCGGCCTGCCCAAGGACAAGGGCGAGATCGTTGCGCTGGTCGAGCCGACCGGACCCGCCGCCAAGGCCGGCGTCAAGCAGGGCGACGTCGTCCTCAAGGTCGCGAACCAGGAGGTCACCTTCGACAACACGCTGAGCTTTATCGTCGCCAACCAGACCATCGGGTCGACGGTGCCGATCGAGGTGATCCGCGGCGGCAAGCGGCTGACGCTCAACGCCAAGATCGCGCAGCGTCCGTCGGAAGCCACGATCCAGGGCGCGGTGGCGCCGGGCAGCGGCGACGACGGTGCCGCGCCGGTGACGCCGGGTTCGGACGCGACCAAGTCGAGCCTCGGCATCTCGCTGACCCCGCTGACCCCGGCGCTGCGTTCGCAGCTGAAGATCCCCGCCGATGTTCAGGGCGTCGCCATCGCCGCGATCAACCCGAACAGCGATGCAGCGCAAGAGGGGCTGCAGCGCGGCGACGTCATCCTGCAGATCAACCAGCAGCCGACGACGACACCCGCCGCCGCCGCGGCCGCGGTCGATGCCGCCCGCAAGGCCGGCAAGGACACCGTGCTGATGCTGGTCCAGCGCGCCGGCATCCCGGCCCGCTTCATCGGGATCAAGTTGCTGCCGCCGGGCGGCACCAAATAAGGCGGGGAACGCCCTTCGCGTTCGCCGCCCTATTTGAAGACTCGTCCAAGGCCGTCGGACGGCACCGGGCGGCGAGCGCCCGGTGCCGTCCGACGGCGCGGCTTCGCCGCGACGCCCTACCGGACCGCGATCGTCCCCTTCGGCAGGCACGCCCGCGTTTCGCTCTCGATCGTCGAGTTGGCCTTGTATTTGGCGACGAACGCCTCCCACGCCGCATCCTTCTTCGGCGTCGCGGTGCCGCCGTAGACATGGATGGTCATCACCCGTGTCACCGACGGCTTGGCTTCGCCGTCGGCCTGTTCGTAGACCGGCGCGGTCAGGAACTTCTCGCCCTTCATGCCGTGCGACGCGTACCAGGCGGCGTTGTCCTTCGCGGCTTCGGCGAACCCGGCCATGCTGCCGCCGGGCTTCAGCTTCGACACCCGCATCGATACCAGCTCGCCCGGGCAGGCGGCCTGTACCGCGCCCGCGGCCAGCATCGCCGCCACGCCGACAACCAGTCTGATCATTTCCGTTCTTCCCCTATCGCCGTAGGCACGAACCTAGCCTTCAACGCCGGACCGAAACAAGCTAGTCGTGTCGGCGACTTCGGGGAGTAAGCGCATGGCGGACAGCATTTTCATCGGCAAGGGCGAGGAACACCCCCAGGCCCTGGTGCTGCGCCGCGCCAATCGTCACGGGCTGATCGCGGGCGCGACCGGCACCGGCAAGACCGTCACCCTGCAGACACTGGCCGAGGGGTTCAGCCGCGAGGGCGTGCCGGTGTTCCTGGCCGACGTGAAGGGCGACATCGCCGGCATGGCAATGACCGGCAGCGCGGACGCCGGCTGGACCACCAAGCGCGCCGCCGAGATCGGCCTGACCCCCTACACCTACGACAGCAACCCGGTGGTGTTCTGGGACTTGTTCGGGGAGCAGGGCCACCCGGTTCGCACCACGGTCATCGAGATGGGGCCGCTGCTGCTGTCGCGCCTGATGGGCCTGAACGAGACGCAGGAAGGCGTGCTGTCGGTGGCGTTCAAGTACGCCGACGAAAACGGCCTCGCCATCCTCGACCTGAAAGACCTGCAGGCGCTGCTGTCCTGGTGCGCCGACAATGCGCAGGAGCTCGCCAGCAAATACGGCAATGTCACCCGCGCGAGCGTCGGCACCATCCAGCGCCAGCTGCTGCAGCTCGAATCGCAGGGCGCGGCGCATTTCTTCGGTGAGCCGGCGCTCGACATCCACGACTTCATGGTGGTGGACGAGAACGGCCGCGGCCAGGTCAACATCCTCGCCGCCGACAAGTTGATGCAGTCGCCGCGCCTGTACGCCACCTTCCTGCTGTGGCTGCTCAGCGAGCTGTTCACGACACTGCCCGAGGTCGGCGATCCCCCCAAGCCCAAGCTGGTGTTCTTCTTCGACGAGGCGCACCTGCTGTTCGACGAGGCGCCGAAGCCGCTGCTCGACAAGATCGAGCAGGTCGTCCGCCTGATCCGCTCCAAGGGCTGCGGCGTCTATTTCATCAGCCAGAACCCGATCGACATTCCCGAGACGGTGGCCGGCCAGCTCGGCAACCGGGTCCAGCATGCGCTCAGGGCCTTCACCGCCAACGACCAGAAGGCGATCCGCGCCGCCGCCGACACCTTCCGCGCCAATCCCAAGGTCAACGTGGTGACGGCGATCACCGAGCTGAAGGTTGGCGAGGCGCTAGTGTCGCTGCTCCAGGACGACGGCTCGCCGTCGATGGTCGAGCGCACACTGATCGCGCCGCCGCGCAGCCGGGTCGGCCCAATCACGCCGGCCGAACGCAAGGCGATGATCGACACCTCGCCGGTGGCCGGCAAGTACGACACCCCCATCGACCGCGAGAGCGCCTACGAGATATTGAACGCCAAGTCCGCCGCCGCGCAGGCGCAGGCCGACGCCGACGCGGCCCGCACGCAGGAGGAAAAGGCCGCCGCCATCGCCGCCAAGGCCCAGGCCAAGGCCGACGCCGACCTCGCCAAGGCCCAGGCCACCGCGGCACGCGTCGCCGCCCGCCCGCAACCGCAATCGATGGCCGAGAAGATCGCCATGTCGGTCGCCCGCTCCGCCGCCTCGTCGGTCGGGCGGCAGGTGGCGACGGGGCTGGGCAAGTCCCTCGGCGGCCGTGCCGGGGGTCAGATCGCGGGCAACATCGGCAGCACGCTCCTGCGCAGCGTGCTGGGGTCGCTGTTCAAATAAGGCAGATCAAGCGGACTGGCCGCTCTCGCCACAATTGCGGGCATTCGGCATCGATGCGACATTACGTCAGTGCTAATCTTCCTACTCGGTCTTCTCGCTGCCTCGTCGGCAATTCCAGCCGTGAAGCGCATCTCGCCACAAGTGGCGGCCAAGCGGGTTTCCGAATGTGGCCTTGGCCCGGTGACGACTCACTATGAGCCGGACCTCCAAGAGGAGGTTCTCGTTGCAAGTAGCGCTCAATCCGCCAACGACGACCAGCTCGCGTGTGCATACAAGGTAGTCGGCTTCTACTACACATTGGATTTGCCGCCGAACGTGCAACCTCGCTTTGATGCAATGCTAAGCGCGACAGCAGACGTGTGGGTAAGGGCCCGAGCTGCCAAATGGCTGTCTGCCCGAGGTCTTCTCAACGGGGTCCCGAAGTATAAAGCGGGTGTCACGGATGATAGCGCATTCACAAGGCAAGTTGAAGCGCTATGCGGCCCGCAGGCGAAGGGCGCCTTTCAATCTAAATATGGCTTCCACGCTATAAGTCCGGATTGGCCCAGACAGCTCGGACTGCCGCCGAAGAGCAAGCGCGTGGAAGCGTTGTCGTGCCTCATGAACGCGACCGCAATTGCTGGCTTCACCTTCGGGTTCATCGGCAATGAGGCCTTCGCGCCTCCCAAGTAGGTCCGCTTTCCACTATCAGCAGACAGTCACGCTATTCCCCCGCCAGCCGCTTCAATTCGTAGAGCAGGTCGAGCGCGGCGCGCGGGCTGAGCGTGTCCGGCGCGACCTCGGCCAGCGCGTCGCGCAGCCCGTCGCGCGGTGGCGGGGCCGGCGCGGCGGCGAACAGGGGCAGGTCGGTCAGCGCCGCGGCCAGCCCGCCGGTCCTGTCGCGCTGGGTTTCAAGGCGGGCCAGCACTTCCTTCGCACGCGCGATCACCGGCGCGGGCAGGCCGGCGAGGCGGGCCACCGCGAGGCCGTAGCTGCGGTCGGCGCTGCCGGGCACGACCTCGTGCAGGAAGACCAATCCGCCCTGCCATTCGCGGACGCGAACGGTGACGAGCGCCAGGCCCTTCAGCCGTTCCGACAGGCGCGTCAGCTCGTGATAATGGGTCGCGAACAGGCAGCGGCAGGCGAGGCCGTCGTGGATCGCCTCCAGCACGCCCCAGGCGATCGCCAGCCCGTCATAGGTCGAGGTGCCGCGCCCGACCTCGTCGAGGATGACCAGCGAGCGCGCCGTCGCCTGGGTCAGGATAGCGGCGGTCTCGACCATCTCGACCATGAAGGTCGAGCGGCCGGCGGCGAGATCGTCCGACGCGCCGACCCGGCTGAACAGCCGGTCGACGATGCCGATGTGCGCGGCCCGCGCCGGCACCCATGCGCCCGCCTGCGCGAGTACTGCCAGCAAGGCGTTCTGCCGCAGGAAGGTCGACTTGCCCGCCATGTTGGGGCCGGTGACCAGCCACAGGCGCTGGTCGTCCGACAGGTCGCAGTCGTTGGCGACGAAAGGCTGGCGGGCGGCCCGCTGCGCCGCCTCGACGACCGGGTGGCGGCCCGCCTCGATCCGGAAGGCGCAGCTGTCGTCGACGGTCGGGCGGACCCAGCCGTCGCGGCCGGCGAGTTCGGCGAGGCTCGCGCATACGTCGAGCCGGGCGAGCGCCCGCGCCGTGCCGCCGATCGCCGCGCCGCGCGCCAGCAGGCCCTCGCGCAACTCCTCGAAATGCGCCGCCTCGGCGGCTAGCGCGTGGTCGCCGGCCTGGGCGATTTTCAGGCCGAGGTCGTGCAGCTCCGGCGAGCCGAAGCGGACGACCCCGGCCAGTGTCTGGCGGTGCACGAAGCCCGAGTCGGCGCGCAGCAACGGATCGGCGGCGCGCGCCGCGACCTCGATGTGATAGCCGAGCACATTGTTGTGGCGGACCTTCAGCGCCGCGACGCCGGTCTGTCCGCGCAGCCGCGTCTCCAGCGCCGCGACCAGCCGCCGCCCGTCCGAACCGGCGGCGCGCAGCTCGTCGAGCGCGGCATCGTAGCCGGGCGCGATATAACCGCCTTTGGCCGTCTCGACGGGCGGCTCCGGCACCAGCGCGGCGCGCAGCCGCTCGATATCGTGACCATGCGCGCCGATCTGCCCGAGTGTCAAGTCCAGCAATCCGGGCAGGCCAAGCGTCGCAATGCTGCGCAGCATTTGCTGCAGCATTGTCGCCAGCGCCAGCCCGTCGCGCACCGCCGCGAGGTCGCGCGGCCCGCCCCGCCCCAGCGCCAGCCTGGCCATCGCGCGTTCAATGTCTGGGCAGGCTTTTAACGCCTCGCGCGTCCGGCTTCGCGCGGCACTTTCGGCGACGAACCAGCCGACCGCGTCGAGCCGGGTATTGACGGCCGCGGCATCGGTCAGCGGCCCCGCCAGGTCGTCCGCGAGCAGCCGCCCGCCGCTGCCGGTGACGGTCAGGTCGATCACGTCGAGCAGGCTCCCCGCCCGCCCCCCCGACGCGGCACGGGTCAATTCGAGGCTGGCGCGCGTCGCCGCGTCGATCGCCATGCAGCCGTCGGCGATGCTGCGCACCGGCGGGCGCAGCATCGGCAGCGTCCCCGCCCCTGCCCGGTCGAGATAAGCGAGCAGGCCGCCCGCCGCCGCCAGCTCGGCGCGGCTGAACGCCCCGAACGCGTCGAGCGTCGCCACGCCGAACAGCCGGCGCAGCCGCTCCGCCCCCGCCGCGCTGTCGAAGTCGCGCGGCGGGCGGGGCGTCGCGGGTGCCCCCTCCCAGCCCTCCGGCGCGATCACCTCAGTCGCCCCGATGCGCGCCAGCTCCGCCGCCAGCCCCTCGGCGCCGCACGCCAGCGTCCGGAATTCGCCGGTCGAGACATCACACCACGCCAGTCCCACCCCCTGCGGCCCCGGCGCAACGCTGGCCAGCCAGTTCGAGGCGCGGGCATCGAGCAGCGCGGCCTCGGTCAGCGTGCCCGGGGTGACGATCCGCACGATGGCGCGCGCCACCACCGACTTGCCGCCGCGCGCCTTGGCGGCCTTGGGGTCCTCGATCTGCTCGGCGATGGCGACGCGGTGGCCGCCCCTGATGAGGCGCTGAAGATAGACCTCGTGGCTGTGTACCGGGACGCCGCACATCGGGATCGGCTGGCCGTCGTGCTCGCCGCGCTTAGTCAGCGCGATGTCGAGCGTCGCGGCGGCGGCGGCGGCGTCGGCGAAGAACAGTTCGTAGAAGTCCCCCATCCGGTAGAACAACAGGCAGTCGGGCACCCCGGCCTTGAGGCCGAGATACTGCGCCATCATCGGAGAGGGTTCGGGCATCGCGGCCGCCTGTCTAGCCCAGTGGCGGCGGGGTTCAACCACGCGCGCACGGACCTTTCGAGGCGCGCAGCGGTTGATGAACGCCCGCCAACCGCGGGTTCGCGCCGGGTTCATAGCCTCCGGCGCAAGCTGCGCGCCACAACCAGCCGATTGGATTGCCCGTGACCGACCGCCGCTCGACCGTGTCCCGCCTCGCGCTTGCCGCGACGGCCGCCGCTCTGGTGCTCAGCGCCTGCGACAAGACCCCGTCGAGCGCGCCGGCGGTGACCGCCGATGCCGGCACCCAGCCGGTCAGCGCGCCGCCGCTCGCCGCGCTGCCGCTCGCCACCGCGGCCCCGCCGGCCCCGTTGGCGGCCGCGCCCACGGTCACCGCACTGCCCGCCCCGGCGCGCGCCATCACCGTCAAGGCGAAGCCGCGCGCCGACCGCTACCGCTATGCCGACCGCGCCTATGCGATGGGCGAGGCGTTCGGCGACACGCCGCCCGACTATACCGTCGACTATGACGGCACCCGCCCCTGGGTGTGGCGCGGCGACAATGGCGGCACCCGCGTCGTCGAGCAGCTGCCGCAGGGCCAGCGCGAATATTACTACCAGCCGGGCGACGACCAGCCGTTCTATGTCAGCGATCCCGACGGCAGCTATGCCTATGACGGCGGCGAGCTGGTCGGCGTCTATGGCCGCGACGGGTCGCCGCTCGACGACGTTTATGCCCAGCGCCGGGCCGATGCGGCTGGGCGCTATCTCGCCCGCGCCCGCGCCCTGTACCGCGCCGCGCTGAACGAGCGGCGGCAGGCGGCCTATGCCGCCAACTGGCAGGACCGGCGCGAGGCCATCTTCGAACGCCAGCGCGCCTATGATGAGGCGCGCGCCCGCGATGCCGACCGCCGCGCTTATTACGAGGCAAACCGCGGCGACGAGCGCGACTGGCGCGCCGAGCGCGACCGCCGCAGCACCTATGCCGCGGTGATCGGCGGCGGTCGCGTGATTGCGCTGAACCGGGACCGCCGTGACGACCCCCGGCAGAACGGTCGTGACGACCAGCGTGCCCGCGAGCAGCAGGCCCAGCGCGATGTGCAGCGTGCGCAGGAGGCGGTGCGCCAGCAGCAGGCCGCGCAGGCCGCCGCCGCCAACACCCGCGACCAGGCGGTGATCGAGCGCGACCGGGCCGAGCAGGCCCGGCTGGCCGCCCGGACGCAGGCTCAGGCGGCGCAGGCGGCTGCCCAGACCGCGACGCGCAACGCCGCGCTGGACGAGCGCCGCAGGCAGCAGGACGCCACCCGCGCCGCCGCGGCCGCTGCGCAGCAGGCGGATCGGGCCCGGCAGCAGCAGGCCAATGCTGCCGCCAGCGCGCAGCGCGAGGCCGAAACCGCCAGGGCCCGCGACGCCGCCCGGGCCAGCGCCGACGCCCAGCGCCAGCAGGCCGCCGCGGAACGCCTGAAGCAGCAGGAGGCCACCCGCGCCGCGGCCGCCAAGGCTCGCGATGCCGATCAGGCGCAGAAGGCGCAGGCGGCCGCCGCGGCAAAGGACCAGCGCGAAACGGCGCTCGCCGGGTCCCGCGACGAGGCGAAGGCGGCGGCGGACACGCAGCGCCAGCAGGCCCTTGCCGAGCGGCAGAAGCAGCAGGAAGCGGCCCGTAGCGCCGCGGTCGCCGCGCGCGACAAGGACAATGCGGCTAAGGCGCAGGCCCACGCCGCCGCCCGGGCCGAACGCGAGGCGGCCGCGAGCAAGGCGCAGGGCGAGGCGCGTGCCGCCGCCGCGGCGCAGCGCCAGCAGGCGGTGGCCGAGCAGCAGAAGACCCAGGTCGCGGCCCGCACCGCAGCCGCCGCCGAGCGGCAGCAGCAGGCCGATGCCACCCGCGCCGCAGCAGCAGCCGAACGCGCCAAGGCGCAGGCCCAGCGCGAGGCGGCCAAGGCCGACAAGCCCGCGGGCAACGCCGAGCCGGGCAAGCCAGACCGGTCCGGCAGGGCCGACCGCCCCGACAAGAAGGCCGACGCCCCGCAATAGGGTGGCCCGGCTGTCACCGGCCTTCCCCCGACGGGCCTGCTTCCCTAAAGGTCGTTAAGAACCAAGGGACGCGCCGCATGTCGGACGACACACTGCATTTCTCCGACCGCGAGGCGCTGCTGTTCCACTCGATGGGCAAGCCCGGCAAGCTGGAGATCGTCCCCACCAAGCCGATGGCGACGCAGCGGGACCTCAGCCTCGCCTATTCGCCCGGCGTCGCGGTGCCGGTGCTGGCGATCGCCGCCGATCCGGAGACCGCCTACGACTATACCGCCAAGGGCAACCTCGTCGCGGTCATCTCCAACGGCACCGCCATCCTCGGGCTCGGCAATCTCGGCGCGCTGGCGTCGAAGCCGGTGATGGAGGGCAAGTCGGTGCTGTTCAAGCGCTTCGCCGATATCGATTCGATCGATATCGAACTGGCGACTGAGGACACCGACCGCCTGATCGACGCGATCGAGCTGATGGAGCCGACCTTCGGCGGCATCAACCTGGAGGACATCAAGGCGCCCGAGTGCTTCATCGTCGAGACCGAGCTGAAGGCCCGGATGAACATCCCGGTGTTCCACGACGATCAGCACGGCACCGCGATCATCGCGGCCGCCGGCCTGATCAACGCGCTGTTCCTGACCGGCCGCAAGGCCGAGGACATCAAGCTGGTGGTCAACGGCGCGGGTGCCAGCGCCATCGCCTGCACCGAGCTGATGAAGGCCTACGGCGTCCGCCACGTACTGATGTGCGACACCAAGGGGGTGATCTTCCAGGGCCGCACCGAGGGCATGAACCAGTGGAAGTCGGCCCACGCCGCGATCACCGACGACCGCACGCTGGCGGAGGCCTGCCGCGGCGCCGACGTGCTGCTCGGCCTCAGCCAGAAGGGCGCGGTCACCCGCGAGATGGTCGCCAGCATGGCCGACCGCCCGATCATCTTCGCCATGGCCAATCCCGACCCGGAAATCACGCCGGAGGAGGTCGCCGAGGTTCGCAGCGATGCCATCGTCGCCACCGGGCGGTCCGACTATCCGAACCAGATCAACAACGTATTGTGCTTCCCGTACCTGTTCCGCGGCGCATTGGACGTCCGCGCCACGACGATCAACGAGGCCATGAAGCTGGCCGCCGCCAACGCGCTGGCGGCGCTGGCGCGTGAGCAGGTGCCCGACGAGGTGGCGGCGGCCTATGGGGGCCGGGCGCGGTCGTTCGGCCCGGACTATATCATCCCGTCGCCGTTCGACCCGCGCCTGATCGAGCGCATCCCCGCCGCCGTCGCCAAGGCAGCGATGGAGTCGGGCGTCGCCAAGAAGCCGTTCTTCGACGAGGCGGCGTACCGCCACCAGCTGCGGTCGCGCCTCAACCCGACCAACGCGCTGCTGGCGGGCAGCTTCGAGATCGCCAAGGCGCGGCCCAAGCGCGTGGTGTTCGCCGAAGGCGAGCAGGAGGTGGTGCTGCGCGCCGCCATGACCTTCCTCAATTCGGGCTATGGCACGCCGGTGCTGGTCGGCCGCGAGGCCCCGGTGCGCGAGGGGCTGGAGGCGCTCGGCGTCACCGACCTGACCCCTTACGAGATCCATAATTCGAGCACGTCGCCGCTGGTCGAGCGGATGACCGAGTTTCTCTACAAGCGGCTGCAGCGGCGCGGCCATGTGCTCCGCGACGTGCAGCGGCTGGTCAACCACGAGCGCAACATCTTCGGCGCGCTGCTGGTCGAGCTGGGCGAGGCGGATGCGATGATCACCGGCATCACCCGCAACTTCGCCGCGACCTTCCGCCAGGTGCGGCAGGTGCTCGATCCCGCGCCCGGCCACACGCCCTTCGGCATCCACATGCATGTCGGCCGCTCCGACACGATCTTCATCGCCGACACGACGGTCACCGAGCGCCCGACCGCGGAACAGCTCGCCGACATCGCGGAGGGCACGGTCGCGGTCGCCCGCAAGCTGGGGCAGGACCCGCGCGTCGCGTTCCTCAGCTATTCGAACTTCGGCAACCCGCCCGGCGCCTATCTCGCCGCGCTGCGCGACGCGGTGCACCTGCTCGACGAACGCCGGGTCAGCTTTGAATACGAAGGCGAGATGTCGCCCGACGTCGCGCTCAACAAGCGCATGAAGGCGAATTATCCGTTCAGCCGCCTGTCGGGGCCGGCCAACGTGCTGATCATGCCGGGGCTGCAGTCGGCCAACATCTCGGCGAAATTGCTGCGCGAACTTGGCGGCGGCAAGATGATCGGGCCGATCCTCGTCAACATGTCCAAATCGGTGCAGATCGCGCCGCAGACCGCCAGCGCCGGCGACCTCGTCACCATGGCCGTCTTGGCGTCGTCCGGCGTGGTGCGTTGACCGCGCTCTATTTCATCCACGGCATGTGGTCGACGCCCGCGGTATGGGACGGCTACCGCGAATATTTCCTGGGACGCGGCATCGCCAGCCACGCGCCCGCGCTGCCGCTCCACGACCGCCGCCGCGACGAGGCGCCGCCGCCGGGGCTCGCCGCGCTCGGCCTGCAGGACTACATCGATTTCCTGGTCGCCGACGTGGCGCGGCTGCCGGAGCCGCCGGTCATCGTCGGGCATTCGCTCGGCGGTTTCCTGGCGCAGGCGGTGGCGGCGCGGGTGCAGCCGGCGGGCCTGGTCTGTCTGTCGCCCGCCGCCAGCACGGCGACGACGGCGCTCAGCCTCGACTCGGTCAAGTCGGTGTGGCCGATCGTGCGCCGCTGGGGCTGGTGGAAGCAGCCGACGATGCCCGACCGCGAGACCGCACGCTGGAGCATTTTCAACAACGTGCAGGGCGACATCGCCGATGCGGAGATCGACGCGCTGGTGTGGGATTCGGGGCGCGTGCTCGCCGATCTCGGCTTTCCCTGGGCGGTCCGGAACGGTGCCGCGACGGTCGATTATTCCCGGCTGACGATGCCGGCGCTGGTCGTGGTCGGCACCGAGGACCGCATCACCGCACCCGGCATCGCGCGAGCCACCGCCCGGCAGATCCGCGGGCCCGTCGACTATCACGAACTGCCCGGCACCGGGCACTGGCTGTTCCACGAACCCGCGCTCATCCGCGTCGCCGGGCTGATCGCCGCCTGGCTGCCGGCCTAGCCGTCCGAGACGTCGGCGATCGGCCGGTCGTCGCCCTGCGCCGTCTCCTCGTGCCACTGGCCGTCGGCATCCTGCCAGCTTATCGGCACGGTTTCACCGCCAAGCTGTTGTTCCTGCGCAACAATCCGCGCCGCCGCCATCGCCTCATCGTGAGTCCGGAAAGTATCAGCAAAGACATCACCCAGCTTGTAGGTCCAGCCTCCGTCATGCTCGACGATCTTGTAGTGAATGGCGGTCATCTTAGTCTCCCGTTGCCCCAACCCGGCCCCGCCCGCCCGGTTCCGCAGATAGGCGGCAACAGCGGGGTCGCGGGTCAGCGTGATCGCCCGAGCATAGGCCGGTCCGGCGTCAGCGCCAATCCGCGCCAGCAGGTCGGCGCGCACCGCCCACCATGGCTGGAAGTCCGCCCCCTCGATCGCATCGAGTGCCGCCAGTGCCGCCGCCGGTCCCTCGACCTCGGCCAGCGTCGCCGCCCGCGCCACCGCCGCGCCAACCGTCGGGACAACCGCCACCAACCGGTCGTAGAGCCCCAGGACCGCACGCCACGGGGTCGTCCCCGAACGGGCACGCCACGCATGCGCCGACTGGATCGCCGCCTCCAGTCCATAGCGGCCGGGCACCGCCGTAACCGCTGCCAGCAAATGCGCCTCGGCCTCCGCAACCATCGCACCATTCCAGCGGGTGCAGTCCTGCTCCCCGAGCGGCACGAAGCGTCCGCCGTCGCGCCGGGCCGCCTCTCGCGAGGCGCTGAACAGCAGCAGCGCCGCCAGCCCCTGCGCCTCGCTCTCGCCCCGCAGCAGCGTCGCCACCAGCCGCGCCAGGAACAGCGCCTCGTGCGCCAGCGGCCCTCCGTCGCCCCAATCGAGCGTATAGGCCGCGTAGATGGCATCGAGCACCGCTGTCAGGCGTTCGGGCAGGGCATCGGCATCGGGGACGGCGAAGCGGATACGGGCGAGCTTGAGCTTGGCCTTGGCACGGACCAGCCGCTGGCCGACGGTTGCCGGGGCCTCTCGGTACGCCGCCGCGATCCGCGCCGCGTCGAGGCCGAGCACGGTCTGCAGCATCAACGGCGTCCGCACCCCGGCATCGATTGCCGGGTGGGCGCAGACGAACAGCAGCTTCAGCCGCTCGTCCGGGAAGTCGGGCAGGTGCGCCTCCGCCTCGTCGGCGGCGAGCCGCAGCGCCGGTTCGGCGGCCGCGATCACCGCATCGTGGCGCCACAGGTTCGCCAGCCGGCGGCGCGCCGCGGTCAGCAGCCAGGCTTCGGGGTTGTCGGGCACGCCGGTCGCCGGCCAGCGGGTGAGTGCCGCGGCGAACGCCTCGGCAAGCGCATCCTCCGCCGCCGCGACATCGCGGGTGCGCGCCGCGACAAAGGCGAGGAGCCGGCCATAGGAGGCCCGCGCCGCCGTCTCGGCCGCGGCGCGCGCGTCGCTCAGTTGGCTAGCACCGGGCGCACCTCGATCGAGCCGTTCCGCGCGGCCGGGCATTTCGCCGCCCAGTCGAGCGCGGTGTCCAGATCGGGGACATCGATGACAAAGAAGCCGCCAAGCAATTCGTGACTGTCGGCATAGGGCCCGTCCTGAACGTGGCGCTTGCCGTCGCGCATCCGCACGACGGTTGCGGTCGTTACCGGCTGCAGCCCTGCCCCGGCGGTGGTGACGTCGTTCATCGCCTGGCTATAGGCCATCCAGCCAGCCCAATAGGCAGGCGCGGTAGCAGGGTCATCGCGCAGCGCCATGTCGGCGGCCGATTCGTGAATGACGATCGCATATTTCATCGGTCGGGCCTTTCTAGCGGCTCGCCATCGCGGGCGCGACGGCGAGGTTGGGACGTATTTCAACACGGGCCGTCATGGCAGCGGGCAGGCGCTTGGCCCACATCGTCGCCTCGGCGAGATTCGCAGCAGCGATGACGAAATAGCCGCTCAGCACCGCCTTGGCCTTGCCGGCCGGGAGCGCGCCGGTCGCGGCCCCGGTTGCCGGCGGCAGCAGCGGTGAACCGCCCTTGAGTACGCCCGCGGCACCAGCTGCATCGCTGAACGCCTTGTACGATGCCCAGTAAGCCGTCGCCTTGGCGGGATCGGCGCGTGCCGCGAAATCGGCGGCAGTTTCGTAGACGAACAGTGTGTATTCGCTCCCCGCAGCAGGTGTCGCCACCGCGAGCAGCATGATCAACCCTGGCAATCGCATTGTACGGGTCCTCGGTTAGCGAGGCGCGATTATCGCGCCTCGCTCCGATGTCCCCGCAGTCGTCGTGATTTCGACAGTGCGCGGCACTCTTTTATCGCGTGCAGACCTTAGAGCGCCGGAATATTGAAGGCATTCATGTGGGCACCGAGGAACGGCCCCTTCTCGATATAGCGCGTTGTGGCATGGGTGAGGGGATCGGTCTCGTACCAGGTCCGCGGCGTCGCGCACGGGCCGTTCGAGCCGGGCTTCTCGGGAGCGCAGATCGCTTCGTGGATTTCTGGATCGAACTTCCCGGTGAAGCGGTAATATTCATAGCGGCGCGTGATCGCTGCGTCGCCGGCGGCGATTGCATCGTCGTCGACCTCGGCTTTCTCACCGACCATTCCCGGGGGGGCCGCCTGGAGCAGCGCCCACTTGATCCGCACCTTCTGGGCTTTCTTGTTGACCAGTGGAATGCGGTTTTTCTGCAGCTGGTCGAGATCGGCGGGGACTTTGCCGAACGAGGTGAGGGTCTTGACCAGATACGCCGGCCCCCAGAGGCCAGGAATGGGTTCGGCAGCCTCGGCGGCCTCGGCAACAGCGTGGACGACGGGCGCAAGACCCGGTGCGGGCGCGACGTACGAAAGCACCGGCGACGGCGGCAGCGAGGCAAGAGCCGCGCTGTTGACCAGCGTGCCGGGGTTGAGCCTGTCGGGCACCTTCCAGTGATAGCCCGTCTTGCCCGGCGTTACGCGCACGGCGAAGCTGAGCCCGAAATGGTCGCAGCCGCTGGACGGATATTTTGCACCCAGCCCGTAGAACCAGCACGAATCACCGGCGGTGTAGGTTGGCGATTTCACGTAGGGCGTACCGTCGCCGGCAACCGTCCCGGCATAGGGCTGGTTGCCATAGGCCGCGACCCATTTGCTGCCGTCCCATGACGCCGCCCAGGTGACCCGGACACCGCGATGCCCGCCCGCGGCGGTGTTATCGTATTCGGTGACGGTCGGCAGACCGTAGCGGATTACCCAAGGTGTTGCGGAGAAGTTCGACGGGAATTCGCGCGTCAGGTCGGTGGCGGCGATGTCCTCGACCTCGATTTCGAAACCCTCGGCGGTTTCGCCGCTGTCATTGAATACGTCAAAATTGTCGAGGCTGCCGACGATCTGGGCATGGCCGACTTGGCCGATCCCCAATGTGGCGGTGGCGAGCAATATCGTCAGGTGGCGCGTCATCTGTCTCCCACCCCGCAATCCCAACGTACTCAATAATTGTTACGGTTGCGATAAGATGCGGAAGGAGCGCAGGAATTCAGGCGGCCGCCTCCAGCAATTTCGCACGCCGCCGGGCCACGGACGACCCGATGCTCATCGCCTCGCGGTATTTGGCGACGGTGCGGCGGGCGATGTCAAACCCCTCGGCACGGAGCAGGTCGACGAGCTTGTCGTCGCTCAGCGTGTCGTGTGCCGGCTCGGCCGCGATCAGCCGTGCGATGCGGTCTCGCACGGCGCTTGCCGACACCGCATCGCCGCCTTCCGTCGCCTGGATCGCGCTGGTGAAGAAATAGCGCAGCTCGAACAGGCCGCGCTCGCATTGCAGGTACTTGTTCGAGGTCACCCGGCTGACCGTCGACTCGTGCATGCCGATCTCCTCGGCGATGGCGCGCAGCGTCAGCGGGCGGAGGTGGTGGACACCTTTCTCGAAGAATGCCTGCTGCTGCTTGACCAGCTCGGTCGCCACCTTGACGATAGTGTTGGCGCGCTGGTCGAGCGCCTTGATCAGCCAGTTGGCGGATGTCAGGCAGTCGCTGAGGAATGTCTTGGTCGCCTTGGTGCCCGTGCGCGACAGCTCGGCATGATAGCTGCGGTCGACCAGCACGCGCGGCAGCGTCGCGGTGTTCAGCTCGACCCGCCACGCGCCGCCGCGGCCGCGGGACACGAACACGTCGGCGAGCACCGCCTGGGCGCTGCCGCCGCCGTATTTCAGGCCGGGCTTGGGGTTATAGCTCCGCAACTCGCGAATCATGTCGGTGATGTCTTCCTGGTCGACACCGCACAGGCGTTTCAGCGTGGCGAGGTCACCACGCGCCAGCAGGTCGAGATGTTCGAGCAGGCACGCCATCGCGGGATCGCAGCGATCGGCCTCGCGGGCCTGGATCATCAGGCATTCGCCCAGCGTCCGGGCGCCGACGCCGCAGGGCTCGAAACCCTGAATGACGCCGAGCACCTGCTCGACCTCGATCGGGCAGGCATCGAGACGCTCGGCGACATCCTCGACGCTGCCGGTCAAGTAACCGGCGTCGTCGATCAGATCGATCAGGTGGCGCGCGATCATCAGGCGCACGCCGGACAGTATTGCTACCGCCTGCTCGACCAGCGTCTCGGCAAGCGATGCCTCGGCGGCGGCGAAACTGTCGAAGTCGGTTGCTTCGCCGGCCGCGCCGCTGCTGCCGCCGCTATCGCTGCTGCTGTCGTGATGGAAGGTCTCGGCCGTGTAGTCGACGTCGAGCGGCGATTCCGCCGTGCCCTCGCCGCCAGCGACGATCTGGTCGACCCCGGCCTCGTCGGAAGCGGCGGCCGGCGGGGCCTCAGGCTCCGGCCCGCCGCGATCCTCGTCCGCGCCCGTGTCGAGCAGCGGGTTACGGTCGAGCTCCTCGCCGATATAGGCTTCGAGTTCGACATTGGTCAGCGCCAGCAGCTTGATCGCCTGCTGCAGCTGCGGCGTCATCACCAGGCTCTGGGACTGCCGCAGGTCGAGGCGCGGACCCAGGCTCATGTCAGAGACTGAAGCCCTCGCCGAGATAGACGCGGCGCACCGTCTCGTCGGCGACTAGCGCCTCAGGGGTGCCCTCGAACAGCACGCGGCCGTCGTAGATGATGCAGGCGCGGTCGACGATTTCCAGCGTCTCGCGGACATTGTGGTCGGTGATCAGCACGCCGATGTCGCGCTCGCGCAGCTGCACGACCAGACCGCGGATGTCCGAGATCGAGATCGGGTCGATGCCGGCGAACGGCTCGTCGAGCAGCATGATCGAGGGGTGGGCGGCCAGCGCGCGCGCGATTTCGCAGCGCCGCCGCTCGCCGCCCGACAGTGCCATCGCCGGCGCATCGCGCAGGCGCGCAATGTTGAACTCGTCGAGCAGTTCCTCAAGCCGCGCCGCGCGGGTCGCCTTGTCAGGCTCCGACACCTCGAGCACGCTGAGAATGTTCTGCGCGACCGTCATGCCCCGGAAGATCGAGGTCTCTTGCGGCAGATAGCCGAGGCCGAGCGCGGCGCGCCGGTACATCGGCAGCGTCGTGATGTCGGTGCCGTCGAGCAGAATGCGGCCCTGGTCAGGCATCGCGAGACCCATTACCGAGTAGAAGCAGGTGGTCTTGCCGGCGCCGTTCGGTCCCAGCAGGCCGACGACCTCGCCGCGATTGACGGTCAGCGAGACGTCGCGAAGCACGACACGCTTGTCATAGCGCTTGCCGATGGCGACGACCGCCAGACCCCGCTGCGACGCTGCCGCCTCGGCTTCCGCTTCGCGCTCCAGCACGTCGATATCCGCCATGTCGCCGCAGCCACCCCTACTTGGCCCGAAACATGCATGGCCGCGCACAAATTACCGCTTCGCCGTTGCAATGCAATGATGATCGCGGCGAAACGGTCCTATTTGCCGTCGCGGGGGGGCACCACGAACCGTCCCGAGACGCGGCCCGTGGCGGCCGGCTCGCCCGGTTTGGCGACCCCGCCCGCGCCGGCCCCGTCAAGCGTCGAGCGGCCGGTGTCGAGATCGATGGCAAGGCGTTGGCCGCGCAGGACAGACCCGCCGCGGGTCAGCACGACATTGCCGATCAGCGTCACCTGCTTGGTCGTCACATCGTAGATGCCGTAGCGTCCGGTCGCCTTTTCGCTGGGCGAGTTCAGCACGACATTGCCGTCGGCATCGAGGCGCTTGACCTGGGGGTCGCCATTCTTGGGCCGGTCATAGAAGATCTTCACGTTGTCCGCGTTCAACGTCATTTCGGCCTGAACGATCTTGACGTTGCCGCTGAGCAGCGCCTGATTATCCTTGTCGCGCACCTCGATACGCGCCGCATCAAAGTCGATCGGCGCGTCGGTATTGTGGTTCTTCAATGCCGAATTCTGCGCCCCGGCGGGCGCGGCAAGGGCAAGCAACGCCAGGGCAAGCACGGTCTTCATCGCGGCGACCGTCTGGCCGACGCGCCGAGGATGTGCAAGTGCGCGTGACCCTGCAGCAGCATGGTCCGGCCCGCCAGATCGCCGCTCAGGCGGTCCGAGCGAAAGGTGCCGATCGGCAGCTTGCCGGTCACCGGCTGATCGGTGGCAACCGTCCGGTCGACGAGGCTGATGACGACGGCCTGGCTGTCGAGCGCATAGCCGGCCTCGCCGTCGACCTTGACCGGCCCGGCGATATCGAGCCGGTCGCGGTCCATGTCGTAGCGGCCGGTCGGCGCGGTGACGCGCGTCGGCCCCTCCTCCATCTGGATCGTCGCGTCGAGGACGCGCAGCTCGACGATCGGCACCGCGCTCGAATGCTGGACGGCACCGCCCGCCTTGATGACGAACGGCTGCCCCTTGCCGGTCTGGCCGCGATAGACCGCATTATCCAGCCGCAGCCGGTCATTCGCCATTTCGACCTTGTCCTTCGACAGCAGAAACGAAAATTCGCGGGCGCTGGTCAGCGGCCAGATGACGATCAGCGCGAGGAGGGCGATAGCCGCCGTCGGCAGCAGCAGCTTGAGCATTGTGACGACGGTATCGTGGCTGCCGCCGGGCCGCGCCGCGCGCCGCCGCGCTGCCTGCTGGTCGGCGGCGGCAGTCATGTATGGGCGAAGATGTCGACCTCGGCCCAGCCGGCGAGATCGAGCCGCGCCCGGGTGGGCAGGAAATCGAAGCACGCCTGCGCCAGCGCCATCCGTCCCTCGCGCTCCAGCCGCTCGTTCAGCACCTCACGCGCCCGGTGAAGGTAGCGCACGTCCGACGCTGCGTAATCCTTCTGCGCCTCGCTGAGCTCGGCCGCGCCCCAGTCCGACGACTGCTGTTGCTTCGAGATGTCGAAGCCGACGGTGTCCTTCACGACCTCCTTCAGGCCGTGGCGATCGGTGTAGGTGCGGATCAGCTTGGAGGCGATCTTGGTGCAATAGATCGGCGCCGCGACGATGCCGAGATACTGTTCGATCACCGCAACGTCGAAGCGCGCGAAATGATACAGCTTCAACCGCGCCGGGTCGGCGAGGATGCGCTTCAGCACCGGCGCAGCATAGTTGCCGCCCGAAAAGCGCACGAGATGCTCGTCGCCCTGCCCGTCCGACAACTGGACCAGGCACAGCCGGTCGCGGTGCGGGTTGAGGCCCATCGTCTCGCTGTCGACCGCGATCGGCCCGGGCGCAAAAACGTCTTCGGGGAGGTCGCCCTCGTGCAGGTAAACGGTCATCGCGCAGCGGTTAGCAGGCGGGGAGCCGTGCGCCTAGCGGGCGCGCCGCACGCGCGCCCAGATATTCAGCCCCTCGACCAGCGCCGAGAAGGCCATCGCCGCATAGACATACCCCTTGGGTACGTGGACTCCGAAACCTTCCGCAATCAGGACCATGCCGATCATCAGCAGAAAGCCGAGCGCCAGCATGACGACGCTGGGATGGCGGGCGATGAAGGCCGACAGCGGCGCCGCGGCCAGCAGCATGACGCTGACCGCGACCAGCACCGCGACCACCATGATCGGCACGTGGTCGGTCATGCCGACCGCGGTGATGATCGAGTCGAGGCTGAACACCAGGTCGAGCGCGATGATCTGCACGATCGCAGACCCGAAGGTCATCGTCGCGGCACCGGCGACGCCGGGTGCGGCGTCGCCGACTGGTTCGAGCGAGTGGTGAATCTCCTTCGTCGCCTTCCAGACCAGGAACAGGCCGCCGGCAATGAGGATCAGGTCACGCCACGAAAAGCCGTGACCGAACGCCTCGAACAGCGGCCTGGTCAGCGTCACGATGAACGCAACCGTGCCGAGCAGCGCCAGCCGCAGGCCCAAGGCGAGGCCGATACCGATGCTGCGCGCGCGCGGCCGCATCGCCTCCGGCAGCTTGTTGGTCAGGATCGAGATGAAGACGAGATTATCGATCCCGAGCACGACCTCCATGACGATCAAGGTCGCAAGCGCGATCCAGGTCTCCGGCTGCGCGAAGAGAACGAGGAGGTCGATCATTACGCCCCTAGATGGGTCGCGGCCAAGGTTCGGCAAGGGACGCGCCGGCTGCCCGCGCCCGGCAGCGTCCCGGCGAGCTGTCACGCCGACGCGCGCCGAGTTAAATGGCTCGCATGCGGAGCGATTTTGCGATACGCCCGGCGACGGAGCGATGCGAAGGTGCACGAGGAGCGTGCGCCCCGCAAAGCTCCCGGGAACTGTGACTGACCACCAGCGTTCAGCCAACGGCGCACTGCAACTCACTGATTACTTACGAAAGACTTGACTGAAATGAGCTTTGATAAGCGCGGGCGCGGGCCCGGACGTGGTGGTTTCGACAAGCGCGAGCGCGGGTTCGACCAGTTCGAAGGCGGTGGCGACCGATTCGGCGGCGGCGGCGGTGATCGTTTCGGCGGCGGCGGTGGCGACCGCTTCGGTGGCGGCGGCGGCGGCTTCGGTGCACCGCGCAGCGGCGGCTTCGGCGGTGGCGGCGGTCGTCCCGGCGGTGGCGGGTTCGGCGGTCCGCGTCCCCCGCGTGACATGGGCCCCGGCATCAACCTCGGCACCGCCAAGGGCACGGTTAAGTTCTTCAACGCGCAGAAGGGCTTTGGCTTTGTGGTCCGCGAAGATGGCGGCGAGGACGTGTTCGTTCACATCTCGGCGGTCGAGCAGGCGGGCCTGACCGGCCTTGCCGACGGCCAGCCGATGGAGTTCACCCTGACCGAGCGCAACGGCCGCGTCTCGGCGACCGACCTCGTCATTGACGGCGAGCCGATGCCGGTCACCGACCGCGCACCGCCGCGTGATCGCGACGCCGGCGGCTTTGGCGGACGCAGCAACGACGGCCCGCGTGGCGGCGGCTATGGCGGCGCGAGTCGCGAGTTCGGCGGCGGCGATGGCGGCGGCAGCACCCCGACCGGCGAGCGGGTCGAGGGTACGGTCAAGTTCTTCAACGGCACCAAGGGCTTCGGCTTTATCCAGCGTGAAGACGGTGGCCCCGACGCCTTCGTCCACATCTCGGCTGTCGAGCGTGCCGGCATGTCTGGCCTGGGCGAAGGTCAGCGCGTCAGCTTCCAGCTGGAAGAAGACCGTCGCGGCAAGCAGGCGGCGGTAAATCTGACCGCCCTCTAGCGGGTTGGGACGAACATTTGGGGACGGAGCGGTTCGACCGCTCCGTCCCCGTTGTCGTTCTAGTGGTCGTCGCGAACTCGCCGGAAGGCGTGGGCGAAGACATAGTGGGCGACCTGGTGGCCTTCGGCGAGCCCGGCGGTCGCGTCGAACTCCCAGTGAACGCCGTTGTAGATGCGGCTTTCCGCGTTATCGAACTCGGCTTCCGACAGCGACTTGAAACGCTGCGGCTGCAGCGGTCGCAGATTGCCGTCGGCGTCACGGTTCAGGCCGTTGAACTCATCCGAGACGAAGGTGAAGTTGGTCAGATCGGGAAAGAAGATTCGCATCGTCTCGAACAGCGCGCCACCAAAGGTGGCGTGGCCCGACGGGTAAGCGGGGAACGGCGGCGTGAAATTCGGACCGCTGGTATTGGTTGCCGGCGCGCCGGCGGGATACCAGTTCGCGTTACCGAGCGTCGAAGGATTACCGTCACTGTCGCCCCGCCGGATACCGGTCACCGGACGCCAGAAGTTGTAATAGTATTTCGACTCCCACGCCGATAGTCCCGCGTCGGCCATCGCGGTGTTCACCAGCGCCAGGTAACGCGCCATCTCGTACACGTTGTCCATGCGGCCCTTCAGGGCAACGGTGCGCGCGACCATATTATAGAGGCGCGGCGGCGCACACAGGGCCGGCGTCCCGTCATAGCCCCAGAATCGCCCGATGAAGCTTTGCTTGGCTGTCCGGTCGGTGGGCGTCCCCTGCGCCGGGTCGCCGCCGAGCCGGTTGACCTGCTGGTAGGCGACGGCATAGGCCGGGCTGCCGAGCGCCGGCGGCGGGCCTGGACGGAACTGGTCGGCCCGGGCGATGACGAACGGCTTAACCTGCGGCCAGCGCGCGCCGAGCGTGAACTGGAAACCGCTCACCGGGTCCGGCGACCATTTGCCCGGTGCCGGGTCGACGTGGAAATCGTCAGGACCCGTACCGACATTCTGCTCTGGAAGTTCGGAACCGTCATTGGTGCGCTTGACGATGATCGCAGCGGCCGCTGCCGCACCCAGGTCCGCACCGCGGTCGAGCGACGCCTTCGGCCCCGGCATGGTGCTGACATCCTCGGCCAGCAGCGCGTCGAGACGCGCCTGCTGATAGGGATAGAGCCAGACCAGCGTGTCATGGGCTGCCTGAGCGATAGCGCGGTCGAGCGACGTCGCGCCGCGCGGCTTCGTCAGCGTGTCGTAGCTGTGGAACCGGCCGTCGAGCGTATTCGACGCGTCGAACATCGCAATGTGGACGATCGCCATCGCCCGGCCAGCCTGCACGGGGCCGAAATGCTGGCCGAAGCGCAGCGGGTTTTCGCCGCTTGCCGGATCGACGGGGGTATGGTCGATCGCGGTGCTGTCGAGCGCGATCTCGTTCCACATCAGCAGCCGGTCCAGCCCGGCCTGCGGATGACGGGGCAACCGGTGGTCGCTGGCCGAGACGACGGTCTTTCCGGCGGGAATGGCGAGGAAGCGGGTCAAGGCGGCGGCGCTTTCGCTAGTTAGCGCCGATCGCGGTGCGCGCGCTGCAAGTTCGCTGACCTGAGGAGCACCCCAGGCCGGCGCACTCGACAGCGTTAACGCGACTGAAAGGGCCGTGACGGCGCTGAAACAAGGCATTATCTTGACAATGTTCATAATATTATCCCTGATATTAGAACGTCGCGGTCATCACGAAGATGCACGACCGAACACCAATACTGCCCAATCGGTGTTTACGATTGGACGAATGCGACATATTCAGTGAACAAGGCGTTACGATTTGGCCGTATTATTTTGTAGGCATCGACTTGACTTGTGGTTAAAACATCGAATTGGCAATTTTTGGATTGCCTCACCCTACCCTGTCGTGCCGGCATGACGCCGCCAGCCGATCGCGCTAGTCTGCGGCATGACCAAGCTCACCGTCGCCCATCATTTCGCTCCCGCTACCGGGCAGCTGCTCGCGTCCCACCCGCTGATCGGTGAGATCCGAACGCTCGACCTCAGCCGCCGCTGGGACCTGCCGGTCGATGCGGACGTGCTGTTCGTACTCCATGACGAGGATGACGAGGTGGCGATGCATGCGCCGCGCCCGGCGGGCTGGCCTGGCAACGTGCGGCTGGTCCAGATCGCGTCATCCGGCATCGACGGCTACCCCGCCTGGCTGTTCGAGGCACCCGCCGTCGCCACCGCTGCGGGCACCACGGCGGGACCAATCAGCGAGTATGTTCTCGCTGCCATGCTGATGCACGCCAAGCGGTTGCCGGCGATGGTCCTGCACGACGGCGATGCGTGGACGACGCGAGAGAGCTTGCTCGAACAGCCGCTCGGCACGCTCGACGGCAAGACACTCGGGCTGGTCGGCATCGGTCAGATCGGCTCGCGGGTCGCGGCACTGGCCCGCGCGTTCGGCATGCGGGTCATCGCCACCCGGCGCAGCGACAAAACCGGCCCTGACGGGATCGAGATCGTGCCGCTCGACGCCCTGCTCGCGCGCGCCGACCATCTCGTGCTCGCGGCCCCGGTCACCGCGGCGACGACTGGCCTGCTCGACGCGGCTGCCTTCGCGAAGGTCAAGCACGGCGTCCACATCGTCAACATAGCCCGCGGCGCCCTGATCGACACCGGCGCGCTGATCGCGGCGCTGGAGAACGGGCACGTCGGCGGGGCCTCGCTCGACGTCACCGATCCGGAGCCGCTGCCGCCCGGCCACCCGCTATGGAGAGCGCCCAACGTCCGCATCACCGGCCATGTCGCCTGGAGCTGCGCCGGTACCCCCGCCCGCATCTTCAAGCTGTTTGCCGAGAACATCGGGCGCGTCGCCGCCGGGCAGCCGCCGGAGAACGCCTGGCACCCCTAACGGATGCCCGTCGCCTTGTGGGTCTGCAGGCTCAATTCCCAGCGCGGCCGATCGAGGCATAGCGCGATGGCAGCGCGGGTATTGGCGGCGACGTCCGGCCCGTCCATCGGCTGGACCGAGAACCGCGTGAACGGCAACGCTTCGAGAGTCTCGAGGTCGAACGCAGGCTGCGGCCACACCAGCTTCAGCTCGTCGCCGGCGCGGAGCGTAAACGAGGCACCCGCCTTCGGGCTGACGCACAGCCAGTCGACGCCGGCGGGCGGCGGCGCGACGCTGCCGTTGGTCTCGACCGCGACCTCGAAACCCCGGGCGTGGAAGGCTGCCACCGCCGCATCGTCGAGCTGCAACAGCGGCTCCCCGCCGGTGCACACCACCAGCGGTCGCCCGCCACCGGGCCATTCGCCGGCGACAGCATCGGCAAGCGCGCCAGCATCGCGGTAACGGCCGCCGCGCGTGCCATCCAGCCCGACGAAATCGGTGTCGCAGAAGCGGCAGATCGCCGCTGCCCGGTCGCGCTCCCGGCCTGACCACAGGTTGCACCCGGCGAACCGGCAGAACACCGCGACACGACCGGCATGCCGCCCCTCACCCTGCAAGGTGAGGAAGATCTCCTTAACCGCATAGCTCACCAAGGATGCGCCGACGGCGCTGGTGCCAGGAAAGGACTCGAAGGCAACTTAGAAGTAATTGACATTATTACACTAAATTTCCACTGATTCTGAAAAGGCCCCCAAAAAGGCCCCCCCCCTCTGCGCGCCGGAGCGAAAATTTATTTGTCGGCACAGGCCGCGTTACCGGCGACGTTACCACTTATCAGGCCGGGCATTCGAGCGTCCTTTTCGTCGAACAGCACGACGGCGGCGGCAAAATCGAAAACGTCACGTCCGGGGTGCGTTGCACCGGTTGCCGCCTCGCCGGGCTTGAACGCCCGACTGAGCGTGTCGAGCAGCGCCCGCTTATATTCGGTATCGCGATTGCCCTCCAGTTGCTCGCCTTTGGTTTCGATGACGACAATCCGCTCGCGTCCGGCATCGTCCTTTAAGGCGGCGAACAGAAAGTCGGGATAGACATTGCCGCGACGCCAGCCGCGCAAGCCGTAGCTCCCCTTCATCGCGCCGTTACGGTGCCACCAGCGCAGCGCCGCGTCCTTGTCCAAATAGACCGCAAACGTGCGCTCATCGTCATTTAAGTCCGCCTGATATATCGGCAGAAACAAGCTGCGTTCCAGCGGTCCGCCAGTTGCAGATAGCATCTGACTGGCGGTTTCCGGCAACGTCGTCCAAATCCGTTCCGGCATTCGCCAGTCCAGCCCGTCGCCACGCAAAGCAAACTGGATGCGTGACGCGTCGAGACCAGCCCGAAACAGCTCCGGTGCCTGCCGCTCGCGTTCGGCCAGCAACGCCTTGCGCAGCTCGTCGATCAGGAACGCCGCCAGCCGCCCAATGTCGTCGTCGCTCCAGGCGCGTACGCGCAGGCGCGTCAGCAGCCCGTCGACAAGTGCCCAGCCGGTGAAGGCGTTCGGCACGACGTCGCCGATCATCCGCACCGCATAGCTTGCTGAGCAGCCAGCGCGCTTTGCCGACCGTCACGTCGGCGCGGCCTTCAGCTTCCAGCTTAGCGATATATTCTTCCGCGACGGCCGCGAAGGTGTTTGCGGCGGCGATCCGCTTAGCAAGGCGGGCCTCTCGCTTGGCGGTCGCCGGGTCGCTACCAGCTTCAGCCGCCTTCCGCGCCACGTCGCGTTTGGCGCGAGCGTCCTTCAAACTGACGTCGGGGTAGCTCCCCAGCGCCAGCTTCTTTTCCTTGCCGTCGATACGATACTTGAGCCGCCACAGCTTCGAGCCGGTCGCCGTAACCAGCAAATACAGGCCCCGCTCGTCCGCTAGCTTGCGGTCAGTCTCGCCAGCCTTGGCGAGCCGGATCGTCGTATCTGTAAGTGCCATGATGCCGCTCCCTGCCTTCAGAGCGACCCTTTTCAAAAGGCCCCCAAAAAGGCCCCCAAATTTTCCCGATTATTGGCGAACGCCAGCAACCGGGGGCGGTCACTCCGGAGGGTAAACTAGCGGATTTGCTTGGGTTTTTCAATCATTCGCGCATGTCCGCGAATAGCATTCTGGTGCCCAGGAAAGGACTCGAACCTTCACATCGTTACCAATACCAGCACCTGAAGCTGGCGCGTCTACCAATTCCGCCACCTGGGCCGGTTGCGAGGCGCGGGGGGTAAAGGGGAGGCGCGCGGTTGTCAACGGCGGGTGGCTCGGCCATGAGCGGCGGTCGGCGAGTGAGGGAGTGGCGGTGGACGGTCTGGTGGTCGTGGTCGGCGGCGGCGGCTTTGTCGGGCGCTATGTCGTGCAGGCGCTGGCCAAGGCCGGGGTGCGCATCCGGGTGACCGCGCGCAACCCGCAGGCCGCGCTGTTCCTGCGGCCGCTCGCCGGTCTGGGGGACATGCAGATCGTCCGGGCCGATGTCCGCGACGCAGCATCGATGGCGCGGGCGTTCGACGGCGCCACCGCCGGGGTCAACCTCGCGGGCATCCTTGCCGAGAAGGGCGTGCAGAAGTTCGACAGCGTCCAGGCCAGGGGCGCGGGCAACGTCGCCGAGGCCGCCGCGGCGGCGAGCGTGGCAGCGTTCGTGCAGGTTTCGGCGATCGGCGCTGACGCGCGCTCGCCGGCGGGCTATGCGCGCACCAAGGCGGCGGGCGAAGCGGCGGTCCTGGCCGCCCTGCCACACGCGACGATCATGCGGCCGAGCATCGTATTCGGGCGCGAGGACCAGTTCATCAACCGTTTCGCCGGGATGATCGCCCAGTTGCCGGTGGTGCCGGTGGTGGCGGGCAACACGCGCTTCCAACCAGTCTATGTGCTCGACGTGGCGCAGGCGATCGTCGCGGCGCTGGCGAACCCGGGCAAGCACGGCGGCCGCACCTACGCGCTCGGCGGACCGAAAGCGTACAGGTTCCGCGAACTGATGACCTGGATCCGCGACGAGGTGCGGCCCGGCAAGACAATGGTCGAGGTGCCCGATGCGGCCGCGTCGCTGATGGCCAGCCTCGGCAGTTTCGTGCCCGGCGCGCCGATGACGAAGGACCAGTGGCTGATGCTGCAGAACGACAATGTCGTGGCGGACGGCGAACCGGGGCTCGCCGAGCTCGGTATCGTGCCGACGCCGCTGGAGAGTATCGCGCCCGCCTATCTCGAGCGCTACAAGACCGGCGGCCGCTTTCACCGCGACCCGCTCGTCGCCTGACCACCCCCCTGCTGACCGGAGACGCGCGTGGAGCATTCCCTGCTCGACATCATTATCATGGGCATCGTCGAGGGGCTGACCGAGTTCCTGCCCGTCTCGTCGACCGGTCACCTGATCCTGGCGGGCGAGCTTCTCGGCTTCCACGGTCCTGACGACGCGACCTTCAACATCGCCATCCAGACCGGCGCGATCCTGGCGGTGCTGGTCGCCTATTGGCGGCGCTTCACGCTGGTGCTGGGCGGGCTGTTCCGCCGCGATGCCGGAGCCTGGGCGTTCACCCGAAATATCGTGCTCGGTTTCCTGCCGGCGGGCGTGATCGGCTTTCTGCTGAAGGACCGCATCGAAGCGCTGCTGGAGAGCGCGATCACGGTGGCAGTCGCCTTGATCGTCGGGGGCATCGCGATCCTGATCATCGAAGGCATCGCCAAGCGGGTTACGGCAACCTCGGTCGAAGCGACGCCGGCGCGGACGGCGCTCGGAGTCGGCTTTATCCAGTGTTTGGCGATGGTGCCCGGCGTGTCGCGTTCGGGCGCGACGATCATGGGCGGGCTGCTGCTCGGCCTCGACCGCAAGACCGCGGCGGAATTCAGCTTCTTTCTCGCCGTGCCGACGCTGGCAGGCGCGACCGCATTGCTGCTGTGGAAGCACCGCGACAGCCTGTCGGCGGGCGACGCGCAGGCGATCGGCATCGGCTTCGTGGTCTCGTTCGTTGTGGCGCTGGCGGTCGTGAAGGGGTTCGTCGCGGTGGTCAGCCGCTACGGTTTCGCGCCATTTGCCTGGTACCGCATCGTCGCAGGCTCGGCGGCTCTGACATGGCTGCTGCTGCGATAGTACCGATTTCCGACGATTGTTTTCGGAGAGATAGAGGCGAAGCTCAAGACGCAGACAGATTCCTTGTCGATAGTTACCCTCTGCTGTCCTATCGACAAAATCGTGCGTGACTCCGGTTGGTGCGATTGCTAGACGTGCCGCGAAAGGGGTGCCCGTGGCCGAATCGACCATGCTCAAGTTTGTCGCCAAAGCGCAGGCCTATCCGCCCAAGCGCGCGGCGGAGGCCCGCGCCGACGACTTTCGCGAGATCGCGCCCGACTATCTGATCGAGCAGGCCGAGGCCCAGTCGAGCCGCTGCTCGCAGTGCGGCGTGCCCTATTGCCAGGTGCATTGCCCGCTCCACAACAACATCCCGGACTGGCTCAAGCTGACCGCCGAGGGTCGGCTTGAGGAGGCCTATGAGCTGTCGAATGCGACATCAAACATGCCCGAGATCTGCGGCCGTATCTGCCCGCAGGACCGGTTGTGCGAGGGCAATTGCGTTATCGAGAAGGACTTTGGCTCGGTCACGATCGGCGCTGTCGAGAAGTTCATCACCGATACCGCCTGGGAACAGGGTTGGGTCAAGCCGCTGCGCCCCGTCACGGACCGGGGCGGGCAGTCGGTCGGCATCATTGGGGCCGGGCCGGCCGGCCTCAGTGCTGCCGAGCAGCTGCGGATCAAGGGCTACGAAGTCCATGTCTACGATCGCCACGACCGCGCCGGCGGTCTGCTGACCTACGGCATCCCGGGCTTCAAGCTGGAGAAGGCGGTGGTCATGCGCCGGGTCGAGCGGCTCGATGCCGGCGGCATTATCTTCCACCTGAACTTCGAGGTCGGCCGCGACGCCAGCCTCGACGACCTGCGCGCGCGCCACGACGCGGTGCTGGTCGCGACCGGCGTGTATCAGGCGCGCGACGTGCAGGTGCCTGGTATCGAGGCCGCGGATGTCGTCGCCGCGCTCGACTATCTGACCCGCTCCAACCGTCGCGGCTTCGGCGACGCGGTGGCCGATGCCGCCGACTATGACGCTGTGGGAAAGCACGTCGTCGTCATCGGCGGCGGCGACACCGCGATGGACTGCGTCCGAACCGCCGTCCGCCAGGGCGCGGCATCGGTGAAATGCCTGTACCGCCGCGACCGCGACAACATGCCGGGCAGCAGGCGGGAGGTCGCCCATGCCGAGGAAGAGGGCGTCGAGTTCGTCTGGCTGAGCGCCCCCGCAGCGATCGTCGACGGCGCGGTGCTGGCCGAGAAGATGCGCCTCGGGCAGCCGGGCGCCGACGGCCGCCGTGCGCCCGAGCTGCAGGAGGGTGGCCGCTTCCGCCTCGACGCAGACCTCGTCATCAAGGCGCTTGGCTTCGACCCGGAGGATTTGCCGGCGCGGTTCGCTGCTCCCGATCTCGGCGTCAATCGCTGGGGCACGCTGCGCCTTGCCGACAATTCGTCGATGATGACCAGCCTCGACGGGGTCTTCGCCGCCGGCGACATCGTGCGCGGCGCGAGCCTTGTGGTGTGGGCGATCCGCGACGGGCGTGACGTCGCCGACGCCATGCACAAGTATCTCGCGGCAAAGGCCGACACGCTGCGGGTGGCGGCATGACCACGCCACAATCCGAACGCGACCGCATCGCCGACGTCGGCATGTACCGCCCCGAGTTCGAGGGCGATGCCTGCGGCGTCGGGCTGGTCGCGTCGACCGACGGGACCGCGTCGCGGCGGGTGGTGACGCTCGCCATTAATGCGCTGAAGGCGGTCTGGCACCGCGGCGCGGTCGATGCCGATGGCAAGACCGGCGACGGGGCCGGCATCCATGTCGAGCTGCCGGTCGAATTCTTCCACGACTGCATCGAGCGCGCCGGGCACCGGCCCAAGCCGCGGATGACTGCGGTCGGCATGATCTTCCTGCCGCGCACCGACCTTGCCGCGCAGGAGACCTGCCGCACCATCGTCGAAAGCGAGATCATCGGCTTCGGTTACACGATCTATGGCTGGCGGCAGGTGCCGGTCGATGTCTCGGTGATCGGCAACAAGGCGATGGAGTCGCGCCCCGAGATTGAGCAAATCATGGTCGCCGGGCCCGAGGGCGCCGACACCGCGGCGTTCGAGAAGGACCTATATCTGATCCGCCGCCGCATCGAGAAGGCGGTGATCGCCGCGCAGATCCAGGGTTTCTACGTCTGCTCGCTGTCGTGCCGGTCGATCATCTACAAGGGCCTGTTCCTTGCCGAGAGCCTGGCCGAATTCTATCCCGACCTCAATGACCCGCGGTTCGTGTCGCGCTTCGCCCTCTACCACCAGCGCTATTCGACCAACACCTTCCCGCAGTGGTGGCTGGCGCAGCCGTTCCGCTGCCTTGCCCACAACGGCGAGATCAACACGGTGCGCGGCAACAAGAACTGGATGAAGAGCCATGAGATCCGCATGGCGTCGGATGCCTTCGGGCGGCATTCGGAGGATATCAAGCCGCTGATCCCGGCCGGGGCTAGCGACACCGCGGCGCTCGATGCGGTATTCGAGGCGATGGTGCGCTCGGGCCGCGACGCGCCGACCGCGAAGCTGATCCTCGTCCCCGAGGCCTGGGCGAAGGATGACAGCCTGCCGCCTGCCCACCGCGCCATGTACGCCTTCTTCGCCTCGATCATGGAGGCTTGGGACGGGCCGGCGGCGCTCGCCATGACAGACGGCCGCTGGGTGGTGGCGGGCATGGACCGCAACGCGCTGCGGCCGATGCGCTATGCGTTGACCGACGACGGACTGCTGGTCACGGGCTCCGAGGCCGGCATGGTGGCCCTGCCGGAGGACCGCATCACCTTCAAGGGCCGGCTCGGGCCGGGTCAGATGGTGGCGGTCGACCTCGACGGCGGCTCAGGCGACGGGGGGGGCGGCGCGTTCTTCTATTCGGATCGCGCCATCAAGGACCGCATCGCCGCCGAGCATGATTATCCGGCGCTGGTCGCCGACTTCACCACCTTCGCCTCCATCCCCGGCCACGACGGGTCGCAGCCCGGCCCCGCCTATCCGCGCGACGAGCTGCGCCGCCGCCAGATCGCCGCCGGCCTGACCATGGAGGACATGGAGCTGCTGCTCAGCCCGATGGTCGAGGACGCCAAGGAAGCGATCGGCAGCATGGGCGACGACACGCCGCTGGCGGTGATTTCCGACAACGCCCGGACGCTGAGCCACTTTTTCCGCCAGAACTTCAGCCAGGTCACCAATCCGCCGATCGACAGCTTGCGCGAAACCCGGGTGATGAGCCTGAAGACGCGCTTCTCCAACCTCGGCAACATCCTCGACCCCGACGCGACGCAGAAGGGCGTCATGGTGTTCGACACGCCGGTGATCACCAACATGGGCTGGGGCCTGATGCTTAAATGCTTCGGCCAGCAGGCGGCGGTGATCGACTGCACCTTCGAGATCGCCAGCGGCCCGGCCGGGCTGAGAGCGGCCATCGAGCGGGTCCGCGACGAGGCCGAGACCGCGGTGCGTTCCGGCAAGAGCCAGTTGTTCCTGACCGACGAGAACCAGGACGCCACGCGCGCCGGCATCACCATGATCCTGGCCGCCGCCGGCGTGCACACCCACCTCGTCCGCAAGGGCCTGCGCACCTATGCCAGCATCAACGTGCGGTCGGCGGAGTGCCTCGACACGCATTATTTCGCGGTGCTGATCGGCGTCGGCGCGACGACCGTGAACGCCTATCTGGCGCAGGAGGCGATCGCCGACCGCCACGCCCGCGGCCTGTTCAAGGGCCGCAGCTATGACGAGTGCGTCGCCCGCTACAAAAAGGCGATCGAGGACGGCCTGCTGAAGATCATGGCGAAGATGGGCATCGCGGTGATCTCGTCCTACCGCGGCGGCTACAACTTCGAGGCGGTGGGCCTGAGTCGCGCACTGGTCGCCGACTTCTTCCCGGGCATGCCGGCCAAGATTTCGGGCGAGGGCTTCGATTCGATCCACCTCAATGCCCAGCTGCGCCACGACCGGGCGTGGGACGAGGCGGCGGGCGCGCTGCCGATCGGCGGGCTGTACCGCTACCGCGCCGGCAGCGAGGCGCATGCCTATCAGGCGGGCCTGATCCACCTGCTGCAGGAGGCGGTCGCCCGCGACAGCTATTCCGAATATCTGCGCTTTTCGAAGGCGACGGCAGCGCTGCCGCCGATCTATCTGCGCGACCTGCTCGAGTTCAACTGGGCGAAGACGCCGCTCGCCACCGAGGCGGTCGAATCGATCACCGAAATGCGCAAGCGCTTCGTGACGCCGGGCATGAGCCTGGGCGCGCTCAGCCCGGAGGCGCACGAGACGCTGGCCATCGCCATGAACCGCATTGGCGCCAAGGCGGTCAGCGGCGAGGGCGGCGAGGATTCCGCGCGCTTCCAGCCGCGGCCCAACGGCGACAACGCCAATTCGGTGGTCAAGCAGATCGCCAGCGGGCGGTTCGGGGTGACGGCGGCGTATCTGAACGCCTGCGAGGAGATCGAGATCAAGGTCGCGCAGGGGGCCAAGCCCGGCGAGGGCGGGCAGCTGCCGGGCTTCAAGGTCACCGAGATGATTGCGCGCCTGCGCCATGCGACGCCGGGCGTGACCCTGATCTCGCCGCCGCCGCACCACGACATCTATTCGATCGAGGACCTGGCGCAGCTGATCTACGACCTGAAGCAGATCAATCCGCGCGCCCTGGTGTGCGTCAAGTTGGTCAGCTCCGCGGGCATCGGCACGGTCGCGGCCGGCGTCGCCAAGGCGCATGCCGACGTCATTCTCGTGTCCGGTCATGTCGGCGGCACCGCGGCGTCCCCGCAGACCAGCATCAAATATGCCGGCACGCCGTGGGAAATGGGCCTGTCCGAGGTCAACCAGGTGCTGACGCTGAACGGGCTGCGCCACCGGGTCAAGCTGCGTACCGACGGCGGGCTGAAGACCGGGCGCGACATCGTCATCGCCGCCATTCTGGGCGCGGAGGAGTTCGGCATCGGCACGCTCAGCCTTGTCGCGATGGGCTGCATCATGGTCCGCCAGTGCCACTCCAACACCTGCCCGGTCGGCGTCTGCACCCAGGACGAGGCGCTGCGCGAGAAGTTCAGCGGCTCGCCGGAGAAGGTCATCAACCTGATGAGCTTCATCGCCGAGGAGGTGCGCGACATCCTCGCGAAGCTCGGCGTCGCATCGCTCGACGAGGTCATCGGCCGCACCGAGCTGCTGCGCCAGGTCAGCCGCGGGGCCGAGCATCTCGACGACCTCGACCTGAACCCGATCCTGGCCAAGGTCGACGCCCCCGACGAGGCGCGCCGCTTCTCGATCCCCACCCACCGCAACGAGGTGCCCGACAGCCTCGACGCGCAGATGATGGTCGATGCCGCGCACCTGTTCGGGCGCGGCGAGAAGATGCAGCTGACCTACAGCGTCCGCAACACCGACCGCGCCATCGGCACCCGGCTGTCGAGCGAGATCGTCCGCCAGTTCGGCGCGACCGGGCTGCAGCCGGGCCATGTCCATATCCGGCTGCGCGGCAGCGCCGGCCAGAGCCTGGGCGCGTTCGCGGTGCAGGGCGTCAAGCTCGAGGTGTTCGGCGAGGCCAACGACTATGTCGGCAAGGGTCTGAGCGGCGCGACTATCGTCGTGCGGCCGCTGGTGTCGTCGAAGCTGGTCAGCCAGGACAACACGATCATCGGCAACACCGTCCTGTACGGCGCGACGTCGGGCAAGCTGTTCGCGGCCGGGCAGGCGGGCGAGCGCTTCGCGGTCCGCAATTCGGGCGCGCAGGTGGTCGTCGAGGGCTGCGGCGCCAACGGCTGCGAATACATGACCGGCGGCGTTGCCGTCATCCTCGGTGTCACCGGCGACAATTTCGGGGCCGGCATGACCGGCGGCATGGCGTTCGTCTATGACGAGGCGGGCGATTTCGAGACCCGCATCAACCCCGAGTCGATCGTCATCCAGCGCCTCGCCTCGGCGCACTGGGAGGAGGTTGCCCGCGCGCTGATCATGGAGCACGCGGTCGAAACCGGCTCCGCCCATGCCGCCCGCATCGTCACCGACTGGGACCGCACCGCCGCGCAATTCTGGCAGGTCTGCCCGAAGGAAATGTTGGACCGCCTTGCACATCCGCTGAGCGACACGATATCGGTCGCTGTGGCAGCGGAGTAATACACATGGCGAGCAGGAACGACGGACTGGCCGAGGTGCTGGTCCAGCTGGCGGCGAACTCCGCCCAGCTAATCGAAAAGGCACGCGCGAGCGGGCTGTTCAAGCAACCCGAGACGGTCAACGTCAAGGCGAGCCCGGCACCGGAAGCGGCGACCGCGGACGGCACAACGGTCAAGGCGCTGCAGGACATCATCGTCCAGCAGGCGATGAAGATCCACGCGCTGGAGGCGGAAGTGCTGCGCCTGACCAAGTCGGCCTAGCATCTCGACTTTCGGGGTGAATCTGCTCTCATGGCCGAGGCGCGCCTGACCGCGCCAAGCGGGGGTTCGAGATGGGAGCATACAGCCGGACCGGTCGGTTGCGCGTACCGCGCGGCGTCGCGGTCGCGGCGGGAGTGGCGTCCGCGCTGGCAGCCCCGACCGCGCTCGCACAGACCCCAGCCGCCCCACTCACGCCTGCCCAGATCGCGCGCCTCGCGATTCCGTCGATGGTGTTGATCCGCACGGCGACGGGTCAAGGCAGCGGCTTCTTCGCGGGCGCGGAGGGGCGGATCATCACCAACTATCACGTCATCCGCGGCGCTACGGAAGCGGTCATCGTCACCGCCGACCGGATCGAGCACAAGGATATCGAGGTGATCGGCCTCGACAAGCCGCACGACCTCGCGGTGTTGCGGATCGGCACGCGCGGCCAGCGGCCGCTGCCGCTCGGCGATTCCAGGACGGCGGGCGTCGGCGAGCATGTCGTGGCGATCGGCAACCCGCTCGGCTTCGGCGACACGATCTCGGACGGGCTGCTCAGCGGCGTGCGCGAATTCGATGGTATCGGCTTGCTGCAGATTTCCGCGCCGATTTCGCCCGGTTCGTCGGGGGGCCCGGTCCTCAACGACCGCGGCCAGGTCATCGGCATCTCCACCTTCGTGCTCAAGCAGGGGCAGAACCTCAACTTCGCCGTGCCGATCGACGCCGCCAAGACGCTGCTGGCCGGCAGTACCGGCAAGCCGCTCGCGGCCTTTGCCGAGGCCGCCCCGGGACGGCGCATTCCACGTCATCCGGCGTCGATCCTCAACGGCTGCCCGGTACCGCAATTGCGTGCCACCTACGAAGCGATCCTGCAGGCCATCAACGTCGGCGCACCCCTGTACAACGACGGGAATTACGAGGCCTGCTACCGCATCTACGCCGGGGCGGCGCTGACCGTGGCGGCAACGATACGCGGCTGTGCCGGGCCGAAGGCGGCGCTCGCCACCGGCGTCGGCAATGCCGCCAAATTGTCCGGCTGGTCCGACAAGGCGTGGGCGATGCGCGACGCCTTCGACGGACTGCTCGCGCTGGTCGAGCCCGGCGGCGCGGGCGGCCCGCCGGCGCGGCCCAAGCCCGTGCTCGCGCCTGCCGCATTGGCCGGGTGCGCGGCGGCCGACCAGGCTGCGGTCGCCAGCACGATCCGTGACGCCATCGCCATCGGTGCGCCACTGTACGACGACGGGAACCCGGAGGCCTGCTACCGGATCTACGCTGGCGCGGTCGCGGACATCGATCGCCAGGCCCCGGGCTGCCCGGCCGCGCGCGCGCTGCTCGACCAGAGTGTCCGCGACGCCGAACGCCAGCCCGAGGCGGCGGGGAAGGCCTGGGTGATCCGCGACGCCTTCGACGCGGTCACCGGCGCGATCACCGCGGCAAAGGCACCCAAACGCTGAGACCGGGCCGCCCCGGCTGTGCCCTACATCGGCAGTTTGAATCCCGGCGGCAGCGGCAGCCCGGCGGTCATCTTCGACATCTCGGCGTTGGCGACCTGGTCGGCCTTCAGCTTGGCGTCGTTGAACGCGGCGACGATCAGGTCCTCGACCATCTCCTTGTCTTCCGGCTTGAACATCGATTCGTCGATCGACAGCGCGATGATCCGGCCCTTGGCGCTGGCGCGGACCTTGACCAGCCCGCCGCCGGCGGAACCCTCGACCTCGTGCGCGTCGAGCGATTCCTGCGCCTTCGCCATTTCCGCCTGGACGTTGGCGGCGGCCTTCATGATTGCATCAAGATCCATC
>JBBQWN010000013.1:0-75786 GCA_038210595.1 Sphingomonadales bacterium | reverse complement strand
GCTGGAGCGGGTGAAGGGAATCGAACCCTCGTCACTTGCTTGGGAAGCAAAAGCTCTACCATTGAGCTACACCCGCGACCGGCCCGCGCCGCTTGCCACGGGAGCGTCGCCAGCGTCAACCGGCGGCGGCGCTTGTGCAATCGCGACCGCGCGCTATTCCGCTGAGTCAAAGGGGAATCCGATGCGCAACACTGTCGCGACCGTTCTTGGCCTCCTGCTCGCGTTCGACCCGGCGCTTGCGGCCGACGCGCCTGCCAAGCCGAAATGGGACGTCAACGCGCCGCCAGGCGTCACCACCCGGCAGATCAAGATCGACGTGTCGGAGGGTAGCTGGATGGATCTCGATGTCAGCCCGGACGGGCGGATGCTGGCGTTCAGCCTGCTCGGCGACATCTACACCCTGCCGATTGCCGGCGGTACGCCGACCCGGGTCGCCGAGGGGCTGGCCTATGAGGTGCAGCCGCGCTTCTCGCCCGATGGCCGGCGCATCGCCTTCACGTCGGACCGCGGTGGCGGTGACAACATCTGGACTATGAACGCCGATGGCAGCGACAAGCGCCAGGTCACCAAGGAGGACTTCCGCCTGCTCAACCAGCCGAGCTGGTCGAAGGACGGGCGCTTCATCGCCGCTAAGAAGCATTTCACCACCGGCCGCTCGCTCGGCACTGGCGAGATCTGGCTTTACGCGGCGTCGGGCGGCGGCGGCGTGCCGCTGGTCAAGCGCGCCAGCGAGAAACTGCAGAAGGAACTCGGCGAGCCGGTTTACGCCGCCGACGGCAAGTCGATCTTCTATACCCGCAACGTCACGCCCGGGCCCATCTTCGAATATGCGCAGGATTCGAACACCGACCTGTTCCACATCGAACGCTACGATCTCGATACCGGCGAGGTGACAACTGCGGTCGACGGCTATGGCGGTTCCGTCCGTCCGACGCCGTCGCCGGACGGCAGGCGCATCGCCTTTGTCCGCCGCGAGCGCGCCAAGTCCAAGCTGTACATCCGCGACCTCGCCAGCGGCGAAGAGCGCAAGATCTACGACGCGCTCGATCAGGACGTGCAGGAGACCTGGGCGATCACCGGCGTCTATCCCAACATGGCGTGGACACCGGACGGCAAAACCGTGGTGTTCTGGGCCGGCGGCAAGATCCGGCGCGTCAACGCCGACGGCAGTGGCGGCGCGGTGATCCCGTTCCATGTCGCCGACACCCGCGTGGTCATCGACGCAACCCACCCGAAGATCGACGTCGCCCCCGACCGCGTCACGACGAAGATGGCGCGCTTCGCCAGCGTCTCGCCCGATGGCCGCAGCGTTGTCTTCGAAACGCTCGGCCACCTGTGGATCAGGCCGATGGCGGGCGGTGCGGCGAAGCGGCTGACCGCGGCGGACGAGCTGGAACTGTTCCCGGCCTGGTCACGCGACGGGCGCAGCATCGCCTATGTCGGCTGGACCGACGCCGGGCTGGGCCAGATCAAGGTCATCGCACCCACCGGCGGCGCGGCGCGTACGGTCACGACGCGCCCCGGTCATTATGCCAAGCCGCGCTTTTCGCCCGACGGCCGCACCATCGTCTTCGAAAGCCGCGACAACGGCGGCCTGACCGCGCCACGCTGGTCGGCAGACCCCGGCGTCTACCGGGTCGCGGCGGCGGGCGGGGCCCCGGCTCGCATCCTCAAGGACGCCGGCAGCCCGCAGTTCGGCGCGTCGAACGACCGCGTGTTCATGGTCGCCGACGGCGACGGCAAGCGCCAGCTGATCTCCACCGATCTGAGCGGCGAGGCGAAGCGCGTCCATGCCCAGGGCGAACTGGCGGTCGACTTCCAGGTTTCGCCCGATGGCCAGAGCGTCGCCTTCCGGCAGAATTATGAGGCGTTCGTGATGCCGCTGATGCCCGGCGGCCAGGCGGTCGATGTCGCCGCGGACGGCAAGTCGCTGCCCGTCGTCCGGGTCAGCGGCGACGGCGCCGACAATATTCACTGGTCGAACGACGGGGCACAATTGCACTGGAGTCTCGGGCCGACGGTATTTAGCGCCGCCCGCAGCACGCTGTTCGCCGACCGGCCGCCGGCCGAGGGTGCGCCGAAGTTCACCGCGCCCGCCACCGGCGTGTCGCTGTCGATGGAGGTCGCCGCCGCCAAGCCGGGTGCGACGCTGGCGATCACCGGCGCGCGGCTGCTGACGATGGCGGGCGAGGGCGCGGGGACGATCGACGACGGCGTGATCGTCATTCGCGGCGACCGCATCGTCGCGGTCGGCCCGCGCGCCACGACGCCGATTCCCGCGGGCGCGAGGCTAATCGACGCGGCGGGCAAGACGATCATGCCCGGCCTGGTCGATGCCCACGCCCACGGACCGCAGGGCGAGGACGAGCTGGTGCCGCAGCAGAACTGGTCGCTGATCCAGAACCTCGCGCTCGGCACGACGACGATCCACGACCCCTCGGCGCGCGCTGCGGAGATTTTTGCGGCCTCGGAGCGGCAGCGCGCCGGTACGTTGCTGGGCCCGCGCATCTTCTCGACCGGCGAGATCGTCTATGGGGCCAAGTCGCCCGACGTCTATGCGCAGATCGACAGCCTCGACGATGCGCTCAGCCATATCCGGAGGCTGAAGGCCGAGGGCGGGCACAGCATCAAGAACTACAACCAGCCGCGTCGAGAGCAGCGCCAGCAGGTCGTGCAGGCGTCGCAGCGGGAGGCGATGCAGGTCGTTGCCGAAGGTGGCTCGCTGTTCGGCATGGACATCACGCTGATCCAGGACGGCAACTCGACGCTGGAGCACAATATCCCGCTCGGCGTGTTCTACGACGACGTCGTGCAGTTCTTCTCGGAAACGAAGACCAACTACACGCCGACGCTGGTGGTGACCTATGGCGGCCCGGCTGGCGATCCGTACTGGCGGCAGGCGACCGACGTGTTCGCGCAGCCGCTGCTGCAGGCGCACACCCCGCCGGCGCGGCTGGCGGCCAACAATGTCCGGCGGGTTAAGGCACCGGAGGCGGACTATGTCGACGCGGCCAGTGCGCGTGAGGCGCACAAGCTGGCCCGGAAGGGCGTGCTGGTGTCGATCGGCGCGCATGGCCAACAGGCGGGCATCGGGCCGCACTGGGAACTGTGGAGTTTCGTCCGCGGCGGCATGACGCCGACCGAGGCCTTGCGCGCCGGCACGATCGTCCCGGCCCGCTCGCTGGGCATGAGCGCCGACATCGGCAGCCTGGAGGCGGGCAAGCTCGCCGACCTGGTCGTTCTCGATGCCGATCCGAGCGCCGACATCCGCAACAGCGAAAAGGTCGCGCAGGTGATGCTCGGCGGCCGGCTTTACGACAGCCGGACGATGAACGAGGTTAGCACCGGCACAGCGAAGCGGCTACCATACTGGTGGGAGAACGGCGGCCCCGCCGGTGGCGGCGCGAGCGTGGCGATCGGCGACGTGGACTGACGGCGTTGCGCGCCGGACTTCAGGCGTCCTCCAGGACCCTGACCCGCTGACGTTGCGGTGCGGTCACTGGTTTCGGCAGCAGGCATTCGGGCAGCGGCCGCGGCGCCAGCGGCAGGCGTGGTTCGGGCGGCGGTCCGTCGCCGCCGCCGCCGCGGCCCCGGCGCAGGGTCAGCAATTCGCGGACCGCGAACGCCAGCGGCAGGCCGTGGCTGATCCCGAAGCTGAGCATCACGAAGGTGGTCGAGGTCATGGGCGGCACTCCGCTGCAAGGGCCTTAAGTCTCACGCCTCGCGCCGCCGCCGTCAACCGGGCAGCGATTGCATCCCGCGCTGCGCGGGCGCTAGAAGCGGCGGTCCACCAGGCCTGGAACCCCGCCTTTATGCGTAACGCTGTTCGCGCGCTTGCCGCTGCCGCCCTGCTGATCGCCGCGCCACTGCTGGCTGCCCCTGCGCCGACCGCGGCGCTGGTCAAGGAAGTCGCCATTCCGCACGACGCGTTCACGCTGGCCAACGGCCTGCGCGTCATCGTCCACACCGACCGCAAGACGCCGGTGGTTGCGGTCAGCGTCTGGTATCACATCGGCTCGAAGGACGAGCCGGCCGGCAAGACCGGCTTCGCGCATCTGTACGAACATCTGATGTTCTATGGCTCGGAGCACAACAACGACGTATTTTTCCGCAAGCTGGAGGAGGTCGGCGCCACCAATTCCAACGGCACGACGTGGTTCGATCGGACCAATTACTTCGAGAACGTGCCGACCCCAGCGCTCGACCTAGCGCTGTTCCTCGAGTCCGACCGGATGGGCCACCTGCTCGGCGCGATCGACCAGAAGAAGCTCGATGCCCAGCGTGCCGTCGTCCAGAATGAGAAACGCCAGGGCGACAATCAGCCATTCGGCCTGCTGGAATATGCGCTGCTGGAAGGGCTGTTCCCGCCCGGCCATCCCTACCGTCACGACACGATCGGCAGCATGGCGGATCTCGATGCCGCAAGCCTGGAGGACGTCAAGAACTGGTTCCGCGCCAATTATGGCCCCAACAACGCGGTGCTGGTGCTGGCCGGCGACATCGACGTCGCCACCGCGCGGCCGCTGGTCGAGAAATACTTCGGCGACATCCCGCGAGGCCCCGAACCGCGGCGCTTCGCCGCGCCGGTGCCGGAGCGCAACGCAACGACGCGCGAGACGATGCACGACACAATTCCCGACCCGCGCCTGACGCGCGTGTTCGCGGTGCCTGGCCGGACCGAAGGGGCCACACCGCTCGTCGATGTCGCGACGACGATCCTGGCGGGCGGCGACACCTCGCGACTTTATCAGGACCTGGTCCGCGACAAGCGTCTGGCGGTCGGCGTCAGCGGCAACGTGCAGGCCTTCGAGAAGGTCAGCCTGGCGCAGTTCGATATCGACGTCGCCCCCGGCGTCGATCCGGCGCTGGTCGACAAGCGCATCGACGAATTGTTCGCGACGTTCCTGAAGGACGGCCCGACCACCGATGAGGTGGCGCGGGTCGCCACCCGAAACGTCGCCGGCACGATCCGGCAGCTGGAGGCCGTCGGCGGTTTCGGCGGCAAGGCGGTGACGCTGGCGGAAGGCGCGGTCTACGCAGGCGACGCCGATTTCTACCGCGCCGAGCTACAACGCTATGCCGACGCAACCCCCGCCAGCGTCGCCGGCGCCGCCCGCCGCTGGCTGGCGCGGGGCGACCACCGGATCACCGTGCTGCCCGGTGCGCGCGAGCCACGCGACGTCGCCAAGGCGGTGGCCGGTGTCGAAGATGCCCCCAAGGGAGCGACCGCGCCGCCGGTCCGCGCCGCCAGCGTCCAGCCCGGTATCGACCGCTCCGTGCTGCCGCCAGTCGCTGGGCTTACCGACCTGACTTTCCCGCCGACCGAACATGCAACGCTGGCCAACGGCGTCAGGGTCGCGCTGGTGACGCGCCCGGCGTTGCCGGTGGTGCGGGTAATGGCGTCGTTCGATGCCGGCCTCGCCGCCGATGACCGGGCCAAGCCGGGCACGACCGCGCTGATGCTGGCGCTGCTCGACGAAGGTGCCGGAACGCGCACCGGTCCGCAGCTGTCGGAAGCGCAGGAACGCCTCGGCGCGCGCATCGGCGCCTCCGCGGGGCTCGACCGGACGCGCATCACCCTCGACGCGCTGAAGCCCAATCTCGCCGCCTCGCTGGACCTGTTCGCCGATGTCATGCGGCGGCCGTCGTTTCCGGCGGCCGAGCTGGAGCGGGTGCGCGGCCAGGCGCTCGCGGGACTGGCGCAGGAGCTGAGCGACCCGAACTCGATCACGCGGCGCACGCTGCCGGGTCTGATCTATGGTCCGGCGCACCCGTACGCGACCCTGGGTTCGGGCACTGAAGCCGGCCTGAAGACGATCAGCCGCGCCGACCTGCTGACGCAACACGACCGGACCTTGCGGCCAGATACGGTCGCGTTCTTTGTCGTTGGCGCGATCACCATGGCCGAACTGAAACCGCTGCTGGAGGCGCGTTTCGGCGACTGGCGCGCGCCGGGTTTGGCGAGGGCGGTCAAGATATTCGCCCCCGTGGAACCCGCGACCTCCAGCCGGATCGTGCTGATCGATCGGCCCGGCGCGCCGCAATCGGTGATCCGCGGCGGCTTTGTGCTGCCAATGAAGGGCACGGACGACCCGCTGGCACTGCGCGTTGCGGACGATATCGTCGGCGGGCTGTCGACCTCGCGGCTCAACATGGACATCCGCGAGACAAAGGGATGGGCCTATGGCGTCGGCACCGCGGTCAGCGGCGAGCGTGAGCAACTGGCCTTTCAGATCGTCGCGCCGGTGCAGACCGACCGCACCGGCGACTCGATCGTGGCCCTCACCGCGGGTCTGCGGGGACTTGAGACCACGCCGATCGACGCTGCCGAAGTGGCGAAGTCGACGGGCAACTCGATCCGGTCGTTGCCTGGCGATTTCGAAGCCGGCTTCGCGGTCCTCGCCGCGCTGGAGCGCAATGCGCTGCTCGGGCGGCCGGATGATTTTTACACCGGCCTGTCCGCACGTTACCGGGCGATGACGCCCGCAACTGTCAACGCGGCCGCTGGTCCTTTGATCACATCGCCGATCACTTGGGTGGTGGTCGGGGACCGCGTTAAGGTTGAGCCGCAGCTGCGAAAACTGGGTTTGCCGATTGAGCTTCGTTAAGAAAAAATGACGGCTCAGGCGAAATTTGCAGCTTTTGGTGAAAATATGGCGTATAAGACTGCGTGACAGGGGGGCAACCCTGCCGGGTTAGGTCTGTGGTCGCGTCTCGTTTTCGCATCAACGTCTAAAGGCAGGGGTTATCTGATGAGCACTGTTTTGACCGGTGGCCGCAAGGGCATCATCGCGGCGGGTGGTCTCGTCGCCATCGCCGCGGCGGCCTATTCGATTGGCCGCGTCTATCCGCCGATGGGTCCGACCGCGGGCACCATTGCACCGGCTGATCGCTATGTCTCGAGCCAGATCACAGGCGACGATGTCGCGCTGGGTGACACCTCGATGGCGAAGCTGATGCAGACCGACGCCTATGAGGTGATCGCCAATAATCCGAGCCTGCGGACGCGGGCGCAGGATCCCGCGTTCGCCGCCCAGATGGCTGATCCGGGCACGATGGCCGCGATCGCCGCCAATCCGCAGGCGTTCGCCAAGCTTGCCAACAATCCCGCGGCGTTCGACGCCGCACTCCGCGCCGCCGCCGCCAATAGCCGAGCGTCAGTCAATGCGATGGATGCCAACGGACGCCTGGCCAACGCCTCGGCCGCCAACGGCCGCCTCGCCAACGCGGTCGATGCGAATGGCCGCGTGGTCAACGCCGTCGACGCGAACGGCCGGGTCGTCAACGCGGTCGACGCGAATGGTCGAGTGGTTAATGCGGTCGACGCGAACGGTCGCATGGCGAATGCGGTCGATGCGAATGGCCGGATGGTCAACGCTGCTGCTGCCAACGGACGCATGGCCAACGCGGTCGACGCGAACGGCCGGGTGGTCAATGCCGCCGCTGCCAATGGTCGCATGGCCAACGCAGTCGATGCGAATGGCCGGGTCGTGAACGCCGCGGCTGCCAACGGCCGCACGGCCAACGCAGTTGATGCGAACGGTCGGGTGGCGAACGCTGCCGCTGCGAACGGTCGCATGGCCGCCGCAGTTGATGCGAACGGCCGGGTCGCGAACGCCGCGGCTGCCAACGGCCGCATGGCCAACGCAGTCGATGCGAACGGTCGGGTGGCGAACGCTGCCGCTGCGAACGGTCGCATGGCCGCCGCAGTTGATGCGAACGGCCGGGTCGCGAACGCGGCGGCTGCCAACGGTCGCATGGCCAACGCGGTCGATGCGAACGGCCGCATGGCGAACGCCGCCGCTGCGAACGGGCGCATCAACAACTAAGCGGACCGGGGAAGAGTGCGCGGCGTTTTGCGCGGACCTCTTGGCCTGTCGGCGGCAGCGGCGTTCAGCGTCGCTGCCGCACCCGCATCGGGCCAAGCGGTAGTTCCGTCGCCACCGCCACCTGTCGCCGACACGACGATCCAGGAGGTCTCTCCGCCCGCGGTCGATCCGTCGCAGCCGGGTTCCGGTCCGGCGGTCGCCTTGCCACCGGCCGCGCCCGATCCCGCTCAACCTGAGCCCGCGCCGCCTGCGCTCGCAGGCAAACCCGCTCGGGTTGCGCTGCTCGACCTGTCGACGCTCGAAACCGACCACCTGTCTCTGCTCTATTTCGACCCGGCGCAGACCTATCTGACGCCCTATGTCGCGCGCAGCTTCGAGAATGCCTTCCGCTTTCACACGCGCATGTTCAACTGGAAGCCGTGGGACCGCACGACGGTCCTGCTCAAGGACTTCTCGGACTATGGCAATGCCGGAGCGCGGGCGTCGCCGAACAATGCGATCCTGTTCGACGTCGCGCCACTCAGCCAGAACCTCGAGACCTTCTCCCCCGGCGAGCGCTTCTTCACGCTGAGCAACCACGAGCTGACGCACGTGGCTATGATGGACGTGTGGAATGAGCATGATGCCGGCTGGCGCCGCTTCCTGCACGGCAAGCCGCAGCCGGTGCAGGAGCATCCCGAGAGCATCCTTTACAACTACCTGGCGACGCCGCGGGTCAACACACCGCGCTGGTGGCTGGAAGGCAGCGCGGTGTTCATGGAAACCTGGATGGCCGGCGGCCTGGGTCGCGGCCAGGGTGCCTATGACGAAATGGTGTTCCGCGCCAAGGTCCGGGACAACGCCAAGCTGTACTCGCCGCTCGGGCTTGAATCCGAGGGAACGGCCGTCGACTTTCAGGTTGGGGTCAACGCCTATCTCTATGGCACGCGGTTCTTTTCCTACCTCGCGCTGACCTATTCCCCGGACAAGGTGATTGAATGGTTCAAGCGTGGGGAGGGCAGCGCCGGCTATTATTCAACCGCGTTCAAGAAGATATTCGGCAAGCGGCTCGACGATGTCTGGTCCGATTGGACGGTGTGGGAGCGGACGTTCCAGCAGGCCAACCTAGACAAGCTGGCGAAATACCCGCTGACCCCGGTCCAGCACCTTGGGTCGCACGGCCTCGGCTCGGTGTCGCGGACCTTCTACGACGCAAAGACCAACAGCCTGATCGGCGCGTTCCGCTATCCCGGCGTCATCGGCTTTGTCGGCGCGCTGTCACTCGACACCGGCAAGATCCGCCGGCTCGGCGAGATCAAGGGCATGATGCTGTACCGCGTCACCAGCCTTGCCTTCGATGAGGTAACGCGGAAAATCTACTATACCGAGGACAATTACGCGCTGCGCGATATCGTCGAGCTCGATGTGGACACCGGCAAGCGGCGGATGCTGCAACGCAACGCGCGCATCGGCGATTTCGTCGTCGACAAGACCGACCACGCGCTGTGGGGCTTGCGTCACCAGAACGGCTTCGTGACGCTGGTTCGCATCCCCGCGCCGCACACCGGCTTCAACCAGATCCACACCTTCGATTATGGCACCACCCCGTTCGACCTCGACATCTCGAACGACGGCAAATTGCTGTCGGCGTCGGTCGGCGAGATCAACGGCGAGCAATCGGTCCGGGTTTGGAAGACCGAGGACCTGCTGGCCGGCAATGGCCCGGTCGACGTCGCCAAGCTCAGCCTGCCGCCATCGACTCCCGAGGGCTTCGTGTTCAGCGCCGACGGCACGCAGCTGTGGGGGAGCGCTTATTATACTGGCGTCTCGAATGTCTTCCGGTTCGATATCGCCAGCCAGAAATACGACGCGATGAGCAACGCCGCGACCGGCTTTTTCCGCCCGATCCCGATGCCGGACGGTTCGCTGATCGTCACTGAATACACTGGCGAGGGGCTGTGGCCGAGCCTCATAGTGCCGAAGGCGACCGATGACCTGGGCACGGTGACGTTCCTCGGTGCCGAGGTCGCGCGGACGCGGCCGGAGGTAAAGGGCTGGGGCGTCGGCTCGCCGGCGCGGGTCAAACTGGACGAGCTGATCACGAAGCGCGGCAAGTATTTCCCGGACAAGGAAATGAAGCTCGCCGTCGCCTATCCGATCATCGAGGGCTACCAGGGGAATGTCGCGTTCGGCTACTACCTGAATTTCGAAGACCCGATGCAGTTCCACACCCTGAAGGCGACGGTCAGCGTATCGCCCTTCCAGCATCTGTCGGCGCTGGAGCGGCTGCACGTCGATGTCGAATACCGGTCCTATGACTGGCGCGTCCGCTACTGGCACAACGACGCCGATTTCTACGACCTGTTCGGGCCTGTCGAGCGCAGCCGCAAGGGCGACGCGATCATCGTCGGCTATAAGAAGGCGAAGATCTACGACCCGCCGCGCCAGCTCGATGTGTTCGGAACTGCGGCCGCCTATTTCGGCCTGCGGCAGCTGCCGTCCGCGCAGAATGTCCCGACGAGTTTCCGCAACCTGCTGTCGACCGAGATCGGCGCGCGCTACACCGACACCTACAAGTCCCTCGGCGCGGTCGATCACGAGAAGGGCATCGGCTGGCACGTCATCGCCGGCGGCGACTACGCCAAGTCCGACTTCTACCCCCATATCGAGGGCGGCTTCGACGGCGGTATCGCGCTGCCGATCAAGAATGCCAGCGCGTGGATCTACACCAGTGCCGGCGTCGCCGGCGGCAAGTCGGCGAGCCCGCTCGGCAGCTATTATTTCGGCTCCTTCCGCAACAATTATGTCGATAACCGCGAGGTCAAGCGCTACCGCGAAGTCGAAAGCTTCCCCGGATTCGACATCGACGAGATCGACGCCCGCAAATTCGGCAAGGCGATCGTCGAGCTCAACCTGCCGCCGTTGCGCTTCGCCGAGGTCGGTACCCCAAGCCTCTATCTCAGTTCGGCGCGCACCGCACTGTTCGCCGGCATCCTGGCGACCGAGCGCGCCGACGGGCGTTCGCCGAGCTATCAGAGCGTCGGCGGCCAGGTCGATTTCAACTTCACCGTCGCGTTGAGGCTGCCGATGACCCTGTCGTTCGGTGCGGCGGCAGGTTTCCGCAACGGCCATTATCGTCAGACAGAGCTGCTCGCTTCCCTCAAGATACTCTAGTATCGCTCGCCCGCATGGACGTGCCGACGCTGTTGAACTGGGCTGTGGCACTCGCGCCGGTGCTGATCATGCTGGCCATTTTCGAATGGCTCGACGTCTTTCATCTCGTCCATATCCGTGAGGTCGTGCTGCTGCTGGCGCTGGGCGTGCTGGCCGGGGTGATCAGCTATCCGGTCGCCGGGAGGATGCTCGACACGCTGCCGCTGGGCTTTTCGACCTACAGCCGCTTCGTCGCGCCGTGGATCGAGGAAGCGATCAAGGGCGTCGCGGTGATCGGCCTGTTCGCGGCGAACCGCATCGGCTTCAAGCTCGATGCCGCAATTTCCGGCTTTGCGGTCGGGGCGGGGTTCTCGCTGTTCGAAAATTGCCTCTACCTGATCGAGTTTCACCATCTCGAGTTCGGCGTCTGGCTGGTCCGCGGGCTGGGCACCGCGATCATGCACGGCGGCACGACGGCGCTGTTCGCGGTCGTCGCGCATCAGCTGAACGAGCGTCTCGAACGCTCGCAGGCGGCGCGCTGGCGGCTGCGCATCGGCTATTTCATCCCCGGCTATCTCGCTGCCCTCGCGGTCCATACCGCCTTCAACCAATTTCCGGACCGGCCGCTGATCGCCATGGTCGCGGCGTTGGTGCTGTTGCCCGGCGCGCTTCTGCTGGTCTTCCGCTTCGGCGAGGCAGAGGCTCGCAAGTGGCTGAATGCCGAGGAAGTCAGCCACCGGGCCGCACTGGCCGAGCTGCGCTGCGGCAATTTCCCCGATACCGCCAGTGGCCGGCTGGTCGAGGCGCTCGCCGCGCACGCCAACGGCAGCGCGCCGCCGGCGCTGCTACGCGAGTATCTGGAGGTGCACACCGAGCTGGTGCTGCGCGCAGAGGAAGTGCTGAACGGCGGTGCGCATGCCGGCGATGCCGACCGCGCGCTGTTCGCCCGCCTGTCGGCCCTGCGTCAGGCGCTTGGCCGCACCGCGCTTGCCGCCGTCGCACCGCTGCTGCCGTTTTCCCGCGAGGAGCTGTGGGAGATGAACGAGTTGCGGCAGCGCCTGCACGGTCGCTGAGGCCGTGGCAGGGAGCTTGGCGGCGCGCGGCGCTTCCGGTAAGAGCGGCAGCCATGATGCTTTCAACGATGCGTAAACCGTTGCTCACGCTGTTTGCCGCGGCCCTGACGCTGGCCGGCTGCGCCACCGCCTCGAACAAGAAGGAGCGCGCCTACATCGCCCGCGACGTCGAGACGCTGTACAATGTCGCCCGCGACACGATGGTCAAGCGCCAGTACAAGACCGCGGCGGCGGAATTTGACGAGGTCGAGCGCCAGCACCCGTATTCGGTGTGGGCGCGTCGCGCGCAGTTGATGAGCGCCTACAGCTATTATGTCGCGCGCCAGTACAACGAAGCGATCCAGTCGGCGCAGCGCTTCCTGTCGCTGCATCCCGGCAGCCGCGAGGCACCGTACGCCTATTACATCGTAGCGGTCAGCTATTACGACCAGATTTCCGACGTCGAGCATGACCAGAAGATCACCCAGCAGGCGCTCGACGCGATGGGCGAGCTAATCCGCCGCTATCCGGGCACCGACTATGCCGCCGATGCCAAGCTGAAGATCGACCTGACCCGCGACCACCTCGCCGGCAAGGAAATGGAGATCGGCCGCTTCTACCAGGACAGCCACCAGTATCTTGCGGCGGTGCTGCGCTTCCGCACCGTCATCGAGCGCTACGACACCACCAGCCATATCCCCGAGGCGCTGCACCGGCTGGTCGAATGCTATCTGTCGCTTGGCATCCCGGAGGAGGCGAGGAAGGCCGCCGCCGTGCTCGGCTACAATTATCCGGGGTCGAAGTGGTACGACCGTTCGTACGACCTGATCGGCAAGAAGGCGAAGCCGGAGACTGCGGCCGCCGTGACCCCGCCGAAGGCCAGCTGAGCCGGCTGCCCCCGACGCCGTGCTGACCGCGCTCGATATCCAGGGCGTGGTGCTGATCGAGGCGCTGCGCCTCGATTTCGCCGATGGGCTCGGCGTGCTGACCGGCGAGACCGGAGCGGGCAAGTCGATCCTGCTCGATAGCCTCGGTCTCGCGCTGGGCAGCCGCGCCGATGCCGGGCTGGTGCGGCCCGGGCGCGAGCAGGCGCGCGTAACAGCCAGTTTCGAGGTGCCGCCGGGTCATCCGGCGCGCGCACTACTCGACGACAACGGGCTCGATGCAAGCGAGGATGCGATCATCCTGCGCCGCCAGTTGAAGGCCGACGGCGGCAGCCGCGCGTTCATCAACGATGTCGCGGTGTCGGCGGCGCTGCTGCGCGAAGTCGGCGGCAGCCTGGTCGAGGTGCATGGCCAGCAGGACGATCGCGGCCTGCTAAACCCTCGTGGACACCGCACGCTGCTCGATGCCTTCGCCGTGCTGCGGAGCGAGGTCGCCACGACCGCGGGCCGCTGGGAAGCCTGGGCCGCGGCAATTGCGGCGCGCGATGACGCGGCGCAGGCGCTGGCGGCGGCGCGCGCCGACCGCGAATGGCTGGAGCACGCGGTTGCCGAGCTGACGGCGCTGGCCCCGCAACCGAGCGAGGAAACCGAACTCGCCGACGCCCGCGCGACGATGCAGAAGGGTGTCCGCCTTGCCGACGACCTCGGCAAGATCGACGAATTGCTCGGTGGCTCCGACGGAGGTTTTGCGCAGCTGCGTTCCGCTGCCCGCCGGCTCGACCGGATCGCACCCGAGCACGAGACGCTGGCGGAGGCGCTGGCCAGCCTAGACCGCGCCATCATCGAGGCGGGGGAGGCCGAGGACCGGCTGGCGGCGGCGGCGCGCGCGCTCGATGTCGAGCCGGCGCGGCTCGAGGCGTCGGAGGCGCGGCTGTTCGAACTGCGGGCGATGGCGCGTAAGCACCGGGTCGAGGTCGAGGCGCTGCCGGCGCTCGCCGACGAGCTTGCCGCGCGCGCGGATACGCTCGATGCGGGGGAGGCTGGGCTGGCGGACCTCGACGCGGCGGTCGAGCGGGCGCGGAGAGCCTATGACACTGCGGCCGCCGCCCTGACGGCGGCACGCACCGCCGGTGCCGCACGGCTCGACGCGACGGTGATGGCCGAGCTGGCGCCGCTCAAACTGGATGCCGCGCGCTTCCACACCGCGCTGGCGAGCGCCGAACCCGCGCCGCACGGCCGCGACCGCGTCGAGTTCGAGGTCTCGACCAACCCCGGCGCGCCGTTTGGGCCGTTGACCAAGATCGCCAGCGGCGGCGAGCTGTCGCGCTTCGTGCTGGCGCTGAAGGTCGCGCTGGCCGGCACCGGGAGCGCCGGCACGCTCATATTCGACGAGATCGACCGCGGCGTCGGCGGCGCAGTGGCGAGCGCCATCGGCGAACGACTGGCGCGCCTTGCCGAGACCACCCAGGTGCTGATCGTCACCCACAGCCCCCAGGTCGCGGCACGCGGGGCACACCAATGGCGCATCGCCAAGTCGAGCGAGGGCACCGTCACCCGCACCGACGTCGGCCTGCTGACCGCAGACGAGCGCCGCGAGGAAATCGCCCGTATGTTGTCGGGCGCGGAAGTGACGGACGAGGCGCGGGCGCAGGCGGAGCGGTTGCTGGGGATGGGGGGATGACGGCCGGGTCGCCGGACGAGGCTGTCGCGGCCGAACTGGCGCAGCTGGCGGCTGAGATCGCCGAGCACCGGCGGCGATACGACGTCGAGGATGCGCCGACGATCACCGATGCGGAATTCGATGCCTTGTTCGCGCACAATGCTGAGCTGGAGGCGCTGTTTCCGCATCTGAAGCGGGTGGACTCGCCGTCGGAGCGGGTCGGCAGCGCGCCGGCGGCGTCATTCGGCAAGATCGTCCATGCGCGGCCGATGCTCAGCCTCGACAATGCCTTCGATGAGGGCGAGCTGGCGGAGTTCATCGCGCGGGTACGGCGGTTCCTGCGGCTGGAGGACGACGAACCGGTGTGGTTGACGGCGGAAGCCAAGATCGACGGGTTGTCGGCGAGTTTGCGCTATGAGAGCGGCGTGCTGGTCAGCGGCGCGACGCGGGGTGACGGCGCGACCGGCGAGGATGTCACTGCCAATTTGCGGACGCTGGGCGATGTGCCGCAACGGTTGCCTGAGGGCGCGCCCGAGGTGCTAGAGGTGCGCGGCGAGGTCTATCTCGGCAAGGCGGATTTCCTGGCGTTCAACGCGGCGCAGGCGGCGGCGGGCGGCAAGCTCTATGCCAACCCGCGCAACTTCGCGGCCGGCTCGCTGCGCCAGCTCGACGTCGCCGTCACCGCGAGCCGGCCGCTGCGCTTCCTCGCGCACGGCTGGGGTGAGATGAGCGTGCCGCTCGCCGGGACGCAGTCGGGTACGATGGCGGCACTTGCGGCGATGGGGTTTCCGGTGATTGCCGGGCTGAGCGTCGTCGAGGGCGTCGACGCGGCGGCGGCAGCGTACCGGGCGGTCGAGGCGGCGCGGTCGGGGTTGGACTTCGATATCGATGGGGTGGTTTTCAAGGTCGACCGGCTCGACTGGCAGGCGCGGCTGGGGCAGGTGGCGCGGACGCCGCGCTGGGCCGTCGCGTGGAAGTTCGCCGCCGAGCAGGCGACGACGCGGCTGTTGGCGATCGATATTCAGGTTGGGCGGACGGGCTCGCTGACGCCGGTGGCGCGGCTCGAGCCGGTCGGGGTCGGCGGTGTCATCGTCACCAACGCGACGCTGCACAACGAGGACGAGATCGAGCGGCTGGGGGTTCGGGTCGGCGACCTGGTCCGGGTGCAGCGGGCGGGCGACGTCATCCCGCAGATCACCGGCCATGTCACGCCGGCCGCCGAGCACGACGCGCTTGAGCCGTACCGGTTCCCGACGGTCTGTCCCGAGTGCAACAGCGCAGCCGAGCGCGAGGCGGGCGAGGTGCGGCGGCGGTGCACCGGCGGTCTGATCTGCCCGGCACAACGGGTGGAGCGGCTGCGGCACTTCGTGTCGCGCCGCGCCCTCGACATCGAGGGGCTGGGGGCCGAACGCATCGTCCTGTTCTTCGAGGCGGGGCTGGTAAAGACGCCGGCAGATATTTTCCGGCTGAAGGACGCTCGCGACACATTGCTCGGCTGGAAGGGTTTCAAACCGACCTCGGTCGACAAGCTGCTTGCCGCCATCGAGGAGCGGCGGACGGTGCCGTTCGACCGCTTTCTGTTCGGCCTGGGCATTCGCCATATCGGTGAGGATAGGGCCAAGGAGATCGCGCGGGCGTTCGGCAATTGGCCGGCGTTCGCGTCGCGGATGGCCGATGCGGTCGCTGCGCCCGACGCGACGCCGCTACAGCTGGCGGAACTGATCGGGGTCACCCGCATCGGCGGTGAGGTTGCCGAGGCACTAATCGGCTTCTTTGCCGAGGCGCATAATCAGGAGGCGCTGGCCGACCTGCTCGGCGAGGTTTCGGTCGCGCCCATCGAGCGCTCGACGCGCGCATCGGAAGTGTCGGGCAAGACTTTGGTGTTCACCGGCACCCTGACGACGCTGTCGCGCGACGAAGCGCGGGCGCAGGCGGAGGCGCTGGGCGCGCGGGTGGCGGGGTCGGTGTCGGTGAAGACCGATCTGGTTATCGCCGGGGAGCGGGCTGGGTCCAAAGCGACCAAGGCCGCGGCGCGCGGGGTGCGCGTCATCGACGAAGCCGCATGGCGGGCGATTGTTGCAGCGGCGTGATGAAGCCATGCGCCCCGTGCATGGCTGCCATCGGTTTTGCTGCACTGCAATATAAATGCGGTTCGCCGTAGAGAGCTGTTACCGGATCGGTTCTGCCGTCCGGCCAACAGGAGAACGGCCATGAAAGCCACACTCGAGACGTTCGAGCCGGTTATCCGGCCCAACGCGACGAAATCGGTCGCCACGCCGGTTCGCAGCCCCGTCCGTTCGTTCGCCGCCAGGGCGATCGAGGCACCGGCGCTGTTTCACGCCTGGCGCGCCTAGGACCGGAGCACCAGCGTCGGCCATTCGCCGCCGCTGGTCGCGACGCACCTGAGGCCGCGCGCCGCATAGGCCGCGGTGACCCGCGTTGCCTGGCTGTCGAGCAGGCCGGCAAGCACGACGAACCCCTGCGGCGCTAGTGCCGCCGCGACCCGGGGTGCCAGCTCGACCAGTGGCTGGGCCAAGATATTGGCGATGACCAGATCATAGGGCCCGCGCAACCGCCGGTCCGCCATGCCCGCCGCGGCGAACACGGTCACGCGCCCCGCGCCCGTCCCCAGCAGCACCCCGTTCGCACGCGCGTTGTCCCGCGCGACAGCTGCTGCGACCGGATCGATGTCGCTGGCGGTGACGCGCGCCCGTCGCCACAGGCGGTGCGCGGCGAAGGCAAGCACCCCGGTGCCCGTCCCGAGGTCGACGATGTTGGCGAAGCGGTGCGCCCGCGCCAGGCCCGACAGGGCGCGCAGGCAGCCCGCCGTCGTCGCATGCTGCCCGGTGCCGAAGGCGAGGCCGGCGTCGATGACCAGCCCGATTTCACCCGGGCGCCGCTCGTGCGCGTGGGCCGGGGTGGCGACGTGGAAGCGCCAGGCGCGGACGGGTATCAGGCCGGCCTGGCTGAGGGTAGTCCAGTCGGTCGCGGGGAGCGGCTCAACGACCGGCGCGCCGCCCCGCGACGATGTCAGCGCCACGAGACGCAGGAGCCATTCCGGTTCGGGCGCTTCGGCGAAATAGGCATGCAGCCGCCAGTCGTCGGGCCGCGCCGGATCGGGTTCGTCGGTCAGCAGCGTCGGCGGCGCATCGAGATCGGCAAACGCTTCCTCGGCGAATGGGATCGCCTCGGCCTCGGCGCGCGTGCAGGGCAGGGTGACTTTCCAGCCGCCCTCAGCGGACATAGCTTGCCCCGTTGACGTCCAGCGTCGCGCCGGTCAGCGACGGTGGTGCATCGAGCGCCAGCCAGCGGATCGTCTCCGCCACTTCGTCCGGCGTTGCGACGCGCCCGAGCGGGATATCCGCGAGCAGTTTGTCGCCGTCGCGCGAACTTAGATAGTCCTCCGCCATGCCGGTCATGACAAACCCCGGCGCGACCGCGAAAGCGAGGATGCCCTGTACCGCGTAGGCACGCGCGATCGTCTTGGTGATGGCGATCAGCCCAGCCTTGGCGGCGGCATAGTGCCAATGCGAGGCGCTGTCGCCGCGATGGCCGGCGCGGCTGGCGACGTTGACGATGCGGCCGCCGCCGTGGTCCTGAAAATGCCTTACGGCGCGGCGGCACAGGTCGGCAGGCGCCTGCAAGTTGATTGCATTGCTGCGCGCCCACATCGCCTGCCATTCTGTATCGGGCGCATCGACGGCGACGCCTTCGAACACCCCGGCATTGTTGACCAGTACGTCGATGCGACCGCCGAGCCGTTCGAGCGCTGCGTCCCACAGCGTGTCGCCGGCCCCGCTCTGCGACAGGTCGGCGGCGATCAGCCCATGCGCGGCGGTGGTCGCCTGACCGGCGACGGTCGCGCCAGCGGCGGTCAGGGCGGCGAGTGTCGCGGCCCCGATGCCGCGCGACGCACCGGTGAGGAGGACGTTGGTCATGCCCGCCTCATGCCGGGGCGGGCGGCAAGCTTCAAGCGCGTCAGCGCAGTGCGGCGATGCCGAGCTTGTCGGCCTTGGCGCGATCCTTCACGGATTCCTCGCTGCGGGTCAGCGCCTTGGCAATGGCGCGCAGCGGCATGCCCTTTTTGGCGAGCGTGTGCAGCTTCTGGACCTCGTCGCTGGTCCAGGCCTGGCGGTGCCGCTCGAACTTCTCCGCCATCAGGCTTCGATGATCGCGCTGGACGGATGGTGGCGATCGAGGTGGCGCTTGAGCAGGCGCAGATTCTTGCTATTCGACTTGAACAGGAAGTCGAACAGGTCACCCGCAATCGGGATCGCGCCGACCGCGGTGTCGATGCCGACATTGGCAAGCATCCGTGCCTGCAGCCAGCGCGACGCGCCGACGTTGCGCGCCTCCCAGACCAGGTAGAGGCCCATCAGGCCGGTGATGACGTCGCCCGCCACCGGGATCAGGCCGACGATTGAGTCCATGCCGATCGGAATACGCGTGCCGGGGATGACGAAGGCGCGCTCCAGCAGCTTTTCCAGCCCGTAGATGCGGGCACGGACGTCGGCGGCGCCGCGCCCGGCGGGGAAGGCGAGCGTTTCGAACGGGGCACGGGCGGCAAAGGCGGGCATCGGCGTCCTGACTGAGGTCGTGGTACGGATGTGGGAAACGCTGTCCACGTTACAATTGGCCCGCGATTATTTCGGCGGTCCTGCCGTAGCGGGCTGGATGGCCGCACGCAGCCGATAAATGGCCATGGTCTGGCGGCCGAGCGGCGCCTGCACGATGCGTGTGTAATCCCGCTCCAGCGCCGCCATCAGCACCCGCCTGCCCGCCCAGTTCTCGTCGTCATAGGGATCGCGGACGATAACCGTCTCGGGGCGCGTCGCGATCACGCGGGCGATCTCGGCAACCGGATCCACGCCGATCGCGGCCGCGTCGCGCAACCGCGACAGATGCGCCGGGAAGGCGAAGCGCGTCGGGATGCAGGCGCCGCTGGCCCGGTAATAGACCGCGGTACCGCTGTAGACGAACAGGCAGCCGGCGGGATCGATGGTCCGCACGATGCGCTCGACCTGGGCCCGGTCGCCGTTGTTGCGGGCGCTGATCGCCAGCACCGCCTGGCCCGCGACAAAGGCGGTGAGCAGGACGGCGATGCCCGCGATCCGGCCCTGCCGCCGTGCGAACAGGACGACGAAGGCCGCGCTGGCCGGAACGAGCACCGGAAGGACATAGTGCGAGTGATACGTCCCGAAGGCGATCAGGCCGGCGATTGCGGCGGCCAGCCAGCCGATCACGAAGCGGTGCGCGCCGCGTCCGGCCGGCAGCGCCCCCCCTGCGACCGCGCCGGCGAGCAGCGGCGCGAGGATCAGCGCGATCACGCCGAGCCGCTCAGCCAGCACGGCGGCGGGCGCGTCGGTGCGCTCGAAAATCGACAGGAAATTGGCGAAGACAAAGGCCGCTCCGTCGCCGCTGGCGTAGTAGACGGCGGTTGCGGCGGCCGTTGGAGCCAGCGCGACGGCGATCCACAGCGGGGCGGCCGCGGCAGCGCGGGCGATGCCGCCCTGCCGCCACGCCAGCCACAGCAGCAGCAGGCCGAAGTACAGGCCTTCGAACACCGCGCTGTACTTGATCTGCATCGCCAGCCCGACGAGCAGCATCGCCGCCGATCCGGCACCGACCAAGCCGCCGAACGGCGCGTGCCGACCCTGGGTTGCCCGCAGCACGATCAGCGCCGCGGCGCACACCGGCAGGTTGTAGAACAGCGGCGACTGGCCCCCGCCCGCCGCACCGAGGTTGAGCCACAGCAGATAGGCGATGCCGGCGGCCAGTGCGGCACCTGCACCGGCGAACTCACGCGCGATGCGGACGACCAGCAGGGCCGTTGCCGCCGCGAACATCGTGCCGCCAAGCTGATAGGCGAACACGCCGTCGTTGCCGAGGCTGCGCATCGCGGCATACAGCAGGAACAGGCCGATGGGCTTGCGGTCCCACAGGTCGACGTACGGGATGGCACCGTGCAGCATGCGGTCGCCGACCAGCAGGTAGAATTGCTCGTCCGAATAGATGACCGGGTTGCCGAACAGCTGGGCGCGGGTGAACAGCGCGACGATGATGATGATCGCCACGACCGCCGGTGTCGTCAGGATGCGGCGTTCGGCCTGGGTCAACGATTCCGCCAGGTCAGGAACGAGGAGGCCGCGTAGTTCCAGATCGCGCTGATCGCCGCCCCCGCGACGCCCGCCAGCCACCAGCGCCGGTCGATCGCATAGACGAACTGCGCGGCACCGACATTGGCGACCGCGCCGAGACCGCAGACCAGGTAAAAGGCCGCGAGACCACGCCACAGCGCACCGCCGTGCAGCCGGCGGTCGCGATAGGTGAGCTGGTTGTTGAGCGTGAAATTGACCGCGATGGTGATCGCCACCGCCAGCGCCTGCGCGCCCCGGAAGCCGAGGCCGGCATGCAGCAGGAAGATATCGAGCAGCACGAGGTTCAGCCCGAGCCCGAACGTGCCGATGATCAGGAAGATGACGAGGCGCGGCGGGATCCAGCGGCCGAGATACTTGTCGAGCAGGAGCAGCACGAATTCAAGCGTCACCAGCGTGTCGAGCTTGCTCTCGCCGCTGTGGCGGGAGCGGAAGGCATAAGGCACCTCGGCAATCGCCAGCCGGCCGGGCGCGGCGATAACGATATCGAGCAGGATCTTGAAACCGAGGTTGGACAGCCGGTCGTGGTTGGCCACGACCAGCGCCTGGCGGACCGCGAAGAAGCCGCTCAGCGGATCGCTCAGCGGCGTCTTCACCGTCGCCTGCACAAGCCAGGTGGCCAGCGCGCTGAGCCGCGAGCGCCCGGCGGTCCAGTCGCCGAGCGAGCCGCCGTCGCCGTAGCGCGTGCCGACCGCGAGGTCCGCACCGTCGCGCACCGCCTCGTAAAGCTGCGGCAGGATCCGCTCGTCGTGCTGCAGATCGCCGTCCATCACCGCGACGACCGGCGCGGCGGTGGACAGGATGCCCTCGATCACCGCCGACGACAGGCCGCGACGGCCGAAGCGCCGGATGACGCGAACATCGCGCCTCGCCGCCGCCAGCGCCAGGATCGCCGCCGGCGTGCCATCGGTCGAGGCGTCGTCGACGAAGATGATCTCCCGCTGCCGGCCGGCGAGCACGACGTCGAGCCGGGCGACCAGCGCCGCGACGTTCCCGCACTCGTTGAAGGTCGGCACGATGACCGCCAGCTCGAGCGGGCCAAGCACTGCCGGCGACGCCTCGGCCCGGCGCGGCAGCACGTCGATCATTGCCGAGCCGGTACGGTCCATCAACCATGGACGCTGCCGACCGCCGATTACCGCATCAACACCGCCCTGCGTCTGCGGCGGGTAAAGCAAACGCGTTAACGCGCCATCAGACCGGGCAGCCAGTTCTCGTGCGCGGCGCGGAGGGTGGCGAGGGCGACGGACTGCGCGCCGCCGCGACCCGCCAGATCGAAACTCACGGTGTCGCCGCCGGTGGTGCCGATCGGAATTGCGATCAGCCCGGCGGCGTGGGCGCGGTCGATGATCGGGGCGGCGACGGCGGCGGTGACGATGTAACGGCCCTGGTCCTCGCCGAAGATCGTCGCAGCGGGATGGGCGATCTGAGGCACCACGGTCATCGCGACGCCGATGCCGCCGGCCAGTGCCATCTCCGCAAGCGCGACGCCGGCGCCGCCGTCCGAACAGTCGTGGACCGCGGTGACCGCTCCCTCTGCGATGAGCGCGCGGACCAGTTCGCCTGCGGCGCGTTCCTTCGCCAGATCGACCGCCGGCGGCGGACCCTCCTCGCGGCCGTGGAGCTCGCGCAGCCACAGCGACTGGCCGACGTGGCTGTCGGAGTGGCAGATCAGCACGATCGCCTCCCCCTCCGCCTTGAACGCGATCGTCGCACTCTTCGACCAGTCCTTGAGCAGCCCCACCCCGCCGATCGCAGGCGTCGGCAAGATGCCCGTCCCCTCGGTCTCGTTGTAGAGGCTGACGTTGCCGCTCACGACCGGGAAGTCGAGCGCGCGGCAGGCCTCGGCCATGCCTTCGATGCAGCCGACGAACTGCCCCATGATCTCGGGGCGCTGCGGATTGCCGAAGTTCATGCAGTCGGTGATCGCCAGCGGTGTCGCGCCGACGGCGCAGAGGTTGCGGTACGCCTCCGCCACCGCCTGCTTGCCGCCCTCATAGGAGTCCGCGAAGCAATAGCGCGGGTTGCAATCGGTGGTGATCGCCAGCCCCTTGCTGGTGCCGTGAACGCGGACCACGGCCGCATCGCCGCCGGGGCGCTGCACGGTGTCGCCGCCGACCATGTGGTCGTATTGCTCCCAGATCCAGCGGCGCGAGGCGATCTCCGGGCTGCCCATCAGCCTGAGCAGGTCGGCGGCGATGTCGGTGCTCTCGGGCACGTCGGTCAGCGCCGCGCGCTTGGGCGTCGGTGTGTGCGGGCGGTCGAGCTTGGGGGCCTTGTCGGCCAGCGGCGCGAGCGGGATCGCGCCGACCGTCTCGCCGTGGAAGGTGAGGGTCAGCGTCTCGCCGGCGACGACCTCGCCGATGACCGCAAAGTCGAGCTCCCATTTGCGGAAGATCGCCTCGGCCTCCGCCTCGCGGCCGGGCTTGAGGACCATCAGCATGCGCTCCTGGCTCTCGCTCAGCATCATTTCGTAAGGGGTCATCGCGTCCTCGCGGACCGGGACCTTGTCGAGGTCGAGGCGCAGCCCGACGCCGCCCTTCGACGCCATTTCGACGCTGGAGCTGGTCAGGCCGGCCGCGCCCATGTCCTGGATCGCGACGATGGCGTCCGATGCCATCAGTTCGAGGCAGGCCTCGATCAGCAGTTTCTCGGTGAACGGGTCGCCGACCTGCACGGTCGGGCGCTTGTCCTCGCTGTCCTCGGTGAACTCGGCCGACGCCATCGTCGCGCCGTGGATGCCGTCGCGGCCGGTCTTGGAGCCGACGTAGACGACGCTGTTCCCGATGCCCGCGGCGGCGGAGTAGAAGATCTTGTCGGCGCGCGCGACGCCGACGGTCATCGCGTTGACCAGGATGTTGCCGTTGTAGGCGGGGTGGAAATTGGTCTCGCCGCCGACGGTGGGGACGCCGACGCAATTGCCATAGCCGCCGATGCCCGCGACGACGCCGCGGATCAGATGCTTCATCTTGGGCGCGTCGGGCATGCCGAAACGCAGCGCGTTCATGTTGGCGACCGGCCGCGCGCCCATCGTGAAGACGTCGCGCAATATGCCGCCTACACCGGTCGCGGCGCCCTGGTAGGGCTCGATGAAGCTCGGGTGGTTGTGGCTCTCCATCTTGAAGATGCAGGCATCGCCGTCGCCGATATCGATGACGCCGGCATTCTCGCCCGGGCCGCAGATCACCCACGGCGCCGTGGTCGGCAGCTTGGCGAGGTGCATGCGGCTGGATTTGTAGCTGCAATGCTCCGACCACATCACCGAAAAGATGCCGAGTTCCAGCAGGTTCGGGGTGCGGCCCATGGCAACGACGATGGTGTCGTATTCCTGCGGCGTCAGGCCGTGGTCGGCGACGATTTGCGGGGTGATTTCGGGCGTGGTGGCGGTCATCGCGCGGTGTCTAGACGAGCCGCCCGCCGCTGTCACCGCAGGCGGTCACACCAGAATATCGGCGGCAACCAGCGTCGGAGCATTGGCGAGCAGGATGCCGAAATCGGGCAAGGCGTCGCCGTTGACGTCGCCCGAAACCCGTGTGAACGCGCCGCCGGCATCGGTGAAGGTCTCGAACCGCACTTGCCCGGCGACACCGCTGAATGCTGCCGTGCCGATGAAGGTGAAGTTCTGGTTGCCGGCAAGCAGCGTGTTGGCATCGATGCCGGTCAGGCGGATCTTGTCGCCCTCGGCGTGGCTGAAGTCGGTGACGACGTCGTCGAACACGCCGTATTCGTCGATCACCGCCTGGCCGAAGTTGAACCGGTCCGCCCCCGCGCCGCCGGTCAGCCGGTCGGCACCATTTTCACCGCTGAGGCTGTCGTTGCCGCTGCCGCCGTTCAGCACATCGTCTCCGGTGCCGCCTTCCAGCGTATCGTTGCCGTCGCCGCCGTACAGCGTGTCATTGCCCTGGCCACCGCGCAGTGTGTCGTTGCCGAGCAGGCCCTCGAGAATATTGTCGCCCGAGTTGCCGGTGAGAATGTTGCGAGCGCTGTTGCCGGTCAGATCGAGGTTCTGGCCGCCCGACAGCGCGCCATTTTCGACATTGTCGATCAAGGTCAGGCTGATCGATGCGGTAATCTTGTCGGTTCCCGCGCCGGGCAGCTCGATCACGACGTCGCCGGCATTGTCGACCACATAGGAGTCGTTGCCCGCGCCGCCGGCGAGCCGGTCGGCACCGCCGCCACCATCGAGGACATTGGCACCGCTGTTGCCGGTGAGCACATTCGCAAGGTCGTTGCCGGTGATCTTGACCGCCGATGTGCCGGTCGCGGTGCCGTTTTCGATGTTCGCCGAAAGGGTGAAACTGACCGAGCCGTTGATCGTGTCCGTGCCTTCGCCGGCCTGCTCGACGAACCTGGTGTGGGTGAGCGAGGTAAACTTGTCGATGATGTAGAGGTCGTCGCCGGTGCCGCCGATGAGGAAATCGAAGCCGGGATTCACGGTGGCGCTGCCGAACAGCGTGTCGTTGCCGCCATTGCCGTACAGGATGTCGTTGCCGGCGGTCCCGGCGAGCGTGTCGTTGCTGGTCGTCGAGGCTTCGCTGGCCAGATCGGTGACGGTGACGAAATAATTGCTGTCGACGACGGTATCTGGGTCGCCGTTGAGCAGGGTCGTCAGCGTGAAATCATAGCGATTATTTCCGTCGAAATCGCGCGGGCTTTCGAAATCAGGCGCGGCGTTGATCAGGATGCGCAGGCTGAAGCCGAGCAGGTAGATCGAAAACAGCCCCGCATCGGGACCTTGCAGGAGATATTGGTTTTGCGGTTGCGCAGGAAGATCGGCAAAGAACAGATTGTTCTCCGCAATCGAGACGTTCACCTCGGTCATTCAAAATTTCCTGCCCACTGGAATGATCGCCTGATAGGCACTAATAGTTTCCAAACCCGATATGATAGCGCTCTAGAAATATTAAATTCACAATAGCCGCATCACGATCTCGCGTGACGGCCTTAGTTCGCCTGCGTTACAGTACGGCGACGCACCGAAAGCCCCGCTACGCTTTGCCGCCGAGGCAGGAGCCGGGACAAAACCTGTGCGGTGCTTGCAAACGCTGACCCGAGCGCGACACTTTAGGGCGATCCGAACGGCGCCGGCGGTGTCATCGCCAAGCAACAATATTCATGTTATGTTCCAGCTCTCTGATGGGGAGTATCGAAATGATGATCAAAGACATCGCCAACGATTTCGTCGCCATGGCAAAAGCGGGCGACAGTGCCGGCATCGGCGAGAAATACTGGGCCGAAAACGTCGTCTCGATCGAGGCGATGGACGGTCCGATGGCGCGGATCGAAGGCATCGCCGCCGCCCGCGCCAAGACCGAGTGGTGGGACGCCAACCACGACGTCACCAACCTCGAAACCTTCGGACCCTACGTCAACGGCGACCAGATCGCGATCCGCTGGATCATGGACGTCATGATGAAGCAGAACGGCCAGACCATGCACATGGAGGAGATGGCGCTGTACACCATCAAGGACGGCAAGATCGCGGAAGAAAAGTTCTTTCCGTTGATGGGCTAGGCGGCAAGGTTCTCCGCCAGCATCAGCAGATTGCCGTCGGGGTCGGCGAAGGTCGCCAACCGGACCATCCCGGGATGTTCGACGGTGTCGCTGGTAAAGGTGACGCCGCCGGCCTCCAGCGTGGTGCGCGCGGCCTCCAGGCTGCGGACGCCGAACACTGGCATCGCGTTGCCGGCATCGGTCTGCATCGCGTCGCCGAAACCCATCGTCACACCGGCGATGGGCGTGTTCATCTCGGTCCAGCCGGTCGCTTCGGCGTCGAAGGCCTTGGTGAAGCCGAGGTGGCGTTCGTACCACGCCGCGCTGCGGGCGCGGTCGGCGACGCTCATTGCAAAGGTCACGGTGCCGTCGAAGTCGATCATCATGCCTCTCCCGATTGAGTCGTCGCAATAAATATACTAACTATAAAATATGGCAAGCCTGGCCCTGCTACCCGAGCTGCTGGCGCTGACGCGGCGGCGCTGGGCGGTCGCGGTGCTGGCGGCGGTGGCGGGCGGGGCCGTGGCGCGCGTGCCGGTGCTGGCAGCGGCGCTGGGTGCGAGCCGGGGCGGCGTTGCCGAGGCGCTCGATCATCTGATCGCGCTCGGCCTGCTGACGCGGGTGCCGCCGCCGCGCCATCCGCTGCAAGCCGAACTGGCGCTGACCCCGGCCGGGCGCGTATGGGCAGCGCGAGCGGCGCGGCTGATGCCGGCGACAGGACGGCTGGGGTTCTCGGCCGTGTTGCGCGACCGCTGGAGCCTGCCCGTTCTCGTCGCGCTCGTGACGCCGGCCGGGTTCGGGGTGCTGCGCCGGACGCTGGGCGCGACCGACCGCGCGCTGGCGCTGGCGCTGGCGGCCCTCACCGATGCCGGGCTGATCGAGCGTGAGGTCCTGACCGAACAGCGGCCGCCCGCGACCTGCTATCGCCTGACGCCCGCCGCCTTGCCGCTGGCCGACGTGCTAGCCGCGTAGCTGCTCGAATTGCTGGACGGCGGCGATCCATTGCGAAGTCATGGAGAGCGGCACGATGATCAGCTGCTTGGCGACAACAAGCGCGCCACCCGCGATATAGACGGGGTGCGGGCGGCCGCGGGTGCGCCAGTCATAGGTCATCGCTGCGACCAGCAGCAGGTCGACGACCAGTGCGGCGGGCAGGGTGAACACGACCGCGGGCGGCGGTCCGCCCGGCGGGCCACCGATCGCGAGCAGGAAGAAGCGCGCCACCGCGGCCTGCAGCATGCTGATCGTCGCAAGGATGATCAGCCGTTTGTGCACCTCAGGCCGGCGGACATTGGCGAAGGCAAGCACAAGCAGGCCGCCCCAAAGCGGCAGGGCGAGCAACGGCACGATGGCGAAGCGCCGCGCCTGATCGGCGAAGCCCGCCGCCTCGGCATCGGCAAGCTGCGTGAGCACGACCAGTGGCACCGAGAACGCCATCGCGCTTGCCAGCGCGACGCCGGCCAGGCCCCAGTCCTTGTGCCGCAACGTGCGCCCGCTCGCGACCAGCGCCGCCTGAGCGAAAAGAAACAATACCCAGGCCGAAAACAGCAGGCCGTGAACATAGAGGACCGGCGGGCCGACGCTGGTCCCCCGCGCCATCGGCGACCAGAAGGTCGGCGTGAAACCGCCGAACGCGACCAGCACCATCACGCCGGTCAGCCATACATAAAAACGGCTCCGCTCGACGCGAGCTTTAGGGCTGGCCGCAGCGATACTTGCCATCGTCGTCTCCCCGGCCCCACGGACACCTATAGCCGAAACGACGCCGGACTTTAACCCGCCTTCGGTGGTCAGGGCCGCGTCCACGCCCCGACCATGTCGCGACCGACCCACGCCTGCGGCAGCGACGGCGTCTCACCCTCGGCGCGTTCTTCGGTGGCGATGCGCCGCTTGGCCCGGGCGAAGGCCTGGGCGAGGCTCTGGTCGCGGTTGGCGAGCTCACCCAGGATCGCCTTGCCGAAGACGGTGAGTTCGCGGCTGTCGTCGCAGCCGAACGAAGTGCGATCGACGGCGGCCGCGGTGATCATGATCGTCGACGGGCTGGCGAGCGACTTGATCCAGGTCGCGCCGTAGCAGGCGGACACGATGATAATCCGACGCTTGAGGCCAGCCCGGGCAAGGTCGCGGGCCAGCGCGCCCGCTGATAACGGCGCGAAATCCAGCCGCGGAGCGGCCATCTCGATCGTGGCATCATCGCCGCCGTGCGAGGCCAAGTAGACGATCAGCACGTCCTGCGGCCGCTCGCGCCGGCCGATTGCCGCGGTCGCCAGCGCCACCGTCGCGGGCGAGGCGAGCAGGCCGCGTTCGACCTGTCCGGGTGTGTTGCTGAGCACGACCGAGGGCCCTGTGGTGCGGGTCGTCAGGATCGCTGCCGCCCGCCGGGCTTCGCGGTCAAATATTTCCTGAAAGCCGCTGCCGCCGACCGCCAGCACGAAGGTCTCAGGCGCCGAGCCATGTGCCGGCAGGGCGGCGAACGCGCGCGCGATGCGGCTGGGTTGGGCGGCGACGGCGTCCGCGAGCGCCAGGCCGCGGAAGCGCGCATAGGCTTTCGCGTCGTCATCTTGCACGGGCTCCGGCACCGCTTGCGGCCTCGCCGCGAACGCGGGACCGAGCGGCAGGAGTTGGCCCGCGATGAGGGCCGTGCCGGCGGTCGCCAGTATAAGCAGGAAGGCCGTTGGCAGGCCCGGCTTCACGCCTGTTCCCGCGCCGCCCGGCTGGCGATCAGCGCGTCGATGTCGCCGTCGTCGAACCCGGCCTCCGCCAGCACGGCGCGGGTATGTTCGCCCAGCCGCGGCGGATAGGCCATCGGTGGGCGCACGCCGTCGAAGCGGACCGGCACGCCGGGGTAGCGCAGGGTGCCGGCGGGGTCGGTCAGCTCCTCGAAAAAACTGCTCGCCGCCAGCTGCGGGTCGCTGAGCAGATCTTCCAGCGTCGCCATCGGTGCAGCGGGGATCTGCAGGCGGCCGAGCGTCGCCACCCAGTCGGCTGTGCCGCGCGTCGCGATGAACTCACCCGCCAGCGCGTACAGCGCGGCGATGTTGATGGTCCGTACCCCGACATCGACGAAGCGCGGATCGGCGGCGAGGTCGGGCCGGCCGACCTCGGTAAAGAAGGCCCGCCAGTGCGCGTCGGTGTAGGGCATGGTGCAGATATGGCCGTCGCTGGTCGGCAGCGGCCGCCGCCACGCCGCCATTGCGCGGGGATAGCCCATACCGCCGCGCGCCGGCACGAACTGCTCGCCGTAGAGATGCTCGACTAGGTTGAAGGCGACGACGCTCTCGAACATCGGCACCTCCACAAAGCCGCCCTTGCCGGTGCGCTCACGGCGTACCAGCGCGGCTAGGATGGCGATGGCGGCAGTCAGCCCGCTCACCTTGTCGGCGGCGATGGCGGGGTAATAGCGCGGCTGGCCGCCCTGGCGCGCCATCAGGTCGGGGATGCCGGTCATGCCCTGGATGACGTCGTCATAGGCCGGGTTGCCGGCGTAAGGCCCGCCGTCGGCGAAACCGTGCAGCCCGGCGAACACCAGCCGCGGATTGCGCGCCAGCAGCGTGTCCGGATCGAGCCCGAGCTTGGCCAGCTTCTGCGGCCGGATAGAATGGAGCAGCACGTCCGCGCCGTCGACGAGGCGGAGCAGGGCATCGCGCGCCGATGGATCGCCGAGATCAAGGACGATCGAGCGTTTCGAACGGTTGACGCCCAGGAACACCGCCGACATGCCGGGTTCGTGGCTGGGGCCGGTGTGGCGCGTCGTGCAGCCGCCCGGAGCCTCCACCTTGACGACGTCGGCACCGAGGTCGGCGAGCCACTGTCCGGCATAGGGCCCGAACACCACCGAACCGAGATCGAGAACCTTGATGCCGGCAAGTGGCAGTGGCCCGCCGCCGCGGGCGGGAGGCAGCGGCCCGCTCACAGGTTCGGCATCATCGCCTTCAGGCGGACGAGCACGAGCTGGATGCGGTCGGCGGCCTCGCCGAAGGTCGTGCCGTTGACCTTGTCGCCTTCGGCAAACGCCTCGCGGGCGGCGTCGACATAGCCCTCGCGGTCATCCTCGAGCGCCGACAGCACGATCTCGGCTTCGTCCTCGGTCAGGGTCAGTGTGATGGTATCGGACATGGGAGCCTCGGGGTTCGTGACAGGCGGCGGCTCTAGCGAAGCCGCCGGAGCGGAGCAAGCGAGCGACTATTCCGCCGCCAGGCGTGCAGGCTCGGGTCCGGCAACGGCGTGCGGTGTCGCGCGTATCCGCCGGCGGCCCAGGCTCTCGATGCCGAGGTAGACGACCGGCGTGATGAACAGGGTCAGCACCTGGCTGACCAGCAGGCCGCCCATCACCGCGATGCCGAGCGGCTGGCGCAGCTCTGCCCCGGCGCCGAGGCCCAGCGCCAGTGGCAGGGCGGCGGCGATGGCGGCGAACGTCGTCATCATGATCGGGCGGAAGCGCTTGATGCACGCCTCGCGGATGGCGTGGGCCGGGGTCCAGCCTTGTTCGCGCTGCCCCGACAACGCGAAGTCGATCATCATGATGGCGTTCTTCTTGACGATGCCGATTAGCATGACGACGCCGATGATGCCGATGACGTCGAGAGGCAGCCCGAACATCGCCAGAAAGGCGACCGCGCCGATGCCCGCCGCCGGCAGTCCCGACAGGATGGTAACCGGGTGGCGGAAGCTCTCGTAGAGCACGCCCAGAACGATGTAGATGACCAGGATCGCTGCGAGGAAAAGGATGGGCATCGACGCGGTCGACGCCTCAAACGCCTGCGCGTTGCCCTGAAACGATCCGGTGATGCCGGCGGGCATCGCCAGATCGGTCTGGACCTGCTCAATCAGCGTCTTGGCCTGGCTCAGCGCGACGCCCTTTGCGAGGTTCAAGGCGATGGTGACGGCGGGCAGCTGCGACTGGTGGCTGATAGACAGCGGCGCGCCCTCGATCACGGTCTTGGTCACTGCCGATAGCGGGATCGTCGTGCCGTCGGCGCCGCGCACATACAGCAGCCCGATGCTGTCGGGTGTCAGCTGCAGGTCTGGGCGGATTTCCAGAATCACCTGATAGCTGTCGACGTCGGTGTAGATCGTCGACACCTGAGCATTGCCGAAGGCGTTGTAGAGTGTCGTCCGGATCGCCTGCACCGGAACGCCGAGGCGGCTGGCGGCGTCGCGGTCGATGACGACGCGGGCCTGGCGGCTGCCGAGCGTGTAGTCGGAAGTAACATCCTCAAAGCCCGGCGTGGCGCGCAGCTTCGCCTCGAACTGCGGCGCGAAGTCGTACAGCACGTCCTTGTCGACTGAGGCGATCGTGTACTGGTAGTTCGACGACGACTGGCGGCCGCCCAGTGTCAGGTTCTGCGGAATGTTGGGGAACGCCGACGCGCCGGGGATGCCCGACAGTTTCTTACGCAGCCGACCCTGGATGACCTCGGCGGACTCGCGTTCGTTGCGGGGCTTGAGGATCGCGAACATCCGCCCGCCTGCGCCGGTGCCGGTGAACGCGGCGACGCGGACGACCGCGGGATCCTTGCGGACGATCTCGGCGATCTGGTCCTGCTTGGCCTGCAGCGTCGTATAGGCGGCGTCGGGCGCGACCTCGGTACCGATGAACAGGAAGCCCGTGTCTTCGGTCGGGAAAAAGCCCTTGGGCACCGCACCGAAGCCCCACACTGCGACACCGAGCGAAACGACGGTCAGCACGATGACCGCGCGGCTGCGCAGCAACGTCCAGTCGAGCGCGCGGACATAGGCGTTCTGCAGCTTGCCGAACGCGCGGGTGGTGGCCCGCGCAACCCGGCCGGGTTCTTCATGGCCGGACTTCAGCGCGCGTGCCGCGACCATCGGGATCAGCGTCAGCGACAGCACGGCCGACACTGCGATGGCGATGGTCATGGTGACTGCGAATTCGTGGAACAGCCGGCCGACGACCCCGCCCATGAAGAGCAGCGGGATGAACACGGCGACCAGGCTGACCGAAATCGACACTACCGTGAAGGCGATTTCCTTGGTCGCGGTGACCGCGGCATCGCGTGGCCGCTGGCCCTTCTCGATGTGACGGACGATATTCTCCAGGACGACGATGGCATCGTCGACGACGAAACCGGTCGCCAGCGTCAGCGCCAGCAGGCTGAGATTGTCCAGGCTGTAGCCAAACGCGAACATGCCCGCGAACGTGCCGATGGCGGCGACCGGCAGCACCAGCGCTGGGATCAGCGTCGCGCGCAGGTCGCCCAGCACCAGATAAATCACCAGGATGACGAGCAGCGCCGTGCCGATCAGCGTGTACTGCGCGTCCGCGACCGAGTGCCGGATGGATTGGGATCGGTCGACATGAATATCGAGCGTCGCCGTCGCCGGCAAAGCGGCGCGCAGTTCCGGCAGCATCGCCACGATGCGGTCGACCAGCGCCACGACGTTGGCCCCGGGCTGGCGGGTGGCGGCGACCATGATCGCCGGTTCGCCGTTGAACTTGGCCAGGCTCCGCAGGTTCTCATAGCTGTCGATGGCGGTGGCGACATCGCCGACCCGGACCGGCACGCCGCCCTTCTGGCTAATGACGATGTCTTGGAATTCGGCCGCCGTTTTCAAATTACCGGTTGCATCGAGAACATAGCTGCGCGTGCCGTTGGCAATCAGGCCGACCGCGGAATTGCTGTTGGCGGCAGCGACCGCGCTGCGCAGGTCCTCGGGCGTCAGGCCGCGGGTGGCGAGCTTCTGCGGGTCGAACTGGATACGAACAGCAAACTTCTTTGAACCATAGGTCTGCACCGTGCTGACGCCGGGCAGCGTCGAGATGCGCGGTACGATCGTGGTGTCGAGGATGCGCTGCAGATCGCTGAGCGAATGCGCCTTGTCGCGCGCCGCGATGATCAGCACCGGCTGGTCGGCCGGATTGACCTTCTGGAACGATGGCGGGTCCTGCATCTCCGGCGGCAGGCGGCGCTGCACCGCCGAGATCGCCGCCTGCACATCGAGTGCGGCCGCATCGATATCGCGGTCAAGCGCGAACTGGATGGTAATCTGGGTCGAGCCGGTGGAGCTTAGCGAGGTGATCTGGTCGATGCCGGCGATCGTCGACATCTGCCGTTCGATCGGCGTCGCGACCGCCGCCGCCATGGTTGCGGGATTGGCGCCGGGCAGTTGCGCCGACACCTGGATGGTCGGCAGGTCGACCTGGGGCAGGGCGGCCACCGGCAGCTGGCGGTAGCCGAACATGCCAGCAATCACGATCGCCAGCGTCAGCAGGATAGTTGCCACCGGCCGCGCGACGATGCCGCCGACGATATTCATGCGCTTGCCGTCGCGGGCTTGCGCTCGCCCTTGACCCGCACCGCATCGCCAGGCTTCAGCTTGTTCAGCGCGTCGGTAACGACGCGCGTGCCCGGCGCAACGCCGCTGCCCAGATAAGCGCGGCCGCCGGCGCGCCCGGCGATGCTGACCGGCGTCATCGCGACCTTGTTGCCGCCGCCCACGGTCCATACGAAACTGCCGTCGCGGCCGTTCTGGACCGCCGCCTCGGTGACTGCGACGAGCCGCTTGGGCGTGCCCAGCGGCACCGATATGCCGACCAGCCCGCCGGGCCACAACTCACCGCGGGCATTGTCGAACTCGGCCTTCGCGGCCAGTCCGCCGGTCGCCGGGTCGACGTTGTTGTCGAGAAAAACCAGCCGGCCCGTCGCCAGCCGCGCGCCGTTGCCGCGGTCGCTGGCAACGACCCCGACGGTGCCCGCCGCAACTGCGGTGCGCAGCGTCTGGATACCGTCGGGCGGCACCGCGAAGCGCACCGTTATCGGTGACAGCTGGTTGACTGTGACGAGCGGGGTCGCGTCGCTGGCCCGAACGGTGGCCCCAACCTTGTAGCCGATCTCGCCGGTGCGGCCCGACACGGGCGCACGCACGGTCAGATAGCTGAGCGCGGTTTCGCCGGCGCTGATGGTCGCGCGGGCCTGGTCGATGCCGGCACGACCAGTGTCGGCGGCGGCCTGCTTCAGGTCGATGGTCGCCTTGGAAACAAAGCCCTTGGCAACCAGCGCTTGGGCGCGCCTGAGATCGGCGGTCGCCTGCGCGGCGGTTGCCGTGGCGCTGGCCAGACCGGCACGGCTCTGCGCGACCTGCGCGCGGATGGCGCGGTCGTCGAGGCGGAACAGCGGCTGACCGGCACGAACCGTGTCGCCTTCCTTGAACAATACCGCGGTGATCTGCCCGTCGACGCGCGTCCGCACCGCAACCGACTGCAGTGGCGTCACAGTGCCCAGCGCATCGAGGCGCGGCACGTAGTCGGCTGCGGCCGCGGGCTCGACCGCGACCATCATCGGCGGGCGCTTCTTGCCCTTGGCGGCGTCGTCGCCCTTGCCGCAACCGGCGAGGGCAGCGAGCAGCAGCAGTGGCAGTGGCAGGAGAGGTTTCAACGACATTGAATGCAGGGTCACCGGGCTGTTACGCTGGTGCTCATGCCATGCCCCCGCGTGGGTTCAAAGACTTCTCGTCCGTTTACCGCCGCGACAATCTGACCAAGCATCCGCGCCTTCCCGCAACGATCGTCGCCGCAGCCGCCTGAACGACCCCAGCCGAAAGAGTTTTCTGTCCGCGCAGCTGCGACGTGGAACGCTGACCACGGAACCTGTCTGGAGGACAACGGAACATTCATCCTCTCGTCAGCGCTGGAGGCTCACACCGGCGTTGACGGCAGGAGTTCCAGCATGCGCATTCCCGGACTGATCTTCGCAGCTCTTCTTGCGGGTGGCGCGCCGGTGCTGGCGCAAGAATATGACTATGGCCGCAGCGGCTATGATTATGCCGAGACCCGGGAAATCCGTTCCGTCCGCGATTTCGAGGCCCCGCTGGCCCGCTATGGCCGCTGGGTTTCAACCCGCTGGGGCCGCGCCTGGGCTCCGAATGTCTGGCGCGACTGGCGGCCCTACACGGTCGGCGCGTGGGTCGACGGGCAGGATGGCCGTGAGTGGCGCAGCGACGAGCCGTGGGGCTGGGCGACCTATCACTATGGCCGCTGGGGCTTCGACGATCGCCTCGGCTGGGTGTGGGTGCCGGACACCGAATACGCGCCCGCCTGGGTCGCCTTCCGCGACGGCGATGATTACACCGGCTGGGCACCGTTGCCGCCGCAGTCCAGCTATGGCGACATCGACGCCTGGGATTACAATCGCTGGTACGCGCCGAGCTGGATCTACGTGCCCCGGGCGCGCTTCTATAGCGGTCGGATCGCCGCGTCGGTCCTGCCGTGGCGCTATAACCGCAACTATTGGGACCGGACGCAGCATCGCGAACAGCGCTGGGACGGACGCGACCGGCGCCGGGACGGCGATCGGCGCCCGGGCTTCGATCCGCGCCAGGGTGACGGGCGCGACCGATCCCGCGACGGCTACCGCCCTGGCGCACCGAACGCCAACTCCGGCATCGTACCGCCCCGCTTCGACAATCGCCCCGATCGCCGCCGCGACGGCGATCGGAACGGCCGCGACCGCCGCCCTGAGGCGCAGGGAGGCAGCGTGGCGCCGCCTCCGGTGGTGGTGCAGCGCTCGGTTCCCGCGCCGGGCGAAGGACGCCGCGGCGACATGAACGGCCGCGGCGGACAGCAGGGCGGCGAGCGTGGTCGCCCACCCGGTGCCGATCCGCGCCCGGATCGCGCCAGTGGTCAGGCCCCGGCACCGGCGGCGACAAGCCCGGTACCGGCTCCCGCCGCCGTGCCCGCTCCCGTCGCCGCCAAACCGGCAGCGGCCGAGCGGCCGCAACGCGACGGCCGTCCCCGCAACCCTGGCAAGTCAGGGGAGCCTCGCAAACAGCCCGAATAAATCTGCGCCGACAAACGGCTTGCGTGCTTCCGCTGCACTGCACACTATGCGGTAACGAAAAAGCAGCGGGGACGTGTTGGCAAAGGCGGCGGCTTTCGACGAGATGTTCGGCCACGCGGCCGCGGGCGACGGCAATGTCCGCGACGCCTATCGCGCCATACGCGATTGGCTCGATGCCAGCCCGCATGCGCTGATGGAAACCCGCAAGGCGCAGGCGGAACTGTTCTTCCGCCGCATCGGCATCACCTTCGCGGTCTATGGCGACCCCGATGCGGCCGAGCGGCTGATCCCCTTCGACATCGTGCCGCGCATCCTGCATCGCTCCGAATGGACGACGCTGGAGGCCGGGCTACGGCAGCGCGTCGGCGCGCTCAACAGCTTCCTCGCCGACATCTACGGGCCGCGCGAGATCCTGCGCGCCGGGCTGCTGCCCGAGGCGCTGGCGCTGCAAAACCCGGGCTTCTGCCTGCCGATGATCGGGCACAAGCCGGCGCACGACATCTGGTGTCATATCGCCGGCATCGATCTGGTCCGCACCGACGCGCACGAATTCTATGTGCTGGAGGACAATGCGCGGACCCCGTCGGGCGTGTCCTACATGCTCGAGAACCGCGAGGTGATGCTCAAGCTGGTGCCCGAGCTGTTTCACGCCGTGAAGGTCGCGCCGGTCGAGACCTACCCGGAGGCGCTGCTTGAGACGCTGCAGTCGGTCAGCCCCAATGGCGGTGTCGCGCCGGTCGTCGTGCTGATGACGCCGGGCCAGCACAACAGCGCCTTTTATGAACACAGCTTCCTTGCCGACAAGCTGGGTATCGAGCTGGTTGAGGGCAGCGATCTCGCGGTCAAGGACGACGTCGTCTACATGCGCACCACGCAAGGGCCGCAGCGCGTCGACGTCATCTACCGCCGCCTTGACGATGCCTATCTCGACCCCTTGTGTTTCCGGCCGGACTCGACGCTCGGGGTACCAGGTCTGATGGCGGCCTATGCGGCGGGCAACGTGACGATCTGCAACGCACCCGGCACCGGGGTCGCCGACGACAAGGCGATTTACAGCTACATGCCGGAGATCGTGAAGTTCTACACTGGCGACGAGCCGATCCTGAAGAATGTCCCGACGTGGCGCTGCCGCGAACCGGAAGCGCTCGGCTATGTGCTCGACCATCTCGCCGAGCTGGTGGTCAAGGAAGTCGATGGCTCCGGCGGCTACGGCATGCTGGTCGGGCCGCACGCGCCCGCCGCCACCATCGCGGCGTTCGCCGCCAAGCTGCGCGCGCATCCGGAGAAGTTCATCGCCCAGCCGACGCTGGCGCTGTCGACCTGCCCGACGCTGTGCGACTCCGGCATCGCGCCGCGCCATGTCGATTTGCGACCGTTCGTGCTGACCGGCGCGAACGGCACCACCATCGTGCCAGGCGGTCTGACGCGGGTGGCGCTCGATCCCGGCTCGCTGGTGGTCAACTCCAGCCAGGGCGGCGGCACCAAGGACACGTGGGTGGTGGATGATTAGGGGATGCTGAGCCGCACCGCCGGCAACCTCTATTGGGTCGGGCGCTATATTGAGCGCGCCGATTTCCTGTCGCGCTTGATCGAAGCGACGCTGCGCCTGGCCTCCTTGCCGCAGTCCTATGGGGGCGCGACCAACGCCTGGGAGAGTGCGCTCTCGGCCGCCTGGATGACCAAGGCCTACAAGGATCGCGGGCTGATCGTCGATGAGGCCGGCGTCATCGCCTTTCTGACCATCGATCCGGCCAACTCAAGCTCAATCCGCCGCTGCGTCGAGGCGGCCCGCGCCAACGCCCGCGCGGTGCGCACTGCGCTGACGCTGGAGGCCTGGGAGGCGATCAACGGCGCGTGGCTGGAGATGCAGAAGTTCGGCACCCGCCTGGTCGACCGCGAGGCGTTGGCGACGCTGCTGGAGACGGTCAAGGCGGCTATGCAGTCGTTCGACGGGGCGGCGCACCGCACCATGCTGCGCGGCGATGCCTATTGGTTCATCCGCCTCGGCTCGGCGATCGAACGGGCCGACAATACCGCGCGCGTGCTCGACGTGAAATATCACCTGCTGCTGCCGCGCGGCGAGACGGTCGGCGGCAGCCTGGATTATTTCCAGTGGACGACGATCCTGCGCACCGTCTCGGCGCTGACCGCCTATCGCTGGGTGTACCGCGAATCGGTCAAGCCATGGCTGGTCGCCGACCTGCTGATCCTCAACAGCCAGATTCCGCGCAGCCTCGCCAGTTGCTACGGCGACGTGCTGCGCTACCTCGATCTGCTCGCCAACGCCGCCGGCGGACGGCGCGGCCCAGCGCACCGGCTCGCGTCCGCCGAACACGCGCGGCTGCGCGGGCTCAGGATCGACACGATCTTCACCAACGGTCTGCACGAGTTCCTGGGGAAATTCATCGCCGGCAACAACCGGCTCGGCGAAGCGATCGCCGAGCAATATCTGTTTTGAGGGCGCGTTAACGTCCGGGGGGACCGAGTGCGGATCAGGGTCGAGTATTCAACCGTCTACGATTATTCGCTGCCCGCCAGCGCGATGATCCAGCTGCTGCGTGTCGAGCCGCACGCGCATGAGGACCAGACGGTGCTGAGCTGGCGCGTCGATGTCGATGCGGACGGCTCCCTGCGCCGCTCCACCGACGTCTTCGGCAACATCGTCCACATGTTCTACGCCGACCATCCGCTGACCCGCATGGCCTTCACCGTCGGCGGCGAGGTCGAGACGATCGACACCCACGGCATCATCCGCGGGTCGAACGAGCCGCTGCCGCCGGCGCTGTTCCTGCGCCAGACCGACCTGACAACGCCGGACAAGGCAATCCAGGATTTCGCCCGCGCGCACCGGCACGGCAGCGACGTCGACACGCTCCACGCGCTGCAACTGGCGCTGCGCGAGCAGATGATCTTCGATACCGAGGCGACCGGCACCGGCACCGATGCGGTGACCGCCTTCGCCAGCGGGCGCGGCGTCTGCCAGGACTATACCCATGTGTTCTGCGCCGCGGCGCGGCACCTCGGGATACCGGCACGTTATGTCTCTGGTCATTATGTGCGTGATGAGACACAGCCGGCCGGCCATGCCTGGGCGGAGGCGTGGATCGAGGAGCTGGGCTGGGTCGGCTTCGACCCGACCAACGGGCAATCGACGACCGAGGCGCACCTGCGCGTCGCGGTCGGGCTCGACTATCAGGATGCTGCGCCGGTGCGCGGCGCGCGGCGCGGCGGCGGCGCGGAGACGATGCACGTCGCGGTTAGCGCCTTCGATGCGGACTTGTCTCAATGAGCCGGGAGTGGGACAGCCGCGAGGCGTTCAGCCACGAGGTGGAAGCGATGACCTATTGCGTCGGGATCCTGGTCAAGGACGGCATGGTGATGATGGCCGACACCCGCACCAACGCCGGCGTCGATAATATCTCGACTTATCGCAAGCTGCGCCTGTTCGAGACCGGGCCGGAGCGCTGCCTCGCCGTCACCAGCGCCGGCAGCCTGTCGGTGACGCAGGCGGCGATCACCAAGCTGCAGGACTCGATGACGCTGCCCGGTGCCGACGAGCGCGAGACGCTCGACAACGCGCCGTCGATGTTCAAGGCGGCCCAGCTGGTCGGCGCGGCGCTCCGCGAGGCGAAGGGCGAGATCGATTCGGGGATCACCGACGACAAGATCGCGACCGGCGCTTCGCTGCTGTTCGGCGGCAGCATCGGCGGGCGCAAGCCGCGGCTGTTCCTGATCTATGGCAGCGGCAATTTCATCGAATGTCAGCCCGACACGCCGTTCCTGCAGATCGGCGAGCATAAATACGGCAAGCCGATCCTCGACCGCCAGATCACCTATGACACGCCGATCGCCGAAGCGATCAAGGTGGCGCTGATCTCGTTCAGCTCGACGATGCGGTCGAACCTCGCGGTCGGCCTGCCGATCGACCTGCTGACCGTGGTACCGGGCACGTCCCAGCCGGCGCTCAACCACCGTATCGACAACGACGATCCCTATTACCGCGAGCTGGACGACCGCTGGAGCCGGGCGCTCAAGGCCGCCCAGATGGCGATCCCGACGCCGCCTTACGGGGAGCCGGATTCGCAGGGCGACCTGATGGAGCTGTAGGGCCGCGCCCGCAGCATGATCGCCAGCACGAGCCCGACCGCTGCCACCGCGGTCATCGCCAGATAGCCGGCCGCGCCGACGCGGTCGTAGAGCGGCCCCGAAACCAGCACGGCGGCCGCATAGGCGGGCGCATTCGCCACCCCCATGTAGATCATCTGCGCGGTCGGCGCGCCGTCGTCGCCGTACCGCGCCTGGATGAAGCGGATGCCGCCGAGGAAGGTCGCGGCGAAGCTGAGCGCGTGCAGCAGCTGCAGCGGCACCAGCACCCACAACGGCGGCAGGGCGGCGAGCGCGGTCCAGCGCACCACGGCGCCGATGCCGCCGGCGACGATCAGCGTCTCCGGCCGGAACTTCGCCGACCAGGTGCCGAGGAACATCAGGAAGCCGACCTCCGCCAGCACGCCGATGTTCCACAGCAGCGCGATGGTCGAGCTGCTGAACCCCTGCGCATTGGCCCACACCAGCGACCCCGAAGTGTAGAGGAACGCCGCGCTCGCCTGGATCAGCCCGGCCGCGGTGATGAACAGCGTGAAGGCGGGATTGCGGAGCAGCCCTAGCCCGGACCGCAACCGCTCGGCGAACGGCATCGCTTTCTCCGCCGCCGCGTGCACCGGCTCCCGCGGCATCCAAGCGCTGCTGACGACCATCAGCGCCGAGACGGCAAGCAGGAAGCCCCAGATCGGCCAGAAACTGCGCAGCGTGTCGTTGAGCAGCCCGACGATCGTGGTGCCGGCGACGAACGCCGCCGAGGCCAGCCCGCGGGCAAAACCATAGCTCGGCCTGCCGGTCCGGGTCAGCCGGAGCAGCGTCGTCTCGACCACCGGCAGCAGGCCCCAATAGGCGATGTCGAGCAGCAGGATCAGCGCGAACACCGCGTTGAAGCCGTCGAGGAAGCGCAGCGCCAGAAATCCGGCGGTCAGCACGCCGGTGAACAGGAACAGCGGAGCGCGCCGGTCCGCGCGCCCGTCCGCCCACGCGGCACTGACCGGCCCGACGACGGCCCGGCTGAACCCCGCGACGGCGAGCACGACGCCGATTTGCGTGCCGGTGAAACCGTGCACCTTCTCCAGCCACAGCGGCAGGAACGGGATCAGGCAGCCGAAGCCGGCGAAGAACAGGCAGGCGAGGAGCGTGGAGCGGACGGCGGGGGAGGGGGGCAATTCGGGCTCCGCGGGCGCGGCGCTTGCCGGCTGCCGCAGCGGTCGCCTACCGTGCCCGCAAAATCAAGGGGAGTGAGCGATGGCGATACCCGAACTGTTCGACCTGACCGGCCAGACGGCGGTCATCACCGGCTCGTCGCGCGGCATCGGCAAGGCGATCGCGCACCGCATGGCCGAACACGGTGCCAATGTCGTGGTCAGCAGCCGCAAGGCCGACGCCTGCGAGGCGGCGGTGGCCGAGATCAACACGGCGGTCGGGCGGGAGGCGGCGGTCAGCATCCCCGCCAACATCGCCGACAAGGGGTCGCTGCAGGCGCTCGTCGACGGCACGCTGGCAAAGTTCGGGCGCATCGACGCGCTGGTCTGCAACGCCGCGTCCAACCCCTATTTCGGGCCGCAGGCGGGGATCAGCGACGAGCAGTTCGGCAAGATCCTGCAGAACAATATCGTCTCCAACCACTGGCTGATCGCCATGGTCGCCCCGGCGATGCGGGCGCGCAAGGACGGTAGCATCACCATCATCTCATCGGTCGGCGGCCTGAAGGGCTCGACGATGATCGGTGCCTATTGCATCTCCAAGGCCGCCGACATGCAGCTGGCACGCAACCTCGCGGCCGAGTTCGGGCCCGACAATGTCCGCGTCAACTGCATCGCGCCCGGCCTGATCAAGACCGACTTCGCCAAGGCGCTGTGGGACAATCCCGACATCCTGAAGCAGTCGACCGACGGTGCGCCACTGCGCCGCATCGGCGTACCCGACGAGATTGCCGGCATGGCGGTTTTGCTGGCGGGCAAGGCCGGTGGTTTCGCGACCGGGCAGTGCTTCGTGATCGATGGCGGGGCGACCGTGGTCTAATCCGCTATTCCGGCATCGCCGTCGGCACTTCGCCCTTGCCGCACGGCTTCGGGTGCATCCAGCCGTCGGCGGCCGCGCACATCGCCCGCGTCGCGGTGCGCTCGATCGACCGGCTGCCCGGGGCAGCGGCGTCGGACTTGCCGCCACCACCGGCCACCATCCGGCCCTGTTCGGGCAGGCACTGCGGGTTGTTGGTGAAGCAGTCCTTGACGCTCGCATAGGCCTTGCCGTCGCGGCCCTTCCACACGATCAGCGCGTTCGCCGGAGCCGCCAGCGCCAGAACGGTCAGCGTCAGCGCAGCGGAAAGCCTGATGTTCATGGTTCTCGCCCTCCCCTTGGACCCAGGAACGCTAGGCCGGTCGGACCGGGCGCGCAACGGCTGCTCGATCTCCCACGTCATGTTGACCGTGGTCGCCAGCGCGATCTCGCCCGCACGACGGGCGACGCGACTGGTTTGATCCGGTTGGCGCGCGGCAGCGGGGACCACCCTGCCGCGCGCCGTCCGGTCAGGCGGCGACCGTCGTGGTCCCGGACCGGCGCCGCTGCCTGGCCCCGACGAGGCCGAACCCGACGATCATCAGGGCCCAGCTGGCGGGCTCCGGCACCGCACCGAAGGTGATCGCAGTCAGCGCGAAATTGCCCACCGCAGCCTTGTACGAGCACGTCAGGAAGCACGTCTGGCGAACGAACGAGAAGCTGCCGGTGCCGCTCGCACCGCTGCCCGCCAAGCCGAAACCCGGTCCGGGCAGGTTGCCGGGGAGGACCGCGTCGGTGGCGAAGAACGACGATGGCAGCGTCGCACCGAAGCTCAGACCGCTCGTATAAAAGTTCGAATAAACGTCTCCCCAGCCGGTGAAGCCAGTGAAATTGCCGCTGAGGCCATCCGGCGTGCCATCGGTCACGCCAAGCGTCGCGGTCAGGGCGATAAAGGTGAACACGGGCTGCAGCGGCAGAAAGTCGTGCGTGACAGCGCCGATGGTAACCGCCTTCGTCGCGTCATAGGCCCACTGACCCAGCTGGTCGTCGAAGACGCCGCCGACGCCAAGCGGCTGCGCCGCGTCATTCGTGTCGTAGATGAAACTGAAGCGGATCGCATTGCCGGTCAGGTCGCCGATCGTCCCGAAGACGCTGCCGGGCGCGAAATGCTCGACATAGCCGCCCGGGCCGTTGGTAACGTCGTCGAGGTCGTTGCCGCCGTCGCTGCCGCTGGTGATGTGGCCGGCGACGGTCAGCTTGACCAGCCTGGCGTGGGCGGGTGCGACGGCGAGGCCGATGATGGCGGCCGTGGTGAGCGTAAGGCTGCGGATGGTCATGTCGTCCCCTGAAGTTCGTTCGATGCGGCGGCCCTAGGCTTGGAACGGCCACGCAATAAGGTGCAGCGGCGCGCGCACCATGTGCACGCCCGGTGCACGGACGGTGCGTGAGGGTTGCGGGGCAAGCGGCCATGTGCGCAAGGTCGGCGCGTGGGGACCCAGACTTTTCCGGCCGGATTGTCGTTGGTGCTCAAGGCACTGTCGATCAGCCGCGGGCAACTGGCGGCGGTACTTGGCGTCGACAAGTCGGTGATCAGCCGCTGGTGCACCGGTGCAGTCAGCCCGTCGGCGCACAACCTTGCGCGCCTCACCCAGCATGTCGCCAGCCTCCGGCCGGGGTTCAGCCTCCACGACTGGGATGCCAGCCTTGACGCACTAGCGGCGAAGTTCGGTGTCGCCGCACCGGCGCGCGCCGCGCCCGGCCTGTCGGACTGGGTGCCGCCGGCGCTGCTCGCCGAGGCCGCCGCGGGGGTGCAACTGCACGGGGCCAGCTACGAGGGCTTCTGGCGCACCACCCGGCCATCGTCGGAGGCGCCCGGCCAATTCATCCACGAACACGTGCTGCTGCGGGTGACGCCCGACGGCATGCTGAGCTTTCGGCTGGGCGTGATGGACATCGTCTATGCCGGCTGGTCGCTGCCGCTGCAGAACAAGCTGTTCTCGATCGCCACCGACCTGACCACCGGCACCTTCGTGTTCGGCATCTGGAACGGTATCATGCGCCAGCGGGCGGAGGTCGTCGACGGGCTGATCATGACCTGCATGCGCGACGCCGGGGGGACGCCGATTGCCAGCAAATGCCTGCTCGAACGCATGGGCGATCTCAGCGGCGACGTGGCCGCCGATGACGCGCGCCTCCACGCGCTGGCGCAGGAATATCCGCTCTCGACCGCCGAGCAGGTGCCGGAGGCGGTGCGGACGCATCTGTGGCACGATACCGGCCCGACCGCGCTGGCAGCGGGCGGCGAGGCCATCCTGATGATGACGCTGGCCCGCTCGATGGCGCGCGGTGCGGCCTATGAAGTGACGCGGCCGGCGATGGTCGGCTGAGCTACTCCAGTTCGTAGACGATGTTGACCGTCACCGTCAGCGCGATCTCGCCCGGCACGACCGGCGTGTCGGCCTCGGCTTTCATGGCGCGGGCCTGCATCATCACCATCGGGCGCGGGGGCTCGTAGGCGCCGCTCTCGCTGAGCGTCATGATGCGCTTGAGGCGGACGCCGGCGGCCTTAGCATAGAGTTCGGCGCGAGCCTTGGCGGTGGCGACGGCGGCGACGCGCGCCTCGTCGAGCGCGGCGTCGCTGTTGTCGACGCGGAACACCGGGCCGCTGATCTGGTTCGCGCCGACCGACACCAGGGTGTCGAGCAGGCGGCCGGCCTCGGGCAGCTGGCGCAGCCGCAGCGACACGGTGTTTGTCGCCTGATAGCCGGTCAGGATCGGGGCCTGGTTGTTCTCATAGCGGTATTGGGGCTGCAGGCTGAGGCCCGCGGTCTGGATGTCGCGCTCGGCGATGCCGGCCTTGCGGACCGCGGCGACGACGGCGGCCATCTTCTGGGCGTTGTCGCGCATCGCCTGCGCGGCGGTTGGGGCGACGGTCACGACCCCGCCCGACAGCTCGGCCAGGTCGGGCGCGCGCAGCGACCGGCCCTCCGCCGATACGCTCAGTGTCGGGACCGGCACGGTGTCCGCAACGGCGGGGACGGCGGCGGCGAGTGCGGCGGCGGCGAGTGCGGTGCGGATCATGCGACGGTCTCCAGACGAGCGAAAGGCCGCCACCCCGGCGGGATGGCGGCCTCTAGGCGTAACGAACTTGCGCGAAGCTGAACGTGTCAGGCGCGACCGCGATTGATCATACGCCACAGCGCCAGCAGAATGATCGAGCCGACGATCGCGCCAATGAAACCGGCACCCTCGCCCTCGTGGTACCAGCCCAGCGAACGGCCCAGGAACGATGCCAGTAACGCGCCGGCGATGCCGATCAACATCGTCACGAAGATGCCGCCCGGATCCCGGCCCGGCATGATCGCCTTGGCGATCGCACCGGCGACGAGGCCAATGATTGCGGCCCACAGCCAACCCAACATATTTCCGCTCCCTTAGCGTCGAGGAGCCAGCCTAACGCACGATCACGGAAATCGCCTCACGAAAATCGTTACGGTCCTATTTGACGCGATTTGTTGCCTGCGGAGCGCTTCGCAAGCGCTTTATTTCGCGCTATATGAGCCCTTGCCGCCAGTGCATTACGCATGTAATACAGCGGGCGGGAATAGAGCAATTCGGGCGACTTGATGAACATGCACAGCGCAATCGGGCCCGATGCCGCGGCGACGGGCTATGCCCTGCCCGATGCCGCCCCGGCGCGGCGGCGCTGGCTGCGCCCGACGCTTATTGGCGGCGTCGTCGTGGTGCTGCTGATCGCCACCTGGGCCTTTTTCGGCCGTGCCAGGCCGGCGGTCGACGCGAAGGCCGCCGCGACGCCGCTGGCGCAGGTGACGGTCATCGTGCCCGGCCAGACCCTGGTGGCGGACCAGATCCGCGTCTCGGGGTCGATCGCGGCGCGCCGCGACCTGCCCGTCGGTGTGCAGGGCGAGGGCGGCATGGTCACGCAGGTGTTCGTCGATGCCGGCGATTTCGTGAAGCGCGGCCAGGTGCTGGCCCGCCTCGACCGCAACGTCATGGTGCAGCAGGTCGCTGCGATGGCAGCGGGGATCGGCTCGGCGCGGGCCGATGCGGCGCTGGCGCAGTCCGAGCTCGACCGTGCCGGCCGGCTGGTTGCGAAGGGCTTCATCTCGAAGGCCGACATCGACCGCAAGACCGCGACGCGCGACGCCGCCAACGCCAAGGTCAAGGTGGCGCAGGCGCAGCTGGGTGAGATGCAGGCGCGACTCGGGCGGCTCGACATCCGCAGCCCGGCCGATGGCCTGGTGCTGACCCGCGCCGTCGAGGCGGGGCAGGTCGTCGGCGCGGCAAGCAGTTCGCTGTTCCGCGTCGCGGAAGGCGGCGTCCTCGAAATGCGCGCCGCCGTCGCCGAACAGGATCTGGCGCGCATGAAGGTCGGCCAGCCCGCCGAGGTGACGCCGGTCGGCTCGCCCAACAGCTACCGCGGCCGCATCTGGCTGCTCGACCCGGTGATCGACGCGCAGAGCCGCCAGGGTACCGCCCGCGTCGCGCTCGCCTATTCGCCCGGCCTGCGCGTCGGGGCCTTCGCCAACGCCCGGATTTCGGCCGGCGAGGCGACCCAGCCGGTGCTGCCGCAGTCCGCCGTTATGGTCGACGAGGCCGGCAGCTATGTCTTCGTCGTCGGCCCCGGCGACAAGGTGGTGCGGCGCCCGGTCAAGGTCGGCGCGGTCAATGCCGGGGGCTTGAGCATCGCCAGCGGCCTGACGGGCAGCGAGCAGGTCGTGCTCAGCGCCGGCGCCTTCCTCCAGCCCGGCGAGCGGATCAAGCCCGTCGTCGCAGCAAAGAGCGCCTGAGCAATGCGCAACATCTCCAGCTGGGCGATCAAGAACCCGACCTTCCCGATCGTGCTGTTCCTGGTGCTGAGTTTCCTCGGCATCGTCAGCTTCAACCGGATGGCGATCAACAATCAGCCGGACATCAGCTTCCCTATCGTGCAGGTCAATGTCAGCCAGCCGGGCGCCGCGCCGACCGAGATGGAGAAGCAGATCACCCAGCGGGTCGAGGGTGCGGTCGCGTCGATCGGCAATGTCGAGAAGATCACCAGTTGGGCGGTCGAAGGCGTGTCCGGCACAAGTGTCGAATTCGCCATCGGCACCCCGACCGATCGTGCCGTCAACGACGTCCGCGACGCTATCTCGAAAATCCGCGGCGACCTGCCCGAAGGCATCCTCGAGCCGACGGTGCAGCGCCAGGATTTCGACGGCGGGCTTGGCCGGTTCACGGTCAGCACCACCAACATGACTCTCGAACAGCTGAGCTGGTTCGTCGACAACACCATTTCGAAGCGCCTGCTCGCGATCCAGGGCGTCGCCGCGGTCAGCCGCCAGGGTGGCGTCAGCCGCGAGATCCGCATCGACCTCGACCCGTCCAAGCTCCAGTCCTACGGGGTCACTGCCGTCCAGATCAACGGCGCCCTGCGCAGCCTCAATCTCGATGCCGCCGGCGGCCGCGCCCAGGTCGCGGGTGCCGAGCAGGCTCTGCGCGTGCTTGGCGGCGCGAAGACCGCGCAGGCGCTCGCCGACACCCAGATCGCCATCTCGGGCAACCGCATCATCCGCCTTGGCGATGTCGCGACCGTCGTCGACGGCACTGCCGAGCAGCGCACGCTCGCCCGCCTGAACGGCCGCGAGATCACCGCGTTCTGGATCCAGAAGGCCAAGGGCGCCTCCGAAGTCCAGTCGATGGACCGGGTACTCGCCGAGATCGCCAAGATCTCGAAGGAGAATCCGCAGGTCAAGATCGAGTTGTTCGACGACAACGTCAAATACACGCGTGAACAGTACAAGGGTGCGATCCGCTCGCTGATCGAGGGCGCGGTGCTGGCGGTGATCGTCGTGTTCATCTTCCTGCGCGACTGGCGCGCGACGGTAATTTCGGCGCTCGCGATCCCGCTGTCGATCATCCCCGCCTTCTTTTTCATGGACATCATGGGGTTCAGCCTGAACTTCCTCAGCCTGCTGGCGCTCAGCCTGGTCGCCGGCATTCTTGTCGACGACGCGATCGTCGAGATCGAGAACATCGTCCGGCACATGCGCATGGGCAAATCGGCGTGGCAGGCCTCGCTCGACGCCGCCGACGAGATCGGACTGGCGGTGGTCGCGACGACCATGGCGATCGTCGCGGTGTTCCTGCCGGTCGCGTTGATGCCCGGCATCTCGGGGCAGTTCTTCAAGAGTTTCGGGCTGACCGTCGTCGCCGCAGTGATGATGTCGCTGCTGGTCGCACGGCTGATCACGCCGCTGTGCGCCGCCTACTTCCTGAAGGCGCACGGCCACCGCGAGCATGCTTCGGGCCCGGTGATGCAGCGCTATATCGGGTTCCTGCGCTGGTCGATCCGCCACCGCTGGTGGACCGTGTTCGCCGGCTTCGTGGCGCTGGTGCTGACGGGCGTGATTGCCAAGCAACTGCCGCTGGCTTTCCAGCCGTCCATCGACTCCGGGCAGAGCAGTGTGACCGTGGAGATGGCACCCGGCGTGCGGCTGGAGGACGTCAAGCGCATCTCGGCGCAGGCGGCAGCGCTCCTGCGCAAGCGGCCCGAGGTCAAGCAGGTGTTCGAGAACATCGGCGGCGACGATGAGGTTCGCTATGCCTATCTGAACATCAACCTGGTGCCGCGCGCCGAGCGCAAGCTGACCACCGTCGAGTTCGAGCGTGACATGGCACCGACGCTGCGCCAGCTGCCCGACGCACGGGTCAACTTCCAGTCGCAGACCGGCGGCATCGGCGGCCACGACATCACGGTCATGCTGGTCAGTGACGATCCCTTGCTGCTGCATCATGCCGCCGAAAACCTGGTCGGCGGCATGAAGCGCCTGTCGGCGCTGCGCGACGCCCACATCGATGCCGATCTGCAACGGCCGGAAATCGTCATCAGGCCGCACTTCGATCTCGCCGCCTCGATGGGCGTATCGGTCGCGGCGCTCAGCCAGACGATCCGTATCGCGACGATCGGCGACGTGCCGCAGAACCTTGCCAAGTTCTCGCTGTCGGACCGCCAGATCCCGATCCGGGTGCAATTGCCCGAAAGCTCGCGCGGCAGCCTCGACACGCTGCAGAACCTGCCGGTGCCGACCGCCAGCGGCGGCACTGTGCCGCTGAAGGTCGTCGCCGACATCGGCTTCGGCGAGGGCGCGGTGAAGATCCGCCGCTTCAACCAGGGGCGGCGCATCGCGGTCGTTGCCGACCTCGGCCCCGGCGCACAGGGCGGCGATGCCAACAACGCGATTCACGCGCTGCCGGAATATAAGCACCTGCCGGAGGGCGTGAAGGAAGTCGCGGTCGGCGAGGCGGAGTGGCTGGGCGAACTGTTCATCAACTTCATCTACGCGCTGGTCGCGGGCGTCCTGCTGGTGTTCGCGGTGCTGGTGCTGCTGTACCGCCGGGTGATGCCGCCGTTCGTCAACATGGCGTCGCTGTTCCTGGCGCCGCTGGGTGCGGTGCTCGCGTTGTGGGTAACCAGCACCGCAGTCTCATTGCCGGTGTTCATCGGCCTGCTGATGCTGTTCGGCATCGTCGCCAAGAACTCGATCCTGCTGATCGACTTCGCCATCGAGCAGATGCGCGACGGGTACGACCGGGTCGAGGCGATCCTCGATGCAGGCCGCAAGCGGGCGCAGCCGATCGTCATGACTTCGGTCGCGATGATCGCGGGCATGGTGCCGATCGCGCTGTCGCTCGGCACCGACGGGTCGTGGCAGCAGCCGATGGGCATCGCGGTGATCGGCGGTATCGCCATGTCGACGGTGCTGACCCTGATCATCGTGCCGGCCGCCTTCACCATCGCCGACGATATCGAGAAGTGGCTGGCCCCGCGCTTCGGCAAGTGGTTCACCAACGGCGGTGAGGACAAGGCCGCGGCACCCTTCCCGGCGGAGTGAGTTAAGACCGGCGAATGGACCGCATTCGTCTCGAGCCGTTTCGCATTGTCGGCGCGACGACACCGTTCCACCGCATGCGGCTGGTGGCGACGCTGCTGCTTGTGGCGATGGCGGCCGCATGGGTCGCGCTGATCGTCATCCGCCCGCATTATCCGCAGCATGCCGCCCAGTTCGGCTATGCCCGCGCGTTCTTCGAGGCGGCGATGGTTGGCGGGCTGGCCGACTGGTTCGCGGTGACGGCGCTGTTCCGTCATCCGCTCGGCCTGCCGATTCCGCACACCGCGATCATCCCGTCAAACAAGGACCGGATCGGGGATAGCCTGGCGCTGTTCCTGAAGGACAATTTCCTTACCCCCACGGTGGTGGCGCGGCGGCTGGAAGCGTTCGACCTTGCCGGCACTCTTGGGCGCTGGCTGGCCGCGCCGCCAGCCCCGGGCGACCTCAAGGCGGGCCGGCTCCGCAAGGCGCTGTCGCAGCTGCTGCTGCAGTTTGCCGATGCGCTCGACGGCGCAACCATGGCGCAGCTGATCGCGGTGACCGTCACCGACCGGCTGCGCGACAGGCCGGTGGCGCCGCTGTTGGCGCGCTTCCTGCGCCCGCTGGTCAATGCCGGCCGCCACGAGGCGCTGGTCGAGGCGGTGCTGGCGGCGGCGATGAACGTCGTCCATGCGCGGCAGGAGGACATCCACGCTGCCGTCGCCGCGCGCGCGCCCAAGTACATGCCGGGCTTCGTCGACCGGGGTTATGCGAAGGCCTTCATCGAGGGTGTTCAAGATCATCTGTTTGCGATGACTGAGGAAGCCGCGGACCTGCAGCGCCGCGACAAGACGCAGATCGTCCAGGCGTTCCGGGAGCGCATGGCAGCACTGGAGGGCACCACCGCGGCGCTGCCCGAGCCGCCGCCCCCGCCGCTGGCCCTGGGCCGCGAGCACCCCGACCGGGTCGCCATCACCGCCTGGCTGCACCGCCTTGCCGACGATCTCGAGAACCCTGCCTCGAAGGCCGCGACGGAGGTCGAGGCGGCCAAGCGCGAACTGCTCGACAGCCCGGCCACCGCGGCCATGTTCGACCAGTTGTGGACGACGTTGAAGGCGATGCTGGCGGAGATGGTCGACGCGCCGCCGGCGCAGGGGCGCGGCCGCATCGCACTGGCGGCGGGCGAGGTGATCGCCGGCAACGTGGCGCTGGCGGACGCGATCAACACTCTCGCCCGGCGCACCGCCGTCAGCGTCGTCGGCAGCTACGGCGACGCCATCGTCCGGCTGGTCAGCGACACAGTGCGCAGCTGGGATGCATCGACGGTCACCGACAAGCTGGAGACCGCGGTCGGCCGCGACCTTCAGTATATCCGCATCAACGGCACCGTCATCGGCGGGCTGGTCGGGCTGGCGATCCACGCCATCGGTGCGGCTGTCTAGGCGCTTGGCAAGCGTCGGCCACGCGGCCAGTGTGCGGGCACCGCAATTCGGGAGTTCCACGATGCGTTATCTGATCGCCGCCGTTGCGCTGACGTTTGCGGCGTCTGCTTTACCGGCGCAGGCCCGTGGCGGGGCTGGCAGCCTGGTCGCAGCGGCGCCGCTGGCCGGGGCACCGTCGGGCAACGCGTACAAGATCCGCTATCGCTCGGTCGATCCGGACGGGCGACCGGTCACTGTCACCGGCTTCGTCGTCGTGCCGCGCGGGCCGGCCCCGGCGGCCGGCCGCGATGTCGTCGTCTGGACGCATGGTACGACTGGCGTCGCGGAAGCCTGCGCCCCCTCGGACGCGGACTATCGCTATGATCAGGTCGCGGGCCTCGGCGCGCTGCTCGCCGCCGGCTATGTCGTCGTCGCGCCCGATTACCAGGGGCTCGGCAACCCCGGTCCGCACCCCTATCTGGTTGGCGAGGCGACCGGCCACGTCGTGCTCGACGCGGTGCGGGCCGCCCATGCGATGCCCCGGGCCAGCACCTCGACCCGCTTCGCTTTGTGGGGGGAATCACAAGGCGGCCACGCGGCGCTGTGGGCGGGGCGGCTGGCCAAGCGCTATGCGCCCGGGTTCGAGCTGGTCGGCGTCGCCGCGGCAGTGCCGCCGACCGATCTCAAGGCCAATCTGACCGGCGGCAGCAATGCCGGCATCCAGGCCTTCCTGACGGCCTACAGTGCCGCCAGCTGGGCCAAGGTTTACGGCCTGCCGCTGACCACCGTGGTCAAGCCGCGCACCGCCAGGCTGATCGAGGCGATCGCGAAGAACTGCGTCACCACCAAGGGCTTCAAGGTGCGCACCCAGATCGGTCTGGTCAGGCTGATCGGTCAGCTGCGCGGTGTCGATCTGGCGTCGAGCCCGCGCTGGGCGGCGCTGATGGCAAAGAACTCGCTGACCCCGGCCGGCCTCGATTTCCCGATGCTGATCGTCCAGGGCTCGAAGGACCAGATCGTCGCGCCCGCCGTAACCCGCAAGTTCGTCGATCGGCTGTGCCGTGCCAAGGCGAATGTCACCTTCGTCACCGACGACGGCGACCACACCACCGCCGGAAAGCGCAGCGCCGCGCTCGCGGTGTCGTGGCTCGGAGATCGCTTTGCAGGGAAAGCGCCGCCAAGCGACTGCGGCTAGGCCAGCCGTCCCACGGCGCGCTGGATGCGGGTGCACGCCTCCTCCAACGCCGCCTCGCTGGTGGCGTAGCTGATGCGGAAGGCGGGCGAGCCGCCGAACGCCGCGCCGTGCACCACCGCGACGCCCTCGGCATCGATGAAATAGGTCGCCACGGCCTCGTCGTCGCTCAGCACGATGCCGTCGGGCGTGGTCTTGCCGATCAGGCCCGCACAATCGGGATAGACGTAGAACGCCCCCTCCGGCCGCGGGCAGCGCAGCCCGGGCGTCTGGTTCAGCATCGACACCACCAGGTCCCGCCGCCGCGCGAAGGCGAGATTGCGCTCGACCAGGAACGACTGGTCGCCGTTCAGCGCCGCGACCACCGCCGCCTGCGCGATCGAACAGGGGTTTGTCGTCGACTGCGACTGGATCTTGGCAATCGCCTTGATCAGCCAGGCCGGGCCACCGGCGAAACCGATGCGCCAGCCAGTCATCGCATAGGCCTTCGACGCGCCGTTGACGGTCAGCGTGCGCTCGTACAGCGCCGGCTCGACCTCGGCGATGGTGGCGAACTCGAAGCCGTCATAGACGATGTGCTCGTACATATCGTCGGTCAGGATGTGGACATGGGGGTGCCGTAGCAGCACGTCCGCCAGCGCCCGCAGCTCGGCGCGCGTGTAGGCGGCCCCGGTCGGGTTCGACGGCGAGTTGAGGATCAGCCAGCGCGTCCGCGGCGTGATCGCGGCCTCGAGCGCGGCCGGCGTCAGCTTGAAGCCGATGTTGATGCCGCACGGCACGATCACCGGGGTCGCGCCGGTGAAGGCGACGATGTCCGGGTAGCTGACCCAATAGGGTGCCGGGATGACGACCTCATCGCCAACATTAAGTGTCGCCACCATCGCGTTGAAGATCGTGTGCTTGCCGCCGACGTTGACGGTGATCTGATCGAGGCCGTAGTCGAGGTTGTTGTCGCGCTTGAACTTGCCGCGCACCGCCTCCTTGATCGCCGGCGTGCCGTCGACATTGGTGTACTTGGTCTGGCCGTCGCGGATCGCCTTGATCGCGGCTTCCTTGACGAAGTCGGGCGTGTCGAAGTCCGGCTCGCCCGCGCCCAGCCCGATGATGTCACGCCCCTCCGCCTTCAGGCGCGCCGCCTTGGCAGTGACGGCCAGCGTCGGCGACGGGTTGATGCGCTGGATGGCGGTGGAGAGCATGCTTAACGTCCATCTACGGTGCCGGCGTCCGATACGCCACCTGCCGATCCGCCTCAATCCTTTGGAAGTGTCGGTGAATTTTACACCCGCCGTCGTCGCGCTGGATCGCCTCAACATAAACTCATTGCGATCATTCAATTAAATTCCCACAGCTTGGCTGGCACGAATTTTGCTTACACTTCGATAACCGTTCTGTGACGGTTTTGGGCAACACGGGGAACATCTGTCATGCGGAAGATCGCTATCGTTCTGGCTGCGGCGCTTACCGCCGCGGTTCCAGCCACTGCGGCAAACCTGGTCACAAACGGCAGCTTCGAGACCGGCGACTTCACGGGCTGGAGCCAGTTCGGCGACACCAGTTTCACCGGCGTTACATTCGGCATTTTCTTTCAGCCCCCGACGGACGGCGCATTCCAGGCCGATTTTGGCCCGACCGACGGCTTTGGCGGCATCACGCAGTCGCTGACCTCGTCCTCGACCAGCTACACCGTCTCGTTCGATCTGGGCCAGTCCGGCGGGGCCGGAAATTATGTCGATTTCGGCGGCTCGACGATCCTGGCGAACGTCGCTGACACCGGTGGTGCATGGGTTCACTACAGCTTCGTTGTCAGCTCGGCGGCGAACCCGACGCTCACCTTCGGCTTCTATAACCCGCCGTCGTATTACGCGCTCGACAACGTTGTCGTCACCAGCAACGTGCCGGAAGCAGCGACCTGGGCGTTGATGATCGCCGGTTTCGCGATGACCGGTCTTGCGGTGCGCCGCCGCCGGACCGTCCTCGCCGCCTGAGCGATCGATGCTTGAGCAAGGGCGGTCCTGCGGGGCCGCCCTTTTCATGTCAGGCGCGCCTGTAGCAGGCCGCGCAGGGCGTTGCCGATCAGGAACCCGTCGCGGAGGTCGTGCGCCGTGAGCGGAGCCTCCACCGCCCGCCCGCTGGCGATCAACGCGGCGCGCAACACGCCCGGGAGCAGGCCTGCCGTGCGGGGCGGCGTCAGCAGCACGCCGCCGCGCTCGACGAAGACATTGGTGAAGCTGCCCTCGGTGATGGAGCCGTCTGGATCGACGAACACCACTTCGAACGCGCCGCTCGCGCGCCGTGCCTCGTCGTAGAAGCCGCGGTCGCTGGTCTTGTGGCGCAGCCGCCAGTCGTCCGCGGCGACGGGGAGGGGAGCGAGCACGACGACGACCGGCTGCGTGGGCGGCTCGGGCAGGGGGCCGCGGGACACCGCCACCGCGCCGCTCCGCGCGGCGAGCAGCCGCAGACGAGCGGTCGCGCCCTGGGCCGCCGCGTCGACGGCGCTGTTCACCGCCGCAAGATCGAGCCGGTGGCCGAGGAACGCCGCGCTCGCCGCCAGCCGCTCGAGATGCCGGTCGCGGTGCGCGATGACGCCGTCCTCGCAGCGCATTGTCTCGATCAGGTCGGCCGCGTGCGGCAGCCGGCCGAGGAACGCCGCCTTGGCCAGCGCCTCCGCCCATTCGTCGCCCGCCTCGCTGTCGGCGACGATGCCGCCGCCAAGGCCCAGCCGCGCGCCGCCGGACTGCATCACCAGCGTCCGGATCGCGACGTTGAAGCGGGCATCGCCGTTCGCCGCGATCTGCCCGATGCTGCCAGTGTAGAGGCCGCGCGGAGTCGCCTCGACGTCAGCGATGACCTGCGCGGCGCGGTGCTTGGGCGCGCCGGTTATCGAGCCGCACGGGAACAGTGCCTCAAGCACCGCGATGGCATCGACGCCCTCACGCGCCGTCGCCGTGACGGTCGAGGTCATCTGCAGCACGGTCGGATAGCGCTCGACGCTGAACAGCGCCGGCACCGCGACGGAGCCCGGCACGGCGACCCTCGAAAGGTCGTTGCGCAGCAGGTCGACGATCATCAGATTCTCGGCGCGGTTCTTCGGGTCAGCAGCGAGCGCGGCGGCGTTGGCGTCGTCCTCGGCCGCTGTGCCGCCGCGCGGTGCGGTGCCTTTCATCGGACGGGTGGTCAGCGCGGGGCCGGACAGGTCGAACAGCAGCTCCGGCGACAGGCTGAGGATCCAGTGCGCGCCGGTGTGGATCAGCGCCCCATGCGCCGCCGCCTGCGCCCGCCGCAACCGTCTGTACAACGCCAGCGGATGACCGCGCGTCGCGACATGCGCCGCGAAGGTTGCATTAACCTGATAGACGTCGCCCGCCCGGATCAGGTCGCCGATGCGTGCCAGCATCGCGTCGAAAGCGGCACGGTCGATCTGCGGTTCGACGGCACCGATCCACGCCGAACCCGCGTCGAGCAGCGCGTCGGTCGCGGCATCGTCGAGCGTCGCAACGTGCGCGAACCGCCCGAACCACGCGAGCGGCAGGCCGGGCGCGACCGCCGCCGGCAGACCGAGCAACGCTGCCCCGGCTTCATAGGTCAGGAATCCGGCACGATCCCCGCCCAGCGTCCGCAGCGCCGCCAACGCCGGCTGCACCGCTGCGAGCGTGTCGGCCCGCACCACCGCCGTCAGTGCGGTGAACAGGCGCGCCGTCCCTGCGCGGGCGTCGTCGAGCAGGACGAAGGGCTGAACCGGATCGAAGGCCATTGCGCGCGGGCCATGCCATGCCTAGCGACTGACGGCGAGATGGACGTCGGTCACATCACCGCCTTTCTTCAGGCTGCGGCGCGCGCCGGTGAAAGCGTGACCTATTCGGAGGTTCTCGCCAGTATCGGCATGGCGTTCAGCCGCCCGAAGATGCGAGCCCTGTGTGCGGTGCTGTTCGAAATCGACGCGACCGAGCGCGGGGCAGGGCGGCCTGAGCTGGCGGTGCTGGTGGTGCGCCAGTCGGACCGCCTGCCGGGGCAGGGCTGGTGGCTCGGCGAACGCGACTACAAGGGCGCGTTCCCCGGACCGGAGGCGGCGGCGTGGGTCGCTAACTGCCAGCGGCGCGTGTTTGAATGGTGGAGCGATCCCGCGATCACGCGCCCTTGAAGGTGTCGCAGCTCGCCATGCTGCCGCTCTGCAGACCGGTCTGCAGCCACTGTACCCGCTGCGCGCTCGACCCGTGGGTGAAGCTGTCCGGCACGACCTGGCCGCGGGACTGGCGCTGCAGCGTGTCGTCGCCGATCGCCTGGGCGGCGGTAACCGCCTCCTCGATGTCACCCGCTTCCAGCCGCCCGCTCTGCTTGGCCCAGACCCCGGCGAAGCAATCGGCCTGGAGTTCTAGCCTGACCGAGATGGCGTTGCGCTGGCTGCGCGAGGCGCGGGCCTGCGCCGCCTCGACCTGATCGGTGATTCCGAGCTGGCTCTGCAGGTGATGGCCGATCTCATGGGCAATGACATAGGCCGCCGCCGCGTCGCCCTTCGCGCCGAAGCGCTGCTGCAGCTCGTCGAAGAAGCTCTCGTCGAGGTAAACCTTGTGGTCGGCGGGGCAGTAGAACGGCCCCATCGCCGACTCGGCGGCGCCGCAGCCGGAGCGCGTCTGACCGCTGAACAGCACCAGCCGCGGCTTGACATAGGCCTTGCCGACCTCGGCCGGAAACTGCTTGTCCCAGACATCCTCCGTCGAGCCGAGCACCTTGCGGACGAAGCTGTCGGTTGAGCTCTCGCTGCGCGCCGCGCCCGGAGCGGCGGGCTCCGCCGGCTCGACGGGCTGACCGATCTGCGGTGACGGTCCGCTGCCGCCGCCGACGAGGCCGCCGAGGCTGCTGAGGCCCCCGCCGAAGACCATGAACAGGACCACCAGCACCGCGACGCCGCCGCAGCCGAACTTGCTCATCACCATCGGCAGCAGGAAGCCGAGCATGCCGCCGCCGCCGCCGCCGAAGCCGAGGCCACTGCCGCCCCCCTGGCCGCGCTGGTCGTCGATGTTGTCGCTCTCTCGCTGGTCGTCGAAGCGCATGCTCGTTCCCTTCGCTGCGACAGACGCTAGCGGCTCACTCCAGTTCCGCCTAGCGCGGCGTGCCGAGTGCAGTATCGAGCAGCGCCGCCAGCCGCACCGCAGCCGCTTCGACACGGGCACGGATCACCGGCTGCGCGGCGGTGCTATAGGCATAGTCGATTTGGGCGCGCGGCCCGCTGACCGCGCCCAGCGCATCAACCACCGGGGCGGCGACCGGCACCAGACAACGGTCGGGGTAACTGCCGAGGCCGGCATAGGCAGTGTCCTTCGACGCTACCCAGCTTTCGCGGGCCCAGTCGGGGACGCCGCCCTGCCGCCACGCCAGCCGGTCTGCCTGAGCGATCAGGCGGCGCGACACCGCCGGGCGGGCCTGCAGGCTGCGCTCGGCGAGTTCGGTGTCCCAGATGTGATGGAGGTTGAGCCGCGCGCTCGGCTTGGGCGGATAGTCGACCAGCACGTCATTGCCGCCGCGGTCGCCCTTGTCGCCGACATGGAGCGGCTGGTGCACGTCGCCGACGAAATGCGCGACGAAGGCCAGCGCCTGCAGCCGCTCGGCATCGGTCCGGGTGCGGTCGCCGAGGATGGCGGCCTGCGCGGCGATTTGTGCGGTGACACAGTTGCCGTCCGGGCAATTGGCGGCGATGTCGAAGTCCCGGCAGACGCTGATGTTCTGGTAGTGCCAGGTCACGGCAAAGGCGAAGCGGTCGCCGAGGCCGCGGACGCAGTCTGGCCACGCCGCCGCATCCGCCAGGGTCTTCAGCTTGCAGCTCGGCGTGTCGAGCTCGCCGCGGTGCTTCAGCAGCTGCTTGATCGCGCGCCGGGTCGTGCGCGCGGCTTCGTCATAGGCGATGCTGCCGATCAGGCGGTGGCCGTACTCGCCCCAGGCCAGCGCGGGAGCCGGCAGGAGGATCAGCAGTACGGCCAGCAGCCTCATCCAAAGACCTCGGTAAAATGCGCCAGCATTGCGTTCCACGACCGCCGCGCGGTCGGCTCGTGGTATTTGATGCCGGGCATCATGGACCCGTCCGCTTGCCGATTTGTGAAGCTGTGGACGGCGCCGGTATAGGCGATGGTCTGGCAGTCGGCGCCGGCCCCGGCCATCTCGCGCAGGAAGGCGATCAGCGCAGCGTCGGGCACCAGCGGATCCTCGGCGCCGTGGAGGACGAGCAGCTTCGTCTCGATCGGCTTGCTGGCCATCTGCGGCGTCGTCACGTCGCCGTGGAAGCTGACCCCGGCGAGATAGCCCGCATGCCCGTGGCGGGCGAGTTCGAGCACTACCGAGCCGCCGAAGCAGAAGCCGATCGCGCCGAAACGCCCGTCGCAGCGCGGGTGCGCGGCGAGCGCTGCCAGCGCTGCGGCGGCGCGCTTCGCCAGCCGGGCGGGGTCGGCGCGCCAGTCCATCAGGATCGGCATGCCGGACTGGAAATCGGGGGTCAGGCCGTCGCCATAGGTGTCGGCGGCGAGCGCGACATAGCCGGCTTCGGCCAGGCGCTCGGCGTACCAGACGCTGTGCTCGCCGATGCCGCCGATGTCGGCAAACACCGCTATGCCGGGGGCCCTGGCGTCACCGGCGGGCACGGCGATGCGGCCCTTCAACACGGCATCGCCGTCGTGATAATCGAGCGTTTGGCTGGTCATCGGCACGTCTCCTTCGGGGGTCGCCGAGCGCTTAGGCGCTGCGCACCGCGAAGATCAAGACGGCGGCGAACACGGTCGCGGTGCCCAGCAGAAAGGCATTGTCGGCGAAGACCTCATAGCGCCGCGACGCCCCCCCGGACCGCAGGCCGAGCGTCGCCGCCATGATGCTGGCGCAGAAGCACACCGCCGCCACCCACGCGATCTCGTCGGCAATGGTTTCGGTGCGGTGCGCGACCTGCAGCCCGGTGATGATGATCAGCGAGACGCCGAGCAGGCTCGACGCCGCCGCGATGATCTGGTCGTGCCGGTTCACGCCCAATAGCGGTCGCGCAACAGGCGCTTGTACAGCTTGCCGGTGTCGTGGCGCGGCAGTTCGTCCAGGAAGTCGACCGAGGTCGGGCATTTGACGTGGCTGAGGCGGCTGCGGGCAAAGGCGATCAACTCGGCGGCGAGCTCCGGCCCGGCGGCGGCAGGGACGCGCGGCTGCACCACCGCCTTGACCGCCTCGCCCATCTCGGCGTCGGGCACCCCGAACACCGCGACATCGGCGACGGCGGGGTGCATCGTCAGCACGTTCTCCGCCTCCTGCGGGTAGATGTTCACCCCGCCGCTGATGATCATATAGGCAGCGCGGTCGGTCAGGTAGAGATAACCGTCGGCATCGACATGCCCGATGTCGCCGAAGGTGGCGCCGTGCTCGCCGCGTGTCGCGGCGGTCTTCTCGGGGTCGTTGTGATAGCTGAAGCCCGGCCCGTTGGCGAAGAAGATGCGCCCGGTCTCGCCTGCCCCGACCAGCCGGTCGTCGTCGCCGACGACGCGGATTTCACCGAGCAGCGACTTGCCGACCGAGCCCGGATGCGCCCGCCATTCCTGCGGGCCGATGGCGGTGAAGCCGCCACCCTCGGTCGACGCATAATATTCGAAGATGGTGTCGCCCCACCAGTCGAGCATCGCCTGCTTGACGTCGACCGGACAGGGCGCGGCGGCGTGGATCGCGACCTTCAGGCTCGACAGGTCGTATTTCGTGCGGACGTCGGCAGGCAGTTTCAGCATCCGCACGAACATCGTCGGCACCAGCTGGCTGTGGGTGACACGGTATTTTTCGACCAGCGCCAGATAGGCCTCCGGATCGAACCGCTCCATGACGATGACGGTCGCACCGAAGCGCTGCGCCGCCATGCAATAGCGCAAGGGCGCGGCGTGGTAGAGCGGCGCGGGCGACAGATAGACCATCCCCGGCGCAAAACCGTAGAGGCCGGCGACGAGGCCGAGCAGCGCGTCGGGCGCATCGATCGCCCCCTCCGGCAGCGGCCCGCGCACGCCCTTGGGGCGGCCGGTGGTGCCGCTGGAATACAGCATATCGCGGCCCGGCGACGGGTCGGCGATCTCGTTGGCGGGTTGCGCCGCAGCGGCGTCCTCGAACCGAGTCCAGCCGGGGATGTTGCCGCCGACCGCGAAGCGGCCTGCGGTGCCGGGCAGGCCGGCCGCGAGATCGGCAAACCGTGCGCCCGCGAACACCGCCTCGGCGCCCGAGTCCGCGACGATGTACGCTGCCTCGTCGAGCGTCAGCTTGGTCGACATGGCGACGAACACCAGCCCCGACCGCTGCGCCCCCCAGCAGATCGCCAGATAGTCGAGGCAGTTGTCGAGCCAGATGACGATCACGTCGCCGCGCGTCAGGCCGGTGGCGCGCAGCAGCTGCGCGACCTGGTTCGAGCGCGCTTCGAGTTCGCCATAGGTCATCGCCGCGCCGCTGCCCGCCATTATGATCGCGGGCGCGTCCGGCGTCGCGGCGGCGTGGGTCGATGGATGCATGGGCCTCCCCGGTATTTTGCGGCATGGTAGCGGGATGGTCCTCGTCTACAAGCTGCTGCGCTCGGCCGAATGGGCGGCGTTCCAGGCGGACGGGGTGTTCGCCGGTTCCTCCGACGACCTGCGTGACGGCTTCATCCATCTGTCGGCGGCGGACCAGGTGGCGGGCACCCGCGCCAAATGGTTTGCCGATACCGAGGTCGTACTGCTCGCGGTCGACGCCGCCGATGTGCGCTGGGAGCCGTCGCGCGGCGGCGCGCTGTTCCCGCATCTCTACCGCCCGCTCCGCCTCGGCGAGGTCAGCCTTGTTGCGCCGCCTTGGCCCGTATGAAACCGTCGCGCACCTGCAGCCGCGCCCAATAGTCCTGCAGCGTCGGCGAGAGGGTGCCGATCAGCCCGATGTTCGCCGCCAGCATCAGCGCGTACCCGACCGAGATGTCGGCGGCGGTGAAGCGCGCGGCGCACAGCCACTCGGCGTCCGCCAGCGCCGCATCCGCCAGGATCGTCCGCCGCGCAAACCAATGGGCATAGTCGTCCGCCGCCTGCTGCAGGCCCTTGCCCGGCTCGAACATCCGGTAGCGCAGCACGATCGTCTGCGGAAAGGTCAGCGTCGCCTCGCCGTGGTGCAGCCAGTTGAGCCACGCGCCGTAATCCGGCTCGTGTGTGTCCACGGCCAGCGGTGACGGCCCGTATTTCGTGCACAGATACTGGGCGATGGCGGATGACTCGGTCAGCCGCGCGTCGCCGTCGACGAGGAGCGGGATGGTGCCGAGCGGGTTCTCGGCCAGATAGTCCGGCTGGCGCGCCCGTGGCGGAAACGGCAGCACCCGCAGTTCGTAAGGCAGCCCCATCTCCTCGAGCGTCCACAACGCCCGGAACGACCGCGCATCGGCACAGTGAAACAGCGTCATCGCCATCGTTGCGCTCTCCATTCATTGACGCTTAAGCGCCCGCATACCACATCGCGGCCCGCGTCATTGGGTGGGAGCAGGCGGTGCGGCGAAGGATCGGGGCGGCGATGTTGGGCTTGGGCGGGCTGGCGGCGGGCGTCGCCCTGGCGCTTGGGATCAATGCCGAAACCGGCGGTGGCACGGCGGTCGCGCAAGCGCTGTCCGCCGAAACCCGGGTCGTGCCCATCGACCAGACCAAATTGCTGCTCAGCTACAGCGCGATCGTCAAGCGCGCCGCGCCGGCGGTGGTGAATGTCTATTCGGCCAAGATCAACCGCAGCCGCGGCTCGGCGATGCAGGAGCTGATCCAGCGCTATTATGGCCAGCAGCCCCAGCCGCGCGTTGAGCAGTCACTGGGTTCGGGCGTAATCGTCGCCGCCGACGGGCTGATCGTCACCAACAACCATGTCGTGAACGGCGCCGATCAGATCTTGGTGGCACTTGCCGACCGGCGGGAGTTCCCGGCCAAGATCGTTTTCGCCGACGCGCGGCTCGATCTCGCGCTGCTCAGGATCGACGCGAAAAACCTGCCAACGGTAGCACTCGGCGACAGCGACCGCGCCGAGGTCGGCGACGTCGTGCTGGCCATCGGTGATCCGTTCGGGGTCGGGCAGACCGTCACCCACGGCATCGTCTCGGCGACTGCGCGGACGGGGCAGGGCGTGTCGAACTATCAATATTATCTGCAGACCGATGCCGCGATCAATCCGGGCAATTCGGGCGGTGCGCTGCTCGATACGCAGGGGCGGCTGCTCGGCATCAACACCGCCATCGCCTCGCCGTCGGGCGGCTCGACCGGCGTCGGCTTCGCGATTCCCGCCAACATCGTGCGGGTGTTCATCGGTGCGGGCAAGACCGGGAAGCTGGTCACCGGCTGGATTGGCGCGGAGGGCGAGGCGCTGACCACGCAGACCGCGGCGCAGCTCGGGCTCGACCGGCCCGGCGGCGTGCTGATCACCGGCGTGACACCGGGGTCACCGGCGGCAACGGCGGGCGTCAAGGCCGGCGACATCCTGCTCGCCGTCGATGGCAAGGAGGTCGTCGATCCGGGGCAGCTGCGTTACCGGATCGCGGTGCAGGGCGTCGGCACACAAATCGACGTCGAGCTGCGGCGCGGGGCCGAAAAGCGCACCGTGGCGCTGACCCTCGCCGAACCGCCGGAAAATCCTCCGCGCGCACTGACGCGGATCGGTGGCAACAACATGCTGACCGGCGTCACCGTCGGCAACCTGTCGCCGGCGTTCGCGCAGGAAGTCGGCGCCGGCCTGCCCGAGAAAGGGGTGGTCGTGACCGAAATCCTCGGCTCCTCGGTGGCCGCGCGCTTCGGCCTGCGACCCGGTGACCTGATCGAGGCGGTCGGCGGCCGCGCTGTCAGTACCGCCGCAGAGACTGCCGCCGCGGCGACCAACGGCACGCCACTGGTTCGCTTCAACCGCGGCGGCCAGCGTACCGAGTGTGGGCTGGTGCAGGGACAGATCGTGTGCCGCAGCTGACCGGCGGGCCCGGGTAAGGTTCTGACCGGACTGGGCCGCGTGAAAGCGGTCGACCCGCGCCTGGCGCCATTGTATCGCCGCGCCATGCGCAGCTGTCACGACGTCGGGCCGGCCTGATGCCTCTCGAACTGCGACCCGATTGCGAGCGGTGCGGCATCGACCTGCCGAACGGCGCGGACGCGCGCATCTGCAGCTTTGAATGCACGTTCTGCGGTCCCTGCGTCGACGGGCCGCTGGCCGGTGTCTGCCCCAACTGCGGCGGGAATTTCGTGGCGCGACCGCTGCGGCCCGAGGCCGCGCTGGCGCGGTTTCCGGCCTCGACGGTGCGGAAGTTCAAGGGCGGATGATCCCGCGCATCCTGATCGTCGCGGGCTCGGACAGCTCGGGCGGCGCGGGCATACAGGCGGACCTGCGGACGGTGCAGGCGCTCGGCGGCTACGGCATGACCGCGGTGACTGCGGTGACGGTGCAGAACACGCAGGGGGTGACGGGTGTGTTCCCCGTGCCGCCGGAGATCGTTGCGGCGCAGATGCGGGCTTGCCTCGACGACATCGGCGCGGACGCGGTGAAGATTGGGATGCTGGGTGACCCCAGAGTGATCGCCAGCGTGGCCGAGGTTCTGGGCGGCGTGCGGGTGCCGGTGGTGCTGGATCCGGTGATGGTGGCGAAGGGTGGCGCGGCCTTGCTCGCCGATGACGCGGTGAGCGCGCTGTTCCGGCTGCTGCCGCTGGCGACGATCGTCACGCCCAACGCGCCCGAGCTGGCGGCGCTGATCGATACCGAGATCGAGGACGAGGCCGACCTGCTGCTCGCGGCGCAGGAATTGCTGGGGCAGGGCGCGCGGGCGGTGCTGGCCAAGGGCGGGCACCTGAGCGGCGACGAGGTCGTCGACTGGCTGGTGACGCCGCAGGGCCATATTCGGTTCGCCAGCCCGCGGATCGAGACGCGGCACACCCACGGCACCGGCTGCACATTGGCCTCGGCGCTGGCGGTCGGACTGGCGGAGGGGCAGACCCTGGAGGCGGCCAGCCGCCGGGCGCGGGATTACGTCCATGCCGCGATCCTCGCCGCGCCGGGCTTCGGGCAGGGCCACGGGCCGCTGGGCGTCCCCAGGTGAAGAGGCCTACCTACAAACGCGAGAAAGCGCACGGCGGCCGCGTCGCTGGCGTCGACGAGGCGGGGCGGGGGCCGTGGGCCGGGCCGGTGGTGGCCGCCGCGGTCGTGCTCGACCCGAAATGCATGCCCGAGGGCCTGAATGATTCGAAGCAGCTGACCCATGAACGCCGCGAGGCGCTGTGGGCGATGCTGGTCGACTGCGCCGAATTTGGTGTCGGCGTCGCTTCGGTCGAGGAGATCGACAGCCTCAACATCCACTGGGCGACGATGCTGGCGATGGAGCGCGCCGTCGCGGCGCTTCCGGCGGATTGCGATCACGTCCTGGTGGATGGCAACCGCAAGCCCCGCTGGACCCGCAGCACCGAGACAATCGTGTCGGGCGACGCGCTGTGCATCTCGATCGCCGCCGCCTCGATCATCGCCAAAGTGACGCGCGACCGGCTGATGATCGCGCTGGCGGGCGCGCACGACGGCTACGGCTGGGCGACCAACAAGGGCTATGGCACGCCCGAGCATGCGGCAGGGCTGCGCAGCCTTGGACCGTGCGTCCACCACCGCCAGAGCTTCTGGCCGGTGCGCGAATGGCGGACGCTGGAGCCGCGCGGTTTCCGAAAGGCGGCCGCGTGAGTCCTTTCGGCAACACGCTAGCTATGGGCGGTTGCCGGGACAGCGGACTCAACCCCTAGCGTTTTAAGCTGCTAGCCCAGCCTGTCCTACCAAGTGGTTGATTCGTTAAGACTCCGCGATGCCGTTGACGCCTGAGTCCAGCTTGATTCATGGTCGCTCGCGCAACAGGGGGGCGCGTGGACACCAATCGGATCATCACCGGCGACTGCATCGCCGCGATGGACGCGCTGCCTGCGAAGTCGGTCGATCTGGTGTTTGCCGATCCACCGTACAACCTCCAGTTGCAGCACAAGCTGCTCCGGCCCGAAGGCGGCAAAGTCGACGCCGTCGACGACGACTGGGACAAGTTCGACAGCTTCGCGAGCTACGACGCCTTCACCCGCGCCTGGCTGGCGGCGGCCCGGCGGGTGTTGAAGGACGACGGCGCGATCTGGACAATCGGCAGCTATCACAACATCTTCCGGGTCGGCGTGGCGCTCCAGGACCTTGGCTTCTGGGTTCTCAACGACATCGTCTGGCGCAAGACCAACCCGATGCCCAACTTCAAGGGCACCCGCTTCACCAACGCCCATGAAACATTGATATGGAGTTCGAAATCGGAGACTTCGCGCTACAAGTTCAACTACCACGCGATGAAGGCGTTGAACGAGGACCTGCAGATGCGCAGCGACTGGCTGCTGCCGATCTGCACCGGCGGCGAGCGCATCAAAGAAGCCGGCGGCCACAAGGCGCACCCGACGCAAAAACCCGAGGCGCTGCTGTACCGCGTGCTGTTGGCCTGCACCGAGCCGGGCGACATTGTCCTCGACCCGTTCTTCGGCACCGGCACCACCGGCGCGGTCGCCAAGCTGCTCGGCCGGCAATGGATCGGCATTGAGCGTGAGGCAAAATACGTCGCCGTCGCCCAGTCCCGGATCGAAGCGCTGCTGCCGCTGTCGGGCGGGGACATGGCGGTCAGCGAGGGTGCGCGGGGGCTGGCGCGCGTCGCGTTCGGGGCGCTGGTCGAGACCGGCATGGTGCGGTCCGGCGACACGCTGTGGGACGCGCGCCGCCGCCACCGCGCGCGCGTCCGCGCCGACGGCTCGGTCGAGCGCGACGGGCTGACCGGCTCGATCCACCAGATCGGCGCGGCGGCGCAGGGCGCAGCGGCGTGCAACGGCTGGACCTACTGGCACGTCGAGGATGGCGAGGCACTGATCGTCCTCGACGCTAAGCGCATCGAATACCGCGCCGCGACGGCGGCTTGAGACGGCTGGCGGAGGCCGGAACGGCACGCTAAGAAACCCGGCAATCAATATTTCCTTGGGAGCCTTATGCGCAACATCGTCCTGCTCGCCGCCACCGCCAGCCTCGCCCTGACCGCGACGGCCACCGCCGCCCCGGCCCGCAAGTCCGCCGCCGCGGCCAAGCCGCAATATGGCAGCTTCGGCTTCGACACCGCGGGCATGGACCGCAGCGTCACGCCAGGAAACGACTGGGGTCGCTATGCCAACGGCACGTACCTGAAGACACTAGTCATCCCTGCGGACCGCTCCAACTTCGGCATGTTCACCAAACTGCGCGATCTCAGCCAGGTGCGGACGCGCACGATCGTCGAGGCGGCCGCCGCGCAGACGAAGGCGACCCCGGGCAGCGAGGCGCAGAAGGTCGGCGACTTTTACGCCAGCTTCATCGACGAGGCCGCAATTGAGGCGAAGGGCCTTACCCCACTGGCACCACAACTGGCCGCGATCGCGGCGATCAGCGACCGCGCCGGCCTCGCCAAGGCGATCGGCGATGCCAGCCGCGACGGCGTCGATGTGCCCATCGGCGTCGGCCCGCAGCAGGACCTGAAGAACCCCGATATCTACTCCGTCTATGTCGGGCAGGGCGGGCTCGGCATGCCGGACCGCGACTATTACCTCGACGATAAGAACCCGAAGTTCGGCGAAGTTCGGACCAAGTATCAGAAGTACATCGTCGACATGCTGAAGCTTGGCGGCGTTCCCGATGCCGAGGCGCGGGGCAAGGCAATCTACGACCTGGAGGTCAAGATCGCGAAGACGCACTGGACCAAGGTCGAGGAGCGCCAGGTCGAAAAGCTGTACAACCCCGTGGCGCGCACGGAGATCGACGGTAAGTACGCCGGGGTCGAGTGGACGCCGCTGCTGACCGCGGCCGGCGTGTCTGGCCAGCGCGAGCTGATTGTCGCCAACCCCAGCGCCATCGAAAGTGCCGCGAAGCTGCTCCGTTCGGAGCCACTTGAGGTCTGGAAGGACTATCTGACCTTCCACACGCTCGACCGTTGGGCACCGCTGCTGCCCAAGGCGTTCGTCGATACACGCTTCGCCTTCCAGGGTACGGTGCTGTCGGGCCAGCCCGAAAACCAGCCGCGCTGGAAGCGCGGGGTCGACGCGACCTCGGCCGCGCTCGGCGAGGCGGCGGGCAAGCTTTACGTCGCCAAGTATTTCCCGCCTGCGGCGAAGGCCAAGGCGGACGAGTTGGTCAGGAACATCATCGCCGCGATGGACACGCGGCTGTCCAACCTGACCTGGATGGACCCCAAGACCAAGGCCGAGGCGCGTGCCAAGCTGGCGGTGTTCACGCCGAAGATCGGATACCCCGACAAGTGGCGCGATTATTCGAACCTCGAGATCGTCCGAGGCGACGCGCTCGGCAATGCTCAGCGTTCGGCGCGCTACGAATACCAGCGCGAGGTCGACAAGATTGGCAAGCCCATCGATCGCAGCGAGTGGGGCATGACGCCGATGACCGTCAATGCCTACGCCAACCCGTTCTGGAACGAGATCGTGTTTCCGGCCGCGATCCTGCAGCCGCCGTTCTTCGATCCCAACGCCGATCCGGCGGTCAACTATGGCGGCATCGGCGCGGTGATCGGTCATGAAATTAGTCATCATTTCGATGATCAGGGCCGGAAGTTCGACAAGCGGGGGACGCTGAGCGACTGGTGGACCGCGGAAGATATCAAGCGTTTCACGGCACTTACGGACAAGGTCGTCAAGCAGTATGCGGCCTACCAGCCGGCGCCGGGCCTGCACGTCAACGGCGAGCTGACGCTGGGCGAGAACATGGCCGATCTGGCGGGTGTCACCGTCGCCTACGACGCCTATCACAAGTCGCTGGGCGGCAAGACGCCGCCGGTCATCGGCGGCTTCACCGGGGATCAGCGCTTCTTCCTCGGCTTCGCGCAGATCTGGCGGCAGAAGTACCGTGAGGCGGCGCTGCTGCAGCAGACCACCACCGATCCGCACACCGCCGGCTTCCTGCGCCCCAACGTCGTGCGCAACCTCGACGCCTGGTACACGGCCTTCCCGTCGAAGCCGGGCGAGACGCTGTATCTGGCGCCGGCGGACCGCGTGAAGGTCTGGTAGACCCCGGGATGCGGGTGCCGCGCGTCCTCGGCATCCTCAACCTGACGCCCGACAGCTTCTCCGACGGCGGGCGGTTCGCCGCGCCGGAGGCCGCCGTCGCCGCCGCCCGGGCGATGCTCGAGGCGGGTGCGGCGATGGTCGACATCGGCGGCGAATCGACCCGTCCCGGCGCGCCGTTCGTGTCGGAAGCCGAGGAACTGGCCCGCGTCGGCCCGGTGCTCGACCGGCTGGCGGGCCTGCCGTTCAGCATCGATACGCGGCGCGCCAGCGTCATGGCCCGCGCGCTCGATGCCGGCGCGGCGATGGTCAACGACGTCTCGGCGCTGACCCACGATCCGGCTGCCCTGCCGCTGCTCGCCGGGCGCGGCTGCGACGTCGTCCTGATGCACATGGCCGGCGCGCCCGCGACGATGCAGGCGGCACCGCGCTACGACGACGTGGTGGCGGAGGTGCGCGACTGGCTGGCGCGCCGCATCGAGGCCTGCGTCGCGGGCGGCATCGACCGGGACCGTATCGTCATCGATCCCGGCATCGGCTTCGGCAAGAGCCTCGACCATAATCTCGCGCTGCTGCGCCATCTCGACGCCTTCACCGCGCTCGCCCCCGTCATGCTCGGGGCCAGCCGCAAGGCGCTGATCGGCAAGCTGACCGGCGCGGCGGTGGACGAACGCCTGCCCGGCAGCCTGGCGCTGGCGCTCCACGGCGCGGCGAAGGGGTGTGCGTGGGTGCGGGTGCACGACGTGGCGGAGACGGTGCAGGCCCTGCGGGTGTGGGGGGCAGTAGCCTAGGGCTGCTATCGCCCAATTGCGGGCGTTCGGCGGGAAAACATGTCGTCCCGAAACCCGTCACCCGGGCACGAGGCATCTGTCCCGATTCTCCGCGTTCGGCAGGCGTTTTCGGACAACGCAATCAGGAAAAGATTTTGAAGTTCGCGAACTGTCTGAAGTAGCAAGATCACGGCGAAGCTACCCTAAATCACGGTGAACCCTCGTTTGCGGGAGAGAACGAGTCTACCGTTGACCCGTTCTAGACAAGTCCGCTCGGTCAAAACGCGAAGGGAGCGTTGGTGAGGATGTGGAGGGCTAGACCCGGCCACAGGCTTCCCGTCCGCTCCCTTAGCGTTCCGAACACGATTCCCATTGGAACGGTGAACAGGAGCTGCGGGACGAGAAGCCCGTCGGGAGCAGTTTGCAGGAAAAGATGATGGAGGCTGAACGCGGCGGTGGCAATCAGGATCGCAGGCATTCCCGACACTCGCCAGATCCGTCGCGCGAACCCTTGCACCATGCCTCGGAACAACAGTTCCTCGCCAATCGGGCCGAAAATGAGAAAGGCCAGACGGGTCGGCCAGCTATGCGTGTAAGTGAACCACCGACCGTGCGATACCGCGAACAGGAACGAGCCGGCCAGCCATAGGGCGATCCAAATTACCGACAATCGAACCACGCCCGTCTCCCTTATCCTCCTTATCGAAGGCAGCTTCAGGAGCGATCGATCGCCGAAGCAGCCGAAGAGGACCGCGATGAGGAGGCACGACGGAACCGCCATGTCGACGAGCACCGCAGCCAGTCGATTGAGCCGCCCGATCGATGCTCCGGCAAGATAATTGATCGACGCCGTCAGCGGCAGTGACAACACGAAGGCCATAGCAAGCAGGATGATCTGACCCCGCGCCGTGTTTCCATCTTTCCCGGCGGCGACCACGGGGTCGCCATAGCCGAGGATATCTCTGCTAACCACCAAAAGCAGACGTTCCTCGCGTCACCCCGCCACGCTGGCGGCTGGCGCGCCCCCGCCCTAACTAGGTGGGATGGCAGACACGAATTCACTCGGCGGGCGGCTTTCCCGCTATGCGCGCGTCGGCGGCACCGGCCTGGGGCTGGCGGCGCAGATGGGGGCGGCGCGGCTGTTCGGCGGCGGGCACGATGCGGCTGCCGGGGCGGCGCAGCTGCGTGCGGCGCTGGGCGGGCTGAAGGGCCCGGTGATGAAGATCGCGCAGATCATCTCGACCATCCCCGATGCGGTGCCGCCGGAATATGCAGCCGAACTGAGCCAGTTGCAGGCGAACGCGCCGGCGATGGGCTGGCCGTTCGTCAAACGGCGGATGAAGGCCGAGCTCGGCCCCGACTGGGAGGCGAAGTACGGCAGCTTCGAGCATGAGGCGGCCGCCGCGGCGTCGCTGGGGCAGGTGCACCGGGCCACGACGCTCGACGGGCGGCGGGTGGCGGCGAAGCTGCAGTACCCCGACATGGCGAGCGCCGTCGAAGCCGATCTGGGTCAGCTCGACCTGATGTTCTCGCTCTATGCGCGCTTCGACAAGTCGATCGACACCGGGCAGATCCACGGCGAGCTTGCCGACCGGCTGCGCGAGGAACTGGACTACAGCCACGAGGCGAAGAACCTGGCGCTGTACCGCGACATGCTGGCGGGGGAGCCGGCGGCGCATCTGCCGGAGGTGGTGCCGGAACTGTCGACCCGCCGCCTGCTGACCATGACCTGGCTCGACGGCCGGCCGCTGCTCGACTTCAAGGGCGAGAGCCTGGAGGTCCGCAATACCATCGCGCACAACCTGTTCCGCGCCTGGTACCTGCCGCTCCACCACTACGGCGTCATCCACGGCGACCCGCACCTCGGCAATTATACGGTGCGCGACGACCTCAGCATCAACCTGCTCGATTTCGGCTGCATCCGGGTGTTCCCGCCGCGCTTCATCGGCGGCGTCATCGACCTGTACCGGGCACTCGACACCGGCGACGAGGACCTGGCGGTGGCGTCGTTCGAGGCGTGGGGCTTTACCGGCCTCTCCCGCGAGATCATCGACACGCTGCTGATCTGGGCGAAGTTCCTGTACGGCCCGCTGCTCGACGACCGGGCGCGGGTGATCGACGCCAGCGGCAACCCCGCTACTTATGGCCGGGAGACCGCGCAGAAGGTCCACCGCCGCCTGCGCGAGCTGGGCACCGTCACGGTGCCGCGCGAATTCGTGTTCATGGACCGCGCCGCGATCGGGCTGGGCGGGGTGTTCATGCACCTGAAGGCGGAGCTCAACTGGTACGCGCTGTTCAACGGCATGATAGAGGGCTTCGACGAGGCGGTGCTGGCGGAGCGGCAGGCGGCGGCGCTGGCGCGTGCCGGGCTGGGGGCTTCCCCGCGTGCGTAGCTTTGCTATGACAGCCCGCGTAAACGTGTCAGGGCAGGGTCATGGTGGACGAAATCGGCAGGGACGTCGGGACAGACGGGGCGGCACACGAACATGCCGTGACCTACGGCCGGTTCATGCAGATTCTGAAATGGTCGGTGGTGGCGCTTGCCATGCTGCTGATCCTGCTGGCGATTTTCCTGGCTTGAGCGCCGGCACAAGGGGTTTTCGATGCGGATAGCGGTGCTTCGCGAGACGACGGCAGGCGAGGCGCGTGTCGCGGCCACGCCGGAAACGGTGAAGAAGTTCATTGGCCTGGGCGCGACCGTCGCGGTCGAGGCCGGCGCGGGCGCGGGGGCGAATATCGCCGACCAGCTGTATGCCGACGCCGGCGCGACCGTCGGCGACCGCGCCGCGACGGTGGCGGACGCCGACCTGATCGTCGGTGTGCAGGGGCCCGATGCCGGCTCGCTGACCGGTGCCAAGCCGGGCGCGGTGCTCGCTGCGATCCTGTCGCCGTTCGCCGACCGGTCGCGGGTCGACGGCTATGCGGCCGCCGGCATCGAGGCGCTGGCGATGGAGTTCATGCCGCGCATCACGCGCGCCCAGTCGATGGACGTGCTGTCGTCGCAGTCGAACCTGGCGGGCTATAAGGCGGTCATCGACGCCGCCGAAGCCTATGGCCGCGCCTTCCCGATGATGATGACGGCGGCCGGCACGATCAGCGCGGCGCGGGTGTTCGTCATGGGCGTCGGCGTGGCGGGCCTGCAGGCGATCGCGACTGCCCGCCGGCTGGGGGCGCTGGTCAGCGCCACCGACGTGCGCGCCGCCACCAAGGAACAGATCGAGAGCCTCGGCGCCAAGGCGATCTTCGTCGAGGCGGTGAAGGGCATCGAGGGCGAGGGCACCGGCGGCTATGCCACCGAGATGTCCGATGAATACAAGGCCGCGCAGGCGGAGCTGGTCTCCAGCCACATCGCCAAGCAGGACATCGTCATCACCACCGCGCTGATCCCCGGCCGCCCGGCACCGCGGCTGGTTTCGGATGCGCAGCTGGCGACGATGCGGCCGGGCAGCGTGCTGGTCGATCTCGCGGTCGAGAGCGGCGGCAACGTCGAGGGCTCCAGGCCCGGCGAGATCGTCGAGGTCCACGGCGTCAAGGTCATCGGCCACCGCAACGTGCCGAGCCGCATGGCCGCGGACGCCAGCGCGCTCTACGCCCGCAACGTCTTCAACCTGGTCAGCGCGTTCTGGGACAAGGACGCCGGCAAGGTGGTGTGGAACGCCGAAGACGAGATCGTGAAGGGCGTGACCCTGACGCGCGGCGGGGCTGTCGTGCACGAGCGGCTGCTGGCGGCCTGAGGAGAGCGACCATGGAACACCTGATCCCCCAGCTGTCGATCTTCGTGCTGGCCTGCTTCGTCGGCTATTACGTTGTGTGGTCGGTGACCCCGGCGCTGCACACGCCGCTGATGGCGGTGACCAACGCGATTTCGTCCGTCATCATTGTCGGCGCGCTGATCGCCTCGTCCGCTGCGGCGGGGGGTAGCGAGATCTCGAAGTGGCTTGGGCTGATTGCGGTGGCGCTGGCCAGCGTCAACATCTTCGGCGGTTTCGCGGTCACCCAGCGCATGCTCGGCATGTACAAGAAGAAGGACCGCTCGGCGGTTAAGGGCAAGTAATGCACGAAGCAATCGCCGCCGCCCCGTCCTGGGTCCTGCTCGCCTATCTGGTCGCGGGCGTCCTGTTTATCCTCGCGCTGCGCGGCCTGTCGTCGCCGGAGACCAGCCAGCAGGGCAACCGCTACGGCATGATCGGCATGGTCATCGCCGTCGGCACGACGCTGATCGAGCATGGCGTCGGCCTGCCGCTGATCGTCGGCGCCATCGCGATCGGCGGCGGCGTCGGCTATTATATCGCCCGCCAGATCAAGATGACCGCGATGCCCGAACTGGTCGCGGGCTTCCACAGCCTGGTCGGCATGGCCGCCGTGCTGGTCGGCGTCGCCGCCTATCTCAACCCCGCGGCATTCGGCATCCTCGATCCCGCCACCGGCGAAATCGCGGGCGTTAGCCGCGTCGAGATGGGGCTCGGCGTTGCCATCGGTGCGATCACTTTCTCGGGCTCGGTTATCGCCTTCCTAAAGCTGTCGGGCCGGATGTCGGGCGCGCCGATCCAGCTGCCGGGCCGCCACGTCATCAACCTCGGCATCCTCGCGGCAATTCTGGTGCTGGTGGCGTATTTCGTCGTCGACCAGTCGCCGTGGGTGTTCTTCACCATCACCGCGCTCAGCTTCGCCATCGGTTTCCTGTTGATCATCCCGATCGGCGGGGCCGACATGCCGGTCGTCATCTCGATGCTGAACAGCTATTCGGGCTGGGCGGCAGCGGCGATGGGCTTCACGCTGCAGAACAGCGCCATGATCATCACCGGCGCGCTGGTTGGCTCGTCGGGCGCGATCCTCAGCTACATCATGTGCGCCGCGATGAACCGCAGCTTCATCAGCGTCATCGCCGGCGGTTTCGGCGGCGAGGCGGTGTCGGGGGCCAAGGGCCCGGCGGTCGAGCGGCCGTGGAAGCGCGGTTCTGCCGAGGACGCCGCCTTCATCATGAAGAACGCCGAAAGCGTCATCATCGTGCCCGGCTATGGCATGGCGGTGAGCCAGGCGCAGCATGCGCTGCGCGAGATGGGCGACCTGCTCGCCAAGGAAGGCGTCAGCGTCAAATACGCCATCCACCCGGTCGCCGGCCGGATGCCCGGCCACATGAACGTGCTGCTGGCAGAGGCCAACGTGCCCTATGACGAGATCTTCGAGCTGGAGGACATCAACGGCGAGTTCGCGCAGGCCGACGTCGCCTTCGTCATCGGCGCCAACGACGTCACCAACCCGGCCGCCAAGACCGACAAGACCTCGCCGATCTACGGCATGCCGGTGCTTGACGTCGAAAAGGCGAAAACCGTCCTGTTCGTGAAGCGCTCGATGGGCGGCGTCGGTTATGCCGGTGTCGACAACGATGTCTTCTACATGGACAATACGATGATGCTGCTCGCCGACGCCAAGAAGATGGTCGAGACGATCAACAAGTCATTGGGGTAAAAACCATGCGGACCGCTGCCGTCGTCATCCTTGCCGTCGCCCTCGCCACGGGTGCGCATGCGAAGAAGAAGGAATCGCTCGGCAGGATCAAGGACGCGCCGCCTTCGGTCAGCGCGACGACCCAGCTGCTCGGGGCCAACGGCGAGCTGCGCGGCACCGCGCGGCTCGAGCAGCGGCCGGCCGGCACGCAGGTCACCGTCACCGCGCAGGACATGGCGCCCGGCACCTATGGCGTTCACCTCCATGCGGTCGGCAAGTGCGACGCGCCGGACTTCAAGACCGCGGGCGGGCACTTCAATCCGGGCATGAAGCAGCACGGGCATGACAATCCGCTTGGTGCCCATGCCGGCGACCTGCCCAATCTCGTCGTCGGGGCGGACGGGCGCGGCAGCCTCACCGAGCAATTGCCCGACCTGACGCTGACCGGCGGCACCGCGCCGCTGCTCGATGCAGACGGCGCCGCGGTACTCGTTCACGCCAAGGCCGACGACTACAAGACCGACCCGAGCGGCAACAGCGGCGACCGCATCGCCTGCGGTGTGCTCGGTGCCCATCCCTGAGCCGCGCGTGCTTGACCCCGCGCGGGCGGGTCCGTATCTGCACCTCCTCGCTGCGTGCGGCGGTCGTAGCTCAATTGGTTAGAGCGCCGGTTTGTGGTACCGGAGGTTGCGGGTTCAATCCCCGTCGATCGCCCCAGCGGTTCAATGACTTAACGTAGGAAATAACACTGCTCGCTAGTTCATTTGAACTGGCGATGCTGAAAACCGTGCCTAGAGCATATTTCGAGCTGACAGACTCGTCGAGGATTCCCAAGTCGGTTGGGTTCTGATTCAAGCTGCGTGCTGGCGAGGGAGGCTGGCATGCATGACCAAGGCGTTGTCGATCGATCTTCGTGAGCGTGTTGTGGCGG
>JBBQWN010000012.1:0-79065 GCA_038210595.1 Sphingomonadales bacterium | reverse complement strand
GTCATTCGACTGCGCAAGCGCGCCGCCCGTCGCCGCCAGCATGGCTGCAGCGACTACTGATCTGATAATCATTTAAGATCCAAACAACGTCGTGATGACGTTTTACACTAACAATCGGGGGACCGGTGACGTTCCAGACCGAAAGAGAGCCATCTGCGCGATGTCTGCGGGGATTTTGATGCCTAGCATTACGACTGAAACGGTTTGCTTGAGGCGCGAAGCGGAAGCTTCGACCAGCCTGAACAAACGGCAGCAATCCAGAAATTCACGCTCCAAAGCGGCCTGGTGGCAATCCACCAAGCATCGCAATTTCCGACAGATGAACGAACGGCCGCTTTCGGGATTGCGATCAGCGCGCTTGGACGTCTGGAATGGGGCGCAAAGCGGACGTGGCAAGCTTAATGAACGAGGATCTGCTCAGCTCCGCGCGACGCTCCAAAGCGGCCGGGCCGCTTTCGACAAGGATTGTGCCCGGGGGAATGATTTGGCACAGGATGCCAAGCTGCAGCGTGTGTAATTCCTGTGTAATTGTGCCGGGCCGCCCCGGGTTAGGCCGGGCACGTTCGGGCAATGCCGCCGAGCCGAAAATTGCCTAAATGCAGCAACTTGGGCACCATCAGGCACCTTAAGGCAGACAACCAGATGGGATTGAAAATCCCCGTGTCGGTGGTTCGATTCCGCCCCCGGGCACCATTCATGGTGCCGCGAACAGCGCGCGCCGCGGCCCGAGATAGCCGAACAGGAACGCCGCGACCTTGCGCATCTGGATCTCTTCCGCGCCCTCGGTGATGCGGTAGCGGCGGTGGTGGCGATAGATGTGCTCGAACGGCTTGTGGCGCGAATAGCCGATGCCGCCGTGGACCTGCATGGCGCGGTCGGCGGCCTCGCAGACCAGGCGGTTGGCCCAGTAGTTGCACATGCTGACCTTATCGCTGAGCGTGCGCTCGACCTCGACATGGGTCAGCGCGTCCATCTCCCACGCGGTCTTGCGGATTAGCAGGCGCAGCATCTCGCACTGGGTGGCAAGCTCGACCAGCGGCCACTGGATCGCCTGGTTGTCGCTGAGCGGCTTGCCGAACGGCTTGCGCTGGCGGGCGTAGCGGACGCTTTCCTCGATGCAGAACACTGCCGCGCCTAGCGACGAGGCGGCCTGGCGGATGCGGTTCTGGTGGACGAAGCTCTGACCCAGCCCAAGGCCGCGGTCGACCTCGCCCCAATAGCTGTCCTCCGGCACCCAGACGTCGGTGAAGCTGACGCGCGGATGGTCGGTGGGCATGTTGAAGGTCCACAGCCACTCCTCGATTTTCACGCCGGGTGCCTGGGCGGGGACGATGAAGCAGGTGATGCCCTTGGCGCTGCCGTCCTCTCCCGAGGTCCGCGCGAACACCATGACGTGGGTCGCGACGTGCATGCCGGTCGTCCACATCTTCTCGCCGTTGAGCAGCCAGCCGGGCTTGCCGTCCCGCGTCTGCGGCACGCCGCGGGTTTCCATGAAGGTCGCGTCGCTGCCGTGGTTCGGCTCGGTCAGACCGAAGGCGGTGCGCATGCTGCCGTCCTGCACCGCGGCGCCGTCGCGGGCGAACTGTTCGGGCGTCGCGAATTCCCTGAACATCAGCACGAACGGATTGTTGCCGACGATCGAATGCTCGTTCTGCAGGTCGTTGTGGAGACCCAGCCCCTTGGCGGCGAGATGCTCGCGGATCACCGCCATCCACAGGTTGGAGCCGCCCCTGCCGCCGTATTCGGCGGGCCAGGCGAAGCGGAAGTGCCCGGCCGCGTCGGCGCGCTCGCGCGCGACCGTCAGCAGCGCCTCCCATTCGGCGCGCGGCTGGCCGTCGTTGTCCCAGTCGGTGCGGGCGTGCTCGCGGCGATGGTCGAAGAAACGGATATTGTCGTCGGCCTGTTCGAGTGGCCTGATCTCGGCCTCGATGAAGGCGTCGAGTTCGGCGAGGTAGGCCGTCAGTTCAGGCGGCACGGCGAAGTCCATTACGCGTCCTTCTCGACAAGCGCGGCGAGGTAGCCGCTGTAACGGGGCTGGTCGACTGCCAGCTTGGCGAGCGTCGTCGCCCATAAATGCTGCAGGGTTTCGGGTGCAGCATAATCGATGCTGCCGTCGGCGATGCCGGCCGCCAGGGCGGCATTGAGATCGGGCAGCGGCCCGTCGCGACCCATGAGCGCGCGCAGCCGCGCCGCCTCGCCGCCGTCGTCCGCCGCGACCTGGCGCGCGACCAGATCGACGGCGTTGGCCGCCACACGCGCCTGGAAGGCGACCATGCCGGCGGTCGCGGGCACCACCGTATCGCGCAGGAACGTTGCGACCGCGCCCAGCATCTCCACCGGCGTCGGTTCGTCCTGCATGCCCCTAGCTCCCGATCAGCCGCAACAGGTCGATCTCGGTCTCCGACGTCCGCCGCGCGATCATGGCGCGCTCGATGGTTGGGTCGGCGCTGCGGAACGCCGCCGCCATGCCGGCGCACATACAGCCCCAGCGCAGCGTGCCGAACACCTCCCACCAGCGCAGCGCCGCGCGGTCGACGGGCGCGCCGTAACCCGCGACCAGCGCGTCGACCGTGCCGAAACCGCCAACGGGGAGATCGGTCCGTCCGAAGCGCCACGAGTTGACGCACAGCCAGCCGAGATCCTCCATCGGGTCGCCGACATGCGCCAGTTCCCAGTCGAGCACGGCGCGGATGCCGTCCGGCCCGATCATCAGATTGCCGTTGCGGAAGTCGCCGTGGACGAGGCGCGGCACCGCGGGCGGCGGCGGGCAGCGGGCGTCGAGCCAGCGAAAGGCGGCCTCGAACACCGGGCGCGGCCAGCCGGTGGCCCGATAGCCGGCGCGCCACTGGTCGACGAGCTCGCGCGGCGTCGCGCGGTCGAGCGTGGGGAATTCCGACGGGTCAATGGCATGGATGCGCGCCAGCACCGCGCCACAGTCCCGCGACAGCCCCGGCGGCGGTGCCCTGACGATGCGGCCGCCCAGCGTTTCGCCCTCGACGAAGCCCATGACGAAGCCGTGGCCGAGCCCGTCGCCGGGTTCGAGAACATGCACGACCGGCGGCACCGGCACCCCGGCCGCGCGGGCCGCGACGAGCAGCGCCGCCTCGGTCTCCAGCCCGACGGTCTGCGCCGACACCCGGTCGCCGCCGGGCGCACGCCTGAGGATCAGCGGCCGGCCGCCGGCCTCGAAGCGCCAGATCTCCTGCGTCGCGCCGCCCGACAGCCGGGTGAGGCCCGTCAGCTCGCCGCCGCCGAGTTTCGGCAGCAGCGCGGTCAGTCCGTCCCCAAGGCTTGTCGCCGTCATTGCGGGCCACGCTGCCCGCGCCTAACGTAAGCGTCAACCAACCTTGGGAGAGTCGCCGTGGCCGAAGCCTATATCATCGACGCCGTCCGCACGCCGCGTGGCGTCGGCAAACCCGGCAAGGGCGCGCTCAGCCACCTCCACCCGCAGCATCTCGCGGCGACGGTGCTGAAGGCGTTGAAGGACCGCAACCAGCTCGACACGGCGGAGGTCGACGACATCATCTGGTCGACCTCGACCCAGAAGGGTCATCAGGGCGGCGATCTCGGCCGCATGGCGGCGCTGGCGGCGGGCTATGACATCAAGGCCAGCGGCACGACGCTCGACCGCTTCTGCGGCGGCGGCATCACCAGCGTGAACCTGGCGGCGGCCAGCGTCATGTCGGGCATGGAGGATGTCGTCATCGCCGGCGGCACCGAGATGATGAGCTACACCCAGACCATCGGCGCGCAGGAGCATGCAGCGGGCATCAAGCCGCTCGGCATGGGCAGCGGCAACAAGGCGTTGGACGCCATCCACCCGCAATCGCACCAGGGCGTCTGCGGCGACGCCATCGCGGCGAAGGAAGGCATCAGCCGAGAGGCGGTCGACGCGCTGGCTCTGGTCAGCCAGCAGCGCGCCGACGTGGCGATTCGCGAGGGCCGCTTTGCCAAGTCGGTGGTGCCGGTCATGAACGAGGACGGCTCGGTGGCACTCGACCGCGAGGAGTTCCCGCGGCCGCAGACCACGGCTGAGGGCCTGGCCGGGCTGAAGGCGAGCTTCGATGTCGTCGCCGATGTGGCGCTGGAGGACGGCGGGCCGAGCTTCCGCGACCAGATCACCCGCGCCTATCCGGGCCTCGAGTTCCAGGGCGTCCACCATGCCGGCAACTCGTCGGGCGTTGTGGACGGGGCGGCGGCGTTGCTGATCACGTCGAAGGCCTATGCCGACAGCCACGGCCTGAAGCCGCGCGCGCGGATCGTCGCCTACGCCAATGTCGGCGACTGCCCGACGCTGATGCTCAACGCGCCGGTGCCGGCCGCGAAGAAGGTGCTGGCCAAGGCCGGGCTGACCGTGGCCGACATCGACGTCTGGGAAATCAACGAGGCGTTCGCCGTCGTCGCAGAGAAGTTCATCCGCGACCTCGAGCTCGACCGCTCGAAGGTCAACATCAACGGCGGCGCGATGGCGCTCGGTCACCCGATCGGGGCGACCGGCAGCATCTTGATCGGCACCGCGCTCGACGAGCTGGAGCGCAGTGGCGGCCGCTATGGCCTGATCACCATGTGCGCGGCGGGCGGCATGGCGCCAGCGATTATCATCGAGCGCATGGCGGCCTAGGGCTTGCCTCCCGCCGCCGGGGCCGCGATGGGGGCGGGCATGGCAATTCCCCTGCGCATCGGCCTCGCCGGCCTTGGCACCGTCGGCGGCGGCGTCGTTCGCCTGCTGGATACCAACGCAGGCCTGATCGCGCGGCGCGCCGACCGGCCTGTCGTCATAACTGCAGTCAGCGCGCGCGACCGCCACCGCGACCGCGGCATCGATTGCGCCGGGCTCGCCTGGGTCGACGATGCGGGCGAGCTGCCGGGCCGAGACGATGTGGACGTCGTGGTCGAATGCATCGGCGGGGCGGACGGCCCGGCGCTGGCGCTGGCGCGTGACACGCTGGCGCTCGGCAAGCCGCTGGTCACCGCCAACAAGGCGATGCTGGCGCACCACGGTCTCGAGCTGGCAGCGCTTGCCGAAGCCGGCGGCACCGCGCTGAAATACGAGGCCGCGGTGGCGGGCGGCATCCCGGTCGTCAAGGGCCTGCGCGAAGGCGCGGCGGCGAACACGCTGTCGAGCGTCTACGGGATTCTCAACGGCACCTGCAATTACATCCTGACCCGCATGGAAAGCGAGGGGCTGGGCTTCGCGGCGGTGCTGGCGGATGCGCAGGCGCTGGGCTTTGCCGAGGCCGACCCGAGCTTCGACATCGAAGGTATCGACGCGGCGCACAAATTATCGATCCTCGCCTCGCTGGCGTTCGCCGGCCGCATCGATTTCGCCGGCGTGGCGTGCACCGGTATCCGCGCCGTCGCCAGCGCCGATATCGAACATGCCGCCGCGCTCGGCTACCGTATCCGCCTGGTCGGGCTGGCGAGCGCGGCGGGCGGCCAGCTGTTTCAGCGCGTCCACCCCTGCCTCGTGCCGCAGGTGCACCCGCTGGCGCACGTCGACGGGCCGCTGAACGCCGTCGTCGCGGAGGGTGACTTTGTTGGGCGGCTGTTCTTCTCAGGCCGCGGGGCCGGGGCCGGGCCGACCGCATCGGCCGTCGTCGCGGACCTGATCGACATCGCGCGCGGTGACACCGGCCCGGCGTTCGGGATGCCGGTGGCGCAACTGGCGGCGCTGCCGGCCGCAGACCAGGCGGCGCATGCCGGGCGTTTCTACCTCCGCCTCGCGGTCGTCGACCGGCCCGGTGTGCTGGCGATGCTGACCGCGGCGCTGCGCGATTCGGACGTGTCAATCGAGAGCCTGATCCAGCGCGGCGATCACGGCGGCGGCGTGCTGGTGGTGATGGTCACCCATGTCTGCGTCGAGGCCAAGGTCCGCGCCGCGCTGGCGACGATGGCGGCGTCCGATGACGTGCTCGGCGCGCCGGTGATGATGCATATTCTCGACTTGTAAGGACCGAGCGACTAGGCCACCCGCCAGTCCAATCCGGAGCAACCATGTCCAATCCCACCGCCCCCGCCAGCGCGGTCCTTGACCGCGTGCTCGTCCTCGAAATGGTCCGCGTCACCGAATATGCGGCGATCGCGGCATCGAAGCAGATCGGCCGCGGCGACGAGCATGCCGCGGATGCCGCCGCCGTCGAGGCGATGCGCGACGCGTTGAACAGCCTCGATTTCGACGGCACGATCGTCATCGGCGAGGGCGAGCGCGACGAGGCGCCGATGCTGTATATCGGGGAGAAGGTCGGCAAGGGCACCGGCCCCAAGATCGACATCGCGCTCGATCCGCTCGAGGGCACGACGATCACCGCCAAGGCCGGGCCGAACGCGCTCGCGGTGCTGGCGATCGCGGAAGAGGGTGGCCTGCTCAACGCCCCCGACACCTATATGGACAAGATCGCCATCGGCCCGGGTTATCCCAAGGGCACCGTCGACCTGACCAAGTCGACCACCTGGAACGTCGAGTCGCTGGCCCGCGCCAAGGGTGTCGCGCCGCGCGACATCATCGCCTGCGTCCTCGACCGGCCGCGCCACGACGCGCTGATCGCCGAGCTGCGCGGGCTGGGTTGCGGCATCATGCTGATCCCCGATGGCGATGTCGCGGGCATCATCGCGACCACCGATCCCGACACCGGCATCGACATCTACATCGGCAGCGGCGGCGCGCCCGAAGGCGTGCTGGCGGCGGCGGCGCTGCGCTGCGTCGGTGGCCAGATGCAAGGTCGGCTGGTGTTCAGGAACGAGGACGAGCGCGGCCGCGCCCGGCGCTGGGGCATCACCAACCTCGACCGCATCTACAAGCTGGAGGATCTGGCGCAGGGCGATGTCATTTTCGCCGCCACCGGCGTCACCGACGGTTCGCTGCTGCAGGGGGTGCGCCGCAAGCGCGACGGCTCGATCACCACGGAAAGCATCGTCATGCGCGCCTCGTCGGGTACTGTCCGCCGCGTCCACGGCACGCGGCGCGGCGAGCCGCTGAAGCGGAGCTAGCCACCGCCCGCCGCGCACGGGGCTTGCGTCACCGGCGGGACGGGCCGACGCACTGCGGTGTGCAGGCACCGACCATCAATTATTTCACCGCGCTCGGCATCGGCCTGCTGCTTGGGCTGGAGCGCGAGCGCAGCAAGGGCGGCGGGCCCGCCGGTCTGCGGACGTTCGCGCTGGCGTCGGTGCTCGGCGCGGTGGCGATGCAGCTTGGCGGCGTGGTTCTGCTCGGCGTGGCGATTGCCGCGATCGCGGTGCTGCTTGGCATCGCCTACTGGCGCACCCGTCGGCGCGACCCCGGCCTGACCACCGAGATGGCGCTGCTGCTCGTGCCGCTGCTCGGGGCGCTGGCACTCGCGCGGCCGCTGCTGGCCGGCGGCGTCGCCGTCATCGCCGCGACGCTGCTGGCGGCCAAACCCGGCCTGCACCGCTTCGTTCGCGGCACCCTGACCGATGCGGAAGTCAGCGACGGGCTGCTCCTGGCGGTGGCCCTGGTCGTGATTTGGCCGTTGTTGCCCGATCGCACCGTCGGGCCGTTCAATGCGCTGAACCTGCATACGCTGTGGCTGGTCGTCATACTGGTGCTCGCCATCGGAGGAGCCGGGCATGTCGCGACCCGCGTGCTGGGCAAGCGCTACGGCCTGCCGGTGTCCGGGCTCGCGTCGGGTTTCGTCTCGAGTGTCGCGACCACCGGCGCGATGGGGACCAAGGCCAAGGCCGACCCATCGACGCTGACCGCAGCGGTGGCGGGCGGCACGCTTTCGTCGGTGGCGACCTTCGTGCAAATGGCGGTGGTCCTCGCCGCGGTCAGCCCGGCGACACTTCGTACGATGGCACCGATGCTGGCAGCGGGCGGACTGGTGATCGCCGCCTACGGGGCTGTCTACATGCGGCAGGCGGCGCGCTCGGCCCCGGGCGCGGCACTGGCGGACGAGCGCGCCTTCAGCCTCGGCGCGGCGTTGCTGCTGGCGTTCGGCATGGCGGCGATCCTGATGCTGACGGCCGCGGTGCAGCCGTACTTCGGGGGTGCCGGCGTGGCGCTGGGGGCGGCGCTTGGCGGCATCGTCGACACGCACGCAGCGGCGATGTCGGTCGCCGCGCTGGTCGCTGCCGGCAAGCTGAGCACCACGGCGGCGGTGGTGCCGATCCTTTGCGCGATGTCGGTCAATGCGGTGATGAAAGTGGCGATGGCGACCGCGGCGGGGACGGCCGCCTATGTCACGCGAGTCGGTGCCGGCATCGTCCTGTCGATGGTCGCGTCCTGGGCGGCGGCGCTGCTCACCGGAGCAATCTGAGCGCCGGTCACGGCCAGCCCGCGAACAGTCCCCTGAGCGCCGCCACCAGCGCCAGCGGCTGGTCGATCATGACGTGGTGCTCGGCCGCCGGAATGCCGATGGCGGGCGAGCCTGCGGGCAGGGCGGCGCGCATTGCCGCCACGCGCGCCGGCTGCATCAGCAGCGACTGCTCGCCCCAGATCAGCCCGACCGGGCACTGCGGCGCGTTGAGCAGGGCGCGCGCATCGCCGACCTCGAAACGCGACCAGAGATACGGGTCGAAGGCCCAGCTCCAGCCGCCCGGCACCTCGATCAGCGAACCGCGCGCGATATGGTCGGCGATGAACAGGTTCTCGCAGCCCTGCGGCGGCGCAAGGCGGAAACGGGCGAGCGCGTCGTTCAGCGTCGGATAGACCTTGTGCGGCCGCAGGGTGGCATTGGGCGGCCGCCCGCCTTCCTCGCCGACGCCGCGGAACGGCGTGTCGACGATGACCGCGCCGCGCAGCTCCTGGCCGCGGTGCGCCGCTGCCGCCATCATCGGGAAGCCGCCGAAACTATGGCCGACGACCAGCGGCGGCCCGGCGTCGCTCGCGCCCGTAAATGCGGCGACCGCGAAAATCTCGCGGACGAAAGTCTCGATCTTATAGGCTTCGCGGTGGTCGGAGCCGCCCATCCCCGACCACGACAGCGCTGCGACCCGGTAGTCGGCGGCGAAGAACGGCGCGATGAAGCTCCACCAGCGGGCGTGCGCGCCGTTGCCGTGCAGGAACACCAGCCCCGGCTTGCCACGCTCGCCCCACGCCAGCGTCTCGATGCCAGCGCCCTCGACCTCGGTGCGTCCGAGCTCCGGCGCATCGGCAAGCGCCGCAGTGAACCACGCCGGGGCGGGCGGCACCGCGCCGTGCAGATCGGCGAGCGGTGCGCGGATATCCTGCTCGCTCAAGGTATTGCCTCGGTCGCGACAACGGGCGGCAGGCGGAAGCTGCCGTCGAGCAGCGCCGGGCCGGGCCGGTAGGCCCTGAACACCAGCCGGAACGGGCCCTTGGGCGCGGGCAGCCAGTTGACAACGCGCTCGCCCGACGGCTTCGCCGCCTGGACGAAGATGTCGAGGCTGCCGTCGCGCTCGAACCGCAGCCCGGAGGTGCGGTTGCCGACCGCGAAGCGCTTGGCGGGGGTGTCGACGAAGAACAGCCGCCCGTCCGCCTCCTGCTGGTACATGGTCAGCGACCAGAATGCCCCGGCCGGCACCTTGCCCGGAATGTGGACCGTGTAGGCCTTGCTGCCGTCCAGCGGCGCCCCCTCCTTGTCGGCGAGCGCGCTCAGATAAACCGCCTCGCTGGTCGGCAGCGCCGCCAGCCCGCCCAGCGCGACGGCGGCACGGCTGCGGTCGTTGTCGCCGAACACGCCGATCTCCGCACCGGGATAGGACCAGCCGTCGACGGTTTCCGCCAGCTGCGCGAAGCCGCCCTTCAGCTCGACGCGGAACGCCGGCAAGGCGCGGGTCCACAGCGCCTGCACCTCGGGCGCCAGCTGTGCCCAGGCATCGGTGACGCCGGGGCGGATGCCGACATCCTCGAACGCCTTGCCGCGCGGCGGCAGCGGCGAACGCCCAAGCGCCTCGTTGACGACGTTCAGGAAGGTCGCGCCATCGGGCATCGGCGTCGGCACCGCGGTCAGTGGCGGCGGGGCTTCGGCGGCGACCGGGTTCAGGGCGAACTGACGCAGCGCCGCCATCGCGGCATCGAAATCCGCCGGGCCGTCGACCAGCACGCGGAGCAACAGCCAGGCGTCGTTGGTCGGACTGCGCAGCAGCTTGGTCGCGGGCGGTGCCGTGCCCGTCCAGCCCGGCCCGACGATCCAGTAGCTGACGCCCTGGCCGCCGTCGCGTGTGCCGACGATCGCGACATCGTCGGTGAACAGGCTCATCAGCGCGGCGCTATGGTAGCGGACCGGCAGCGGCGGCAACTCGAACGCCAGCGGCCCGGCCGTCAGGTCGAGCCAGGCGCTGGCATACAGCGTGTCGTTGTTCGGCGTCGTCACGTCGCGGTCGCTGGCGTCGGCGAGCTTCTGCTTGGGCAGCAACCGGTTGCGGCCGTCGATGCCGAACGCCTGCGCCTTGCCCAGCGTGACGCTGCGGGTCTGCATCATCGCATAGACCGGGAAGGCGAACTGGAAGGCGGCGCGCAGGTGCTGGATTTCGGGCGTGTCGGGCAGCGGTTCGATGGCCACGACTGGCGCCGGCGCCGGCGCGGGCGCGGCCACCGCGGCCGGGCGGTGCGGCGCGCGGCGCTTTGCCGGGGCTGCATCGGCACTCACCGCCGCCGTCGCCAGCAGCATCATTCCGATCACCGATCCGCGCATTCCGCCCCTTCCGGCCTGTTCACGGCGACCATGCCGGGGGTTGCCGTAAACGTAAAGCGTGCCATGCTGCGGCCGGGCCTGGATGCCCGCTAACAATGGGCGAGAGTGGCTGATGACCTACACCCAAATCCGGTATGAGGTCGTCGAGGGGATCGCGACGATCACGCTGAACCGGCCCGACAATCTGAACGCCTTCACCGCCACCATGATGACCGAACTGATCGCCGCCTTCGACGCCGTCGATGCCGACGACGCGGTGCGCGCGGTGGTCGTGACCGGCGCGGGGCGTGCCTTCTGTGCCGGAGCGGACCTCAGCCAGGGCGCGGCGACGTTCGACTATGACAACCGCGCCGACGCGCCGCGCGGCGGCTCGCCAGTGCGCGCCGACGGCAGCGTCGACTATACGCACGACGCGGTGCGCGACGGCGGCGGTCGCGTGACCTTGCGGATCTTCGAATGCCTCAAACCCGTGATCGGCGCGATAAACGGGCCGGCGGTCGGGATCGGCGTCACCATGCAGCTGGCGATGGACATCCGCATCGCGTCCGAGGATGCGCGTTTCGGCTTCGTCTTCGCGCGCCGGGGCATCGTGCCGGAGGCGGCGTCGTCGTGGTTCCTGCCGCGCATCGTCGGGATCGCCCAGGCGCTCGAATGGTGCTTCTCGGGCCGCGTCTTTCCGGCCGCGGAGGCGCTGGCGGGCGGGCTGGTCAGCCATGTCGTGCCGGCCGACGAACTGCTCGACACCGCCTATGCGCTGGCCGACGAGATCGTCGCCAACACCGCCCCGGTGTCGGTGGCGCTGACCCGCCAGATGATGTGGCGGATGCTGGGCGCGGCATCGCCGATGGAAGCGCACCGGCTGGACAGCCGCGCGATCTGGAGCCGCGGGCGTTCGGCGGACGCCAAGGAGGGTGTCATGTCGTTTCTAGAGAAGCGCCCCGCCCACTACCCCGACAAGGTCAGCGACGCGATGCCCGACTTCTTCCCGTGGTGGGAGGAGGAGACGTACAAATAGCTCCCCTCCTCTTCAGGGAGGGGTCGGGGGTGGGTGCGCCGCGCTTGCGGCGCTCTTCACCCGGGCATGGAAGGCTCGCCAAGCGGCTCGCGCCCACCCCCGACCCCTCCCTGAAGAGGGAGGGGAGAAAGTGGCCACCCCTCCGGCACGGGTGCCTCCACCACCACCGGCGGCGTGCCCTCGCGATAGGGAATCGACACCCCCCGCGCATGCAGCCGCATCGGCCCCTGTCCCGCGCCGTAGACCGGATCGCCGAGGATCGGGCAGCCGAGCGTCGCGGCATGAACGCGGACCTGATGCGTCCGTCCGGTCTCGGGCATGAACGCGACCAGGCTGCGGCCCCCGTCCCGGCCCAGCACTTGCCACCGCGTCGCCGACGCCCGGCCGCGCGGGTCGACGATCATCCGCCAACCCTCCGCCGCGCTGGAGATCTTGAACAAGGGCGCGTCGATACGGCCCTCGGGTTCCGCGGGCGCGCCATCGACCACCGCCCAATAGGTCTTTCCGACCAGCCCGTCGGCGAACATCCGGGCCAGCTTCTTCAGCGCCTTCGGATGCCGCGCCAGCACCAGGCAGCCCGACGTGTCGCGGTCCAGCCGGTGCACCGGCTGCGGGTTGCGGACGAAGCCCTCGCGCAGCGTGTGCAGGTGATCGTCGAGGCTTCGGGGCGTCGACGGTCCGGGATGCACGGCAAGGCCCGCCGGCTTGTCGATGACCAGCAGGTGCGCGTCGATGTGGAGGATGGGCAACTGCACCGCCGCTCCCTGTGCCGGGACGGCCGATTAAGCAAATCCGGCGCGCCGCCGTCCCTTGGCCTTGCGAACCCCAGCGGGAGAGGGACCATGACTGTCATCAATACCAACCTGTCGGCAATGACCGCCCAGAACAGCCAGCGCATGTCACAGATGCAGCTCAGCATTGCGATGGAGAAACTGTCGAGCGGCAGCCGCATCAACTCGGCCAAGGACGATGCCGCCGGCCTCGCCATCGCGACGCGGATGACGTCCGATGTCCGCGGCCTCAACGTCGCGATGCGCAACGCCGGCGACGGCATCAGCCTGGCCCAGACCGCCGAAAGCGCGATGGGCGAGGTCACCAACATGCTGCAGCGGATGCGCGAGCTGGCGGTCCAGGGCGCCAACGGCACGATCACCGGCGACGACCGCGCCGCACTGCAGGCCGAAGTCGTGCAGCTGCGCTCCGAGATCGACTCGGTGGCGACGCGCACCAACTTCAACGGCATCAAGCTGCTCGACGGCTCGGCCAAGAACGTGCTGCTGCAGACCGGCAGCCGGGCGGGCGAGACCGTCAAGTTCGGCATCGGCTCGGCGCGCGCCACCGATCTCGGCACCGGCGCCACCGCCGCGCTGTCGGCGACCGGCGCGTTCGAGGCGGTCAGCACCAACCTCACCGCCAACCAGGCGCTGATCGCCAGCGACCTGCTGATCAACGGCGTCAATATCGGGCCGTCGTCCGCCGACGACGACAGCATCAGCTCGGGCGAGAAGGTCGCCTCGGCCGTCGCCAAGGTCGCGGCGATCAACCGCGCCTCGGCGCAGACCGGTGTCTCGGCGGTGGTCGGCAAGACCGTGCTGACCGGCAGCGCGCAGACCGCCGCCGCACTGACCGGCACCGTCACCATCAACGGCAAGACCACCGGCAGCATCTCGACGACGACCAACGCTGCCGCCAACCGCGTGCTGGTCAAGGACGCGATCAACGCAATCTCCGGCCAGACCGGGGTCGTTGCGATCGATACGGGCGACGACAATGCCGGGCTCCGGCTGGAGGCCGCTGACGGCCGTAACGTCATCGTCAGCCTGTCGACGCTGACCGCCGCCACCACAGGCCTCAAGGTCGGCGCGCAGACCGGTACCTACAGCCTGGTCTCGAACAACGGCAACCCGGTCGAGATCAGCTCGACCAGCGCCGGGCGCGTCAGCCGGTCGGGCCTGCAAGTCGGCACCTATGCCCGCGGCGTCTCGTCGGTGACGACCGACAGCCGCGCGGTCGCCGCCAACGCCGCCGGTGCCGCGATGCTCAACTCCGGTGATCTGAAGATCAACGGGGTCAACATCCGGGCCGCTACCGCCGCCGACGATACCTATTCTGACGACCTTGCCTTGTCGTCGAAGAAGGCAGGCTCGGCGATTGCCATTGCAGCGGCCATCAACGCCTCGACGGCGGAGACGGGCGTGACGGCGAAGGCAGACGCGCTGACCCTCGACGGCTCGGCCCCGACGACGGTGATCGCCGCAACCGCGACGGCGACGCTGCAGATCAACGGCGTCGGTATCGACATCACGCTGGACGCTACCGACACCGCCCAGGCGACCCGCGAAAACGTCGCCCGGGAGATCAACAAGTACAGCGGCCTGACCGGCGTCGTCGCCAGCGACAGCGGCAAGGGCGGGCTCAGCCTGACCGCCGCCGATGGTCGCAACATCGCGGTCAGCTATGACAGCGACGAGGCGGCGAGCGCGGCCAACTTCGGCCTCGGCAACGTCACCGTCCGCGGTACCGGCACGGCCTATACCGTCACCGGCCTGACCGATCCGACCGACTATTCGGCCGACACGGTGCAGACCGCCTACGCCACAGTCTCGCTCACCGCATCGCGGGGCATCGACCTCGGCGCCGGCACGCTCAGCTTCTCGGCCGCGTCGAACTTCACCAAGCTTGGCTTCGAGCAGAACAAGTACGGCTCGGACGACGGCGGCCTGAAGATCGCCGATGTCGACGTCTCGACGATCGAGGGCGCGAGCGCCGGGCTCGCGGCCATCGACGAGGCGCTGCAGTCGGTCAACATCGACCGCGCCAACCTCGGCGCGGTGCAGAACCGGCTGGAGGCAAGCGTCAACAACATCACCAGCAATGTCACCAACCTGACGGCGTCGCGGTCGCGCATCCAGGATGCCGACTTCGCGGCGGAAACCACCAACCTCGCCAAGGCGCAGGTGCTCAGCCAGGCGGCGCAGGCCATGCTGGCGCAGGCTAACCAGAGCCAGCAGCAGGTCCTCCAGCTGCTCCGCTAGCCGTCCCAACCCAGCCTTACGCCCGGCGGCTTACCCCGCCGGGCGTTTCCTTGTGTCCAGACAAGACCCCGTGCTACCCGCCCGGCCAACGGAGCGGTGGCCGAGTGGTCGAAGGCGCACGCCTGGAAAGTGTGTAAGGGTCAAAAGCCCTTCGTGGGTTCGAATCCCACCCGCTCCGCCACGGACCGCAGAGCATCGGGTGCCCGGTTCAGGCTGGCAGGCGCTTGCGCCGCAAGGCGTTGCGGGCAAGCCGTACCGGGCTGAGATCGATGCCGGTCAGGTTCCGTGTCGAGTTCTGTGCGTGGCGGCGGACGTAGAGGGTGACGACGTCCAGCCGGTCGATGTGCAGGCCGGCGCGTTCGGCATTGGCGAACCAGTCGATATCCTCGGCGAACCGCAGATGCGGGTCGAACAGGCCGGTGCGGGCGAAGGCGCGGCGGCGATAGACGCCTGCACCGATATAGAAGACGAACGCTTCGGCCGGGCTGCCGACGAAGCGGAAGCCACCGTCGGGGCTTTGCTCCATGACTTGCGCGCGGCCGATCACGACGTCGGTTTCGGGATGGTCGGCCATCCAGGCGAGGAGCGCGGCAAGGCGGCCATCGGGCCAGAGATCGTCGGCATCGAGGAACGCGATCAGGTCGGCGGAGGCCGCCCTGATGCCGAGGTTGCGCGCCGCTGCCGGTCCGGCGTTCGCCTGGCGCAGGACGCGGACCTCGACAGGGAGGGCGGCGACGGCGGCATCGAAGTCGTCTTCGGATCCGTCATCGACCAGGATGATTTCGAGGCGGGAATAATCCTGGGCGAGCAGGCTGGTGATGGCCGAGGTTATGAAACTGGCAGCATTATAGACGGGGATGATGACGCTGATCAGTGGGGCATCGCTGGGCACTGGTTCGGCGCGGAGGTCATGGGCGGCGCGGGTAAGCGCTTGAATTGCATCGGGAACCCGGTCGATGTCGTGGCCGAGCACGAGGCGGTAGCCGGGCAGGCGGTCGAGCTGGGTGCCGATGAACTCGACCGTCGCCTGGCCGGCGTGGGGCAGCTGCGCCAGCGTCGTATAGGTCGCCGCACCGATCAGCAGGGCGGGCGCGACCGGCTCCACCACGGTGTCCGGGCCATCGCCGAAGCGCGGCGTGACGACCGCGACCAGCGGCAGCGCGGGGGCCACCGCATCGAGGAACATCACCGCCTTTTCCTCGCCCGCGACCGCCGCCCCGCCGAGCAGCGCCGGCGCAAAGCGCGCGAACCGGCCAGCCTGGTCCGGGTTGACCTTGGCGGTGCGGTACAGGCTGTGCGCGGTCATCGTCGCGCCGCCGGCGAGCACCACATAGTCGTCGCCGACATAGTCGAGGCCCGCGGCCAGGCAGGCGAGCGCCGTCGTCGACTTGCCGACCCCGCCGCGCCCGGTAACCAGCACGCCGCCGGCCGGGGTGCCGATCACCGCGGCATGGACGAGCTGCGCGCCCCGCGCCCGCATGATCCAGTGGAACAGGGTGCGAAACGGCGAGGCGCGCGTCCAATAGGGCAGGCCGTCGGGGCTGCGGATCCAGAACACACCCGTCCCGGTCGCCTCGTCGAACAGGCTGAGCGAGTATTCGCTCCAGTGGAAGGCGCTGCGGAAGCGCTCGCTGTGAAAGGTCCAGATGTCGCCCCGCTCGCTGAAGCAATGCTGCCGCACCGGCGGCGGGCAGATCGCGACGCCGGTGCTGGCGCTGTCCCAGACGTGGAGCGTGACGTCGGGCGGACCTGGCCCGTCCGCCAGCCGGTGCGACACCGCAGGCAGCAGCGCGTCGGCCAGCACCGGGCCGGCGAAATTCAGGCGAATCCGGCAGCCGGCGATGTCGAGATCGTGGCTGACGACCCCCGTCGCCGCCTCGGCCGCGGCGGCGAGGCCCAGCACGGTGTCGAAGAATGCCTGCTGGTCAGCCTCTGGCCGGTGGACGAGATCGGAGAGGTTGCCGGGGATCATGACGACGTCGCCAGCCGCAGCACCGGGCGGCGTATCAGCACCCCGCCGCGCAGGTCGTACACCGCGTCGGCGACCGCGAGCAGCCGCGGGTCGTGGGTGGCGACGACGCAGGTCGGCCGGCCGGGCGCGGTGAACAGCCGCTCGATCAGCAGCGCCAGCGCGTCGGCGTCGAGATGGTTGCTGGGCTCGTCGAGGACCAGCAGGCGCGGCGCGTGCACCAGCGCACGCGCGATCGCGACGCGCTGGCGCTCGCCGCCCGACAGCAGCGTGCCGTCGTCGCCCATCGGCGCATCGAGGCCGCCGGGCAGGCCCGCCAGCACCGGGCCGAGGCCGGCGCGCTCGACGGCCTGCTGCAACGCCGCCTCCGTGACCCCCTCGCGCCCGTACAGGATGTTGGCGCGGATGGTGTCGCGGACGAACAGCGGATGCTGCGGGACGACTCCGATGGCGCCGCGGTAGCGGGCGAGGTCGACCGCAACGAGATCGTCATCGCCCAGCCGGACGGCACCGGCGGCCGGCCGGTGCAGCCCGAGGATCAGCTCGAGCAGGCTCGACTTGCCCTCGCCGTTGGGCGCGGCGATCACGGTCACCGCGCCGGGCTCGATCCGCATCGACGCGGCGTTGAGCAGCGGCCGTCCTGGATAGCCGAAGCCGACCGCGTCGAGGACCAGCGCGCGCGTCAGGTCCGGCGGCACGGTGCCGCGATTCTCCTCCGCCGTGCCGATGGCGCGAAGTTCGTCGAGCCGGAGCAGCGCCTCGTCGCCGGTCAGCAGCAGCGGCACGCCCGCGATCAGCCCGCCGAGCGCGCCGTTGACCTGCGTCGCGGCGACGAAGAACGCCGCCAGCGCGCCGGTGGTCATCGTGCCGCCGGCGACAGCGATGCCGCCCAGCACCAGCGTGATCGCGGCGACCAGGCTGGTCGACAGGCTGCCCGCCTGGGTGTTGACGATTCCCGCGACGACCATGCCCGCCCCGGCATCGCCGAGCCTGAGCGTGCGGTCGGTGTGCGCCGCCAGCGCCGACGCCTCGGTGGCCTGGATGCGCGCGACCGGCTGCATCGCGATCGCCCGCTGGGTGCCGATATGGAAGGCCTCGAACGCCTGCTGAAACCGCGCGATGGCGCGCTTCAGGCGCCGGGTCGACACCCAGGTCAGCAGGCGCATCAACGGCGCGAGCAGCAGCAGCGCCAGCAGCAGCCGCAGCGACAGCGCCCCGAGCACGACGATGTAGAGGATCAGCGGCACGATGGCCGGCAGGATCTGCTGGAACAGGCCCTGGGTCATCAGCTCGACCCGTTCGGTATCGAAGACGATGCGGCCCTGGCTGCGGGTCGCGTCGAGCGCGGCGCGGTCCTGCCAGCGCAGCGCATACAGCCGCTTCAGCAGGTCGACCCGGATTCCCGCGACGATGCCGCGGCTCCGCCGCGCCGCCGCCCGCGCGACCGCGATGCTGACGCCGGCCGCGGCAAGGCGCAGCGCCACGATGGCGGCACCCGCCGCCGCGATGGCCGGCAGGTCGCGCCCCGGGATCGACACGTCGAGGGCGCGGCGGATCAGCCACAGCACCGGCAGGTTGGCGAGCGCGGCGACCGCGCTGCCCAGCATGAACAGCGCCAGCGCCCCGCGATGCACGGCAAGCTGCCGCGCATAGTGCCGCCAGGCGCTCAGCCGTGCGGCGTTCACCGGGCGGGCCGGAGGCGGCGGCGCCCCCAGTCGAGCGCCAGACGCGGCAGCTGGCCGCGGTGATCGCCGACGGCGAGCCGGGGGAGTGTGGCCGCCATTGCCAGCGCCTGCCGGTGGCGCGGCGAGCGGGCCTTGCTCTCGGCGCCGCGGATCAGGGTTTCGGCGCGCTCGACCCAGGACGGCGGGACGTCGGCGGCGAGCGCCCCGGCGGGTAGCGGCACGCCGATGGCATCGCGCAGATAGGTCAGGCCCGAATGCAGGCGGTGGCCGACGTGGAGCGCGCGAGCGGTGTCGCGCACCTGCTGCCAGTCCAGCGTCGCGCCGTCGCGGCGCAGCACCATCGCTGCGTCGGCGACCCAGCGCAGCGGCGGCAGGATATTGGGGCGCAGCCCGTGGGTGACGACATGGAGCAGCAGGTGCGCCGGATCGAGGCGAAGCAGCGTCGCGCCCTCGATCGTGAACGGGACCGCGTGCTGCCAGAAGCGCTCGCCGATCGCCGCCGTCCCCGATTCCGCCGACAGCCGCCAGTGCAGGTCGATCTCGCCGTAACGGGGGTGATGCAGGCCGATGCCGTAGTTCAGCACCAGCATCGCGCTCCGCCGCGCCTCCCATTGCGCGCGGGACGACGGGCTCTCCTGCCAGCCGGACGCGGTCAGCGCGGCAAACGCGTCGAGGGCGCGGGGCGCCGGCACCATGACGTCGATGTCCGACATCGGCCGCAGCGCCGGATTGTCGTAATAGACGTTGGCGAGCACCAGGCCTTTGCTCGCGAGGACCGGGATGCCTTCAGCGTCGAGCACGTCGACCGCGGCGATGCCGTGCTGGCGGTGGGTCTGCGCCCTGCACCAGCCGTGGCGGTAGATGCCGCGCAGCCGCGCCATCGAGGGATGGTCGCAGCCGAGCCGGACGAGATTGGCATGAAGCAACGGCAGCAAGCGGAAACTGCCGCCGTCCATGTCGGCGCGCCAGTCGACGCCCCGGTGCCAGGCGGCGAAATGCGCCAGCGCCGCGTCACCGTCGCCAAGCGCGGCGAGCAGCAGTTCGCGCTGCTGGACGTCGGGCCACAGCGACGGCGCAGTCACGACAGCGCCCGCCGCCGCGCCACCGCGCCGCGCAGGACGCGCAGGCTGTCGGCGGCGGGTGCGGCCGTGCGGATCATCAGATTGCCGCCGTGGATGCGGCGGATCAGCACCACCGCGTCGCAGTTCGCCTGGACGATGCCGGCCTCGTCGGCGCGGGCCAGCCAGTCGATCGTCTCGGCGGTGCGGTAGCGTTCGTCGAAGCCGCCGACCCGGTCGAACGCGGCGCGGCGGATCAGCATCGCGCCCGCCAGCCGGCCCGGGATGGCAGGGCCGCCCTGGTCGTCCGCGCCGCGCGACTGGCGGACGCGCCCGAACACCAGCGCCGCGCCGGTGCGTTCGAGATGGTCGAGGCGGCTGGCGAGGCTGGCGGGCGGCCACAGGTCGTCGGCGTCGAGGAAGGCCAGCAGCGCGCCGGTCGCCGCCGCGACACCGGCATTGCGCGCCGCCGCCGCGCCGCGATTGGGCTGCACGATCAGCCGGACGCGGTCGCCGAAGCCCCGCACGACCGCCGCGCTGCCGTCATGCGAGCCGTCGTCGACGACGATGATCTCGTCGGGCGCGCGGCTCTGGGCGAGGATCGAGTCGATTGCCGCGGCCACGAAGCCGGCCTGGTTATGGCACGCGACGACGACGCTGAGGGTGCCGGTCACCGGCCTCAGCCGTGCGCCCGGCCCATCGGCCAGCCCGCCTCGTCGACGTCGTGGATGGGATCGAGCAGCAGCATGTCGGCAAGATCGGCATGGACGCCGAGCACCGGCGCGGCAAACGGCTCCGCCGCCACCGCCACCGGGACCGCGGCTGCCGCAGCCGCAGGTGCGACGCCGTATGCGATCAGGTCATGTTCGGCGAGCGTCGCCAGCCAGTCGCGCACGACGCTGTCCGCCTGCGCCGGGGCAAGCCGGTAGGCGGCGACCAGTGTTGCGGCCAGCGCCGCGCGGGTCGTGGTGCGCTCGATCGCCTCCCACAGCAGCGCGCCGCTGCCGACGATGTCGAAATACAGACCGGAGCCATGGTGCATGACGATCGCCTCGCCGTCGATCGTCTCGCTCACCACCAGCGGGGCGTTCACCGAAACCGGACGGTCCTCGACCGCGACTTCCATGGGCAACCTCGCAACTCGCTGGTTTCAATCAGGATACGACCGTTACGCGACAGGGATACATAGCCGACTTACGTCTGCAAGTCGTTACGTCCCCCGCACAGCGACATCTTGTGCCGATTCTGCGCCGGAGCGCGCGAGCATCCGGCGGGTCGAGACGGCCAGCAGGCCGCGGATGGCGAGCGAGCTGGCGATCGCCGCGAACGCCGCCCCCTGCGGTCCGACCCGGTCCAGCAGCAGCCACAGCGCCAAGACATAGACGAGCGCGCCGGCGCTGCGCACGGCCAGCACGCGGCCCGACCGGCCATAGGCGTTGTGGATCGGCTCGAACGCGATGCCGCACAGGTCGATGGCAGCAGCAATGGTCAGCGGCAGCAGGAAAAGCTGTGCGGACTCGAACCCGCGGCCCGAAAACACCCGGATCAGGACCGGCCCCCACAGCCAGATGACGCCGACCAGCAGCACCGACGTCGCCCCGGCGAGCAGGCTGACCCGCCGCACGACCTGGCGCAGTGTCGTGCGCTCACCCCCGGCGGCGAGGCGGGCGAGCTCCGGATACAGCGCGCGGGTCACGGTGCCGACCGGCTTCGCGATCGCGCCCGCCAGCTTGGTGGCGATGCGGAACGCCCCCGCCGACGCCGGCCCGGCCACCGCCCCGACCGCCAGCGTGCCGAGCTGTTCCCACAGCACGTCGAGCGAACTCGAGGCGTTGTTCTGGAGGACGAACCGCCACAGCCGGTGATTTTCCTTCGGCGCGGCGGCAAAGGCGGCGCGCCCGAAACTGAGCGGCGACAGACGCGCGGACAGGGCCGCGACCCAGCCCGCGGCGGCTTCGGCGAGCGCCGCCACCGCCCACACCGCCAGAAACCCGTCGATGCCCCAGCCGAGCGCCCAGGCCAGCGCCGCCCCCAGCACCCGCGCCGCCGGCCCGACGGTCTCGGCATAGGTGAGCAGGTCGAAACGGTCGAACAGGCGGAGCATGCCGGTCGCCGTTGCTCCCGTCGACAACAGCAGCACCGCGCCGAACAGCGCCGCGCGCTGCTGTTCCGCGGGCGACCAGCCGAGCAGCGTCCCGGCCAGCTGCACGCCGAGAAAGGCCAGCGCCGCGCCGATCAGCGCGCCCGCCGCGTCGAGCGTCGCGGTAAAACCGAGCAGCCGCGTGAGGCTGGCGGGTTGCGCCGCCGCGCGGTGCACCGCGCCGAACCGGATGACCGCCTGCCACGAATTGAACTGCGCGAGGTTGGCGATCGAGCTGCCATAAGCGAGCACCAGCGCGAACAGGCCGAAGCCCGCCGGGCCGAGGGCGCGCGCCGCGATGCCGAGATAGGCGATGCTGGCCAGCCCGCCGAAACCCCGCCCGCCGAGCAGCCAGCCGATATTCCGCCCCATGCGCGCGAACACGGCGCGGTGGCCGGCGCCGACGACCTCGTCCGCGTCCAGCCCGGCGGCCGTCAGCGGTACGTCGTCGGCGGCATCGGGCACCGTCACCGGCCGCCCCCCGTTCGCATGATGCGGAACCCTAAGGTCGGTGCCGTCTCACCGTCATGCGTGTCGGCTTTCTCTTCAATCACGACCAGCTTCACCAGATTGCGCACAGCCTGCCGATCGCGATCGAGCTGCACCGCCGCGGCCGGGTCGGCGATGTCGTCGTGCTGACCGGCGGGCCGCACCTGACCGCCGAAGTCCGCCGTCATCTCGACGCGGCCGGGTCCGACCTGCCGTGCGTCGAGCTGGGGCTGCGCAGCGCTTCGGCGCGGCTGCTGGCGCGGACGCTCGACCGCCTCGTGCCGGCGCGCAAGCTGGCGCTGTACCGCGACAATCTCGACGTCTTTCGCCGGCTCGACATTCTCGTCGTGGCCGAGAAGACCTCGGCGATCCTGAAGACGCGCTACGGCCTCGACCGGCTGAAGCTGGTCCACACCCGCCACGGCGCGGGCGACCGGGCGATCGGCTTCGATGCCGCCAGCCGCCGCTTCGACCATGTGCTGGTCGCCGGCACCGCGATCCGCGAGCGCCTGATCGGCGACGCGGGCGTCCCCGCCGAGCGGATCAGCACCGTCGGCTACCCCAAGTTCGACCTGGTCGCGCAGCCCCGGCCGCGCCTGCCGATGCAGGCCAATGGCCGGCCGACCGTACTCTACAATCCCCATGTCGCGCCGCATCTGTCGTCCTGGTACCGCGATGGCCGCGCCGTGCTCGACTATTTCGCCAAGAGCCAGCGCTATAACCTGATTTTCGCGCCGCACGTCATGCTGTTCCACCGGCCGGTCGCGGTGACGATCAATCCCTTCGGCTTTCATTTCCCGGGCGGCATCGCGCCGGCGGTGCGCAATGCGCCAAACATCCACATCGACCTGTCGAGCCCGGCGTGCACCGATATGACCTATACGCTGGCGGCCGACATCTATCTGGGCGATGTCAGCAGCCAGACCTATGAGTTCCTGCTGCGGCCGCGCCCCTGCATCTTCATAAACAGCCACGGGATCGATCATGCCGGCGACCGCAACTTCACGCACTGGCAGGCCGGCCGGGTGATCGACGACGCATCCGGGCTGGGCGCCGCGCTCGACGAGGCGATCTGTCAGCCCGAGCGGTACGCGGACGCGCAGCGCGCGCTGTTCGCCAGCCATATCGACCTGACCGATGAACTGTCGTCGGTGCGCGCGGCGCTGGTGATCGAGGCGATTGCCGCACCGGCGGTGGAGGTACCGTGGCCGCGGGCCGGGGTTACAGAGCGTCCTCTCCACGACCGCCGACGGCACGGCGTCGCCAAACCCGCAATCGCCACGCCGGCCGAATAACCGTGTGCGGGATTGCCGGCTGGTATCGTCGGGGCGGCCGGCCGGTGGCGCAGCGGATCGTCGGCGCGCAGTGCGACGCGATCCTGCACCGCGGCCCCGATGACGGCGGCGTGCGGATCGACGGCGATTTCGGCTTTGGCATGCGCCGCCTCAGCATCCTCGACGTCGCGGGCGGGCACCAGCCGATGACCAGCGCCGACGGCCGTTTCTCGATCGTCTTCAACGGCGAGATCTACAATCATCTCGACATCCGCGACCGGTTGCCGGGCTATGACTTCGCCACGCACAGCGACACCGAGACCATCCTTGCCGCCTTCGCGGCATGGGGTGACGATACCTGGCCGCGGCTGGAGGGCATGTTCGCGGTCGCCGTGTGGGACCGGGCGCAGCGGCGCCTGACGCTGGCGCGCGATCCGCTCGGCATCAAGCCGCTGTACCTGACCGAGCAGCACGGCGGCCTGGCGTTCGGATCGGAGCTGAAGACGCTGACGCTGCTGCCCGGCCTCGCCTTCAACGTCGACGACCGGGCCGTCCACGATTTCTTCAGCTTCGGCCATGTCCGCAAGCCGCGCTCGATCTACCGGCAGGTGCGGATGCTGGATCCCGGCACCTGCCTGTCGATCGGGGCCGACGGCGCGGCGACGACCGCGACCTACTGGCGGCCGCGGTTCCGGGCCGGGCCGGTGCAGTCCGACGCCGCCTGGGTCCGGCAGATGCAGGATATGCTGCTGACCACCACCGCGCGGCACCTGCAGGCCGATGTGCCGGTGGCGGCGTTCCTGTCGGGCGGCATCGATTCGTCCGCGGTGCTCGCCGCCATGACCCGGTCGTCGGCGCAGCCGGTGAAGGCGTTCACCATCGGCTATCCGGGCGCGCGCATCGACGAAACCGCCGCGGCCCGCGAGATCGCCGGGCATCTCGGGGCCGAGCATATCGTCCTGCCGCTGGCGATGGACGATGTCGCGCAGCGCCTGCCCGAGATCCTCGCGTGTTTCGACGAGCCGTTCGCCGACATGGCCGCCGTCCCGACCTGGTACGCCTCGAAGCTGGCGGCCGAGCACGTCAAGGTGGTGCTGTGCGGCGAGGGCGGCGATGAGCTGTTCGCGGGCTATAAGCGGCACCGCAATGCGCGCGCCATCGAGCGCGCCCGGCCCGTCCTGGGGCCGCTGGCGGCGGTGATCGACCACTGGCCGGTGACGCCGTCGACGCGCCTCAACACGTTGCGCCAGCACGCCCGGCGGGCGGCCGAGTTCACCCGGCTGCCCGATGGTTACCAGCAGTTCTTCGCCGCCACCCAGACCAGCGGCCGCAGCCTGCGCCGCGACGTCTATGCCCCCGATTTCTGGGCCCGACTGGAGGGCGATGACGGCTATGCGCGGCTGGAGGCGGAGTATTTCCCCGACGGCGGACCGGCCGCGTCGCTCGACCGCTTCCTCGACGCCGACCTCAGCGTCAACATGCCGTCGGCGATGCTGACCCGGCTCGACCGCGCCAGCATGGCGCATTCGCTGGAAGCGCGCGTGCCGTTCCTGTCGCACAAGCTCGTCGACTGGGCGCTGACCGTGCCGGGCGCGATGAAGCTGCGCGGCTCCACGGGCAAGTACATCCTGCGCCGGGCCGTGGCGCCGTGGCTGCCGGCGTCGACGATGCGGCGGCCGAAGCAGGGGTTCCAGATTCCGCACACCGACTGGCTGCGCGGCCAGCTCGGCGAGCTGGCGCTGGCGACGTGGCGCAGCAGCGGGGCCGCCGACGCCGGCTATCTCGACAGCCGGGTCGTCGAGCGGCTGTTCGCCGAACACCGCCGCGGAGCGGCCGACCACGCCCGCTTCCTCTACACCGTCGCCACGTTCGCCTTGTGGTGGGAGCGGTCGCGGGCCGAGCCGCAGGCGCGCGCCGCATGACCCGCGTCGCGCTGGTCCTGCACAGCTTCGATCGCGGCGGCAGCGGCAAGGTCGCGGGCTATCTGGCGCGCGGCTTCACGGACCTGGGCCTGCAGGTCGAGATGGTGGTGCTGGCGCGCGGCGGCGCGGTCGAGGACGCCGTGCTGGCGGAGGCCGGGCCCGGTGTCGCGGTGCGCTTTCTCGGGCGGCTGTCGGCGTGGCGACCGCTCGACATGGTCCGCGCGCTGCCCGCGCTGGTGCGGGCGCTGCGCCGCGAGCGGCCGGAGATCGTGCTCGCCGCCGCCAACAACGTTGCCGTCATCACCGCGTTGGCGTTCCGGCTGGCGGCGATCCCGGGCAGCCGCCTCTATCTGAAGACCACCAACCCCGTCGCCAGCTCGCGCCATCGCGGGCTGGTGCGCTGGGTCCGCCGGCTCGGCTACCGAGCAATTTTCCCATGGACGACGGGCGTGCTGACGCTCAGCCGCGAGGAGAGCGTTGAGATGGCCGCTGCCTTCCCCACCTTCGCGCCGCTGTTCGAGGATGTCGCCAACCCCTATGTCACGCCGGCAATGCTGGCCCCGGCCGCCGCGGCGCGCAGTGGACCAAAGACCGTCATCGTCGTTGCGCGTCTGGCCCGGCAAAAGCGGCTGGAACGGCTGATCGATGCCTTCGCCTATGTGACGACGCCGGGCGCACGCCTTGTGATCCTCGGCGAGGGCGAGGAACGGGCCGCGCTGACCGCCCGCATCGAGCAGCTTGGACTGCGGCACCGCGTCACGATGCCCGGCCATGTCCGCGACGTCACGCCTGCGCTGCACGCTGCCGACCTGTTCGTCCTGACCTCCGATTACGAGGGCATGCCGGCGGCGGTGCTGGAGGCGATGGCGGCGAACTGCCCGGTGCTGGCGACGGCGTGCTTCCCTGGCGCGCGCCGCCTGCTCGCCTCCGAAGGCTGCGCGGTGATCGCGGATACCGACCCGCGGCGGCTGGCGGCGCAGATCGACGCGGGGTTGCGCCAGCCGCGGCCGCAGACGTTGCGCGCGGTCGCCCGGCGCTTTTCGATTCCCGATGCGGTGGCGAGCCACGCGGCCGCGGTGATGCGGGCCGGTCCCGTTCGCGGCGTCTGCACACCAGCCGCAGCCGAGTTGATCCGTGGAGCCAATGTTGATCCTTGACCGGCAGTCCGCGCCAGCGGCCGTGGCTGTGCCTGACGTGGCCACCCCGGCCGACCTCCTAGCGGCGCGCGACCGTATCCTGGCCGGCCTAGCCGCGGCCGGTATCGGCGAAGCCGCACTCCGAGACTGCTTCACGCTCGACGCGCGCGCGGCCATGGGCGAGCGGCCTGCGATCGTCGCCATGCTCCACGCCATGGTCAACGCCGACGCCGCCATGCTCGCGCGCGACCGGCCGCTGCAGTTTCTGGGCCTGGTCCAGGCGCTCGACCTGCTCGTCGGCCCGGGACCCGGCGGCGTCACGATGTCGCTGCCGGTCGGAACGGATGACCGCCGCACGGTCGCGGCCGCCGCATGGTCGGTGCTGTCGACCATCGAACAGGCGGTCCGCGCCCTCGGCTGAGCCCGCACGTCGGCTTTCCATGCCCGCCGCCCCGGCCTAAGAGCGCGAGGCGGCCGGGAGTTGACGCGCGTCCATGACGGATGAGGCTACCAAGGAATTGTTCCTGTCGTTGCGGCCGGCCCTGACCCGCTTTCTCGCGGCGCGCGGCCTTGGCACCGACGAGGCACAGGACGCGGTGCAGGATCTGTTCCTGAAGCTCGACGGGATGCGCCTAGAGGGAATCGCCGATCCGCGCGCCTATCTCTACCGTGCGGCCGACAATCTGGTGCTCGATCGACGGCGTTCGGCGTTGCGGCGGCTCAACCGCGAAACGCGCTGGGGTGGGTTGGCCGCGCCCATCGGCCCCGGTATCGATCCGCAGCCATCGATCGAGACGCTGTTGATTGACCGCGAGCGGCTGACCGCGGTGGCGGACGCGCTGGCCGCGCTGCCCGACCGGACGGCCGACATCTTCCGGCGCTTCCGCCTGCTCGGCGAGCCGCAGCGCGACATCGCGGGCGCGCTGGGCATCAGCCTGAGCGCGGTCGAGAAGCACCTGCAGCGCGCCTATGCCACGGTCGTCGACGCCCGGCGTCGGATTGATGCGGATTTCACGCATCCGCGCGGTCATAGTCCCGGAGGCGAGTCCGATGCGGCCTGAGGGCGAACACGAGGTTGAAGCCACGGCCATCGGCTGGCGGTTGCGGCTGCGCGACGGGTCCGCCGCGGACTGGGAAGCATTTACGGCATGGCTGGAGGCCGCCCCCGGCAACGCGACCGCGTATGACCGCGTCGCGCTGGCGGACCAGGATGTCGAGTTTGCCGACGACCGCCAGCCGATGCTGGCTGCCGCGAACGACGACGATCCGCAGCCGCGCCGGCGCTGGTGGCTGCCGGCCGGTGCCGGGATCGCCGCTGCCGCCGCGATCGCGCTGATCGTCGCCGTGCCGGGGTTCCGCGCCGCGACGGCGCTCGATGTCGTCACCGCACCGGGCGAGCAACGGCTGGTGACCCTGGCCGATGGGAGCGCCGTTACCGTGGGCGGGAATAGCCAGCTGATTCTCGACCGGTCGGCTGGACGCCGGGCGGAACTCCGTCGCGGCGAGGCGGTGTTCAAGGTGCGCCACGACGCTGCTGTGCCGTTCGTCGTCATGGTCGGTGACGACCGGATCGTCGACGTCGGCACGGTGTTTACCGTCACGCGCGGGGAAGGCAACCTGCGCGTCGCGGTTGCCGAAGGGTCCGTCCGCTACAATCCCGATGCCGAGAACGTGCTGCTCCTGGCGGGCGACAGCATCAGCCGTACGGCCGGCGGGCCGGTGGTCCGGAGCCACGCCGCCGCCGGTGCCACCCGGCAGGGGCGGCTCGACTTCAGCGATGCCCCCCTGCGTAGCGTCGCTGTAACGCTGTCGCGAAATCTCGGCACGCCGGTTAGTGTCGATCCAGACATCGCCGGGCGGAGCTTCAGTGGAACGATCATCGTGGGCCCGCCGGCCCCGACCCTTGCCCGCTTTGCCGTGCTCGCCGGTGTCGCCGCGCGGCCCGATGGCGACGGCTGGCGGCTCCAGGCGCGTGGTCGCGGCGCCAACTAGGCTCTTGCTGACCGTCGGATTGTTGGTCACCGCCGCTCCGGCGGCGGCCGGGGGTGCCGCCCGCCATGACTTCGTCGTGCCGGGCGGCCCGCTGGGATCGGCGTTGATCGCGTTCGGGCGGCAGGCCGGGGTCAGTGTCGGCATCACCGATCCGGGGCTGGCCGGACGCCCGACCCGCGGCGTCAGCGGACGGCTGACCATCCGCTCGGCGCTGGCGCGGCTGCTCGCCGGTACGGGTGCGACGGCGGCCTATAGCGACGACGCGACCATCCGGGTCGGCGTGTCGCCACCGCCAGCGCTGATCCCGCGGCGCCGCGCCGTCCCCCCGCGCCTGCCGCCAGCCCCGGCGGCATCGGACAACGATATCGTCATCACCGCGAGCAAGCAGCGCGCGCGCCTCGGCAGCTACCCCGGCGCGGTACAGGTCGCCGACCTCGGCGCGATCGGGGCGGCGGAGGCGGCGCGCGGCTCCGACGGCTTGGTCGCCCGCGTTGCCACGCTGGCGTCGACCAACCTCGGTCCGGGCCGCAACAAGCTGTTCATCCGGGGCGCGGCGGACAGCAGCTTTAACGGCCCGTCGCAGGCAACCGTCGGCCAGTATCTGGGCGAGGTGCGGCTGACCTATAATGCTCCTGATCCGAACCTCAGCCTGTACGATGTCGATCGCGCCGAGGTGCTGGAGGGGCCGCAAGGCACGCTGTACGGCACCGGTTCGCTGGGCGGCATCGTCCGCCTGATCCCGAATGCGCCGGACACCAGCCTGGTCAGCGGCAGCGTCGAGGCCGGTGCCCTGACGGTCGCGCACGGCGGAGTCGGCGGCGACGTCGCAGCGGTGATCAACCTGCCGCTGCGGACCGATAGGCTGGCGCTGCGGGTCGTCGGCTACCGCGCACTCGACCCCGGCTATATCCGCGACATCGGGCAGGCGCGCGACGACGTCAACCGGGCGACGACCACCGGAGTCCGCGTCGCGCTGCGTTATACTCCGGGCGATGCTGTTACGCTCGATGTCGGCGGCGTCGCGCAGGACATTGCCGTACGCGACGGCCAATATGCCCAGCGCGGCCTGGGGCCGCTGACGCGCGCCAGCCACTTCGCTCAGCCGTTCGATAATGACTACCGCCTGGTCTACGCGACCGCGGCCGCGCGGCTGGGCCATGTCGACCTGATCTCGACGACCAGCTTCGTGCACCACGAGCTGGCGTCGACCTATGACGCGACCGGCTTTGTCGGGACGAGCGTGCCGCTGCGCTTCCGGGAGGATGTGGCGATCGACCTGCTGAGCCATGAAACCCGCATCGCCGGCGTCGATGCCCACGACCGCAGCTGGGTCGGCGGTGTCGCCCTAACCCACAATATCAACCGGCTGCGGCGCGATTTCTCGCTCGACACTGCCGTCCTGCCGGCGCTCGGCGTCAGCAACAAGGCCGACGAGGTCGCCGTGTTCGGCCAGATTTCGGTGCCGTTCACCCCGCGGCTGACGGCGACCGTTGGCGGCCGGCTGACCTATTCGTCCGAAAGCGGCGAGCCGCTCGGCGTGACGCTCGCCGAGAACCTTGAGCCGTCGCGGCGCAACGTCAGCGCGACGCCGCTGCTGGCGCTGGCATGGTCGCCGCGGCCCCGGCTGATCGCCTATGTCCGCTATCAGGAGGGCGCGCGCGCCGGCGGCCTGTCGGTCGCCTCGGACACGGTCCCCCCCGCCACCAAGCGCTTCGAGACCGACCGGCTGGGGGCCATCGAGGCTGGGCTCCGCATTGGCGGCGTCCGCGACCCGCTGTCGTTCGACATCTCACTGTCCCGGGCGCGCTGGACGTCGATCCAGAGCGACCTGATCGACGCCTCGGGCCTGCCATTCACCGCCAACATCGGCGACGGGCAGATTTTCGGCCTGGAGGCGCGGCTGACGTGGCGGCCCGCGACCGCGTGGCTTTTCGACGCCTCGACGTTCGTCAACAGTTCCTCGCTAGACCGGCCCGCAGCCGCTTTTCCGGCCGCTCGCGAGCGCGAACTCCCGAACATCGCGCATGCCGGGGCCCGTCTCGCGGCCACCTATCACCTCGACCTTTCGGCCGCGGCGGGGCTCGATGTCATGACGTCGGTGCGCTACGTCGGCCGCTCCCGGCTCGGCATCGCACCCCCCTTCGACCAGCGGCAGGGCGACTATGTCGATACGAGTTTCGGGATGCGCCTCGCGCTCGGACGCTTCGGCATCACCGTCGACCTGACCAACCTGCTCGACACGCGCGGCAACCGCTTCGCCTTCGGCAATCCCTTCGGTGCCGCGGCGGGCGACCAGATCACGCCGCTCCGTCCCCGGGCCGTCCGGGCCGGCGCGGACCTGCGCTTCTAGCCGCGCTTGGATGTCACGCTTGCGCTGGGCCAAAGCGCCTCCTAAAGTTGAGTCATAATCAAATCTTGGGGGGCGGATGCGCGCGGGGGCGATTGCAGGGGCGGCACTGGCCCTGGCCAGCTGCGGCAAGGACGCGCCGCCGCCGGCTCCAGCGGTCGAGCGCGTCGCCGTAGCCCTGGCCACGGCCGGCTCTGCCAGTGGGAGCGCGACGCTCGCTGTCACTGGGACCGTCCGCCTCAAGCGCGAAACCGCGCTGGGGTTTTCCACGGCCGGCCGAATTCAATCGATCACCGTGCTCGAGGGCCAGCGGGTCGGCGTCGGGCAACTGCTGGCCCGGCTCGATCCGACCGGGCTCGATGCGGCGATGGCTTCGGCGCGTGCCGAGGCGGTGCGGACCGATGCCGACCGCAAGCGCATGGCGTCCCTGCTGGCCAAGGGCTGGGTGACGCGGACACGCATGGAAAGCGCGGATGCCGCCGCCGCGGCGGCGCGCGCCCGGGTCACCCAGGCCGGTTTCGATGAGCGCCTCGGTCGCATCGTCGCGCCGACCGCCGGCATCATCCTGCGCCGGGCCGCCGAGCCCGGCCAGATCGTCGCTGCGGGGACGCCGGTGCTGACCATCGGCGAACTGAACAGCGGGTACGTGCTGCGCCTGCCGGTCAGCGACAGCGATCTCGGCGGCATCCGGCTGGGGCAGCGCGCCGCGGTCACGCTGCCGGCGTTGTCGCCCGCGCCGATCCAGGCAACGGTCGGCGAGATCGCGGCGCGCGGCGACGACCGCACCGGCACCTTTCAGGTCGAACTGCGGCTGCCCAGCCTGCCTGGCCTTCGCTCCGGCTTGATCGGCACGGCGAAACTGGCGGGTGCAGCGACGGTTGCCGGCCCGGTGGCGATCCCGGCCAGTGCGGTGTTCGCCGCCCGCGCCGACGAAGGCTTCGTCTATGTCTATCGTCCGGGCAGCGGCACGGTGGCGACCCGGCTGGTCCAGCTCGGGCCGCTCGACGACCGCAGCGTTACCATCGTCTCGGGGCTGCAGGCGGGCGAGCGGGTGGCGCGCTCGGGGGTCGACCGGCTGCGCGACGGCATGCAGGTCGCGGTCATCCCGTGAACGCCATCGATTTCGCCGTTCGGCGTTGGCAGATCACGCTGGTAATGTTCGCCCTGCTGACCGCGATCGGCGTTGGCGCGTTTCTCGGCATCCCGCGCTCGGTCGATCCGCACTTCACCGGCCCCAATGTCGTGGTCGTCGTCACCCAGCCGGGGGCCGACCCCACCGACATGGAACAGACCGTCGCCAAGCCGATTGAGGACGTGCTGCAGGGTCTCGACGATCTCAAGTTCGTGTCGTCAAGCTCCACAGACAGTACCGCGATCATCGGGGCCGAGTTCAGCTGGGAGAGCGATCCCGACAAGCACTACGACGACGTTGTGCGCGAGGTGAACGCTATCCGCACGCAGCTGCCATCGTCGGTGACCCGCATCGAGTTCAAGAAGTTCCGCACCACGGAAGCCGCGGTGCTGCAGTTCGCGCTGATCAGCGACACCGCCTCATACCGGCGGCTGGAGAAAATCGCCAAGGACCTGCGCGAGCGGCTGAACCAGGTCGGGGGGGTCCGCCAGACCAAGGTTTGGGGCATTCCGGTGCCGGAGCTGCGGGTTGCGGTCGATCCGGGGCGGCTGGCGCAGCTCGGGCTGCCGGTGGCGGCAGTCACAGACGCGCTCAGAAACGGTGGCGCCGACCTTCCGCCGGGCGCGGTCCAGTCCGGCGACGCACGCTATAATGTCGAGGCCGGCGGTGCTTTTCGTTCGGTCGCCGAAGTCGCCGCACAGCCGGTCCGCGCCGATGCCGGCCGCGTTATCCGGGTTCGCGACGTTGCCGCCGTCGGCTGGGGCTATGAGGAGCAGCCCTACATCACCCGCTTCAACGGCAAGCGCGCGATCTTCGTGACGCTGACCCAGAAGGACAATCTGAACGTCCTCGACGTGCAGCGCGCGGCGCTGGCGACGGCGGAGGCGTTCCGGACCCAGCTGCCGCCCGATGTCCGGCTGGAGACGGGTTTCGACCAGTCGCGCGACATCTCGACCAAGCTGGCGGCGCTGACCCGCGACTTCGGCATCGCGCTGGCGCTGGTGCTGCTGACGCTGCTGCCGCTCGGCCTGCGCGCCAGCGTCGTGGTCATGGTGGCGGTCCCGCTAAGCCTCGCGATCGGCTGCGCGGTGCTGGCGTTCTCGGGCTTCACCCTCAACCAGCTGTCGATCAGCGGCTTCATCATCGCACTCGGGCTATTGGTCGACGATTCGATCGTGGTCGTCGAGAACATCGCGCGGCGGCTGCGCGAGGGGGAGGACCGCGAGACCGCGGCGATCAACGGCACCCGCCAGATCGCGGTGGCGGTGCTCGGCTGCACCGCCGTTCTTCTGCTCGCCTTCCTGCCGCTGGCGTTCCTGCCGGAAGGGTCGGGCAAGTTCATCCGCTCGCTGCCGGTGGCGGTGTTCGGCACTGTCGCGGGGTCGCTGCTGGTGTCGCTGACTATCGTGCCGTTTCTCGCCAGCCGCATCCTGCCGCGCACCGAGACCGAACATGGCAACCGCGCGCTGCAGGTCATTCAGGGCGGCATCCACCGCTTCTATGCGCCGGTGCTGCACTGGTCGCTGGCCCGACCCTGGCGCGCGCTGATCGCGGCGCTGATCCTGTGTGTTGCCTCATTCGCACTGGTGCCGCTGATCGGCACCAGCCTGTTTCCGGCCGCCGAGACACCGTATTTCCTCGTCGATATCCGCGCGCCCGAAGGCGCCGCGGTTGGCCAGACAGACCGTGCCGCGCGCTATGTCGAACGCGAACTGCGGCGCGAGCCGGCGGTCAAGACGATCATGTCGAACGTCGGCCGCACCAATCCGAAAATCTATTACAACCAGCGCGACCTCGATCAGCGGACCAGTATCGGCGGCATTGTCGCGGTCATGGACCGCTGGGATCCGGACGCGAGTCCCGCCATGATCGAGCGGCTGCGGCGGCGCTTCGACGCGAATCCCGACGCGCAGATCACCGTCAAACTGTTCCAGAACGGCCCGCCGGTCGATGCGGCAATTGTCGCCAAGCTGCGCGGTCCCGACCTGGCGGTGCTGAAGACGCTGTCGGTCAAGGTCGAGGCGGCGATGCGGGCCGTGCCGGGCACCCGCGACATCATCAACCCGATCGCCGTCGACCGGCCGCGCCTCGACCTGGGGGTCGATGCCGACAAGGCGGCCTTGCTGGGCATCGCGCCCGGCGTCATCCGGCGCACGGTGCGGCTGGCACTGGTCGGCGAGCCGGCCGGGCGGTTTCGCGACGCCGAGGGCGACAGCTACAACGTCGTCGTGCGGCTGCCGCTCGGCGACATCCAGCCGGTCTCGGTGTTGAAGCAGATCTATGTCCCTTCCACCAACGGCGGTGCGGTGCCGCTGGCGCAGATCGCCACACCGCGGCTCGACAGCGCGCCGCCGCGGATCGAGCGTGAGTATCAGTCGCGCCAGGTCGCGATCTCGTCCGACATCCAGCCGGGCTTCCTGACCGCCAAGGTCAACGCCGCGGTGTTCGCGGCGCTCGACCGGATCAAGCTGCCATCCGGCTACCGCTTCGTGGTCGGTGGCGAGGCCGAGCAGGCGACCAAGAGCTTCGGCGGGCTGGGGCCGGTCATCGCCTTTGCGATCTTCGGCATCCTGGGTGTGCTGGTCGTCGAGTTCGGCCGCTTCCGCGAGGTCGCGGTGGTGGCGGGCGTCATCCCGCTCGGCATCTTCGGCGGGATCGTCGCGCTGTACCTGACTGGCAATTCGCTGAGCTTTACCGCGGTCATCGGGTTCGTCGCGCTGATCGGCATCGAGATCAAGAACTCGATCCTGCTGGTCGACTTCACGACGCAGCTGCGCGCCGACGGCATGGCGCTGCGCGACGCCATCGAGCGCGCCGGCGAGGTACGGTTCCTCCCCGTTCTGCTGACCTCGGTGACGGCCATCGGGGGCCTGCTGCCGCTCGCGCTGTCGGGGTCGGGACTCTACGGACCGCTGGCCTGGGTGATCATCGGCGGGCTGGTCAGTTCGACGCTGCTGAGCCGGGTGGTGACGCCGGTGATGTACCTGCTGATCATTCGGGGCGACCGGCGTATCGTCGCCAAGTGACTGTTATCACTTGAGTTTCAGGAAAAAGTCGAGCATCGCGGCACTGGCGTCGGGGCCCGCGGGGTCGGTGTAGCTGCCGTCGGCCGCGCCGCCCGCCCAGGCATGGCCGGCGCCCGCCACCGTCCAGTGCTCGATCCGCACCCGGCCGGCCGCATCGCGGTCGCGGGTCCGCGTCCAGGCGCGGCCGCCCGCCGAAGTCCCGTGATCGGTAGCCGCGGTCAGCGCGCCGGGGTGCGCGGTGCGCGCGGCACTGACCAGGGCCCGGGCGTTGGCCTCCGCCACCGTCGTGTCGCGGTCGCCGTGGATGACGATCAGCGGCACGAACGCCGCGCCGCCGCGCACCGTGCCGCCGCGGCTCATCGCCTGCAAGGCGCTCGGCAGGTCGTGCGCGGTGCCGCAGCCGAGCCCCGAATGCACGCCGACGCCGGCATAGAGATCGGGGTAACCGGCCGCCATGATCGCCGCCGCGGCACCACCCGCCGACAGGCCGGCGACGAACACGCGGGCCCCGTCGGCCCGTTGCGCCGCGATCACCTCGCGGGTCAGCCCGGCGATCAGCGCCGGCTCTCCGGCCCCCGCCGCCTGGTCGCCGGGGCGAAACCAGTTCCAGCATTTCTGGGCATTGCCGGCCTGGGTCTGGCCCGGCCAGGCGACCAGCAGGCCGTGCGTGTCGGCAGCCTCGTTCATCGCGGTGCCGCGCGCGAAATCGTCCGGTGACTGGGTGCAGCCGTGCAGCATGACGAGCAGCGGCATACCCGGCTGCGCGTTCGCCGGCACATATAGCTTATAGCCGATGCTGCCGTGCGCGCCCTTGTGGACGTGCGCGCGAAAGCTGCCCGCGCCGCGCGGTGCGCCGGTCCGCGCCTTGGCGGAGCGCAGGGTCTCGGCGCGCGGCTTGTCCGGACGAGGCTGGGGCGTCAGCACGAACGGACCCGCCGCGGCGGGCGCGTCGCCGCGCAACAGCGCCGCCGCCTCGGTCAGCCGCCCGGCGCGGGTCAGCCGCAGCGCCTCGGTCATGGTCTCGGGCACAGTCATCGGTAAGGCGTCCTGTTATGCTGCAGTGCAATATAGACCACGACGCCCGAAGCGGAAGGGCGTTCCGTGTCAAACGGAAAACGAACCAAAAAGGCAAAAACTACTTGACTATCGTGACGCTTTCGGCTAGATAAATCCCAGCCTGACGAATCGCGTCCACAGCGAGCCGCCGGGCATTCAGTCAACCGCAGCGGTTCGCCGCGTTGCCCATCCGGCAATGCGCGACGGCGTGCGCCACAGCATCGGGAGGGATATATGGCCGGCAACAGCTTGCGCGACGCGGCGGTGCGCGCCGCGTTCCTCGATCATTTCCGCGCCACCAGCCTGATCACGGCGGCGGCGCGACGGGCGGGCGTGTCGGTGGCGCAGGTCAGCGTCCGGCGGCGCGACGACGCCGATTTCCGCGCCGCGGTGCTGGCTGTCCGGGGCGACCTGTCGCGGCCGCTGCCGCAACGGCGCTTCGTCCGCCTGACCGCCGACCGGCGCGCGGCCTTCCTGGCCGCGCTGGGCCAGCACGGCAGCGTCGAGCGCGCCGCCGATGCCGCCGGTGTCGGGGTCAGCGCGGTAACGCTGCTGCGGCGCCGCGACGCCGTCTTCTCCGGCAACTGGGCCGCCGCCAAGAACGAGGCGCTCGACCGGGTCGAGGACCGGCTGTTCGACGCCGTCCTGCACGGCTTTACCAGAACCGAAACGGTGAACGGCGTCACCCGCACGACGCGCACCCAGAACGCCGCGGCGATGTTCCGCCTGCTCGCCCGCCGGGCCAAGGCCGACAGCCGCTACAAGACCCTCCTGCTGACCCCCGAGATCGTCGAGGATGCCCGCGAACGCGTCGAGCGGCGGATCCGCGAGGAGGCGGCCGAGCGGGCGGCGCAGCTGGCCGCGCCGGGGCTGGCGTTGCCCCCGCCGACCGTCACGGCGGCACCGGACGACGCGCCGGCGGGCGCGGCGGCATGAGCCGGGTCCCGGACGAAGCCGCCGCCGCCTTTGCCCATAGTTACCAGCCCACCGACAAGCACCAGCCGCCGCCCGGCGACTGGGCCACCTGGCTGCTGCTGGCCGGCCGCGGTTTCGGCAAGACGCGGACCGGAACGGCGTGGATCGACACGCTGGCCCGCCGGCATGAGGGCTGCCACATCGCGCTGGTCGGGGCGACCCACCATGACGCGCGTTCGGTGATGGTCGAGGGGGCGTCAGGCCTCGCCGCCACCCACGGCGACATCGAATGGCAGCCCGGGCTGCGGCGGCTGCACTGGGCGAGGACGGCCTCGCCTATGTCGTCGGCGACTATAGCCTGCAGGGCGCGCTGCCCGCCGTATGGAGCCGCGCCGTGGCTCGCGCGGCGGCGGCCCATGACGCCGATCTGGTTATCGCGGAGGCCAATAACGGCGGCGAGATGGTGGCCCACGCGCTGCGCTCCGCCGACATCGACCTGAACGTCCGGCTGGTCCGCGCCGCGACCGGCAGGGCCGCGCGCCGGGCCTCGGGCTCGATTGCATCGGCGTCGCCCTGTTCGCCGGGGCGGCGGCGGGGGTGCGCTTCACGGTGCCGCGCTATGCGCTGGGCGGCGACGGGCAGGACGCGCTCGACACCGCGCTGCCCGAACAGGGCTGCGTGGCCGTCGGCCTGCCGCGGCCCGGCGACCTGATCCTCGTCGCCCCCGCCGTCGACCGCCGCCACCTCGGCGTCGTCACCGACGCCGGTATCGTACACGCCCATGCCGGGCTGAGCCGCGTCGTCGAGGGTCCGCTCGATCCGGCGTGGCGGCTGCTCGGCGCGTGGCGCTTTCCCGAACCGCAGGAGTAGGCGATGGCGACATTGGTCCTCAGCACCGTCGGGCGTTCGCTCGGCGGCCCGGTCGGCGGCATCGTCGGCAGCTTCATCGGCGCGCAGGTCGACAGTTCGCTGCTGGGCGGCGGCCGCCGCCGCGAAGTCGGGCGGACGGCCAACCTCGCGGTCCAGAGCTCGGCCTATGGCGAGGCGATTCCGCGCCTGTTCGGGACGATGCGCGTCGCCGGCAATCTCGTCTGGACTTCAGGCATCGACGAACACAGCACAAGCACGGGCGGCGGCAAGCGCGGGCCGGCGACCGCCAGTTACTCCTATAGCGCGTCGTTCGCGGTGCTACTGTCGGCACGCCCTGTCGAGGGCATCGGCCGGGTATGGGCCGACGGTAAGCTGCTGCGCGACGCCGCAGGCGCGTGGCTCACCCCGGTGACGATGCGGCTGCACAACGGCGGCGACGGCCAGGCCCCCGACCCCCTTATCAGCGCCGCTGAAGGCGCCGGCGGCACGCCGGCCTATCGCGGGCTGGCCTATGCGGTGTTCGAGGACCTGCCGCTCGCCGACTATGGCAACCGCATCCCCAATCTGACCTTCGAGCTGATCGCGAGGGGCACCGACGCCGGTGCGGTGATCGCCGAGCTTACGCCGGAGGGAGTAGCTGTCACCGGGCCGTTCGCGACGTTCGACGGTTTCGCCGCGGCGCAATCGGGCAGCGTGCGCGACCAGATCGGGCCGCTGACCGAGCTCTACGACCTGCGCTATGTCGACGACGGCAACACACTCCGCGTCACCGCGGGACCACTGGCAGGGCCAGTGATCGCGGACGCCGACCTCGGCAGTCACGACGGTTCGGCGCCGCACGAGGCTCGCAGCGAGGCGCGTGGTGCGGCCGGCCAGCTGGACGATGCCGTCGCCATCGCCTTTCACGACCCGTCGCGCGACTACCAGCCCGGGCTGCAGCGCGCCGTCCGGCGGCCCGGCGCACAGCGCGTCGCGCAGATCGAGATCGCCGCGGGCTTACGTGCCGAAGTCGCCAAGGGGCTGGCGGCGGCACTGCTGGCGCGGCGCAGCGCAGCCCGGGTCGGCGCAAGCTTCCGCCTGCCGCCGCGGGCACTCAACCTGCGCGCCGGGGCGGCGCTGCAGCGCGCGGGGGACACGACCGCCTGGTCGGTGCGGCGCTGGACGTTCAGCAATTTCGTCAGCGAGCTCACCGTCGAGCGCCGGCCGCTGCGACTGGCGGCGGCGGTGGCGGCCGACGCGGGCCGGGTCCACGATGCCGGCGACGTCGCCGCCGGGCCGACGACGCTCCACGTGCTCGACCTGCCCCCGCTGTTCGGCGAGGTAGCGACGGGCGCGCGCCTGTGGGTCGCGGCGGCGGGCGCCTCGACCGGCTGGCGGCGCTGCGGCCTGGAGCTCAGCCTCGATAGCGGCGAGACCTATGCCGGCGCCGGCGAGATCGGCGCCCCCAGTGTCATCGGCGCCACGGTTTCGGCGCTGGCGGCGGGCAGCGACGACCGGTGGGACCGCGCCGCGCGAGTCGAGGTCGCGTTGCTGGCGCCGGCGATGTGGCTGGAGGCGCGTAGCCAGGCCGCGGTGCTGGCCGGGGCCAATCTGGCGGTTATCGGCGACGAGATCGTACAGTTCGCCGACGTTGAGCCGCTCGGTGACGGACGCTTCGTTCTGTCGACCTTTCTGCGCGGCCGCCGCGGCAGCGCGGCCGCCGCGCAGCCCGCCGGCGCTCGCTTCGTCCTGCTCGATGCCGAGCTGTTACTGCCGGTCGATGTCGGCAGCGACAGCGCCGGGAGGACATTGCGGCTGCGCGCCACGGGCCCCGGCGACGGCGCAACGCCGCCGGTGCTGCTGTCGCTGACCGGCAACGCGCTGCGACCGTTGCCACCGGTCTTCGCCCGCGTGCGCGCCGATGGCGGCGATGCAGTGTTCACCTGGACACGCCGCAGCCGCGCCGGCTTCGGCTGGTCCGACGGCGTCGATGCACCGCTTGCGGAAGCCAGCGAGGGCTATTTCGTCGAGCTGTCCGCGGGCACGGTCGTGCGGCGCAACACCGTCACTTCACCGTCATGGCGCTATTCCGCCGGCGAGCGCGCGGCGGACGGGACTGCGCCGGGCGTCACGATCGCCTTGGCGGTGAGCCAGCTCGGCGACCTTGCTGGCGGTGCCGCGCGAACCACCCTGATCATGCCCTGACCGGAGACCGACCATGTCCGAGACTACCGACCGCTATGCGCTGCCGCTGTTGCAGATCGCGCAGGCTCAGAAGGAAGTCACCCACAATGAAGCGGTGGCGACGATCGACAGCTTGCTCCACCTCGCGGTCGAAACCGCGACGCTCGGTGCGCCGCCCGCCTCACCCGTGGCGGGTCAGGCGTGGATCGTGCCGAGTGCGATCACCCCGACAGGCGCGTGGGCGGGGCGCAGCGGCCAGATCGCCAGCTTCACGGCCGCAGGCTGGCGCTATCTGATGCCGCGCGAGGGCTGCGTCGCCTGGCTGCACGACAGCCAGCGCTTCGCGGTGCGCACCGCGCTCGGCTGGACCGACGACGGCTGGCCCGCCTCCGGCCTGCGGATCGGCAGCCGGTTGGCGCTGAACGGCACCGCCCCGGCGGTCGGCTCCCCTGTCGGCGGCACCACCGTCGACGTCGAGGCGCGGGCGGCACTGAACGCGCTGCTCACGGCGTTGCGCGAACAGGGGGTTGTCGCGTGATGGCCGACGCTCACAGCCTCTACTTCACGGCAAAATGTTGTTTCTATGCAACACTTGGTCTCATTCGTGGCTTGCGTGGGTATAGACCGTGAGTTAGAGGGTTTGTCGGGCTTCGTAAGAAGACACACACCGAAAGGGGACGAAAATGCGGAAATTCGCTGTGGCGCTGGCACTTGCCACCACCGCGCTCGCTGGGCCGGCAATCGCCCGCGACAAGGCCTGGTACGTTGGCGTCGATGCTGGCGGCATGCTGGTCGAGGACACGAAGTTCAACATCCGTGATGCGGGCGTCACCTACAAGAATGCTGTCACGGGAAATCACAACTACGGCTACGATGTCGACGGCAACGTCGGCTATGATTTCGGCCCGGTGCGTGGTGAGTTCGAGATCGGCTACAAGGACGCTAAGCTCGATGAGGCTGAGGTTGGTGGTGCCTACCCGCCGCTCGGGCCGAACCGTCAGTATGACGCAACCGGTCACACCCGGGTGTTGTCGTTCATGGCGAATGGCTTGATCGACTTTGGCGGCAAAGATGACCGTAGCCTTTCGGGCTTCTTCGGCGGCGGCGTTGGTGTCGCGCGTGTGAAATACAGCAACTTCAGCTACGCCGGGGATACCTACCTCGACGACAGCGACACGCGCTTTGCCTACCAGATTCTGGCCGGCGTGCGTAAGCCGCTGTCGAGCCATGTCGACCTGTCGCTGAAGTATCGTTTCTTCAACGTCCAGGACGTGAAGACCTTTGCGGTCGACAACACAGAGACCAAGTCGCGCTTTCGCAGCCACTCGCTGCTGGTTGGCCTGACCTACAACTTCTACACGGAGGCTGCGCCGCCGCCCCCGCCGCCCCCGCCGCCGCCCCCGCCGCCGCCGCCGTTGCCGCCGTGCCCGCCGGCTGCTGTGACCCCGGGGCCGTTCCTGGTGTTCTTCGACTGGGATAAGTCGATCATCACCGCGGAAGCCGCGCAGATCCTCGACCGCGCCGCTGAACAGTACGCAGCGACCGGCCAGACCAGCGTTGCGCTTGCCGGTCACGCCGACAAGTCGGGTACGGACGCCTACAACGTCGGTCTCTCGCAGCGTCGTGCCGACGCGGTGAAGGCCTACATGGCTACGAAGGGCGTGCCCGATGGCTCGATCACGACCGAGGCGTTCGGCGAGAGCCGCCCGCTGGTCGACACCGCCGACGGTGTCCGCGAGCCGCAGAACCGCCGCGTGGAGATCACCTTTGGTGGCGCTCCGCAGGCTCCGACCGGGCCCTGCACTCCGCAGTAAGTCCGACGTCTGCATCAACTGCGAAGGGCCGCCCGGCAACGGGCGGCCCTTTTGTTTGGCGCGAGGTGGCGCAATAGTCGCGGCGCTGCATCACGGGCGAGGGCGATGGCGAGGGAAGCAGGCGGCGGCTGCCAGTGCGGGGCAGTGCGATACACGGTCACCCTGACCAGCGACGAGGCCTATTGGTGCCATTGCCGGATGTGCCAGCGTGCCACCGGTGGCGTCGCCGCGGCGCTGGTCAGCGTGCGCCGCGAGGCCGTGCGTTGGGCAACCCGCGAACCGGATCGCTTCGTGTCGTCACCGATCGCCAAGCGCGGCTATTGCGCGGCCTGCGGTACGCCGCTGACCTTTGAATACAATGATCGTGAGCGGGACATGGACTTGACCGTCGGGTCCCTCGACGAGCCGGCGGCGGTGCGGCTGGCCAGCCACTTCGGCACCGAGTCGCGGGTTGCCCGCTGGATTCCGCACGACGGCTTGCCCGAGCTTCAGACCGAAGCCAATGCGGGCTTGATGGCATTATGGACACGGGCCAGAAGGCCCGAATGACCCAGCGTTTCCAGTTCACGTCCTTCGACGGGGTCCAGCTCAGCTGGCAGGAGATTGGCACCGGTCGCCCGGTCATCCTGCTCCACGGACTGTTCAGCAGCGGCGACACGAACTGGATCAAATACGGTGCCGCCGCGCAGGTCGTCGCCACGGGCTGCCGTGTCATCCTCCCCGATCTCCGCGCGCACGGGCAAAGTGCCAAGCCGCATAGCGCCGCCGCCTATCCGCCTGACGTCCTCGCTAAGGACGTCGCGGCACTCGTCGATCATCTCGGCCTCACCGACTATGACCTCGGCGGCTATTCACTCGGTGGCCGCACGACGGTCCGCTGCCTGGCGCTGGGCATGACGCCGCGTCGCGCCGTCGTCGCCGGCATGGGGCTGACCGGCCTGACCGAGATCGGCAAGCGCGCCGACTGGTTCCTCCACGTCATCGCCAACCCTGACAGCTTCGAGAGTGGCTCCAACGGCTGGATGGCGGTGCAATTCATGCGCGCCAATCACGTTGACGGCGCGGCGGTCGCCCATGTCCTGCGCTCCCAGGCCGTCACCGGCGAGGCCGCCATCGCCGCTATCGCAACGCCGACACTCGTGCTGTGCGGGGCCGACGACCAGGACAACGGATCCGCCCCCGATCTTGCCGCCGTGCTGCCGAAGGGGCGCTACGCGGAGATTCCCGGCAATCACATGAGCGCGGTCGTCGGCCCGGCACTGGGCGCGGCCATCGCCGGGTTTCTCAGCGCTTGACCCTCGCGCAAGGCTGTCGATAGTCCCCGTCCATTGATCTTGTGAAGGACTGTCCATGAAATCCGCCGTCTCGGTGCTCGCGCTCGCCGCCGCGCTCATCGTCGCAACGCCGCTTGCCGCCCAGACCACCGCGCCGACCGCCGCGGAAGCCGACGCCTTTATCGCGCAGGCCGAGCAGGAAGGCGCGGCGTTCAGCCTCTATGGAAACCGCGTCGGCTGGATCAACGCGACCTACATCACGAACGACACCGACTGGCTGTCGGCCAAGGTGGGCACCGAGGGTACGCTGCTGGCGGTCAAGTACGCCAAGGGTGCAGCGCGTTTCAATGACGTCGCGGGACTGTCCTATGACACCCGGCGCAAGCTCGACACGCTAAAGCTGGGTGTCACGCTCCCGGCCCCCAGCACGCCCGGCGCGGCCGAGGAACTCAACACCATCGCCACCCGCCTGCAGTCGACCTACGGCAAGGGCAAGGGCACCTACCAGGGCAAGCCGACCAGCGGCAACGACCTGGAAGCGCTAATGGGCACGGTCCGTGACCCCGAGCTGCTGAAGGAAATGTGGGTGTCGTGGCACAAGGTCGGGCAGCCGATGCGCGCCGATTATGTCCGCATGGTCGACATCGCCAACGGCGGGGCCAAGGAGCTCGGCTTCAGCGATACCGGCGCGATGTGGCGGGCCGGGTATGACATGCCGCCGGAAGCGTTCGCGGCGATGCTGGACAAGCTCGCGGCCGAAGTGAAGCCGCTCTACGAGGACCTGCACTGCTATACGCGCGCCAAATTGAACGCGAAGTACGGCGACGCGGTGCAGCCCAAGACCGGGCCGATCCGCGCTGATTTGCTGGGCAACATGTGGGCCCAGGACTGGTCTGACATCTATGATATCGTCGCGCCCGCCGGAGCCGGGGACATCGGCTTCGACACCGGTAAGCTGCTGGTCGCTAAGGTTTATGATCCGCTGAAGATGGTCAAGACCGGTGAGGAGTTCTATTCCTCGCTGGGCTTTGCGCCGCTGCCCGAGACGTTCTTCGAACGATCGCAGTTCACCAAACCGGCGGACCGGGAAGTGATCTGCCACGCGTCTGCCTGGGACCTGGACAGCAAGGACGATGTACGCATCAAGATGTGTATCAAGGTCAACGCCAGCGACTTCGTCACCATCCATCACGAACTCGGCCACAATTACTACCAGCGGGCCTACAACAAGCAGCCGTATCTCTATCAGAACGGTGCGAACGACGGCTTCCACGAAGCGATCGGCGATTTCGTCGCGCTGTCGATCACGCCCGACTATCTGGTCAAGATCGGCCTGCTCGACGCCGCCAAGGTGCCGGACGCGTCAAAGGACATCGGGCTGCTGCTGCGCCAGGCAATGGAGAAGGTGCCCGGCGTGCCGTGGACGCTGCTCGTCGACAAGTGGCGGTGGGGCGTGTTCTCCGGCGCGATTCCGTCCACCGCCTACAACAAGGGCTGGACCGATCTGCGCCTGCATTATCAGGGGATCATTCCGCCAGTGGCGCGGACGGAAACCGACTTCGACCCCGGCGCCAAGTATCATATCCCCGGCAACACGCCCTATGCCCGCTATTTCCTGGCGCGCATCCTGCAGTTCCAATTCTACCAGGCGGCGTGCAAGCAGGCCGGGTGGAAGGGGCCGCTGCACCGCTGCTCGTTTTACGGCAACAAGGACGTCGGCGCGCGTCTGAATGCCATGCTGGAGGCGGGCGCGTCGCGGCCGTGGCCCGAGACGCTGCAGAAGTTCACGGGCACCCGCGAGCTCGATGGCCGCGCCATGCTGGCCTATTTCGCGCCGCTGCAGGCCTGGCTGAAGGCGCAAAACAAGGGACAGGCGTGCGGCTGGACCGGGCCGAGGACCAGCATCGCGGCCTTGTAGGTGGTTGCCGCCCCCGCCGCACGCGGGGGCGGCAGCGCCCTAGCCGAGCTGCGCCATCAGATGTTCGGCCGACGACACGTTGAACGCGCCCGGGTCCTCGACGTTGAGCTCGGCGACCTTGCCATCCTTGACCAGCATCGAGAAGCGCTGGCCGCGCTTGCCCATGCCGAAGCGGCTGCCGTCCATCGCAAGGCCCAGCGCCTCGACGAAGTCGCCGTTGCCGTCGGCGAGCAGCGTCACCTTGTCCCCGACATTGGCTGCTTCGGCCCACGCCCCCATCACGAACACGTCGTTGACCGAGATGCAGACGATCTCGTCGACGCCCTTGGCCGCGAAGTTTTCGGCATGGTCGACAAAGCCCGGCAGGTGCTTGGCGGAGCAGGTCGGGGTGAACGCGCCGGGCACCGAGAACAAGGCGACGGTGCGACCCTTGAACAAGTCGTCGGTCGCCACCGGCGCGGGGCCGGCCTCGGTCATCTTCATCAGCGTGGCGCTGGGCACGGTGTCACCGACCTTGATCGTCATGGGCTCGTCTCCGGGTTGATTGAGCCGCGCGAATAGCCCCGTCGCCTGCGGCGGTAAAGCCGCGCTGCCCCGACTGGCGCACCGCAACCCCTGCCCATATACTAAGCCGATGGAGACGCCGCGTTATCTGGTCGGCCAGTTGCTGTTGTCGATGCCTGGCATCGGCGATCCGCGCTTCGAGCGCGCGGTCATCGCGATCTGCGTTCACGACGATGACGGCGCGTTTGGGCTGGTCATTAACAACCCACTGCCGGGGCTTGGCGTCCGCGAATTGATGACCCAGCTCGAGGTCGAGCCCGGGGCGACGCCCGAGGTCCAGGTGCGTGGCGGCGGGCCGGTCGAGCCGGGGCGCGGGTTCGTCCTTCATTCGACCGACTGGACCGGGCAGAGCAGCATCGACGTCGCCGGCAAGTTCGCGATGACGTCGACCATCGACGTGCTGAAGGCGATCGCCGACGGCAAGGGACCGAGCCGCTGGCTGTCGCTGCTCGGTTACACCGGCTGGTCGGCCGGCCAGCTCGACGAGGAACTAACCCGCCACGGCTGGCACGCGATCCAGGGCGACGATGGCCTGATCTTCGACACGCCGCCGGAAAAGTCGTGGCCGCGCGCGTTCGCCATGGCGGGCATCAACGTCGGCCAATTGTCGGCGAGTGCGGGCCGCGCCTAATCGCTCCATCCGCCTAGCCGGGCGCGGACCTTGTCCAGTGCGGCCTTCTTGATCTGGCAGATGCGCGCCGCGCCGACGTTCATGGTCAGGCCGATCTCCTCCAGGTTCATTTCTTCGACATAGTACAGCTGCAGCACCAGCGCCTCGCGCTCCGGCAGGTCGCCGATGGCGGCGGAGACGGCGCGGCGCAGGTCGCTGCGCGCCAGGTTGTCGAAGGCGTCGGGGGCCTCGTCGGCGAACCATTCGCTCTGGTCCGAATAGACGTCGTCGATCGATTCGTAGCGCACCGCGTGGGTGGTATGGGCGGCGGTGCGATAGGCCTCGACGGTCATCTCCAGCGCCGCTGCCATCTCCTCGTCGGTAGGCGGGCGGCCGAGCTGCCCGGACAGGCGCGACGACACGATACCGAACTCGCGGCGGCGGCGGATGGCACTGCGCACCAGCGTCGCCGACTTGCGCAGATTGTCGATCATCGCGCCGCGGATGCGCACGCTGGCATAGGTCGCGAACGCCGCATGGCCGCGGTCTTCGAAGGCGCGCGCCGCCTCGATCAGGGCGACCATGCCGATCTGGACCAGATCCTCGATCGGAATCGCGGTCGAGACCCGGCCGTGGACATGCCAGGCGATCCGCCGGACCAGCCCGAGATGCGAGCTGATCAGGCGTTCGGGGTCGGTGACCGCCAGCACGGCGGGGGCATAAGCGGTCATTTCAAGGCCGAGGCGAGCGTCCATCGGGTCAGGCTCCTGGGGCTGGAAGGGCAGGGACTCCGCCGACGGTCGCGACCACTTCGATGGCGCGGTCGTCGGGGATTTCGAAGATGCTCAGCACGCGCGTGCCGGGCAGGCGGTGGCGGATCAGCTGGAACAGCGCGCGGCGGATCGGCGGCGCGGTAACGACGGCGGCGGCCCGTTCCTGCCGCCCCTGCGCCTCCGCCAGGCTGTCGAGGACCCGGCTGCCGAGCGCCGGATCGAACGGCCAGGCCGAGTCCGGCGCGGCACGCACGGAGGCGGAGAGCAGCTCCTCCAGCTCGGGCGCCAGAGTGATCGCGGCGAGCGGCTCGCGCAGCCCGGCCAGCGTCTGGACGATGGCCCCGCCCAGCGCCGGGCGGACCAGCTCGGTCAGCTCGACCGCGTCCGGGCTGCGGCCCGCCACCGCGGCAAGCGCCTCGATCACGGCGCGCAGGTCGCGGATCGGCACCCCCTCCTCCACCAGCCGCTGCAGCACCTGGGTCACGGCCGCCAGCGGCAGCAGCTTGGGCACCAGCACCGCCACCAGCTGCGGCGCGTCCGCCGCCAGCCCGTCGAGCAGTTTCTGAACCTCGTCCTGGCCCAGCAGCAGATGCGCGCGCTCGGCCAGCAGGGTGTTCAGGTGCGTGCCGATCACCGTCGCCGCATCGACGACGGTATAGCCCGCCGCGGTCGCCAGCTCGGTCTCCGCTGGGTCGATCCAGCGCGCCGCCAGCCCGAAACTGGGGTCGCGCACCTCGCGGCCCGGCACCGGCACGTCGACCGGCCCGGCCTCCAGCGCCAGCACGTCGTCGGGCCACGCCTGGTCCTCGCCGACGATGACGCCGTCGATCAAGATGCGGTAGGTCTGCGGCCCCAGCGCGATGTCGTCGCGGACCCGGACCAGCGGCACGACGAACCCCAGCGACTTCGACAGCGAGCGGCGGATCGCCGTGATCCGCGCCATCAGCGGCGCGCCGCGAGCTTCATCCACCAGCGCGATCAGTCCGTAGCCGAGGTCGAGCGCGACTCGCGCGTCGGCGGTGACGTCGGCCCAGTCGATGGTCGCCGGATCGGCCGGCGCGGCGGGCGGCGGCGGCGCGGGCGGCCGTGTCCGCGACAGCGCCCACGCCGCCCCGGCGGCTCCTGCCGCCGCGGGCAGCAGCACCAGATGCGGCATGCCCGGCAGCACGCCGAGCAGCGCCAGGATGCCGGCGACCGGCACCCATGCCGCGGGCGAGGCGAACTGGCTACTGATCTGCCCGGCGAGATCGTGCTCCGAGGCGACCCGCGTGACGATCATCGCCGCGGCGATCGACAGCAGCAGCGCCGGCACCTGCGCCACCAGCCCGTCGCCGATGGCGAGCAGCAGATAGGTCGTGGCCGCCTCGCCCAGGCTGAGGCCGTGCTGGACGGTGCCTAGGATCAACCCGCCGACGATATTGATGAACAGGATCAGCACGCCCGCGACGGCGTCGCCCTTCACGAACTTCGACGCGCCGTCCATGCTGCCGTGGAAATCCGCCTCGGTGGACACTTCGGTGCGACGGGCGCGGGCCTCGTCGGCAGTCAGCAGCCCGGCGTTCAGGTCGGCGTCGATCGCCATCTGCTTGCCCGGCATGGCGTCGAGGGTGAACCGCGCCGCCACCTCCGACACCCGTCCCGCGCCCTTGGTGATGACCACCAGGTTGATGATCATCAGGATCGCGAAGACGAAGATGCCGACGACATAATCGCCGCCGATCAGGAAATTGCCGAACGCCTCGATGACATGGCCTGCCGCCGCGGTGCCCTTGTGACCCTCGACCAGCACGACCCGCGTCGAGGCGACGTTGAGGCTGAGCCGCAGCAATGTCGCGAACAGCAGCACCGTCGGAAACGCCGAGAAGTCGAGCGGCTTCTTCGTATTGATCGCGACCATCAGCACGATCAGCGCGACGCCCAGATTGGCGACGAAGAAGATGTCGAGCAGCATCGGTGGGATCGGCACCACCATCAGGAGCACCAGCGTCAGGATGCCGAGCGGCAGCACGACGCTTCGCGCCGCGAACCGCCCGCGGACCGCCGCCATCATGCGCCGAACTCCGCCAGCAGCAGATAGGCGGTGCGGGCGGCGGCGGGCGGGTTGACCGGCAAGGCGGTGCCGGTCCGCGCTGCCGCATTGCCGGGTGCCGCGACCGTTGCGGGTGCCACCGCCAGCTTCGCGCTGAACCGGTCATAGACTTCTCCCAGCGTCCGCGCCCGCCCGCCTTTGCCGGTGAACACCGCCGCATTGGCTCGGGCGGCGGCGGGCAGGACCGCACCGCTTGCCGCGCCGTCGGGATTGGCGGCGCGCGCCTCCAGAAAGCGCGCCGCGCCGCCCGCGCCGAGGAAATGCGCTAGGTAAAGCTCGGTCGCGTTGGCGGCATGGCCCAGCCGCCGTTCCAGCGACTTCGCATTGTCCGACGCCAGCGCCGCCGCCATCGCCGCGGACGCGCCCGCATCGCGCCGCAGGTCGAGGATCGCGGCGCGGGTGGCGGGGTCCGCCCCCGCCTTCAGCGCCTCCGCCGCCCAGCCGAGGCCGTGCTCCGCGCCGTGCTTGCGGACGGTATCGAGCCAGGTGCCGGCGGTGAACTGATACAGCCCCCGGGCGCTGCTCGTCGGTGCCGCCGCGTCCGGGTCGAGGCCGCTTTCGACCCGCGCCTGGGCCAGCAGATAGTCGAAATCGACCCCCGTCCGGGCCGCGGCAAGGCGGATGCCGCCGATCACCGCTGCCGTGTCGATCGCCGCAATCGCCAACTGCCCGCCTCCCTTTCGGGAAGCGTTGTGCAAGTGCCGTGCCAAGGTTCGTTTCGGGTTGCACGCGGAACGATCGGCGATCACACCTCGTTGACGCGCGATGGCCAGCCCCACGACCACCCTGACGCGCCCCGCGCGCCTGCCCTTCCACGGCGCTCTCGGCACGCTCGGTGCCGTGCTGGCGACGCTGCTCGGGCTGTTAGTGCTCGCCTATGTCGTGCTGTTCGTCACCAAGGGGCGGTTCCTGAAGGGCGCGTTCGAAAGCTACGCCAGCCGCTATGCCGACCGGCCGGTGCGGGTGGGGGGGGACTTCCAGTTCTACCTGAACCCGCACATCAAATTCTATGCGGAGGCGTTGAGCGTCGCCAACCCGGCCTGGGCGCACGACCGCCAGCTGTTCACGGCGCGCCGGATCGATACCGAGGTCGGTATCTGGAACCTGATCCGCGGCGAGCGGCGGGTGCGTTATCTCGACCTCGACGGCGGCGCGATCGGGGCGGAGATCGACAAGGCCGGGCGCAACACCTGGACGTTCGCCAGCGATGAGCCGTTCAAGCTGCCGGCGATCGACCGCGCCAGCGTCACCGGCACCACCGCCCATTATATCGACGCGCGCAACGCCGCCGACGTCAACCTGCGCATCGGCGATGTCGCGGCCAACAATCCCGCCGACAATGGCCGGGTCCGCGTCGCGGGGCCGCTGACCTTTACCGGCGACGGCACCGCGCTGGGGTCGCCGTTCACGCTGCGCGGTGCCCTCACCACGCCCAACGCGACCATGGCGGGCGGGCGCGTCGGCGTCACCCTCCACACCGAGGCGGCGGGCAGCGTCGTCGACGCCACGGGCACGCTGCAAGGCCTGTCGACGATGGCCGGCGCCGAGGGCAAGTTCAGCGCCAGCAGCACCAACATCGGCGTGCCGCTCCGCCTGTTCGGCGTGACGGGGCCGCAGACGGCGGTGAAGATCAACGGCACGCTGACGCCGGTTGCCGGTGGCCAGTCGCGCCTGGTGCTCCACGCCGACGGGGCCGAGACCCATGTCGACGTGTCGGGCATCCTGCCGCGCAACAACGACCTCGAAGGCGCCGACATGCGGCTCACGGTGTCGGGCCGCAACCTGCAGACCGCGGCCAAGGTGTTCGACCTTATCGTGCCGGCGACCCGCCCGTACAAATTGTCGGCCAATGTCGTGAAGACCGGCAAGGTCTATGCCTTCACCAACATCGGCGGGCGCTTTGGCGACAGCGACCTGGCCGGGCAGTTCACCGCCGATACCTCGGGGGCCAAGCCGCTGCTGACCGGCGCGCTCAGCAGCAAGGTGCTCGACATCATCGATATCGGCCCGATGATCGGCTATTCGCCCGCCGCACTCGATGCCAGGGGCGGCGCGGCGGTGGTCCGCACCGTCGCCGGCACGCCGCGGGTGATCCCCGACGCACCGCTGGCGATCGAACAGCTGAAGGCGTTCGATGCCAATTTCACCTACCGCGCCGCGACCATCCGCACCGGCACCGCCAAGCTGACCGGCCTGGAGCTTACGGTCGCCCTGAAGGACAGCGACCTGCACCTGAAGCCGCTGGCGCTCGACATCTTCGGCGGCCGGCTGACCGCCGACATCAACCTGAACGCCCGTGTCCGCCCGGTCGTCACCGACTATGACATCCGCCTGTCGAAGGTCCCGATCGGCCAGCTGCTGACCTCGTTCGACGTCGAAAAAAGCGGTGCGACGGCCAGCGTCTTCGGCCGGGTCAGGCTGAAGGGCTATGGCGACACCATGCGCCAGTCGCTGGCGACGTCGAGCGGCCGCATCGCCGTCGTCACGACCTCCGGCATGCTGTGGGTCCGCAACATCGAGCTGGTCAAGCTCGACCTGCAGAACTACCTCGGTGCCGGCCTCGTCAAGAAGTTGAAGAAGCCGCAGGAAATCCGCTGCGGCGTCGTCGCCTTCACCGTCGCCAATGGCATCGCCCGGGCCGATCCGATACTGATCGACACCCGCCGCGCCAAAATCCGGGGCCGCGGCGAGTTCAGCTTCAAGGACGAGTCGCTGGATCTGTCGGTGCGTGGCGATTCGAAGGAGTTCAGCCTGTTCTCCGGCCAGTCGCCGGTCGGTATCGGCGGCCATTTCGCCGCGCCCGCGATCCGCCCGATCTCGAAGGAGCTGATCGCCCGCGCCGCTGTGGGCGTCGGGCTCGGCGTCGCCACCGGCGGCGTCGGCGCGCTGCTGGCGTTCGTCGATATCGGCGATGCCAAGAACGCCAATTGCGCCGCCGTCGAAGCGGCCCAGCCCGCGCGCATCGTCGATGCCGCGACCCCCGACCCCAAGCAAAAGCGTCGGAACTGACGATGGGCGGAAAATCGCTCCACGGTGGACCTAATGCTGCAACCGTACGGTTTCGGGACCCGTATCTAAAGTCGGGTCTGCATATCGAGGGTCGCATGATTGGTAATGGTCACGGCGCACCGCGCGCCATCGTCGGCAGTGGTTTGCCGCTGCTCGCAGCAGCGGTGGAGGCCCTGCTGAAACAACAGCAATTCGATGTCGCCCGGCCGCTCGCCGACAGCCTGGCGGTTCGCGCCGCGATCATCGACGGCCGGCCGGAGCTTGCCGTCCTCGATTTCACCGACGCCAGCCCGTCCGGCCTCGACCTGTTGCGCGATGCCCGCGCTGCGGGACTGCCGACGCGGTTCATCCTGTTCTGCAACGAAGGTGACGGCGAAACGCCGATCGATGCGGTCGAACTCGGTGCCGACGGGCTCGTGCTTCGCAACGCCGGTCTCGACGCCGTCCGGCATTGCCTCGCCAGCGTCGCGGACGGTGAGCAGTGGCTCGACCCGCGGGCGATGCGCGCCGCCTATGACCGGATGGCGCGCCGTCAAGCGGTGGTGCCGTCGCTGTTGACCCGGCGCGAGCGCGATGTCGCCCGCCTGGTCGCGACCGGTCAGCGCAACCGCGTCATCGCCGGCCAACTGGGCATTTCGGAGGGTACGGTCAAGATGCACCTCCATAACGTCTACGCGAAAATGGGCCTGGAGAGCCGGACCCAGCTGGCGATGGACGCGCGGCTGCGCGAATTCGCCTGACCGGCCCGCGCGTCGCCAGCGCGGTCAGGAACTGGTCGACGCAGCGGTCCCAGCTGAAGTGGCGTGCATAGACGGCGCAGGCGGCGCGGTCGGCCCCGAGCGCTGCAGCGATCGCCTTCGTCAGATCGGCATCGACCGCGCCGATCCGGGCCGTGCCGCCGGGCACCACGCCCCTTCCATCGGCCCCGACCACGTCCAGCGGTCCCGCCACCGGGAACCCGGCCACCGGCACGCCGCAGGCCAGCGCCTCGATCATCACCAAGCCGAAGGTGTCGGTCAGGCTGGGGAAGACAAACACATCCGCCGCCGCATAGGCAGACGCCAGTTCGGCGCCGTGCAGCGCGCCGAGGAAGGTGACGTCGGGATAGCGCTCCTGCAGGCTCGCGAGCGCCGGGCCGTCGCCGACCACCACCTTGCTGCCCGCCGCATTGCTGTCGAGGAAGGCGGCGAGGTTCTTTTCGACCGCGACCCGCCCGACGCTCAGCTGCACCGGCTTGGGCAGCGCGGCCAGCGCCGGATGCGGCACGACGGTCCGTGAAAACTGCGTCAGGTCGACACCACGCGACCACGGCAGCGTATGCCGCAGCCCGCGCTCAGCAAGCTCGGCCGCCAGCCGCGGCGTTGCCGTCAAAACGTGCGTCGCGGGGCCGTGGAAGCGCCGCACCACCCGCCACAGCGCCTCCGCGCCGAACCCCAGCCGCGCCGCGACATAATCGGGAAAGCGCGTGTGGAACGACGTCGTGAACGGCATCCGGTGCGCCACGCACCACGCCCGCGCCCGCCAGCCGAGCGGCCCCTCCGTGGCGACATGCACCGCGTCGGGCGCGAAATCCTCGATCAGCCGCGCCACCGTCCGCGGCAGCGTCAGCGCCAGGCGGATCTCGGGATAGGTCGGGCAGGGCATCGACCGGAACCGGTCAGGCGTGATCGTCAGCACCGCATGGCCACGCGCCCGCAGCATCGCGACCGTCGTCGTCAGCGTCCGCACGACGCCGTTGACCTGGGGGCTCCAGGCGTCGCTGACCAGCACGATCCGCATCAGGCGGGAATTGGCACCAGCGCCGGTGCGGCCTCCGTGCGGTGGCGGGCGGCGGTGCGCGCCGCCCAGTCGATGATCTCCATGCGCCCGCTCGGATGCTCGATCAGCGCTGTGCAGCTCTCCACCCAGTCGCCGTCGTTGTAATAAGTCACGCCGCCGAACTCGCGGATTTCGGCCGAATGGATATGGCCGCAGACGACGCCGTCGACGCCGCGGTCGCGGGCGGCATGGGCCACCGCCTCCTCGAAGCGGGAGATGAACGAGACCGCGTTCTTGACCCGGTGCTTGATGTACGCCGACAGCGACCAATAGGGCAGGCCGAACCGCCGCCGCACCGCGTTGAAGGTGACGTTGAGCCGCAGCAGCAGCGCATACGCACGGTCGCCGAGGAAGGCGAGCCAGCGCGCATACAGCACGACCCCGTCGAACTCGTCGCCATGCAACACCAGCAGGCGGCGGCCGTCGGCGGTGATGTGGATCGCCTCCGGCACGACCTCGACGCCGCCGAAATTGAGGCCGGTAAAGTCGCGCAACGCCTCGTCGTGATTGCCGGGCACGTAGATAACGCGGGTGCCCTTGTGCGCCAGCTTGAGGACCCGGCGGACGATGTCGTTGTGCGCCGGCGGCCAGTACCAGCCGCGCTTCAGCCGCCAGCCGTCGATGATGTCGCCGACCAGATACAGCGTCTCGGGCTGCACCGACTTCAGGAAATCGAGCAGCAGTTCGGCGTTGCAGCCGGCGGTGCCGAGGTGGGTGTCGGAAATCCAGATCGTGCGGGGCTTCAGCTTGCGCTTGCCGTCATGGACATCGTCGTCATCGACCCATGACGGCTTCTGCGCCAGCGGCGGTGCGGCCGGATCGCGGAGCAGCGTTTCGAGCGCCACCAGAGGTTGTGAAGCCATGCGCAGGTCACCCGCCAGTCTTTCACTGTGGGCTACTATATCTTGTGTGTGACACTTTGACGAGTGCGCCCCCGGGACGGGCACTTCATGGTCGGGGCGAGAGGATTCGAACCTCCGGCCCCTGCCTCCCGAAGACAGTGCTCTACCAGGCTGAGCTACGCCCCGACGATGAAGAGCGGCGGCTATAGCGGCGGCGGCAGGGCGGCGCAACCACTAGTCATGCGCGGCCGCCAGCAGGTGGTGCCGCCTGACCAGCTTCTCGCGCGGGCTGCCCGGCCGGGCAGCGGCGACCTCTGCGGTATCGATGCGCTGCCAGTGGCCGAAATCGGTGACACGGACACCGCGCCTGGCCAGCAGCGCGTCGAGGCCGGCACCGCCCGGCTTGCCGCCCTCCGTCACTTCCGCGGCGATGCGCTCGGCGATGCCGAAGCCATCGGGACGGTTGGTGCCGATGGTGCCCGACGGTCCGCGCTTGGCCCAGCCGGTGGCGTACAGGCTCTCGGCAATGCGCCCGTCGGTGTTCGGGAAGCGCCCGGCGCTCTCGTCGAACGGGACGCCGGGGATCGGGCTGGTGCGGTAGCCGATGCAGGTAACGATCAGCCCGCAGTCGATGGTGCGGAACTCGCCCGTGCCGACCGCCATGTCGCCGTCGAGCCGCGTCGTCTCGACGGTCAGGCGAAGGTGACCGTCAACCGCTTCCACCGACACCGGCCGCGTCAGGAAATCGAAGCGGATGGCGAGCGGCTTGTCATGTGGCGGGGTCGCCGCGAACGTCCGCAGGTGGGTGACCGTCTTGCGCAGCCCCGGCTCCAGCGCTGCGTCGCCGTCAAGCGCGGGCAGGTGGCCCGGATCGACATAGGGTTGGGCCCGCGCCAGATGGCCCAGCTCGCCCATCTCCTTGGGGGTGAAGCTCGCCTGGTACGGCCCGCGCCGGCCGATCAGGTGGATGCGCTCGATGCGGCTGTGGTCGAGCGCGTCGCGGGTGTGGCGGGTGATGTCGCTGGCCGCCAGCTCGTCCGGCGTCTTGGCGAGGATGCGCGCCACGTCGATGGCGACATTGCCGTTGCCGACGACGCAGGCGCCGGCATGCTCCAGCGGCACGTCGAGGTCGGCGAAGTCCGGGTGGCCGTTGTACCAGCCGACGAACGCCGCCGAGCCGATGACGCCGGGCAGGTCCTCGCCCGGCACGCCGAGCGGCCGGTCGAGCGGCGCGCCGGTGGCCAGCACCACCGCATCATACAGGCCGCGCAACTCGTCCATGCTGACGTCCTTGCCGATGTCGACATGGCCGACGAAGCGGACGCCGGGCAGCTGCGCGGTCGTCGCATAGCGCTTGTCGACCGCCTTGATCGACTGGTGGTCGGGCGCCACCCCGGCGCGGATCAGGCCATAGGGCGTCGGCAGCCGGTCGATAATGTCGACCTGCACCCCGGGCAGCGCCTTCAGCAGCGCCTCGGCGGTGTAGAAGCCCGCCGGACCGGAACCGACGATGGCGACATGCAGCATGGGGTCTTCCGCTTTGTTACGGGGCGTGTTTCGGTGATGCGGCGGCGGCGCGCAAGGGGCGTCAGTGCAGCTTCAGCTTGGGCCGCACCACCTGGTTGACGTGACCGACCAGCAGCAGCCCGAGGCCGCGCAGCCAGCCGTGGATGGCGATCAGGTGCATCCGGTACAGCGAGGTATAGACCAGCCGCGCCAGCCGGCCCTCGATCGCCATGCGGCCGCCGACGAGATTGCCCATCAGGCTGCCGACGGTCGAGAACTTCGCGAGGCTGACCAGCGAGCCATGGTCCTGGTAGACGAAGGGGTGCAGCGGCCTGCCGTCGATCAGCGCGCGGATGTTGCGATAGGCGGTGGTGGCCATCTGGTGCGCCGCCTGGGCCCGCGGCGGGATCGGGCGGCCGCCGGGCTCGGGGATGAAGCTGGCGCAGTCGCCGATGGCGAAGATATGCGGATCGCGGGTCGTCTGCATCGTCGGCAGCACCACCAGCTGGTTCGACCGCGTCGTCTCCAGCCCGGCGATCTCGTGCAGGAAGCCGGGTGCCTTGACCCCGGCCGCCCACACTTTCAGGTCGGCCGGGATCATCTCGCCGCTTTTGGTCTCGATCGCCGCGGCGCTGACGGCCGTGACCTGCGTACCGGTCAGCACCCGGACGCCCAGCGCTTCCAGCTCGGCCTGCGCGGCCGCCGCCAGCCGCTCGGGCAGCGCCGGCAGGATGCGCGGCCCGGCCTCGATCAGGGTCACCGCCAGCCGCTTCTCGTCGAAGACCTCGAGGCCGTAATAGCCCAGCGCCTGCGCCGCCGAATACAGCTCCGCCGCCAGCTCGACCCCCGTCGCGCCGCCACCGACGATGGCGACCCGCGCCATGGCATCGGCGTGCGGATCGGCGGTCATCGTCCGCGATACCCGCAGGCACTGGTTCAGCAGGCGGCGGCGGAAGCGGTCGGCATCGGCGCGGCTGTCCAGCGAGACGCAGTGCTCGGCGACGCCCGGCGTGCCGAAGTCGTTCGACACCGAACCCACCGCCAGCACCAGATAGTCGTAGCGGATGCGGTGGCGGCCGATGACCTCGCGGCCGTCCTCGTCGGCGATCGGCGCGATGACGATCTGCCGCGCCTCGCGGTCGATGCCCTCGAACGCGCCGTCGAAATAGCGGTAGCCCCAGCGGAAGGCGTGGCCGCGGTAGCCGACCTCATCGAGGTTGGCGTCGAGCGACCCCGCCGCGACCTCGTGCAGCAGCGGCTTCCAGATGTGCGTCGGGTTGCGGTCGACCAGGATGATGTCGAAGTCGCGGCGGCCGTAGTGGGAACCGAGCTTGGTCACCAGCTCCAGCCCGCCCGCGCCGCCGCCGACGACGACGATCTGGATCTTGCGGCCGTCCGGGCGTCGTGCCGCCATGCCCTACCCCTGCCAGACTATCTGGCCCCGCCGCCTACGCTAGTGGCCTGCGCCGCTTCCGCAAGTGCGAAGGGGCGGCCGGGCGCGCGGCAACCGCCCGCTTTCGCGCCGGCCGCACCCGCTCTAAGAAGGTCGCGTCGGCAGCGCTGCAGGGGGAACTTGAACGATGGCACCGGAGGATATCCCGGACACGGCCGTACCGACTGCGGACCCGGTCCTGAACCGCGGCTTCGGCCTCGTCGAGCGCGGCCTGCTGGTCGTCATCGCCCTGATGACGATGGCGGCCGCCGCCACGGAAGTGTGGCGCGTCATCGAGGCGCAGACTGTCAACCTCGCCGACATCCTGCTGATGTTCCTCTATACCGAGGTGGTCGGCATGATCGCCGCCTTCTACTCCGGGCGCGGCTCGCCGTTCGTCTATCCGATCTTCATCGCCATCACCGCGCTGTCGCGGCTGATCGTGCTGCAGGGCAAGAACATGGCGCCCGAGAACATCGTCTTCGAGGCCAGCGCGATCCTGCTGCTGGCGCTGGCGACGACGATCATCCTGCGCACGGGGCGGACCTGATCGGCGGCGTCTGTTCCCCCTCTCGCCCGCGCCTGCTACAGCCCGAACGATGACCGCACCGCTCGACCGTATCCGGAACTTCTCGATCATCGCCCATATCGACCACGGCAAGTCGACGCTCGCCGACCGGCTCATCCAGCACACCGGGGGCCTCAGCGCGCGCGAGATGAGCGAGCAGGTGCTCGACAACATGGACATCGAGCGCGAGCGCGGCATCACCATCAAGGCGCAGACCGTGCGGCTCGACTATAAGGGCCATGTCCTCAACCTGATGGACACGCCCGGCCACGTCGACTTCGCCTACGAAGTGTCGCGGTCGCTGGCCGCCTGCGAGGGCGCGCTGCTGGTCGTCGACGCGGCGCAGGGGGTGGAGGCGCAGACGCTGGCCAACGTCTACCAGTCGATCGAGCACGACCACGAGATCATCCCGGTGATCAACAAGGTCGACCTGCCAGCGGCCGAGCCGGCGCGGGTCAAGCAGCAGATCGAGGATGTCATCGGCATCTCGACCGAGCATGCGGTGTTGGCATCTGCCAAGTCTGGCCTCGGCATCGAGGCGGTGCTCGACGCCATCGTCGCGCTGATCCCGCCGCCGAAGGGCGATCCGGACGCGCCGCTGAAGGCGATGCTCGTCGACAGCTGGTACGACCCCTATCTCGGCGTCGTCATTCTGGTGCGGGTCATCGACGGCTCCCTGCGCAAGGGCCAGGAGATCACCTTCATGGCGCAGGGGACGAAGCACCTCGTCGACCGCGTCGGCTGCTTCCGGCCCAAGATCGAGCAGCTCGACGCGCTCGGGCCGGGCGAGATCGGCTTCATCACCGCGCAGATCAAGGAGGTCGCCCAGACCAACGTCGGCGACACCATCACCGATACCAAGAAGCCGACCGCGCAGGCGCTGCCGGGCTTCAAGACCGTGCAGCCGGTAGTGTTCTGCGGGCTATTCCCCACCGACGCCACCGACTTCGAGAAGCTGCGCGACAGCCTCGGCAAGCTGCGCCTCAACGACGCCTCGTTCAGTTTCGAGACTGAGAGCAGCGCGGCGCTCGGCTTCGGCTTTCGCTGCGGCTTCCTCGGGCTGCTGCACCTCGAGATCATCCAGGAGCGGCTGACCCGCGAGTACGACCTCGACCTGATCACCACGGCCCCGTCGGTGGTGTACAAATTGCTGCTCCGCGATGGCACCTCGAAGGAGCTGCACAACCCCGCCGACATGCCTGACCCCTCGACCATCGAGCTGATCGAGGAACCGTGGATCGAAGCGACGATCTTCGTGCCCGACGAATATCTCGGCTCGCTACTCAAGCTGTGCCAGGACCGCCGCGGCATCCAGAAGAACCTGACCTACGTCGGCGGCCGCGCCCAGATCGTCTACGAGCTGCCGCTGAACGAGGTGGTGTTCGACTTTTACGACCGGTTGAAGAGCATTTCCCGTGGGTACGCCAGCTTCGACTATCACCAGATCGGCCACCGCGAGGGCGATCTGGTCAAGATGACCATCATGGTCAATGCCGAAGTGGTCGACGCGCTCAGCATGATCGTCCACCGCGACGCTGCCGAGGCGCGCGGCCGCCACATGTGCGAGCGGATGAAGGATCTGATCCCGCGCCACCTGTTCAAGATCCCGGTGCAGGCGGCGATCGGCGGCAAGGTCATCGCCCGCGAGACCATCGCCGCGATGCGCAAGGACGTCACCGCCAAATGCTATGGTGGCGATATCAGCCGCAAGAAGAAGCTCCTCGACAAACAGAAGGAGGGCAAGAAGCGGATGCGCCAGTACGGCAATGTCGACATCCCGCAGGAAGCCTTCATCGCCGCACTGCGCATGGGCGACGCGAACTAAGGACTAACAGACTTAGACGACCAGAGGGCGCAGTCGCCAGCGCCGCGCCGCGCGCCAGTACGGCGGGCTCGCCCGGAAACCGACGAGCCGTTTGGCCTCCTCGGCAACGGTCGGGATGCGCCGGGCAGTCAGCAGGTCACCGTGCCACTCGATCCGTATTGCCACGTCTGGTCCGATGCCAAACGCCTTGGAAGGCGCAGCGCGACACTGCTGCCACTGACGAGCGTGCGGGTTCAGCGACACTCATGGCCCGTACATGCGGTATTGCCCGCCGTAGACCAAGCCTATTTCGGGGCCGAGACCTTAACCAGTTCAGCGCCGGCGGGTTGTGCGACGGGGACGGTCACCGGAACCGGTGCAGCCGCCGCCGGTGCGGCCGGGGCCGCGACGACAAGCGGCACAGGTGCCGTGCTGCCGGCGAACGATACGGGCAAATCTTCGGCCAGAAAGCCTTTGATCACTGTACCGATCGGCAAGCGAGCGCTCGTTCCCGTCATGAAGAACCCAGCCGGAAGGAAGATGATCGCCGATACGGCGACCGCCGCTGCGCCACCGGCTTTGCCCTTGTCATCAGCATTCCCCGTCAGACGGATCTGGCGGTCCCCGACGCGCAGATAGAGCAGTTGCACGTCGAAATGTCCCGACTTGCCCCACATGCCCTTGTTGCTGACACTTGTGACTTCACCGACGCCGGTTGTGCCGAGCGGAATGACGACTTGCCCGCCGAGCATCACCGGCTCAGTTGTCTCGACCTCAAACCGCTGCCCGGCGCGCAGCGCCTTGCGTTCGGTTGTCAGTTCGGTGCGGGTTTTGACAGGAATTTCTGTACCGACGCGGAGCATGGGCGTGGCCGGCGCACCGACGACAAGGGCCTGCTGTGCGGACGCAACCGTCCAAGGAGCAACCGCGCAGCACAAAGCTGCGGCAAGCACGACCGAACGCATCTCAAATCCCCCGATTCGCGGCCGCCCCGTGGCCACCATACGACGTAAAGACAATTCCCGCGTCGCGTCAATCGGGTCGCAAGCAAATCCTATAATTTACCTAGCCCCGCCTTAAAACGCACTCGATATCGTCACTGCCGGGCCGCTGCCGGGCCGCGCGTTGCCGGCGGCCTTGAGGCGGTAGTCGGCGCTGGCGCGGACCTTCCAGCGGTCCCAGGTCACGGCGACGGTCGGCCCGAGATCGACCCGGCTGACAGTCGCGCCGCCGTGCTGCACGGCCGACCAGACGCCGACGCCGGGCTCGACCTGCCACTGCCAGAATTTAAACGGCAGGACCGCACGCGACTGCAGGCCGGCATACCAGTCGGGGTGCGCGAACCCGACCACGCCGGCCTCGGCATAGCCATCGGCCAGCACCCGGCCGAAGCGGTGGGCGACACCGCCGGCCAGCCGCACCGTCCACGCATCGCGGCTGCCGTCGTCGAGGGCGAACAGCCGCTCCCCGCTCACCGACAGCTGCGGCAGTACCTGCCATTTGAGGCCCGCCGCAACCTGGGAGGTCGGCGTGCCGCCGCTGGTGCGGCTGAACCCGCCGGTGTTCGCGGTGGTGGTGCGGACAACGGCATAGAGCGGCCGGCGCGCCAGCGGCATCGGCGTATAAGCGATCTGCGCCCCGGCCTGGCCGCCGCCGAGCAGCGGACGTGTCGCCAGCCCGGCCGGGCCGTCGTCGCGCAGCACGGTGTACGCCTCCACCGACCAGCGCTTCTTGAGGCGCTTCAGTTCGCGCTTCCAGGCCTCAGCGTTGCCGGCGCCCGGCGCGACCGCGAGCGCGCTTTCAAATTTCGTCGCGGCCCCACGCCGGTCGCCGCGGGCGAGATCGTCATAGGCCATCGCCGCGAGCGTGTATCCGGCCTGGTCGGTGGTGGCCTGCTGCGCGACCGGCTCCGGCTTAGGGGCGTCGGCGGCTGCCGCCGGTGTCGATGCGGCGTTGTCCTTTTGCGGCAGGGTCCACCGCAACTCCGCCGGTTCGCTGGCCGTCGTCACCCAACGGCCGCCGCCTTCGGTTGCCCGGCCGTCGCGCACGATGATGACCTGTGGCGGCGGTGGCGCGGGCATCGTGATGATGATCGGCGCCGGTGCTGCGGGCGCAGCGACCAGCTGCGGCGGGGTCGGCGCGGCGGTTGGCGGCACCGCGCTCGCGCCGCCCGCGACCGCGACGTCGCGCGTCACCCGTGTCGCAAGGTCTGGAATCCGCCCGACCGCCCAGCCGGCGGAACCGACGGCGAGCAGTCCCAGGCACCCCAGCGGCCCGACCCTTATTCGGCCGGGAATCGATGCTCCGTCTTGTCCCACCTGATTGCGGCCCCCCGCCTGATGTCGATATAGCGTCGCATCGCTCCCCATGCCGCGCCCGCGTTAATAAAGTTTGCCATAACGCTACGCGGCAGCGCGCTCAGACCTTCCGCCCAGCCGTAGACGTGCGCCGTACAGCCGGCGCGCATCACAAGACGCCACACCAGCGCCGCCGTGGTGAAGCGCAGCGTCCAGTCGAGCCAGCCGTCCGGTGCAACCAGCGGCGCGAACCGCTGCATTTCGGGAAGCAGCCCGGCCAGTACATGGTCGATCAGCACCAGCGCGGCGACGACATAGGCGGCAACCGTCAGCAGCGCCGCCGCAATGCCCTTACGGTCGCGCAGCAGCATCAGCCGGTCGGGCAGCCCGCCGCGCCAACCGAGCCGGTCCCAGCCACCGAGGGCGATGCCCAGCAGCCAGCGCGATTTCTGCCGCAGCGCACCCGCCAGGTCGCCGGGGAAGTGCTCCCGCGTCGCGACAACCCCGCCACCGGGCCGGGCGATGCGGACCAGCGCGGTCGCTTCGCCCAGCGCCCTGACCTTTAGCCCGAGCTCATAGTCCTCGGTCAGGCAGGCGGCGTCGAACGGCAGGCCGCCAGCGGCGTCGGCGATGCGTGCCAGCACGTCGCGTCGGATGGCGCAGCCGACCCCCGCGCTCGGCACCGCGGCACCTAGGCCTTCGCGGGCGACGACATCCTTGACATGCGCCTCCGCGAACTCGTCGAGGTAATGGCCGGCAATCCACGGCGAGTCCGGATCAATCAGCGGCTCGACCGGCAGCTGGACCATCGCCAGGCGCGGCATCAGATGGTCGAAAACGCGCAGTTCGTAGGGGTCGACGACATCCTCGGCGTCGTGCAGCACGACCGCCTGGAATGACCCGGCCGTGCATTCATGAGCGACGACAGCGCGCCACAAGTGGTTCAGGCAGTCGGCCTTGGTGGTCGGCCCGGGGAGGACGCAGGTGACGAGCGATATGCGCGGGTCGCCGATCCCGGCGACCGTCGCCCGAGTCGCGGCATCGTTGGAATAGATGCCGACGAAGACATGATAGTTCGGATAGTCGAGAGTCTCGGTCAGCCGCCGCAGCATCGCGCCGATCACCGCCGCCTCGTCCCAGGCGGGCACGATGATCGCGAAGGCAGCTCCGGGGCCGTTCAGCCGGTCGGCGCGCGCCCGGGGATGCCGCGTATAGACGCTGAGCCGCCGCCAGAGGAGGCGGCCGAAGAAGGCCGCATCGACAATCAGGCTGTCCAGGCTCGATAGCGCAAGGCCCGTCGCGGTAAAGCCCAGGGCCTCACGGGTAACCCCGTGAAAAACTGCCAGCGCGACGACCGCAGCACCCACGTGGTGACGTCAGGCCTTGGCCGCTGCCGATGGCGAATCAGGGAGATCGTGGCTCTCGACGATGCCCCGCGCCACATTGGAGCGGGTTCGGCCGTAGAGAAAATAGAACACGAGCCCGACCAGCGCCCAGCCGAAAAACACCAACTTGGCGGTCATCGACAGAAACAGGAACAGCAGCACGCAGCCGGCGGCGGCAAGCGGTGCCACCACCCACACCGCCGGGGTGCGGAAGGCACGCTTGCGCTCGGGGTTGGAGCGGCGCAGCGCCATAATGGCCAGCGCGACGAAGAAGAACGCGCACAGCGTGCCGCCGTTCGACACGCTGGCCAGCGCCCCGACCGGGAAGAAGGCGGCCGCGATCGAGACGCCGATGCCGGTGACGATCGTGATGACGTGCGGCGTCTTGAAGCGCGGGTGGACCTTTGACAGCGACGTCGGCAGGAGGCCGTCGCGCGACATCACGAAGAAGATTCGGGTCTGTGCGTACATCATCATCAACACGACCGACGGCAGCGCGAAGCCGGCGGCGAGGCCCAGCATGTTGCCGATTGCGGGATGCCCGATCGAGCGCAGTACGTGCGCCAGCGCCTCCTTGGAGCAGACCAGAAGGACATTGCCGTCGAGGTTGCACTGGGCAACAAGCGCCGGCGAGCCGGGGACGAGGCCGGCGCCGTCGGGGCCGATAACCGGCTGGGCGCCGAAACTGCCGATCGCGCCCGCACCGACCAGCAGGTAAAAGATCGTGCAGATTACGAGACTGCCGATCAGGCCGATCGGCACGTTCCGTTGCGGGTCCTTGGTCTCCTCAGCCGCCGTCGACACCGCGTCGAAGCCAACGAACGCGAAGAAGATGATGGACGCCGCGCTGACGATACCGCCGGTGCCCAGCGGCGCGAACGGAATGAAGTTCTGGCTCTGGATCGCCGGCACGCTGAGCGCGATGAAGGCGGTCAGGGCGAGGATCTTGACCACCACCAGCACCGAATTGACGCTGGCGCTCTCCTTGGTGCCGACAACCAGCAAGGCCGTCACCGCCAACGAGATGATGACCGCGGGCAGGTTGATGAGGCCGCCGGTGTCGAGCGCGACCTGCAGCTCGGGGGTCATCGGGTAAAACAGCAGGGTCATGCGTGCGATGACGCCGTCGCCATTGGCGATGATGCTGGGAACATGGACGCCGACGAGGTTCTCCAGAACGCCGACCGCATAGCCCGACCAGCCGACGGCAACGGCGGAGGCGGCGACGGCATATTCGAGCACCAATGCCCAGCCGACGACCCAAGCGAGGATCTCGCCAAACGTCGCATAGCTGTAGGTATAGGCAGAGCCCGCGACCGGGACCATCGAGGCCAGTTCGGCGTAGCACAACGCCGCCAGTCCGCAGACGATCGCCGACAGCACGAAACTGAGCAACATTCCCGGCCCCGCGACTTGTGCGGCTTCGGCGGTCAGCACGAAGATGCCAGTGCCAATGATGCCGCCGATGCCGAGCATAGTCAGCTGGAACGCGCCGAGGCTGCGGTGCAGGGATTTCTTTTCCGCCGTTGCCAGAATCGCGTCGAGCGACTTGATCCGCCAGTTCGCCACTATGTCTTCCCCTCGCGGGCACGACCGCGGGTTCCCGCTCGCCGCACCAATCCTCAAGGCGTTAGCGTTGGCGCTTCGCAACCCCGCGGTCAAGGGCGTCAGAAGCGCCGGGACAGGCCGAGCGCGATTCGGACGTCGGGTGCGTCGCGGTTCAGACCGGCATCGACCTCGGCATCGAGCTGCAGGCTGTCGGCCGGTTGCCACGACAGGTTGAGGCCGGCGAGCGCTTGCGTCGTGCGGGCGCCGGGGTCGTCGTCGCGGCTGACCAGCAGCTCGACCTGCGCGCTGACCTGGCCGAGGTCGTGACCGATGCCGCCGACCATCGTCCATTGCGCGTGATGACCGCGACGTTGTGTATTTGCTGATCGTTCGGCCTCCGGGGTCAGGGCCAGGGTGAAGCCGGCGGGGAGGGCGAACCGGAGCGGTACCAGGATACCCTCGGTCCAGCCGCCGGCGCCGAAGCCGCTGGTGCCGGTCGGTGCGGTGACGAAGCCCTGCACGGCGATGCTGGCCCCGTCGCCGCCCGGGTTGAGCAGCGACTGCTTGAAGCCGAGCGTCACGTCGCCGGTGCCGTGGCGGCGGCGGATCGTCCCCGACGGGCGGTCGCGGACGCGCTCGTGGCCATAAGCGGTCCACCCGGCGAACAGCTCGAGATGGTCGGTGACTCCGACCCGGGCCAGCAGGTCGCCGGCGGTGACCGTGTCGGTGACGGTCGTCGCGGTGCGGTCGTGTTGCCAGTCGCCCAGCCCGGCCTCGACCAGGACATGGCCCTTGTCGACGATGCACGGCGGCGTATCGAGGCCCGGCCGGTCGGGGCAGAGGTCGCGCAGGTCGCCTGCCAGGGCCGGCGTCGCGGCGAGCAGCGCCGCGAGCAGCAGCGCCCTCATGACAGCCCCTCGATCCGGCCATCGAGCCCGAGCGTGATATGCGCGGCGGCCGGCACGCGCGGCAGGCCGGGCATGGTGTTGACCGCACCGCACAGCGCCACCACGAAGCCCGCGCCCGCCGACAGCCGCACCGCCTCGACCGGCAGCACGAAGCCCTCGGGCGCGCCCAGCGCGGCCTCGTCGGCGCTGAACGAATAGGGCGTCTTGGCCATGCACACCGGGAAGCGGCCCGCACCCTCCGCCTCGAAGCGGGCGAGGTCGCGCTCGACATGCGCGCCGAACGCCACATCGGCGGCGCGGTAGATGCGGCGCGCGACGGTGCGGATCTTGTCGGCGAGCGGCAAGTCGTCGGGATAGAGCAGGTCGACCGCGGGTGCCGGGTTGGCATCGGCGAGCGCCGCGACCGCGTGCGCCAGCCCCTCCGCCCCCGCGCCGCCGTCGGCCCAGTGGGTGCACAGATGCGCGTCGATGCCGATGCCGGCGCACAGGTCGAGCAGCCGCGCCTGCTCCGCCGCGGTGTCGCCCGCGAAGGCATTGACCGCGACCACCACCGGCAACCCGAAGCCGCGCAGGTTGTCGACGTGGCGCGCCAGGTTGGCGAAGCCGCGTTCCAGCGCGCCGACATCCTCGGGGCCGAGCGCGTCCCTGGCGACGCCGCCGTGCATCTTCAGCGCCCGCACCGTTGCCACCACGACGGCCGCTGCGGGCGCAAGGCCGGTCGCCCGGCACTTGATGTCGAGGAACTTCTCCGCGCCGAGATCGGCGCCGAAGCCCGCTTCGGTGACGCAGAACTCGCCCAGCGCCAGCGCGGCGCGTGTCGCGATCACCGAATTGCAGCCGTGCGCGATATTGGCGAACGGCCCGCCGTGGACCAGCGCCGGCGAGCCGCCCAGCGTCTGGACGAGATTGGGCTGCAGGGCATCGGCGAGCAGCGCCGCCATCGCTCCCGGCGCGCCGAACGCCGCCGCGGTCACCGGCGCGCCCGTCGCCGTGCGTCCGACGACGATCCGTGCCAGCCGGTCGATCAGGTCGGCCGGGCCGTCCGCCAGGCAGAAGATCGCCATCACCTCGCTGGCGACGGTGATGTCGAAGCCGCCTTCGCGGACATAGCCGTTGCGACCGTCGCCGAGCGCCAGCGTGATCTGGCGCAGCGCCCGGTCGTTCATGTCGACCACCCGCCGCCACGTCACCTTGCGCGGGTCGATGTCGACGGTGCGCCAGTACATCGCATTGTCGACCAGTGCCGCGAGCAGGTTGTGTGCCGCGCCGATGGCGTGGAAATCGCCGGTGAAGTGGAGGTTGATCTTCTCCATCGGCACGACCTGGGCATGGCCGCCGCCGGTCGCGCCGCCCTTGCGGCCGAACACCGGGCCGAGCGACGGCTCGCGCAGCGCGATCACCGTGCGCCGCCCGATGCGGTTGAGCGCATCACCGAGGCCGATGGTGGTGGTGGTCTTGCCTTCGCCGGCCGGCGTCGGACTGATCGCGGTGACCAGGATCAGCTTGCCGGGCGCGGCCCCCGCCAGTCCTTCGACGAACGGCCGCGTCAGCTTGGCGATGTGCCGGCCATAGGGTTCGAGCGCCGCCTCGGGAATGCCGGCGCGCGCGGCGACCTCGGCGATGGGCAACAGCGTTGCGGCGCGGGCGATTTCGAGGTCGATCGACATGGCGGCTTGATGCACGAACCGGCGCGAGGCGACAAATGACAGGGCGCGCGAGCGGGTACTCTCGTGCTAAGGGCCACGCATGATGGACGGGATCACCGCGCTCGACCTCGCCCGGGCGCAGTTCGCCTTCACGGTGTCGTTCCATTTCATCTTCCCGGCGTTCTCGATCGGCCTGGCGTCCTACCTGGCGGTGCTCGAGGGGCTGTGGCTGGTGACGGGACGCGGCGTCTATCACGACCTGTTCAAATACTGGCTGAAGATCTTTGCCATCACCTTCGCCATGGGCGTCGTGTCGGGCATCGTCATGGCCTATCAATTCGGCACCAACTGGGCGCAGTTCGCCGACAAGGCGGGGCCGGTGATCGGCCCCCTGATGGCCTATGAGGTGCTGACCGCGTTCTTCCTGGAGGCGGGTTTCCTGGGCGTCATGCTGTTCGGCATGGACCGGGTCGGCAAGGGGCTGCATTTCACCGCGACGCTGATGGTCGCCATCGGCACCGCGATCTCGGCGTTCTGGATTATCGTGGTCAACAGCTGGATGCACACGCCGCAGGGGCATGGCATCAATGCGCAGGGGCAGTTCGTCCCGCTCGACTGGCTGACCGTGATCTTCAACCCGTCGATGCCGTTCCGTCTCGTCCACACCGTGCTGGGGGCCTATCTGACCACCGCACTGGTCGTCGGCGGCGTCGGGGCGTGGCATCTGCTGAAGGGGCGCCGCGAGCCGGGGCATCGCACCGAGGGCGCCCGGATCATGTTCTCGATGGCGATGTGGATGGCGGCGCTGGTCGCGCCGCTGCAAATCCTCGCCGGCGACGAACACGGCCTCAACACGCTGAAGTATCAGCCCGCCAAGGTGGCGGCGATGGAGGGCAATTACCGCTCCTACAAGGACGGCGCGCCGCTGACATTGTTCGGTATTCCCGATGACCAGGCCGGGGTGATGCGCCACGCGGTCGAGATCCCGAAGCTCGGCTCGCTGATCCTGGAGCATGACCAGAATGCGCCACTGGCCGGGCTGGACGCCTTCCCCAAGAAGGACTGGCCGCCGGTGCGGATCGTTTTCTGGACCTTCCGGATCATGGTCGCCATCGGCCTGGCGATGCTGGCGCTCGGGGTGTGGAGCCTGCTCGCCCGGGTGCGCGGGCGGCTCTACGACTGGCCGTGGCTGCACCGGGCGGCGGTGGTGATGGGGCCGTCGGGCTTTGTCGCGGTGCTGTGCGGCTGGGCGACGACCGAGAGCGGGCGGCAGCCGTACACGGTCTACGGCCTGCTGCGGACCGCCGATTCGCTGTCACCGGTCAGTGCGCCGGCGGTCGCGGCATCACTGCTCGCCTTCATCCTGGTCTATTTCGCCGCCTTCGGGGTCGGCACCTGGTTCATCCTGCGGCTGATGGGGGAGGCGCCCCATCCCGGAGAAACCGGCATCGTCGAGGGCGGCCCGCACCGCGCCGCGGGCATCACCCCCGCCGCCGGGCACCGCCCCGACGCCGCCCTGAACCCGGCGGAATAGGGCATGGATTTCAGCTTCGACCTGACCGTGATCTGGGCCGGCATCCTGGCGTTCGCGGTGTTCGCCTATGTCGTCATGGACGGCTTCGACCTGGGGCTCGGCATCATCTTCCCGCTGCTCGACCGCGGCCAGCACCGCGACGCGACGATGAACTCCGTCGCCCCAGTGTGGGACGGCAACGAGACCTGGCTGGTGCTCGGCGGCGGCGGGCTGCTGGCGGCGTTTCCGCTCGCCTATGCGATCATCATGCCGGCGATCTACGTGCCGGTGATCGCGATGCTGCTCGGCCTCGTCTTCCGCGGCGTCGCGTTCGAATTCCGCTGGCGCACCATCCGCCAGCCGATCTGGGACTTCGCCTTTTTCGCCGGATCGGTGGTTGCCGCGTTTTCGCAAGGGGTGATCCTCGGCGCGATCCTGCAGGGCGTGTCGGTCACGGGGCGCAGCTATTCGGGGCTGTGGTGGGAATGGCTGTCGCCGTTCAGCGTGCTGTGCGGGGTCTCGGTGGTGGTCGGCTATGCGCTGCTCGGCGCGTGCTGGCTGATTTACCGGACCGAGGGCGATCTGCAGCGCCGCGCCTATGTGCTGGCGCACTGGTTCGGCATCGCGACGTCGGTCGCGGTGCTGGCGGTCAGCCTGGCGACGCCGTTCCTGGAGGGCGCCTACTACAAGCGCTGGTTCGCGGTCCCGAATATCTATGTCCTGTCGCCGATCCCGGTGCTGGCGGCAGCGGCGGCGCTTGGCTTCTTCCGCGCACTCGGCCGGCGTGCCGAACTGGCGCCGTTCCTGTTCGCGCTGGCGCTGTTCCTGCTCAGCTTCATCGGGCTGGGGGTCAGCATGTTCCCGTACCTGATTCCCGGCCAGATCACGATCTGGCAGGCGGCGGCACCCGCCAAGAGCCAGATGTTCATGCTGGTCGGGGCCGGGATCATGGTGCCGATCATCCTCGCCTATACCGGCTATGCCTATTGGGTGTTCCGCGGCAAGGTCGGCCACGAGGGATATCACTAGGGTGGCGCGGCGGCTGGCGTGGTTCGTCGGCCTGTGGGCGGCGGGCGTGCTGAGCGTCGCCGCGGTCGGGTTCGTGATCCGGCTGTGGCTTCATTGAGTCGGCGCGCCTTGCCCTTGGACGCTGGCTTGGCTAGACGCGCCCCTTCACCCATGCGGGCGTGGCGGAACTGGTAGACGCGGCAGGTTTAGGTCCTGTTGTCGAAAGACGTGGGGGTTCGAGTCCCTTCGCCCGCACCACCGCCCAGGCCAAAGAGAACGAGACCGAAATGCGTATTGCCGAGACTTTGAACGAGGGCCTGAGGCGCGAGTACAGCGTGCACGTGCCCGCTGCCGCGGTCGCCGCCAAGGTCGATGCCCGCGCCGTCGAGGTGGCGAAGCAGGTGCGCATGCCCGGCTTCCGCCCCGGCAAGGTGCCGCTCAACCTGGTCAAGAAGATGCACGGCCCGGCGCTGCGCGGCGAAGCGCTGCAGGCGGTCGTCAACGAGGGCGTCCAGCAGTTGCTGAGCGAGCATAACCTGCGCCCGGCGATGCAGCCGACGGTCGATCTTGCCGGCGAGGACACCGACGGTGCCGACGTCGACTTCAAGGTCGCGGTCGAGGTGCTGCCGACCATCGCGGCGCCCAACGTCGACGGCCTGAAGCTGGAGAAGCTGGTCGTCGAGCCGACCGACGCCGACCTCGATGCCGCGCTGAAGCGCCTGTCGGACCAGCAGAAGAGCTTCGAGCCCGCCCCCGCCAAGACCAAGGCGAAGACCGGCGACGCGGTGCTGATCGATTTCCTCGGCACCGTCGACGGCGTGCCGTTCGATGGCGGCAAGGGCGAGGGCATGCGCGTCGAGCTCGGTTCCGGCCAGCTCATCCCCGGCTTCGAGGACCAGCTGATCGGCGCCAAGGCGAACGATCAGCGTACGGTCAAGGTGACTTTCCCCGACGACTACAACGTCGCCTACCTGACGGGTAAGCCGGCCGAGTTCGCGGTCACCGTCAACGAGGTGCAGACTCCCAAGGAGGCCGCGCTCGACGACGAGTTCGCCAAGTCGCTCGGCCTCGACAGCCTCGACGGGCTGAAGGAAATCCTGAAGGACCAGCTGGCCAGCGAGCTCGGCCAGCTGACCCGCACCCACATGAAGCGCAAGCTGCTCGACACGCTGGCCGCGGCGCATGATTTCGCCGTGCCGCAGTCGATGGTCGATGCCGAATTCGAGCAGATCTGGCAGCAGCTGGAGCATGAAACCAGCCACGAGGCCGATCCCGCCGCGGCGCTCGCGAGTCTCGAAGCCGAGAAGCCCGAGTATCGCCGCATCGCCGAGCGCCGCGTGCGCCTCGGCCTGCTGCTGTCGGAAATCGGCCAGCAGGGCGGCGTCGCCGTCACCGCCGCCGAGATGAACCGCCTGATCGCGCAGGAGGCGAGCCGCTATCCCAAGGAGCGCGACCAGGTCATCAAGTACTTCCAGGAAAACGCGATGGCGGCAGCCCAGCTGCGCGCGCCGCTGTATGAGGACAAGGTCGTCGACTATCTGATCGGCAAGGCCGAGGTCACCGAGCGCAAGGTCGACCGCGAGACGCTGACTGCCGAGATCGAGAGCGACGACGAATCGCCGTCCGGCCACGTCCACGGTCCGGGCTGCGGCCATGACCACGGCGACGAGGCGAAGCCCGCCAAGGCGGCGAAGGCGAAGAAGCCCAAGGCAGCCGTGGTGGCCGAGCCCGATCTCGGCGAGGCGACCGCCGCTCCGGTCGAGGCCGTTGCCGAGGACGCGCCCAAGCCCAAGGCCAAGCGCGCGCCGAAGAAGCCGGCGGAGGGCTGAGGCTCAGCCCCGCCGGACCGCGATCAGCGACTTCGGCAGCAGCGCGATCCGCTCGAAGCGGTGCTCGGCGTCCGGGAACAGCGCCCGGAACTGGGCCGCGTCGAGCAGTACGTTCGACAGGACCAGGCTCATCGCCCGGTCGACGTCGGGCTGCGCCGGGGACCAGCCGAGCTGGAAGCGCCGCAGCAGCTTCAGGCGAAGCGACTCGGGTAGCCAGTGGTAGAATGGCATCCGGTGGAAGTGCGGGTCGAACGCGAACCAGAAATACGGTGTCTGGACGTAGTAGGCAGGGGCGAGCCGCCGCACCTCGTTCGCGAACGCCCGCATCTGTGGCCAGCGCCCGACGTGTTCGATGACGCTGTTCGAGTGGACGAAATCAAAGCTCATATCCGCGTGTCCGGTCATCGCGGTGGCGTCGGCGACGATGCAGCGCAGCCGCACGGCCTCGCGCTCCGACGCGCCGAACTCGGTGGCGATGTGGTTGACGCAGGTGATGTCGATGTCATTGGCTTCGAGCCAGTCGAAGCCGACCCGCCGCCAATAGTCGGCGGTGCCGCCGAGGTCGATGATGCGGAACGGGCCCGCGACCGCAGCCCGGCATTCCAGGATCAACGCGCGCAGCGGGCCGTCCCGGCGGGTCCGGAACCATGTCGACAGCGAGGCGGGGGCGCGCGCATCCGCCAGCGAGGCGCGGGTCATGTCGATCCTTTCGGCGCAATGCCGCCGACCTAGGGTTTGGGTCAGACAGCGTCAATCGGCGGCGTGGCATGGCCGGTGCCACGACGCCGTGCTAGGCGAGCCGGACTAACGGAGAGTGTCTGCATGATCCTGACCGCGCTTGGCCTGGCCGTGATCGCGGCAACGCCCGCGACGATGCCGGCGCAACTGGCGGCCGCACGCCCCGGCGACCGTATCGTGATGGCGCCGGGCAGCTATGAGCCGGTGACGATCGTGAACCGCGCCTTCTCGCCGCCGCTGACGCTCGATGCTGGCAAGGCGCGCTTCCGGCTGGTTATCCGCAAATCGAGCGGGATCAGGGTCATCGGCGGCGAACTTGGCCCAGCCCTTGGCAGCGACCCCGACAACACGTTCAAGCTCGGCCCGCTCGGCTATGCCGCGCTCGTCGCGGCGAGCAGCGACGTCGGGTTTTCCGGGACGATCTTCGCCGATGCGGTGCGCGGCATGACGATCGCCCAGTCGAGCGATGTCACCGTCGACCGGGCGACGCTCACCCGCCTGAAGACCGACGGCATCGACATCGCGCTGTCGCGCCGCATCACCGTCACCAACAGCACCTGCACCGACTTTGCGCCGCGCCCCGGCGATCACCCGGACTGTATCCAGATGTGGAGCCGTCCCGACGCGCCGCCGACCAGCGACATCGTCATCCGGGGCAACACCGCAACCGGTGAGATGCAGGGCTTTTCGGGCTTCAACCATGTCCGCAACGGCGTCGACGACGGCGGCTTCGACCGTATCACGATCGAGAACAACACGGTTCACGGCACCTATCCGCATGGCGTCGCCCTGGTCGCGGGACGCGACAGCCGGATCGTCGGCAACAAGACCCGGACGCTGCCCGGCGCGCGCTGGCGGGTCAGTGTCAACGTCAAGGAGTGCACCCGGTGCGTCGTCGAACGGAACGATGTCGGGCCGAAGCCCTGACCGGGGATGCCGGGGCTTGAACGGCAGGCCGTTCGCGCCGATGTTAGCGAGGTCGCCAGCCGCCCGAACTTTCCGGAGCCCACATGCCCTTTCAATCTGACCCCACCAACATGCTCGTCCCGATGGTCATCGAGCAGTCGAACCGCGGCGAGCGGTCGTTCGACATTTTTTCGCGCCTGCTGCGCGAGCGCATCGTCTTCGTCACCGGTCAGGTCGAGGACGGCATGGCCTCGCTGATCGTCGCCCAGCTGCTGTTCCTCGAGTCGGAGAATCCGAAGAAGGACATCTTCATGTACATCAACTCGCCGGGCGGGGTGATCACGGCCGGCATGGCGATCTATGACACCATGCAGTACATCCGCCCCAAGGTCGCCACCGTGTGCGTCGGCCAGGCGGCGTCGATGGGCAGCTTCCTGCTCGCCGCCGGCGAGCCGGGCATGCGCTCGGCATTGAAGAATGCCCGCATCATGATCCACCAGCCGTCGGGCGGCACGCAGGGCATGGCGTCCGACATCGAGATCCAGGCGCGCGAGATCATCCGCGTCCGGCACGCGCTGAACGAGCTCTACGTCAAGCATACCGGCCAGGAGCTCGACACCATCGAGCGCGCCATGGACCGCGACAAGTACATGAGCGCGGACGAGGCCAAGGCGTTCGGACTGGTCGACGAGGTCACCGACAAGCGGCCGATGCCGACCGATGCCGAGGCGGCGACGTTGCGGGCCGCCTGACTGCGATCAAGCAATCTCCGGCGCGCGCGTTAACCCATGACGCGCTGGTTCATATTATTGTCACGCCGGCGAGCGCACGCTTGCCGCGTGGTGAAAGGCCGCTAGAGTGCTAGCCGGCCGGAGAGGAAGCCCATGACCAAGCTGAGTGGCGGCAGCGGCGACTCGAAGAACACGCTCTACTGCAGCTTCTGCGGGAAGAGCCAGCACGAGGTGCGCAAGCTCATCGCCGGCCCGACCGTGTTCATCTGCGACGAGTGCGTCGAGCTGTGCAACGACATCATCCGCGAGGAAACCAAGACCGCTCTGGTGAAAACCAAGGACGGCGTGCCGACCCCGCGCGAGATCTGCAAACACCTCGACGACTATGTCATCGGGCAGAACCACGCCAAGCGCGTCCTGTCGGTGGCGGTCCACAACCACTACAAGCGGCTGAACCACGGGGCCAAGGGTGCCGAGGTCGAGCTCGCGAAGTCGAACATCCTGTTGGTCGGCCCGACTGGCTGCGGCAAGACTTTGCTCGCCCAGACGATGGCGCGCCTGCTCGACGTGCCGTTCACGATGGCGGACGCGACGACGCTGACCGAGGCCGGCTATGTCGGCGAGGATGTCGAGAACATCATCCTGAAGCTGCTGCAGGCGTCCGACTATAACGTCGAGCGGGCGCAGCGCGGTATCGTCTACATCGACGAGATCGACAAGATCAGCCGCAAGGCGGAGAACCCGTCGATCACCCGCGACGTGTCAGGCGAGGGCGTGCAGCAGGCGCTGCTGAAGATCATGGAGGGCACCACGGCCTCCGTGCCGCCGCAGGGCGGGCGCAAGCATCCGCAGCAGGAGTTCCTGCAGGTCGATACGACGAACATCCTGTTCATCTGCGGCGGTGCTTTCAACGGCCTGGAAAAGATCATCGGCGACCGCCTGCAGGGCAAGTCGATCGGGTTCGGCGCCCACGTCGCCGGCCCGGACGAGCGCCGTACCGGCGCGATGCTGCGCCAGTGCGAGCCCGAGGATTTGCTCAAGTTCGGCCTGATCCCGGAGTTCATCGGGCGTCTCCCCGTCATCGCGACGCTGGAAGATCTCGACGAGACCGCGCTGATCAAGATCCTGACCGAGCCGAAGAACGCGCTGTCGAAGCAATATGCGCGCCTGTTCGAGATGGAGGGCGTCAAGCTGTCCTTCGAGCATGACGCGCTCGCGGCCATCGCCAAGCGCGCCATCGAGCGCAGGACCGGTGCCCGCGGGCTGCGCTCGATCATGGAATCGATCCTGCTCGATACGATGTTCGACCTGCCCGGTCTCGAGAATGTCGAGGAGGTCGTCGTCGACAAGGACGTCGTCCACGGCCTCAAGGAGCCGGTCCGCGTGCCGGTCAAGGAAAAGGCGGCCTAGGCTTCGCCTGCCGCTGAAATGAATAGCCCCCACGCCACCCGGCGTGGGGGCTTTTTAATGTAGCTACCTAGCCTTGGGGACGACGACATAACTGTAGGGCACATACAGAAACACGTCGGTCAAACTGGCTCGTGACCACTCGACCGGTCTGTCGAGTCCCTTGGCTTCGACGCCATAGTCGTTGCCGAGCCTGGCACTCGTCACCCGGGCGTCGGCCGCGACAAGATCGATGATCTGCGCCCTATATTGATCCGGATTGACGACCGACAGGGTGAGGTCGTCGGTGTGGCGCATCTCTGCCCGTCCAACCGTCGGGACCGCCTTGATGAAGGCGTTGATATGCTCGAGCGCCGCTTTGGCGTCGGTCCCGCCGGACAGCCGCGACTTGACCAGGAAGCTCGTACGGTCCGTGTCCGGCCGACCGTCACTGACCAACTTGAGATTACGGTAATTGGCAACGGTCAGCGGCTCCACGATCATTTCGCCCGTTGCCAGCGCGATGTCGCCGCGCTTGGCTGCAAGCTCGACGGCATTTTTCACCATCGCGTAGATCTCGGCCTGTCGCTTGTCGCGGTCGCGGGTGTCGCCAACGATGGTGACTTCCTGAATTGCGAAATCGGCGGCGCGCTTCAGGCCGACTGCCGGGATGCGTTCATCATACCCGTCGCTCTCCTTGCGCGCGGCGGTGACGATGATCTCGCTGGCACCGTCCTGCGCGATCGCCGGCACCGCCGAAAGCAGCGCCGCCATCAAGATCGATATCCGCATGCTCGTCCCCCTCGTACGCAAACCCGGGACAGAACATGCGGTCGCGGCACGCGCGTGTAAATGTCGGCCTTGTGAAGTGGCTGGCCCCGCGGCACAAACTGCAGAGGGGAGACGCCGGGTGATCAACAGATACGGGCTCGCGGCGCTGTTGCTGTTGGCCGCCGTGAGAGCCACAGCCGCGCCGCCGCTCGAGGTCTACGGCCAGCTGCCGGGTTGCCAGTTCGCCGCCATCGCGCCTTCGGGCGAACGCTATGCCGTGGTCGGCAACGTCGACGGCGTGCTGGATTTGATCGTGCTCACCGCGGACGCGACGCCGCTGCTGGTGACCGCCATCGGGAACCACAAGGTCGCCAGCATCGCCTTTGCCGACGATGACCATGTCATCCTGTGGCTGCGTTCGACCGTGAAGCTGGGGGCGGACTTCGTCCAGGACCAGACCGAGATGACCGGCGCGATCATCGTCGACGTCAAGCGCCGGTCGATGCTGCCGGTCCTGGCGCAAAGCCGTATCTTCGGCGGTGTCCAGGACTTCTTCGGCACCGTTCGCAAGGATGGGCACAGCTTCGGTTATTTCAGCGCGGTCACGCTGGCGCGCGGCATCGATATCGCGACCGTGGCCTGGGACGGCAACCGACCCGACCTTTATCAGGTCGACATCGCCAGCGGTGCCTCGCGCATCGTGGCGAGGCACGGCGAAGGGATCGCCCGGCGCGACTGGCTGGTCGACGGCGACGGCCAGGTCGCGGCCACGCTCGAGAAGAACGAGGTTTCCGGCCGCTGGAGCGTGCGCGGGGCAACCGGTGCCGAAATCGCGCGCGGGGGTGCGCCGGTGACAGTCGCGCTGGCTGGATTGTCGTCCGCGGGCATCGTTACGTTCCGCGACGACGGCGGCGGCGACAGCTGCTGTTTCATCGCGGGTGCCGCAGCCCCCGAGCCGCTGTACGCCGGCACCGGCGCGGATCAGCTCGTGCTCGATCCGCGCGACCGCTCGGTGATCGGCTATGTCACCGAGGCGGATCACCCGCAGACCCATTTCCTTGATCCGCGCCGGGAAAAGGCGATGCGCGGCATCCGCAAGGCATTCACCGGCCTGGACGTTGCCTTCGTCGGCGCCAGCGACAGTTTCGATCAGGTGATGGTCCAGACCACAGGCTCGGGCGACGCCGGCAGCTGGTGGTTCGTCGATATCAAGACCGGTGCCGCCAAGCCGGTGGGCTTTGCCTACGCTGCAATTCCGCTCGCCGACATCGCACCGGTCCGGATGGTCAGCTGGACCGCCGCCGACGGCACAAAGCTGAGCGGGGTTTTGACCAGCCCGCCCGGGCGTGCCGAGCGGAGTCTGCCCGTCATCGTCTTGCCGCACGGTGGTCCGGCGGCGCGCGACTATCCGGTGTTCGACTGGTGGGCACAGGCGCTCGCGGTGCAGGGCTATGCGGTGTTCCAGCCGAATTTCCGCGGTTCGACAGGCTATGGCAGGGCGCTGCTGAAGGCGGGCGAGGGCGAGTGGGGCGGCAAGATGCTCGGCGACATCGCCGACGGGGTCAAAGCGCTGGCGGGCCAGGGCATCGTCGATCCGAAACGCGCCTGCATCGTCGGCGCGAGCTATGGCGGCTATGCGGCGCTTGCCGGGGTGACGCTCCAGCACGGCCTCTACCGCTGCGCCGTGGCGGTCGCACCGGTCAGTGATCTGACCAGCTTCATCTCCCTGCAGAAGAAGGAGAACGAGGAACAGCTCGCCATCGCCCGGGAGTGGAAAACAAAGCTCGGCACCGCGCCGCTCGCAACGCTTTCGCCCGCGGCGCACGCTGCGGAGGCGGATGCACCCGTGCTGCTGATCCACGGCACCGGCGACACCGTCGTGCCGTTCGCCCAGAGTGAAATGATGCGAAGCCGCCTGGCGAAGGCGGGGAAGCCGGTCGAACTCGTCACGCTGCCCGGCGAGGATCACTGGTTGTCGAAGAGCGCGACGCGGCTTGCCATGCTGAAGGCCACTGTCGATTTCGTTCGCAAGCATAACCCGCCCGACTGAGCGCGCATTTTCGCGTAGCCGCACTCCGCACTCCGTGTTAGTCTCCGAGTCGTACTCAGGAGTCTGCCCCGTTGCGGATGCGCGAACTCGAAGCGAAAACCGGTGTCGGGCGGGAGACGATCCGCTTCTACATCCGCGAGGGGCTGCTGCCCGAGCCTGATCGCGCATCGCGCAACTCCGCCTCCTATTCCGACGACCATGTCGCCCGGCTGCGCGCCATCAAGCGGCTGCAGGAGGAGCGGTTCCTGCCTCTCGCGGTCATCCGCTCGCTGCTCGAGGCCGATGACGGCGAGCGCTGGCTGGCCCCGCAGGCGTTCCCGCAACTCGACAGCGTGCTGAGTGCGCGGCTCGACCAGGACGCGGCGCGGCTGCCGGTGGCCGCGGTGATGGTGCAGACCGGGCACGAGGCCGAGGACCTGGCGGAGATGGTCGAAAACCTCATCGTCACCGTCGACGCTGCCGGCACCGTCAGCGCCCGCGACGCCAAG